>JBAVOL010000054.1:0-26723 GCA_049692035.1 Rhizomicrobium sp.
CGTCCACATGGGCACCTCCAAAACGAATCGGTGCCACATAAGGAATCACAATAGATTCCTGCCTTGCAAGCTTCTGCCATTGCCAACCGACTCTCGCGACTCGCAAAGTCGCCGGACGGACACTAAGTCCATGCCGAGGTCGGGGTTGGCGTTGCTTTGGAAAGTTGCAGTTACGCCAGCCCCTTGAACGGTGGCCAGTGGTTATATCCGATTGATGGGTTACCTATGCGTATCTGACGCTGTTAGCTGGAATGGGAAGAATAGGTTCCCGCGAAAAAGACATCGCGTTACATTTCTTTGTTCGCGAAGTCACAAAAATGCAGGAAGCTAAGTTTCACGATCAAAAGTATTAGGGGGGGGCGAGAATGGTGGCGCGAGGCTTTTTCCATGCAGGCGTGCGATTGATTGGCGTCTGGTCTTGGACACAGGCTGCTTATTGGGCTTATTGGATCATTCTCAAATCTTCTGGAACAGGGCTTGGCAATCCAAAAGTGTCAATACGCGAAGATGTCGCCGAAGCAACTTTGAATCTGTTAATTGGGCTATTTCTTTTTGTGAGCGCTGGCGCATTGACGTGGTTAGCTTATGGCGATGCACCTAAGCAGCCTTCCGCCGCTGCCAATACCCCTTCCACTGCCGATAAGTCGGATGCAAGCGACAGGAATTAGCTTAGCTTTTTGGGTTCGTTCGATTTGTGGAAATTCCGCGAACTAACAACGCGCCGCCCCGTCTCGCGTTCAATGCTGCGACGGGCATTACCGGCTATGTCGCCGCCAGCGCGAGCCGCTTTCTTGTTTTCCTCGAACCCTTGGACATCGATACTCCGGGCAATCTCCTTCGTGGATTTCTCCCCCAGCATCGTGAGGATCAATTCGAGGTCCGTCATGTAGTCACGAAGATTCGCGCTCCGCTTGAGACTCTTAATTTTGCGATGATCCGCGATTCCGACGCCGAAAGTGCGGGTCGAAAGAACATTGGTCAGGACTGCATATTCGTGCCAAGAGGTATACGTCGAATGAAGCTCATAACCTGGAATATCAACTCGGTGAGGCTGCGGCTCGACCTCGTCGTGAAGCTGCTCAAGAACGAGGCCCCGGACGTGCTCTGCCTTCAGGAAACGAAGGTCATCAACGACCTGTTTCCGGCGGCACCACTCAAGAAGCTTGGCTATCTCCACCAGGCCATCAACGGTCAGAAGGGCTATCACGGCGTGGCCGTGCTCTCGCGCCTGCCCTTCGCCAGGACCGAGGCGCTGCAATTCTGCGGCAAGGAAGATTCCCGCCATGTCGCGGTAACGTTCGAGAGCGGCATCGAACTGCACAATTTCTATGTGCCGGCGGGAGGCGATATCCCCGATCCCGCTGCCAACGAAAAATTCGCCCACAAGCTCGACTTCCTGCGCGAGATGGCGGCGCTGTTCGCCAAACGCAGGGCCAAGCGCCAGGCGCGGACGATCCTTGTCGGCGATCTCAACGTCGCGCCGCTCGAAAACGATGTCTGGAGCCACAAGCAGCTGCTCGACGTGGTCAGCCACACGCCGGTCGAGACGCAGCTACTGGGCGAAGCAAAAGCCGCCTTCGGCTGGAGCGATGTCACCCGACGCTTCGTGCCCGAAAGCGAGAAGATTTATTCGTGGTGGAGTTACCGCGCCCAGGATTGGGAGGCGTCGGATCGTGGCCGCCGTCTCGACCACATCTGGCTGAGCCAGGGCCTCAAGGACGCCGCCACGTCGCAGTCGATCCTCAAGCCGGTGCGCGGCTGGCCGCAGCCTTCGGATCATGTGCCGGTGGTGGCAACTTTGGCGGATTAGCAAATCGGCGCTGGGACATTTCACCGTTCGGCGCCACGAGCGGACCTGTGGCGCTGCGACGATCCAGGCTCTACCAGCTGCGCCGGCCGGCCAGGAACACCTTGAGCATCTTGCGCGTCCACGCCTTGATTTCGGCCGCGATCACGGCCCGGCCTCTCAGCATCACATCACCGTAGAAGCCTCTGAGTAAGGTTGTGAACATTTCGGCGGCGGCTTCCGGATCGCGACAGCGAACGCCGTCCTTGGCCGCGTATTCTCGGATGAACTCGGAAACCTGCTGCACACCGATGCGCGAACGTGCCCAGGCGGCTTCGCCAAGCTCGGGAAACCGCTCGGCTTCGCTGTACATTAGCCGATTCAGCTGCACGACCTCGCGGCAAAGGCTGTCCTGCAGCGCGCGCTCCGCAAAGATGCGCAGCATGGCTTCGAGCGTCTTTGGCTTTGGCCCAAGGTGACGAACCCCACTGCCCGTATGCTGGATCTGCTCGTCGATGATGGCCCGGAACAAATCGGCTTTCGAAGGAAACCTCGAGTAGAGCGTCCCTTTCGAAACCCGCGCTGCCTTCGCCACCTCGTTCATCGAGGTCGCGCCATAACCGTTGGCGACGAACCTTTGGCGCGCCACGCGGATCAGCCTGGCTTCGAGCTCCCCAAGATCTTCAGCCTTAGGGCGGCCGCGCGCTCGCCGCGGCTCGATTTCAACTGCGGCTTTTGCGTTCTCCGGCATGACCTTCGCAGCGTAATGACGTCGCTCCGAGATGCGCGAGCGCAGATGTGCCGCGCTCCCACCCCGCCCTTCCTGCCTTATAGCGCCTGGCCGGCCCGATTCCCACCAGAGCGCCCATCCGTCCGCCTCCGCCAGGCGGCACATTCTCCGGCAGCCCCTTGACAAACCTACGCGAGAGAGACGTGAATTCAAAAGTACTGCATTGTACGATTTGCGTCTTTGATCCCGCGGGCGACGTGCGTTGCCCGATCCAGAGACGGCGACGGCAGAGGAGGATCGATTCGATGCAATCGGTGAAATCTGGGGAATGCATTGATAAGGGCCCGTATCTTTCGGGACTTGACTTTGACCGGTTCCAGATGCGGGTCACGACGGACCGCTATGCTTCGCGTGAATACCATGAGCGCGAGCGGGAATTGCTCTGGATGCGGGTTTGGCAAGTTGCCGGCCGCGTCGATGAACTGCCCGAAGCCGGCGACTGGAAGGAACATCGCATTTTCGACCAGTCCCATCTGATTGTCCGGGGTAAGGACGGGAAGATACGCGGATTCGTCAATGCCTGCAGGCATCGCGGTAACCTATTATGCGAAGGCAAGGGGCATTCGAGCCGGATCGCCTGCCCCTACCATCGATGGCAATATGATCTCGACGGCCGATTGCTGGTCGTTCCCAAGCCGGATTTTGATGGCTCGATCGACAAGTTTGTTGGCCCGAAGGACGAACTCGCACTTCTGCAAGTGCCGGTCGAGTGTTTCGCCGGTTTCATCTTTCTCAATCCGGATGCGAAAGCGGCGCCGCTTGCCGATTTTCTGGGGAAGGTGGCTGATCTCCTGGTGCCTTACCATCTCGAGGAGATGGTTCCCGTCGGGTTGAATGTTCGCGAGAGCCTGGACTGCAACTGGAAAGTGGTCATGGACGCGTTCCAGGAGGGATACCATATTCAAGGCATTCATCCAGAGCTGGTCCCTGCGATGGATGAATCCAAGGAACGATACAGCTTCTTCGGCGATCACAGTGTAGCCACCGCCCCCTTCGGCGCGTCAAACCTGGCGGCGTTCGGTCCGGAGCGGCAGGTCGAAGCGATCAGGGAACTGCCGGCAACCTTCCCCGGAGTGGCAGAAGTATTGCCCCGCTTCGAGGAGTTGGTCGGCTCCTATCGCAACAAGGACGGAACACTGGATTTTCGGGAGGGCGTCACTGCGCGCGCTCTTCTGCAACAGGCCACGCGCGACACCTTGACCAGCAAGGGCCTGGACGTAAGCGGGCTGACCGACAATCAGATGAGCGACAACCAGTTCTATTTGCTCTTCCCGAATTTCTTTCTGACGATTCACGCGGGAGAGGGCGTGTTCATCAGCTCGGTGCCGCACCCCGACGGCGATCCCAACAGATGCATCTGGCACGTGGTCAACTATCAATGGTTGCCCCCGGAACAGCGGGCGGCGCAACGCGCTGAGCTGATCGATGAGCCGAAAGACTTCAAGTACTTCCTTGCTCTCCAACAGGATTACGAGCAAATGCAGCGCCAACAGAAGGGCCTGCGCAATCGCACGCTCGAATATGTCACCCTGACGAGACAGGAAGTCCGCCTCGCGCATTATCATTCGGTGCTGGACAGCTGGCAGGAGGGCAAGGCGAATCCATAAGTACGCTACGCTCGCACCACACCCCAGGGAGATCAGAATGAAATTCACCTCGGCTACGGCCATCGTTGACGAACCCGGCCCGCTTTCCCGGATCGTTGACCAGTATTGCGAAATGATCGAAAGCCGGGCGACGGCGGCGGGTTCATCGGCGGCCGACTGGGAGCCCCTGACCGAACTGGTCGCGGTCGATGAATTCGAACGGGTTGGCGCCTACCAGGAGGTCATGACCTGGAGCGAGTACGTCAAGTTCCTGACGCAGTGGGCTGGCGCCACGCGCTTCGAGATGACCGTATTCCGGGTCATCGAGATTGGCCGCGTTGTCATGCAGGAAATCGAAGAACGGCACTACAAGGGTGACGATTTCATCCGGAAGAATGTGATCGCGGTGTACGAGTTCGATGACAAGAACAGGATTCGTCATCTGGACATCTACGAGCAGGCCAAGGATAGCGGCCGGTGGATCGTCGAAGCCGCTCAGGCCTCGCTCAATCCGGCCTCGGCGCCGTGATGGTCCGCGGAGCGGCACTGCGTGGACAGGCTCGCAGGAGGGCTTGAGGGCAAGGTGCCAAGCTATTCATGGTTGGTGATGCGCTTTTCGTTCTGCGCTGGGCGACCGCCACCTAAGAATGGCAGAGTTTGGCGCGGCTGATCGGTGAGGCAGATGCGCCGAAGAGTTTCGGCGAGGCCTATTTCCGGCCCGAAGATCCAATCGTGTACCCGGCACCGGTCGAGGTCCTGCAACCAATTTCGAACTGAACTCCACGCTGCGGATGAAGCAATTGGCGGACGAAGGGACTGAGAAGGAATATCTTGCCATCGCTCGGGGCATTCCTCTCGAAGAAGAGCCGGGTCTTGGCGCGCTGACGCTGCCGGGCTTCCTGCGCGAAGTGACGGACCGCTATGCGGACCGCGAGGCGCTGGTGATGCACAAGCCGGACGGTTCGGTCGAGCGCTGGAGCTATGCCGATCTCTGGGACCGTTCCGTGGAATTGGCGCGGGCGCTGATCGCCTGCGGCGCGGGCAAGGACAGCCGCATCGGCGTGCTCATGACCAACCGGCAGGAGTGGGTGTCGAGCTGCTTCGGCATCGGCCTTGCCGGCGCCACGGTGGTGGGGCTCTCGACCTTCTCGACACCTGCCGAACTGGAGCATCTTATCAAGGCCTCTGGTGTTTCGATCCTGCTGTTCGAGCGCAATGTCGTTGCCAGGGACTTCGCGGCAGTTCTGCAGGAGCTGGAGCCGTTGATCGCGTCATCCGAGCCGGGAAAGCTCGCCTCGCTGAAATTGCCCTTCCTGCGCCGGCTTGTCATGGTCGATGAAGGGCCGGTGGGCGGCGCAATCGAGACCTGGTCCACCTTCCTTGCCCATGGCGAGCGAGTGGCGGCGGAACTGGTCGATGCCACCGCCGCTGCCGTTAAGCCTTCCGATCCCGCCATCCTGTTCTTTTCTTCGGGCTCGACCGGCAAGCCCAAGGGCATCCTCAACGCTCACCGCGGCGTTGCCATTCAGAACTGGCGTTGGAAGCGAATCTATGCCTTTGACCGCCCTGTGCGGACATGGTCCGCCAACGGTCTGTTCTGGTCGGGCAATTTCAGCCTTGCGCTGGGAGGGACGCTGGCCGCGGGCGGTGCGCTCATCCTTCAGCCGACATTCAGGCCTGGCGAAGCCATCAGGCTGATGGAGGCAGAGCGCGTAACGCTTCCCTATTGCTGGCCGCACCAATGGGCGCAACTCGAAGCCGAACGGGCGTGGGATGAGGCCGACCTGTCGAGCTTTCACTATTTGGATGTCGAGCGGAACTTACGGAGGCCGCAGAAGAGCATCACCACGACATGGATGGAGCCACGCGCGTCCTATGGCTCGACAGAGACATTCACGATTTCCGCTGCCTATTCTGTCGATACACCGCACAAAGTCTGGGAAAGTTGCAACGGCGAACCCTTGCCGGGCAACACGGTGAAGATTGTCGATCCCGAAACAGGCAAAACGCTCAGGCGCGGCGAGACGGGTGAAATCGCTGTCAAGGGACCGACATTGATGCTGGGCTATATCGGCATTCCCGCCGACGAGGCGCTCGACAGCGAAGGTTTCTACCGCGCCGGCGATGGCGGCTATATCGACGAGCGCGGGAGGCTCGTCTTCCAGGGTCGGATCAACGACATCGTCAAGACCGGAGGTGCCAATGTTTCCCCGGTCGAAGTCGACTGGACGCTGTGCTCCTGTCCGGGAGTCAAGGTTTGCAAGACGACCGGCGTGCCGCACGATGCGCTCGGCGAGATGGTTGTGTCCCTGGTCGTTCGCGAGCCTGGTCAGAATCTGACGGCGGAAAACGTGATCACCTTCCTCAAGCAGCGGCTGGCGAGCTACAAGGTGCCGCGCAAGGTGCTTTTCGTGACCGAGGCGGAGCTGAACCTCACCGGCACTGCCAAGATCAAGCCGGCCGAGGCCCGCGCGCTCGCCGCGTGCAAGCTCGCGGAGGAAGAAGGGGTTACGCGGTGAGCGTCCCCCGTTCCCGTTGTGCTCTCACGCGCGGGCGTTGCCGTAATGGTATTCGCCGAATCCTTCCGGACATCAACCGCCTGGCCAGCCACTGAGCCCTCGGATAGGGTCGCCTGGGACAGCTCCTTCGCGCTGCGCGATGATGGCATCGATGACGTGACGCACACGCCGGGGCATCATGCGGTGCCCCGGGTACACCAGATTGAATGACAATTGCCCGGCATGCCAGCCAGGCAGCAAAGGCACCAGCCGCCCCGTGGCCAAGTCATCGGACAGCAAGCGCGGCGTCAGTCGTCCCACCCCCAGACCGCAACGCACGGCATCCAGGCTCAGCGTATAGGTGTTGGTGCGCAGCGCCACTCGCACATCCACGCTCTCCCGGGTGCCGTCGGCGTGCTCCAGCGTCCAGCGCTCCTGCGCATGGCCCGCTTCACCCGAGGCCCATTGGGCCACGCAATGATGAGCTGACAATGCCTGTGGGGTGGTCGGCATGGGATGCCGCTGCAGATAGCCCGGCGCGGCACACAGCACGAAGGGCATCTCCAGCAGCGGCCGCGCCACCGCCATGGCAGACACCCCGAAAGCCGCATCCATGATGACCACGTCAAAGCCCTCGGCCACCGGATCGACCGCGTGATCGAGCATGGCCACCTCCACGTTGATGTCCGGGAACTCCTCGTGCAGCTTGGTCAACTGCTGCGCGACCGCCTCTTCCTTGCCGAACAAGGTCGGCAGCGCCAGTCGCACACGCCCCACCATGTCCCGATGCGAGCGACTGACCATGGCCTCGGCCTCGGCCACGTCGGACAGGATATCGCGACAGCGGGCCAGGAATATCTCGCCCGCCTCGGTCAGCCGCATGGAACGGGTGGTGCGCTCCAGCAACTTGACGCCCAGATGGCGCTCCAGATCGGCCACCTGCCGTGTCACCAGCGCCTGGTCGACCTCCAGCAAGCGCGCGGCAGCGGCAAAGCCGCCCGCGTCTACCACGCGGACAAACGTCTTCATGGTCTGCAAACGGTCCATCGCAAATTATTTCAATCTGGTCATCAATTGAATGATTGAAATGCTCTTTATCAGATCAAATCAACATCAATAAGGTCATGTCCACAAAACTTCTGGCGCTTACGCGGCAGGCTGGGTGGTCCACCAAGCGTGGCAGGTCCAGTAACCGAAGCTGCGGGCAGAAACGGCAGCCATGAGGGGCGAGGAGGATTGATTCGATGAATGCCGTAAAACCTGGTGAATGGATCAAAACGACCAAGCATTTGTCTGAGCTCGACTTCGACAAGCTCAATATGCGCATCACGACGGACCGCTATACGTCGCGTGAATATCAGGAGCGCGAGCGGGAACGGATCTGGATGAAGGTCTGGCAGATTGTCGGCCGCGCCGATGAACTGGCCGAAGCCGGCGACTGGAAGGTATATTCCATATTCGATCAGTCCTATGTGATTGTCCGGGGCAAGGACGGGAAGATACGCGGGTTCGTCAATGCCTGCCGGCATCGCGGCAACGTCTTGTGCCAGGGCAAGGGGCACGCGGCCCGTTTCCTGTGTCCGTATCATCTTTGGTCATACGGCCTCGATGGGCGTTTGCTGGCCGTTGGTCGTCCGGATATGGTCGGCCCGATCGACAAGGCAGAACATGGCCTTCTGGAAGTGCCGGTCGACTGTTCCGCCGGCTTCATCTTTCTCAACCCGGATCCGGACGCGGTGCCGCTGGCCGAATTTCTGGGCAAGGAAGTGATTGAAGGCCTGGCGCCCTACAAGCTCGACGAGATGGTTCCTGTCGGGATGGATGTCCGCGAGAGCCTGGACTGCAACTGGAAGGTAGTGATCGACGCCTTCTCGGAAGGCTACCATATCATCGGCGTCCACCCGGAGCTGCTGAGCGTGATCGACCCCGAAGCCGGAAAAGCCTGGCACGGTTTCTACGGCGATCACGGCATGGCCTACTCTCCTTTCGAAGTGAAGAATGCGAAAGGATGCGGTCTGGAGGAGCAGGTCGAGGGCATCAGGTCCCTGCCGGGGACCTTTCCCACTGTGGCGGAAGTCCTGCCCCGTTTCGAGGAGCTTGTCGCTGCGCACCGTGACAAGGATGGCAAGCTGGAGTTCCCGGAGGGCGTCACCGTGCGCACCCTGCTGCAAAGAGCCACGCGCGATACCCTGACCGCCAAGGGCCTGGACTTGAGCGGGTTGAACGACGACCAGATGAGCGACAGCCAAGGCTGGTTCCTCTTCCCGAATTTCTTCATGACGATTCGCGCGGGTGAGGCCACGGTCATCATGTCCGTGCCGCACCCCGACGGTGACCCCAACCGCTGCATCTGGCATGTAACCGCCTACATGTGGCTGCCCCCGGAACTGCGGGCGCAGCACCGGGCCGAGCTGGTCGATGTCAAAGAGCCGGGCAGCTACCCTTACTTCCTCGCGCTTCAGCAGGATTACGATCAGATGGCGCGCCAGCAGATCGGCCTGCGCAATCGCACGCTCAAGCACATGGCCCTGGCGAGGGAGGAAGTCAGCATCGCCCGCTTCCATTCGGTGGTGGACAGATATCTTGAAGGCAAGGCGAGAGCATGAACGAGCGCTCGCAAGAGCGCATTTTATATGATGCCTGCCATTGCCGGTGTTGCCCGTCAGCGTTCTTGTGTCAGGATTGATGTTGCTGGCCGGCGCCCACGCACTGGCAGCGCCAGACAAGGCACGGCGAAGATAACATCCGACAAGGCCGTGCGGGAGAGGAGATCCCATGCATCCGCGCTATCCGCATGTCTTCAGTCGCGTCCGGCTGGGTCCGGTCGAACTGCCCAACCGTTATTATTTTTCGCCGCATGGCTTGCCGCTCACGATCGGCTGCGGCCCGTCCAACGACCTCGTCGCTTATGCAACGGAGCGGGTACGGGATGGCGGATGCGGCCTCGTCATCCTCAGTTGCACCGTCCATGATCGCGGACGGCATTACCAGCCATGCCCCTATCCGAAGGAGACTGTCGGTGCGTTCAGGGCGCTTGCCGATGCCGTCCATGATGCAGGCGGCAAGATCTTCGGCCAGCTTTGGTACTGGTGGGGATCGAACGGCCATTGGCAGCCCCTTGGCCCGCAGGCGCCGCTGCTCGGCCCGTCGGTCTCACAATATGGCTATCGCGGTGTGACGTCCTCCACCCATGCGGTGAACAAGGAAGAGATCGGGCTGATGAGAGGCGCTTTCCGCCAGTCGGTGGAAAATCTGCGCGAGGCCGGTTTCGACGGAGTGGAAATCCACGGCTCGCATGGCGGCATGATCGAACAGTTTCTCTCCCCCTATTTCAACCGCCGCACCGACGAATATGGCGGCAGCCTGGAAAACCGCATGCGCCTGCTGGTGGAGACGCTGGAAACGACGCGAGATGCTGCGGGCGAGGGGATGGCCGTTGGCATGCGGTTCAACTGCGATGAGTTGCTGCCCGGCGGCTATGACACCCGCCAGGCGCGCGAGGTGCTGAAGGCGGTTTGCGACAGGGGCCTGATCGACTTTGCCGACCTCGATGTCGCGGTGGAGCCGATGCAGCTCAAATACGGTATGCCCCCTGTTTTCGTCAAAGAGCATTTCTACCGCCCCTATGTCGAGGCGGTGCGCGGCGCCGCAGGCGATGTTCCGGTGCTCAGCGTACTCGGCCGCGTTACCCGTATGAGTGATGCCGAAGCGGCGATTGCCTCCGGCCTGTGCGACGTGGTGGGTTCCGCGCGCGAACTGATTGCCGAGCCGCAATTCGTCAAGCTCGCCCGCGAGGGCAAGGAAGAGCAGGGTCGCACCTGCATCGCCTGCAACTGGTGCCTTGGCGGTATGGGCGATGGTGTGTTCGGCTGCACGATCAATCCGGCAAGCTACCGGGAGCGGGTCTGGGGCGTCGATACGTTTTCACCTGCCGCAAGTCCTTCGAAAGTGGTGGTCATAGGCGGCGGTCCGGGCGGGATGGAGGCGGCGCGCGTCGCTGCGCTCAAGGGCCATGACGTTACCCTGTTCGAGGCACACGAAAGCCTGGGCGGCGCCTTGGCGCTGTGGGCAAAGCTGCCGGGCCGCGAATTCTACGAAAATGCGGTCGACTGGTGGGCGCGGGAACTCGATCGCCTCGGCGTAACGGTACGGCTTGGTGAGCCCGCGACGGTGCACGACGTGCTGGCATTGGCTCCTGATGCCGTGATCGTCGCCACCGGCGCGACATTCAGCCGTACCGGCCGTAGCGCCTTTATCGACCAGGACATTCGCGGCGCGGATGGCCCCGATGTTCATGCAGCGGAAGACATACTGCGTGGCGGTGTACGGCCCAGCGGTAAGGTCGTGCTGCTGGACGGCGAAGGTACTCATGCAAGTTCGGGAATTGCCGAAATGCTGGCGCGCGGCGGAACGGAGGTGATTATGCTGTCACCTAATTTCGCGCCTTATTCGCAACGAATCTATGATGGCTTCGAGGCTGATTTCGTTGCCAGACGCCTGAACGAGGCCGGTGTCACCTTCATGGCTTCAACCTGGGTGCGTGAGATCGGCACCCGCGAAGTGCATGTCTTCGACGTGTTGAGCGAGCGTCGATCGGTGATTGCCGACGTCGATGCCGTGGTGCTGGTGACAGGCCGCCTGTCCGCCGACGGATTGGCGGGAGAGCTTGAGGGTAAGGTGGGGCAATTGTTCACTATCGGCGATGCATTGTCGGTGCGGCCGCTCGCTACTGCCGCTTATGAGGGGCAGAAATTCGCGCGGCTGATCGGTGAGCCAGATGCGCCGAAGAGTGTCGGCGAGGCCTATTTCCGCTCCGCAGACCCGAGCGTCTACCCGGCTCCGGCTGACAGCTGACGGCGAGGCAAGGGGATCGACACAAGGGCCGACGAAGTGCGCAAGGAATGCTCGCCGGGGATGAAGCCGCTGCTCGCCTTATGCTCGTCAGCCTCACGCTGATGATCGCGCTGATGCTGGCCTGTGCGCTGGTACGGGACCGGCAGACCCAGTCGCAGACCGCGCAGGATGCGATCAACGCCGGCTGCAGCACCGAATCGACGAGACCGACTATCGCATCGGCCCAAGGGTGGAAGGCGGGGTGAACGACTATTACATGCATGTGGGCAGTGAACGATTTCTCCGCCACAACGACATCAGGGGCGACCATGCCGCCGCCGACAAAATGGACCTCGACTATCAGGCTGACCAGGAAGACAGCGACCTGCATCATAATGCGCGGCGCCGGTGGACATTTCACCGTTCGGCGCCAGGAGCGGGCCTGTAGCGCTGCAACGAAGGTTCCGGCCAAGCGCCGCAAACCGGTTGGCCGCCAAACGGCCGCTTCCCATGGTTGAGTTCCTCCCGACCGAAACAGTCTGGCGCCGCCATGCAAACCTGCAGCTATCCGAACTCAAGCGCATGCGTCTCTTCGCGACGGGTTTGCTGGCCCTGATGTTTGTGCTTTTCGTCGCCACGAGCGCCCTGAAATCGACCTGGCCCTGGCTGGTCTTCCCGCGCGCTTTCGCCGAAGCGGGGATTGTGGGCGCTTGCGCCGACTGGTTCGCCGTTGTGGCGCTGTTTCGTCACCCTTTCGGCATCCCGATCCCCCACACCGCCATCATCCCCCGCCAGAAGCAGCGCATCGCGGAGGCCCTCGGCCGCTTCATCTCCAACAACTTCCTTGCGCCCGCCGAAATCACCGCGCGGATCGAACGCGTCGACGCCGCCGGTTGGCTGACCGCCTGGCTGAAAGAGCCGGAGAACATCAAGCTGGTGGCGAATCGCGTGCATGGGCTGGTGCCGCTGCTGCTCGATCTTTTGAGCGAGAAAAAAATCCGCAGCTTCAGCCGCGATGCGATCCTTCGCGGCATCGATTCGATCGCCCTGGCGCCGCTGACCGCCCGCGGCTTGTCGGTGCTGATGGAGCAAGGTCATTTCGACACCGCGTTCGACCTCGCGGTCGATGCGGCGCGAAAATTTCTCGAAAGCCATCGCGACGGCATTCGCCAAAGATTTGTCAAGAACAGCGTGCGCTGGCTTCCCGCTTGGATCGACGGTCGTCTCGCCGACGCTATCCTCGCCGAATTGCTCGCCATGCTGACAGCCGCGCGCGCCGCTCCCGACCATCCCTGGCGGACCGAGTGTCGGGCAGCGGTCAACCGGCTGATCGTCCGGCTGGCGGATGATCCGGTGCTGTTCGAGCAATGCGAGCGCTTCAAGAGCAAGGTGTTGAGCCCGTCGGTCGTCGAGAGCTACCTCGACCGGCTCGATGCGGAGATCGAGGCCAGGCTGCGCACGGAACTCGGCGCCGAGGACGGCCTTGTGTCGAGCGGCGTCAAGCACGGGCTGATCGCCGTGGGCGGTTGGTTGGGCAGCGATGAACACATTTGCGCCCTGGTCAATGACTGGGCGCAGCGTCTGGTCCTCAACACCGTGGTCGCCAGCCGCGACGAAATCGGCGCGTTCGTCGCGGGCGTGGTGACGCGGTGGGACACCAGGACCCTTGTGGACCGTGTGGAACTCCAGGTCGGCAAGGACCTGCAATACATCCGCGTCAACGGTACCCTGGTGGGCGGGTTGGTCGGATTGACGATATTCGCCGTGGCTCGGCTGTTTGGGTGACCGCTGCGCACTACTTCTTCGGCTCCAGCTTCAACGAAGCCGAATTGATGCAATAGCGCAAACCCGTCTGCGTCGGCCCGTCATGGAACAAATGGCCGAGATGGGCATCGCATTTCGCGCACATCACTTCCGTGCGGACCATGCCGTGGCTGCGATCGGTTTCTTCGGCGATACGGCTTTCGACCACAGGCTTGTCGAAACTCGGCCAGCCGCATCCCGCGTCGAATTTCGCGTCGGACTCGAAAAGCTCTTCACCGCAGCACACACAGCGATAAGTACCCGGCGTTGTCGTCTTTTCGTATTCACCGGTGAACGGCCTCTCGGTGGCCTTATGCCTCGTCACTTCGAATTGAAGCGGCGTCAATTGCTTGCGCCATTCCTCGTCCGTCTTCACGATCTTGTCGCTCATGGCAATCTCCATTGCGCATGGGGAAATGAACATCGCGCCAATCAATCGAGCGTGTCCGCGCTCCAGAACGGTTCGGCCTTGGTGAATTTCTTCCACCGCTTGACGGCGTTTTCCCAGGTGTGCGCGGCACATTGGAGATGCCAGCCATAGACCATGCCGGCGGCAAACGACAAAGCGGCATGCGATACATCCGGTGTGCCGTCGTCGATATCGACCAGCCATTCGAGCGTCTTGCGCGCCACGACGACGTCGTTTAGCGCGCCCAGCACGTCCTGCATGCCGCTCAGCCGATTGACAAAAAGCGCCACGGCGGCGGGCTCGTAGAGCGGCGCGAAGAACTCCGCGCTGTAGCGCAGCTTTTTGAGCGCGATGCGCAATTGATGGCGCTGGGTATCCGAAAGCCGTTCGAGGTGGCGCCCGCGTTTGCGCGCCTGGGCGAGGCGATGATCGAGCATGCGGACGGCAAGCGAGGTGGCGGGCGCCTCGAACGCGATGATGCCCTTGGTTGCGTGTGAACCGCCGGGCGTGCCTTCGCGCCATATTTGCCGGTCGAGCGCCTCGCCGAGATCGGCCATGAAACTCGAGAAAACGGGGCTGATGATACAGGAGACCGCATCGTCCCAAGCGCGCCGACGCGCGGATTCAGCACGTGCGCGCAACACCGCGAAAGCCTCGGCCGAACCGTTGGCGGTAGCCACAGGCTCGAACAATCCTCCGAGAAAGACATCGAGATCGCGCGCCGACCCCAGACGGGCAGCAATTTTCTTGGCGCGCGCCCGCAAGGCCTCGATTGCCGGCGTGCGAAATTCACCGCCGAACGATGACAGCGCCACGCGCAGACGGCGGAATCCCACCCGGAGCTGATGCATGCCCTCGACGTCGCGGACGTCGACCACTGCGGGAACATTGGCCGCAACGTGCCATTTGCACTGGGTGAGGGTCAGGCGGAAAGCCTCCTCTGCCGTCGCCTCGCGCGGCAGGAAGGCGGGTTTTGCCTTCAGGGGGCGCGAGCGTTTCGCCGGCGGGAGGCCGGGCTCGACAGCGATAATTGTCGCCACGGATTGAGCCGGCGCAATGCCGTGGCCACGCCGCCCCCGCAAATCGTCTTCAGGCTCATCCATCAGCTTCAACTTGTATTGTTGGCCCAGCGCCTCGCGCCGCTACCAACATGACGCGGCTCCTTCCCCGGCTGTCCGGGGCAACCCCGGACCGCATCTTCCATGGATTTCATCGGCCATCAACCAGGAGTAGCCCTTATCGCAACCCCGGCTGCGGCCAGCCTCGCCTTGGCTTCGGCGATGGTGGCTTCCCCGAAATGGAAGATCGAGGCGGCCAGCACCGCGCTGGCGTGGCCTTCGTGGACCCCCGCCACCAGATCGTCGAGCGTTCCGACCCCGCCGCTGGCGATCACCGGGACGGTGACGGCGTCGGCAATCGCGCGGGTGAGGGGAAGGTCGTAGCCCGCCTTGGTGCCGTCGCGGTCCATGGAGGTGAGCAGAATTTCGCCCGCCCCCAGCGAGACGAGATTCACCGCGTGGGCGACAGCGTCGATCCCGGTCGGGTTGCGGCCGCCATGGGTGAACACTTCGAAGCGGCCCGGCGCCACCGCTTTCGCGTCGATCGCCGCCACGATGCATTGGCTGCCGAACTTCTCCGCCGCCTCGCGAATGAATTCGGGACGGCGAACCGCTTCGGTGTTGACCGAGACCTTGTCGGCACCGGCCAGAAGCAGCGCCCTGATGTCCTCGAGCGTGCGCACGCCTCCCCCCACGGTCAACGGCATGAAGCAGACTTCTGCGGTGCGGCGCACGACGTCGAGCAGAATACCGCGCTTCTCGTGGCTGGCCGTGATATCGAGGAAGCACAATTCGTCGGCGCCCGCCGCGTCGTAGAGCATCGCCTGTTCGACCGGATCGCCGGCGTCGCGCAGACCGACGAAATTGACGCCCTTGACGACTCGTCCGTCCTTGACGTCGAGACAGGGAATAACGCGCACCTTCAGCATGATTCGAACCTAACACATAAGCGGTAAATAAATCGGGCCACCTCTCACCTGCGCATCCGCGCCCAGGCGGCGGCCGTAAACAGCGCGCGCCCGCATGCCGCCTCGCCCGGCACGCCGGTCGTCTTGCACAAGGCCTCGGTATCGAGAAGAAGATCGAGCAAATCGCCGAGGCTGCTCTCGTTCCAGCGTTGGACCTGCGCCTTGAACGACGTGCCGCGCGTGAAATGAACCGGCGGGCGCAATCGCTTCATCGCGGCGTCGATGCTCTCGCCGCCGGCGGCTTGCGCCTTGACCAGCGCGAGACGCTGGAAATGCGCCAGCGCCATCCGCAGCACCCCGATCGGCGACATGCCGGTGATCCACAACCGTTCCAGCGCGCGGTCGAGCCGCGCCACATCGCCTTCTCCGGCCGCATCGCAGACCTCTTCGACGCGCGCTTCGGATTCGTCGCCGATCACCGCGCGGACATCTTCGACCGTCACGCGAGCGGCGCCATGGGCATAGAGCGCCAGCTTCTCGATTTCGCGCCGCGTGACACCGCGGTCCGAGCCCAAACCCGCGACGGCGGCGTCCAGGGCATCGGCGGATATCGTCAGCCCTTCCGCCTTCAACGCTTCGCGGACGATTTCGGCGAGGTCGCGGGAGCTGTCGCCATAGCAGGCGATGGCGGCGGCGTTGTCGGCGTCTTCGAACGCGCTGCGCAGCGACGAGCTTTTGGCGAGATCGCCTGCCTCGACAACGATCAGCGCATCGCCCGCTGGATTTTCGAGGAAGTTTTCGAACAATTTCGCGAGGGCATTGCCGGCGCCGCGCACGCGCACGACACGCCTTCCGCCCATCATCGAGAGTGAAGCGGCCTCGTCGGCAAGCCGCGCCGGATCGCCGCCAAGAATCGCGTCATCAAGCTCGGCGACGCGGAACGGATCGCCGAGATCTGGCGTCACCGTCTTGGCCAGCCGCTCCGCCCTTTCGCGCACCAATCCCTGATCGGGGCCGAAGACGAGCGCTGCGACGAGCCCCGAAGGCGGGCGCGACACGTAACGCTCGGCGTCGGACGCTTTGACGATCATCTTGCGGCGACGGACGTCGGATGCTTGGCGAAATACACGGCGAGCGCGATTTGGATGCGGTAGGCGATGTCTTGGGCGCCGCGTTTCTGCGCGTCTTCCTGCGCCACCTGCGTGGCATAGGGAGAGGCCACGACGTCATAGGCCGACAATGTCGTCTCAAGTCCGCTCCTGAGAACCTTGCCGCTGCGGGCTTCGCTCAATTCGTAACGGGCATTGAGCGTGTAATTGTACCGCGTGACGGCGGCGTTGTTCTCCACCGCGATGCCCTGGATATATTGATCGACCGACACTTTGAGGTGGTAGGCCGCCGCTTCGGGCCTGGCGGTGCCTTGCAGATTATCGATCAGGGAATTGCGCAATTCGTAACCGATCCGCTCGCCGGGAATCGGATCGACATAGATGGACGAGAAGACCCGGCGCGCGCCGTCATGCGAACCCTGCGAGCCGTAGAGCGGATGGAAACCGCAGGCGGCCAACAATAGCACGGCGCAGAGTGACGCTATGGTGGCTACCCGCTTCATAGGACGATGTTCACGATGCGGTTAAGCACGACGATCACCTTGCGCGGCTCCTTGCCGTCCAATGCACGAATGATAGCTTCCAAACTCAACGCTTTGCTCTCGACAATATCACGTTCAGTTTCCCGCGCGATCTCAAATGTAGCACGCAGTTTTCCGTTCACTTGGACGGCGTAGGTTACCATGGAAAGCTTGGTCAGTTCCGGATCTGCTTCGGGCCATGGTGTTTCCACAACCAGCGTGTCGTGCCCCAGCGCCTGCCAGCACGTCTCAGCGAGATGCGGCATCATCGGCCCGATCAGAAGCACAAGTGCTTCTAGAGCCTCACGGTAAACTGCTCCGTCAAATTCTTCTTTTCCGGCCAGAGAACCAACAATTGTCGCAAGTTCGTACACATTTGCAACTGCTCTGTTAAAGCGAAGGTTTTCCAAATGATCTTTTATTTCGGATATTCTGCGATGCACTATCCGTCGCACTTCGATGGATGCATGGTTTAGTATATCAGGTATCGGCGTATTTGGCGGCGGCAGGTTCTCGGCTTCGGTAACAAGACGGTAGATGCGCTGGACGAAACGCCAGCAGCCTTCGGCGCCCTCATCCGTCCATTCGATGTCGCGTTCGGGCGGCGTGTCGGACAGCATGAACCAGCGGATCGTGTCGGCACCGAAGACGTCGATGATCGTTTCCGGTGCGATCACGTTCTTTTTCGATTTCGACATTTTCTCCGACGGACCGATGACGACGGCCTCATGCGAACCCTTGCGCAATGCGATGCCGCCGCGCTTCTCGATCTCCTCGGGCAACAGCCACTGACCGTCCGCGTCCTTGTAGGTCTCATGGCAGACCATGCCTTGCGTGAACAGACCGGCGAAGGGTTCCTCGACGCCGACAAGCCCGAGCTTGGCCAGCCCGCGCGTGAAGAAACGCGCATAAAGCAGATGCAAAATGGCATGCTCGATGCCGCCGATATATTGATCGACGGGGAGCCAATAATCGGCCGCTTCGCGCGACAGCGGCGTCGCGGCCTTGGTGTCGCAGAATCGCGCGAAATACCACGACGAATCGACAAAGGTGTCGAGCGTATCGCTGTCGCGGCGCGCAGGCTGACCGCAGGCGGGGCAGGCCACGTTCTTCCACGCGGCGTGATGGTCGAGCGGATTGCCCGGCACGTCGAAGCGCACATCTTCGGGCAACAGCACCGGCAGATCGGCATCTTTCACCGGCACGACGCCGCACCGCTCGCAATGCACCATCGGAATCGGGCAGCCCCAATAACGCTGGCGCGAGACCAGCCAGTCGCGCAGGCGGTAATGGACGGTGCGCATGCCCTTGCCGGCTGCCGCCAATCGCCGGGCCGCTACGCTTTTGGCATCTGCGACATCCATCCCGTCGAGAAAGCGCGAATTGGCGAGTTTGCCCGGGCCGACATAGGCTTTGTCGGCGATGACAAAGGCGTCCGGTGCAGTTCCTTCGGGCACCACGACAGGCACAACCGGCAGGCGATATTTCCGTGCGAAATCGAGATCGCGCTGGTCGTGGGCGGGACAGCCGAAGATCGCGCCGGTGCCATAGGCCATCAGCACGAAATTCGCGACATAGACAGGCAGATTCCAATCCGGATCGAAGGGATGGGTTGCGGTGAGACCCGTATCGTAGCCGAGCTTCTCCGCCGTCTCGATTGCTTCCTCGGCCGTCCCCACGCGGCGGCATTCGGCGACGAAAGCTGCAAGCTTCGCATCCTTCGCGGCCAATTCCTCCGTCAACGGATGCTCCGGCGACAGCGCCACGAAGCTTGCGCCGAACAGCGTGTCCGGCCGCGTCGAAAACACCTCGATCGTGCGCGCGTTCGACAAGTCGAACGAAAAGCGCAGGCCCTCGGAACGGCCGATCCAGTTCTTCTGCATCAGCCGCACTTTTTCCGGCCAGCGCTCCAGCCCGTCGAGCGCTTGCAACAGCTCGTCGCTAAACGCGGTGATCTTGAAGAACCATTGCGACAGCTTGCGCCGCTCGACGGGCGCCCCCGAACGCCAGCCGCGGCCTTCGATCACCTGTTCGTTGGCGAGCACCGTCTGATCGACGGGATCCCAGTTGACGTCGGCCTCCGAGCGGTAGACGAGCCCGGCCCGGTAAAAGTCGATAAACAGTTTCTGCTGCTGGCTGTAGTAAGAGGGGTCGCAGGTGGCGAATTCGCGGCTCCAGTCGATGGCGAGGCCCATCGCTTTCAGCTGCTCGCGCATCGCCGCGATATTGGCATAAGTCCATTCGCGCGGATTGACGCCTTTTTCGCGCGCCGCGTTCTCCGCCGGCAGGCCGAACGCATCCCAGCCCATGGGATGGAGCACGTTGAAACCCTGCGCCCGGCGGAAGCGCGCGAGCACGTCGCCCATGGTGTAATTGCGCACATGCCCCATGTGGATGCGCCCCGACGGATAGGGGAACATCTCAAGGACATAGCATTTGGGCCGCGACAGATCGTTGGCGGTGACGAAGGCGCCGCGCGCATCCCACACAGCCTGCCAATGTCGTTCCGATTCCTTGGCGTTGTAGCGCGCCATCCCCGTCTCCGTCCGTCTGCCTTATCGCTGCAGCCGGGAGTCGCGAAAGACGAGGGCCTACAGCGTGTTGAACCTAGCTTCCCGAACCTTCGCTCGCGAGCCGCAGCTCGCGCGCGCGCGTCAGGATCGCGTCCTCGAGCCGTACCGACATGTCGGGGTTGACGGCCGCATCGACCCATACGTCGCCTGACTTCGTCTGGCGGAAAACGGCGATCTTGATACCATCGGCCCGCAGCCGGCGGTCGAGAATATAGACCGTGACCTTCATGCGCTCATTGGCATCGTCCGGCGCCGAATACCAATCCGTGATGATGACACCGCCGAACGGATCGGCGGAGGCCAGCGGCATGAAAGCCAGCGTATCGAGCGAGGCGTGCCACAAATAGGAATTCACGCCGAGGGTGATCTTGCTGCTGCCGCTTTCAATGGCAGTGGAGCCCGTCTGCGTCTCGTCGGAATCACTGGAAGAACCACACGCCGCCAGCAGCATTGCACAAAGAACAACCGTCAAAACCCGCATGGACCTGCTCTTCTCGTTCCTGATCGGCGCACCCCGCCGGCTTCGACCCCGGCCGGGCTTATACTTGCCCCGGCAAATCCGCGCAATGTCGGGAACCCGGCACGGTTCGCCCGTATTATGAAGGGGTTAACAGCAGAGGGCCGGCAAATGCAACGCTGGCTGCCAGCCTTGGCATGTAGAGCGCCGGCCGGCCTACGCCGCAGGTGGATCGGGCGCCAGCGCGCCGATCGCGGCAAGGCCGGCCAGTTTTGCACCGGTGAGGAGCAAGGCGCTGTGCGCATCGATCCCGCCGAGCGCATAGAGCGGCACCGGAATAAGCCGCGCGATCAGGCGCAACCGGACGGGCGTGAGGGCGGCGCAGCCGCGATGGCTTTTGGTCGCCAAAATGGGCGAGAGAAACACCGCGTCGGCGCCGCAATGGGCGGCCCGCACGGCGGCGCCGAGCGAATGCGCCGCCGCGGTGACCAGCCAGGACGGCCGTCGCGCGTGCCAGGCGGCGATTTTGCCGGCACGCCCTTCGGGGAAGTGCACACCATCGGCGCCCACGCGCATCGCCAGTTCGGGATCGTCCGCAACCAGCAACACGAGCCGGCGCGTCCGGGCGATCTTCGCAAGGCGGCCAGCCAGTTCGCGGCGTCGCGCGCCGTCCCGCGCTCGCACCACGACAAGGCTGCCGCGCGGCAGCGCAAGAGCGGCAGCCACCGGATCCGGCAAACGTTCGTCGTCGGTCATCAAAACGAGTGGAGGCAACACGCCTCCCAAGCCCGCATGAGCGTTGAGTGCGGCGGCAAGCCTTGCTAATTTCGCAACTGCGAACGCACTCGCCACTGGTGTCCTTCCCGTCATGCCTGAACGCCACAACCCGGCACAAGCGCTGGCCGATATTCTCGCGCGTATCGATGCGGCTCGAAAGGCTGCCCTTGCGCCCGCACCTTCGACCACGCTGATTGCGGTCAGCAAAAGCCATGGGACGGAGCGGATTCTTCCCGTCCTTGCAGCGGGCCATCGGGTGTTCGGCGAAAATCGCGTGCAGGAAGCCAAGGCCAAATGGCCCGACCTGCGGCGCGAATTCCCCGATATCGAGCTTCATCTGATCGGACCGCTCCAGTCCAACAAGGTGCGCGAGGCGGTGGAACTGTTCGACGCGATCCATTCGCTCGACCGCCCCAAGCTCGCTCATGCCTTGCGCAGCGAGATGGACCACACCGGCCGTGCGCCCGCCCTGTTCGTTCAGGTCAATACGGGCGAAGAAGCGCAAAAGGCCGGCGTGGCGCCGCACGACACCCAAGCCCTCGTCGCGCTCGCCCGCGACGAACTGAATCTGCCGGTCAGGGGCCTTATGTGCATTCCGCCAATGGGAGAAAATCCGGCGCCGCATTTTGCCCTGCTGGCGAAACTTGCCCACGCGCAAAGCCTGCCGTTGCTAAGCATGGGAATGAGCGATGATTTCGAGATCGCGATTGCGTTCGGCGCCACCCATGTGCGGGTGGGAACCGCCATTTTCGGCGCGCGCGGTTGAGGCCCCTCAATAGACCGGCGCGAGATCGGCGGAATAATTGACCGGCAAAGCGAGCGCCTTGCCGTAAGCTGTCGTCGCGCGCTGGTTGAGTGAACTATCGCCGGTGCCCTGTCCTGCCGCCATCATCAGCGTCAGCGCGGTCGTATTGTCTGCCGACGCGGCGGAGGCCATGGCGGCGGTCCGGCGCTGCAGGAGCGCAGGCGGTGCAGTGGCCGGCAATTGGGGCGTCGCAACCGTTGCCGGCGCGGCTTGCGCCACTGCGGATGGTTGGGACGCGGAGGACGCTGCCGCGCTGGCCGCGACACCAACCGGTTGGTCGCCGTCATCGCCTTCGAGCAGCGCCAATGCGGTATCGCCGAAATCCTTTCCCGTGATTTGCTGGAACGCGACATTCGCCACCGATGAGACAAAGCCCCAAAGCCCGCCGTAAAGCGCGTCGCCTGCGATGCGTTCGAAAGGCTTGATCGTGTCGCCGGTCACCGCCCGATAGAGCGTCGACACGATCGGGAGATGCTGAAGCGGATTGAGGACGCTGAATACATCGTGAAGCGAGAGTTCGCTGTTCGAAGTGTCAGCGTTCGAATCGTGAATGAGCGGATTGAGGAAGCTGAGAAATCCGTCGAACGAGAAATCGCTGTCGGATGTGCCCGCACTCGCCGCGGCCGGCGATACGGCCGAGGTCGTATCGGAAAAGGACGGTGGGAGCGTGGCGATCAGCGTGGTCATTCCCACCGAGAAGCAAGCCTCTTGCCACCGATCTATGGCGGCAGACCGCGGCTTTTGCAGCAAGCCGGGGCGGGATACGGCAAATTCTGCCGAGGCCTAAAGCAAATGCCCCGCCTTCGCTGCCTTCGTCTTCAAATAGGCGCGGTTGTGCACATTGTCGGGGAAGGCATGTGGCACGCGCTCGACGACTTCGACACCCGCGGCTTCCAGCGCCGCCACCTTGGCGGGGTTGTTGGTGAGCAGGCGGACGGATTTGTAGCCGAGCAGCCCCAGCATGCGGGCGGCCACGCCATAGAGCCTTTCGTCGGCCTCGAAGCCCAACCGTTCATTGGCCTCGATGGTGTCGAAACCCAGGTCCTGGAGCCGATAGGCACGCAGCTTGTTGATGAGGCCGATGCCGCGCCCCTCTTGCGCGAGATAGAGCAGCACGCCGCCGCCGGCGTGCGAGATGGCCGCAATCGCGCCGCGCAGCTGCGCGCCGCAATCGCATTTGAGCGAGCCGAGGAGATCGCCGGTGAAGCATTCGGAATGCAGCCGCACGAGAACGGGGCGATCCGTCGGCGGCGCATTGATGATAATCGCATAATGCTCGGGACCGCCGTCATGCGCCCGGAACGCAACGAGTTCGGCGTGCTCGGCATCTTCGAGCGGAACGCGGGCGCGGGTGACGAGCGCAAGCGAGCGCACGGCTTGCGCTTCGTAATCACCGATATCGGCAACGGAGAGACTCACGGCGCGCACACGTGCCGGTGCGTTGCGGACCACGACGGACGGCAGCAAGCCTGCGAGCTTGGCGAGCTTGACGGCGGCCGCATAGCTTGGCGGCAATGTCTCGCGGCGGGTCTCGAACGGACCTTTCAGCGGCTCGGCAAGATCGGCCGTCGGATCGGCGATCGCCAGCAAGGCCGCGGCATGAAGGGGCAGCGCCGGCACGATCGCCACGATCCGCGGCGTATAGAGGCGAATCTTCAGCGTGCGGGCGCGGGCATGGGTCAGGAGCTGAAAGACGGGGTGCGCCCTGTCCGGCTTCAGCGCGGCCAGACTGCGATCGTCGGCGGTCTCGACGGCCAGCGCCAGGCCCCTGGCGCCGTCGTCATCCACCACGAGAACGGGTGCGCCGCGGCGGAACGCATCGACGGCGCGCACGACGCGGTCGGCCGACTGCCCGGCCGGGGGAGGCGAGCGGACCGGCTTGCTTTTTGGTAATTTGTCGAGCGGAGTTAAGGGCATATATGCTCACATACACCGCCCGCCGGATTCCGGGTAGACTCCCTTTCTGCGGGTTCGCGAGGGAGTTGCCATGCCGAGTGTCAAGCGGGTTCTGCTGGTCGACGACGACGCAATGCTGCGCGCTTCTCTCGCCGAGCAGCTCGCGGCCGAAGACGGCTATGCGCCCGTGGAAGCCGCCAGCTACGCGGAAGGCGAGGCGCGAGCCCGCGAGGGGCTCTACGAATTCATGATCCTCGATGTCGGCCTTCCGGACGGCGACGGGCGCGAATTGTGCCGCGCGCTCAGGCGCGAGGGCATCAGCTGTCCCATCATCCTGCTGACGGCCAGGGATTCCGATGCGGACATGATCGAAGGCTTCGAATCGGGGGCGAATGACTACATCGCCAAGCCGTTTCGCTTCGCGGTCCTGATGGCGCGAATCCATGCCCATCTGCGCAGCCACGAACAGAGCGACGACGCCGTCTACCGCATCGGCCGCTACACGTTCCGGCCGAGCGCCAAGGTTCTGCTCGAAGCCGACGGCAAGAAAATCCGGCTGACCGAAAAGGAAACCAACATCCTCAAATTTCTCTACCGGTCGGGCGAAACCGTGGCGCGCGAGACCCTCCTGCACGAAGTATGGGGCTACAATCGCGCGGTGACGACCCACACGCTGGAGACCCATATTTACCGGCTGCGGCAGAAGATCGAGGAGAAGCCCGGCCAGGCGCAGATACTGATCACGGAAAGCGGCGGTTACCGGCTGGTGGCTTAGCCAAGGCGGCGCAACGCCGGCATAGCCAGTTGGCAATGGTTGCCCGTTAGCGCTTCACCGCATAGAATGCGCTTATACGTTATGTTCTTGAAGATATCGAAGTGGCGAAGCTTCCCGGCGAAATTCAGCGGCGCGGGATTGCGCTGCGCCAGCGTGTACGCGTCGTCGTCGAAACCTTGGACGACGACATGCCGCTTGCGCAGATCGCGGAGCAAAGCGGGGCATTCGATTTCCTCGCCGACGAACCGGACTTGTACAACGAGGCCGATATACAGTCGCGTAATGTATGATTTCGGCAGCATCGTTCTCACGCATTTTCCTTTTAGAGCGGTTTCAAAATCGACGGAATCACAAACTCTCACCATGGGCGGGTCAAGCCCGCCCATGGTGAGGTTGGGGGCGTTCGACTGCGTCATCCCAATTTGAAACCGCTCTAGCCCTGCCCCTGCTCGATCTCGGTTTAGATCCTACTGTCACGACGCGGCAGGGCATGACACGAACCCTATGCTTCCATGTCGTGGCTACCCGTAAATCATGCCGCGGTTCTGCACCGGATTTATGCAACAAAAAAGCCCTTCGATCTCAAGCGTCTAATTTTGGTGCGAAATTCTTGAATTACGCACCAAGCGTCACACCCTGAACGGCTCTGCCAGCTAGCGCAAGAGAGCGTTGATTTCGCCACGCTCATGCCGCGCGGGCGACGATCTTTAAGCCTTCTTCCACCGGAATACCCAGGCGTTGCAATGCGGGCTCGACATCAGTGAACAGTTCGAAGCTCAAATCGACGCCCCTGCCGGCCTGCGACAACGCATTGAAGAACGGCATAATGAGCTTTGCGTCCACCGAGTTGTCGAGCACTGCGGCGGCAGTACGCGGACCCAACTTCAGCTTCCCGAAGAGCTCGTCGCACTCCTTATAAAACGTCGCCAGCGACTTTAGATCGAAATCGGACAAATCGGCGTTGTGCTCAAATATCAGAAGCTCGCAATAGGATTGGTTCGGTGCGAAATGATTTACGGCGCGCGTCACTGCGGCGAGTACGTCCATCATATCGATATGCCCCGAATAGCGGTAGACCACTAGTCTGAACTCATCCCGTTGTTCGACTGCAGCCTTGATCGGCATGCTACCCCCGTAAAAAAGATATTACCCGATAGTCCCCGGATGAACGCCGATATGAGCGAACAATAGCACGATTTTGATGCTGCCGGAAGCGAAGTTGACGGTCTGAGTCGCTGTCAGCGCCCAAGTTCTTGGACGCCATGCTCCTTGGATCAGCCGCGATAAAATGGATCAAAGTCGCCGCGGTCGGCAATCCGCCGCGGGTCCTCGAACAGACGCCCCGTCATCGCACCAAAGATCATGCCACCAATGTGCGCCAGATAGGCCACGCCGCCGGATTGCGCATTCGCGACGACGCCGAGCTCGAAAAGTTGGCTGAGAAACCAAAACCCGATGAGCAGCGCAGCCGGAATGAATGTGACGCGATAAAGGAAACCGAAGAACAAGACGGTGCGAATCTTGTCGCGCGGGTAGGTGACCAGAAACGCGCCCATGACCGCGGCGATCGCTCCGCTCGCGCCCAGATTGGGCACCGTGGAGCTAGGGTCGGCGGCAATCTGCGCGAACGCCGCGGCCGTGCCGCCGAGAAGATAGAATACAACGTAGCGAACCCGGCCCATCGAGTCTTCCATCTCCGGGCCAAAGGCCCAAAGAAAGACCATGTTGCCGATGATGTGCGACCAACTCGCATGCATGAACATGCTGGACAGGACCGTCTCCAGGTGGTGGCCGGAGACGATATCGTGTGGAATCACGGACCAGCGCGTCACGAACGCATCGCCGTTGGCGATCTCCAACAGAAAAACGAATACATTGACGGCAATAATACCGGCAGTGACAAATGCAAAGTCGCTGGTACGTCGGGTCTCGTCGCCAAGCGGGATCATGCGCGAAAACCTCGACCCGGAAGGTCTACAGGCGGCACCGAACGCTCACGCCAGCTTTCCTAACGGGCTGGCCTTGAACTTCGCGCGAAGCCTGAACGCGGCGATCAACAGCGTAATGCCGAAGACGAGCGCATACGCACCGATCCACCAGGTAAGAACCACGGCCCCGATCATGGGCGCGAAAATCAGA
>JBAVOL010000055.1:0-2750 GCA_049692035.1 Rhizomicrobium sp.
CGGGCATCGCCGTGATCCGGGTGTCGGGTCCGCTGGCCGGCGCGGCGCTCGTCGCGCTGACCGGGCAGGAGATTCCGGTGCCGCGCCGCGCCTCGCTCAGGCGGGTGTGCGACAGCCAGGGCGCACCCATCGACGCAGGGCTGGTGTTGTGGTTCGCAGCGCCTGAGAGCTTCACCGGGGAGGATGTGGCCGAGTTCCATGTCCATGGCGGGCGGGCCATCGTCGAGGCGGTCCTGGCGGCGCTGAGGGCGGTGCCGGGCCTGAGGCTGGCAGAGCCTGGCGAGTTCACCCGGCGGGCCGTCGAAAACGGGAAATTCGACCTCACGGCCGCGGAGGGTCTTGCCGATCTGATCGCCGCGGAGACGCAGGTCCAGCGCCGGCAGGCATTGCGGCAATATGACGGGGCGCTCGCATCGCTCTACGAGGGTTGGCGCGTCCGGTTGATCGAGCAGGCGGCCTGGATCGAGGCGACCATTGATTTTTCCGAGGAGGAGCTGCCCGACGGCATCGCCGAGCGCGCCCGGGCTGCCCTGGCCGATATCCTTGGGGAAATCCGCACGCACATGGCGGATGGCGGGCGTGGCGAAATCATCCGCGAAGGCCTGCGCATCGCCCTGATCGGCCCGCCCAATGCCGGTAAGTCTTCGCTGCTCAACGCGCTGGCGAAACGCGACGTGGCGATCGTGTCGGAGATTGCGGGCACGACGCGCGACGTGATCGAAGTGCGGCTCGACCTCGGCGGATATCCGGTTGTGTTGTACGACACGGCGGGCTTGCGCGAGGCGGGGGACGCCGTCGAGGTGGAGGGCATGCGCCGCGCGCTGGCGCGCGCGCGGGCGGCGGAACTCGTCGTGCTGGTGCTCGACGGACAATTGCGGCAACGGCCGGCAGTCGCGCCGGATGTGGAATGGAAACTTTTTCTGACCGTATGGAACAAGGCCGACCTTGCGCGTCACCATGCGGGTGTGGGCGAATTGAACATCTCGGCCAGGACAGGCGAAGGGATCGATGCGCTCGTCGCGGCGCTGACGGCGCGCGTCGCCGAGATTTCCGACGTCCAAAACGAATCGCCGCCGCTCACCCGCACGCGCCATCGCGAAGCGCTCGCCGAAGCAACCGCCGCGCTCGACCGCGCGCTCGACGCGCCGCATCCCGAACTAATGGCGGAAGACGTTCGCCTCGCCTTGCGCGCATTGGGACGCATCACCGGAGGGGTGGATGTGGAAGAACTGCTCGATGTGATCTTCCGGGAGTTTTGTATTGGGAAGTAGGCGGTATTAGGTAGCAAAACACACCTAGATTGGCGCACGCTCTATCCACAGGTTTCTTCGATTAGATCGCTTGACATTTGTTTGAATCACTAGATGCGTTTGTAACACTGATTCCATGACATTTATTGCTTGTGTCACGGATCTAATCCGCCCTATAAGGTCACTATGGATACGGATCAGATCATCTCCGAACTCACCGAGCATGCCGCCAAAGCTATGGCCGAGGCAGTGCGCAATGCCTTTGAACATGGCCGCAAGATGGGTCGCGAAGAGGCGCGGGAAGACGCCCGTCTGGCGTTTGAAGAAGCGCTAAATAAGGCGTTCGAGAAACAGGGCGCGGTTCAGAAACGGGTCGAAGAAGCCGCGCTTCGGGTCGTAGCTGCAAAGAAAGAGGAAGACGGTGCGCGCGCAAAAAGGGGGAGTGCTCGCCCCTTGGTTTTGTCCGCGCTCGTCTCGCATGGACCTATTACTGCGAAAGACTTAGCAGTGAAGCTAAGGGGCCAGCTTGAGGAGAACACCGTGCGCGGCACACTAAATCGCTTGCGCCACGATGGAGAAGTCGAGAAGCGCGGAGAGCTTTGGCTTTTGAAGATTGAGCCGTCGCCAGCACCGGCTGACAACGGCCCAGATGACATTTGGGGGCGGTAAAGTACTGGGGCGGCCTCCTAAGCTACTCCCCAGCGGGTGCAAGTCCCGTCGCCTCCACTGCACCCCGACCATTGCGGGTTCATGAACCGCTTTGGCCGGCAGCCACCGCGAGGGTGGCAGGGCATCCCTGACGCGCAGGGGGTGCCGCCTAACCCGGTTCGGGTGTCGATGACGATCGACATATCCGAGCCGGCCTCTTTACCCCCGTTGGGCACCAATCCTTCGGGGTCACCAGAAGCAACCGGGTCCGCCTTCCACAAGCGGATAGCCCGGCCGCTTGGCTTTTGCGAGTAAATCATCGATGCGTGCACGTGTCAATAAAATTAACGATTTCGATAGGAATCTAGCCGTTTTGTGATCAAGAAGAGTCTTCATGCGGGACTGATACGATCTTGCATCCGATGGCGGCCATGCACTCGAAAAAGAAGGCCGCGCTAAAGCCGCCTCGGCTGATCTTATTGGCGATATTGGCCTCGCTCTCATCGATGCCCATCCGACTTAAACGGTCTGCGAGATCGCGATAGCTCACCCCGGCACGTTTCAACTCGGCCTTGAGCAGCCGCTTGATGCGGTCTTGCCATGCTTTGTCCGTTACCATCTAGCGACCTCTCGAAATCGAAGATAAAATACATCATAATCGATATGTGTCCGACTGACAACGATATGGTGCAATATCATAATCGATATGAACTTATCGAATATAGATAGTCGTCCGTGAACAATGGCCAAGCGGTTGATCGGGATTCGTTTATTGTCGAACTGACGGATTTGAGATTGCAGGATTTTGGGGTTTGGAGCCTCGAAAGCTTGCGATTTCGTTTTGCGGTTTTG
>JBAVOL010000056.1:0-3421 GCA_049692035.1 Rhizomicrobium sp.
TTCAACACCTTCACATCGAAGCCTTCGCCTTTGGCTTCGGAGAGAACCTCCTTCTTGCCCTCATTCAATGCCTTGATTTCTTCGTCGATGTGCTCGATGCGCTCGATAAAAGAGCGAATGCGATCGCCCGCTATTCCCACCGTGTCTGTCATGTGTCGCCTCGCATTGATGCGGAGATACGGTATTGCTATGAAAGTAAACGAGAGGTTAACCGGGCAATGTACCCACATGCGAATTTTAGTGATGAGTGGTTGAGGCTCGTCGTCGGTTCTGACATTGGCGTGATGTGGCGCCCTTCGCCGTCGCGGCTACATCCTATCTCGCGCCGAGCCTGTTCGCCCGTCGATGCGGCATTGAGCTGATTATGCTGAAGACGCTTCCCGCGCTCGCGTGTGCGCTTCGGGTAGATAGGAATAGATAGTGGCGCGGCAGACGCCCAACATTTCGGCGACCGCCGCCACGGAAATCGTCGGATCGCGCAACATAGCCTTCGCCTTGACGATCTTGTCCGGCGTGAGCGCCCTGGGCCTCCCGCCCTTTCGGCCCCGCGCCAAGGCCGCCTTAAGGCCCGCGCGGGTGCGCTGACGGATGATCTCCCGCTCGAACTCAGCAAAAGCCGCTGTGATGGAATAGAGCAGGCGCCCCTCCGGGGTAGTGGTGGTCGATCGCCGGGGCGAGACAGCGGAAGCCGAGGTCGCGCTGTCCGAGGTCTTCGAGGATCAGCACAAGCTGTTTCAGCGACCGCGCCAGGCGGTCCAGCGTATCCATCCGGTGTAGGCCGCAGTTATGTCGATGCTGCGGATCTCAGCGCCTTGGCAGTGTTGAGTCTTCTTTGTAGATTTTGATCAGCTCGATCAGATTTTCGATCCCGAAGTCAGTAAGCGCCATCACGTCCTCGCCGAGCCCATGGATCCAGATCACGCCGTCTTCGGTTTCCATTTCAAAGGCGACATCGCGTAGCCAGTCTTCGTTCTCGCCGAGGTCAGCCGCGACTTGTTTGATCGTCGTGACGTGAGAGACCTTGTTGACGTGCATGATCAGGCGGCGCGAGCGGGGATGGCCGCGGCACAGGGCGACCAACTCCAAGGCAATAACTCATCTAATCGATGAACCGGATGGGCGGCGATGCGCGACAGCACGTCCGTCAGCCAAGCCTGCGGATCGACGCCGTTCATCTTACATGTGACGACGAGACTATACATGGCCGCGGCGCGCTGCCCTCCGCGATCGGAGCCACAGAACAACCATGATTTTCTTCCCAGAGCGATGCCCCTCAGCCCTCGCTCGGCGGCGTTGTTCGAAAGGCAAACCCTGCCGTCTTCGAGGAACAGCGTGAAGGCGGGCCACCGCTTGAGAATATAGTTGACCGCCTTGACCAGATCGTGCCCGCGCGAGAGCCGGGCGGCCTGTTCGCGCATATAGACCTGGAGATCATCGACCAACGGTCGGCTCCGTTCTCGTCGAACCGCCAGTCGCTCCTCGGGGCTCTTGCCATTGATCGAGCGCTCGATCTCGAACAGCGCGTCGATACGGCGAACGACCTCGATCGCGATCGGGGATAGCGGGATTTCCTCCTTGCCCGCGGCCTTCCGCCGCGCATTCTGCTCGATGTCGGCCATGGCGAAGAACGGGCGACGGGCATGCGCCCAACACGCCGCCTCAAGGATCAGGCCGGGTTTGCGGTCCGCCTGATAAAGCTTGTTGTAACCGTCATAGGCGTCGGCTTGCAGGATGCCGGAATATCCCGCCAGATGCGTTTGCGGATGCTCGCCCCTGCGATCGCGCGAGTAGTAGAACATTGCCGCGGGCGGCCCGGCGCCGCCGTACGGCTTGTCGTCGCGCACGTAAATCCAACATCGCCCGGTATCGGTCTTGCCCTCGGCAAGAACGGGCACGGTCGTGTCGTCGCCATGCAGGCGTTCGGCGGCGAGGACATGGGCTTCCACGAGACGAAGGACAGGATCGAGCGCCGCGCAGACCGAGCCCACCGCGTCGGCCATGGTCGACAGCGCGATCGGCACGCCCTCCAGCGCATAGCGTTCGGCCTGGCGGTTCAGAGGCTGATGCTGCCCGAACTTCTCGAAAACAATCATCGCCAGCAGGCTCGGCCCCGCCCATCCCCGCGCGATGACATGAAACGGCGCCGGCGCTTGCGTGATTTTCTCGCAATCGCGGCAGGAGAACTTCCCTCGCACCGTCTCGATCACCTTCCACTTTCGGGGCGCGGTTTCCAGCGTCCGCGTCACATCCTCGCCGAGCTTGCGCAACCGAAGGCCGCCGCAGCACGCGCACGCCGTCGGCGGATCAATCACCACGCGCTCGCGGGGAAGATGGTCGGGGAAGGTGTTGCGTTCGGGCCGCTTGCGCGTAAAGCCAGCGACCGTCGTCGTTTTCGCGACCGCCTTTTCCGCCGCCAGTTCGTCTTCCGTCGCGCCGGCTTCCAACTCTTCGAAGGTGAGCGACAATTGATCGATCAACCGCACCGATCGTTCCGACCGCTGCCCGTAGACTTGACGCTCCAGCTTGGCGATCCGCAGTTTTTGTTGCGCGATCAGCGCCATGTCTTCCGACGCCTTCGCGCGGGCGACCGCCAGTTCCGCGGCGACTTCCAGGCCGTTCGTCTGTGCAACGGCCAACGCCGCTTTCAGGGCGGCGTTTTCTCGGGCAAGAGCGGTGCGCGCGGTGTCCATAAGACCAAGTGAATCATAAAACGCGTGATTTGAGGCGCCCTAAAATGTCCCTGTGCCCAAGTTTTTCTCCGCTCAAGTTCTGCTGCGTTCAGCCCGCGCTCTCCGGCCGCCACGTCAATTGCGGATTGCGCCAGTCGATCCCTTCAAGCATATAGGCCATCTGCGCCGCCGAGATTGAAACAGCGCCCTGCGACGCCGACGGCCAGATGAACTTTCCGCGATCAAGACGCTTGGCGTAGAGCGATAGTCCGACGCCGTCATGCCAGAGGATCTTGGCCAGATCGCCGCGCCGACCTCGGAAAATGTAAAGATCGCCGGCGTGAGGATATGTGGCGCGCCACATATCCGCACATATGTGTCGGGCGTGAATATGTGGCGGCGCGGTCCAGGAGCCGCTGATCCCGCAGCGTTCTCGGATTTCGCCGACACATAATATCTCCCTCTTCCTTCCGGCTCAGGATTTCCCTGACGCGCCGGCGGGAGAGCGGTTCATGTTGGATTTCTATTTCACGTATCCCAAAGTGCTCAGGCGGCTTCGCGATGGGGCGCTTGGCAATGAGATGGACCGCATTGCGGCGCATTTCTCCGAACTTGGCTACAATCGCGCTTCGGCCAAGATTTACATTGGTCGGCTCGCCAAGTTCAGCGAGTTTGCCGCCAGGGATGCGCGATCCGCGAGGATCGATCAGGATGTCGTCGACCGTTTCCTACTCAGCTTTCGGACAGAGAGT
>JBAVOL010000057.1:0-50071 GCA_049692035.1 Rhizomicrobium sp.
TCGGCGATTGCGCGATAGACGGCGGCGTGTTCGCCGGTTCTTATGCGGTCGACGGAGCGATTTCCTCGGCCGTTCCGGTCGATCTCACGATTCGCGGTTGCCCGCCCAAGCCGATCATGCTGCTGCAAGGGCTGCTTGCCTTGCTGGAATCGCCGCCGCGAGCGGCCCAAAAATAGAGCAGCGGAACGGCGTAAGCGGATCGCCGCGCTGATAGACGGGGCGCGCGTGGGATATGGTCGAGGAAGCCGTTTGGAGGCGCTGCGATGACTGAGCCGCGTGCGTGCGATTTTCTGGTGGTGGGCGCCGGCATGGCCGGGGTCTCGTGCGGCTATGAATTGGCGGCGCATGGCAGCGTCGTCGTCGTGGAGCGCGAGGGCCATCCGGGCTTTCACACGACGGGGCGCTCCGCCGCTCTGTTCTCGGCGACCTATGGCAACGCGGTCGTGCGCTCGCTGAGCCGTGCCAGTCGCGGCTTTTTCGACAATCCGCCGGAGGGTTTTTCGCCCACACCGATTCTGTCGCCGCGCGGCACCGTATATTCGGCAGCCGCCGGCGACCTCGCTGCGCTCGACAGGATGGCGCAAGGGGCGGAGGGCCTGCTCCGGCGCATCGATCGCGCCGAAATTCTCGCACTTGTGCCGATCATGAAGCCGGACCACGCCGTCGCCGGCCTTTTCGAGGCCGATGCGTGCGACATCGACGTGCATGGGCTGCTGTCGGGTTACCTGCACGGCTTGAAGGCGCGAGGCGGCGTGCTGGTCTGCGATGCGGAGGTAAAATCCGCACGGTCGAGCGGCGGAATCTGGCGCGTCGAAACGTCTGCGGGTGCGTTCGCCGCACCGGTCCTGATCGATGCGGCGGGCGCCTGGGCCGACGATCTCGCCGGCCTTGCGGGGGTTGCGCCGCTCGGTTTGACGCCGCTGCGCCGTACGATCATCCTCACCGATGCGCCGCCGATCGAGGGCTTCGCCCGCTGGCCGCATCTCATCGACGCGGAGGAACGATTCTATTTCAAGCCCGATGCGGGGCGGCTGTTGATCACGCCGGCCGACGAAACCCCGTCGCCGCCCTGCGACGCGCAACCGGAAGAACTCGACGTCGCCATTGCGATCGACCGCTTCGAGACGGCGACGACGATGTCCGTTCGCCGCGTGTTGCATCGCTGGGCCGGCTTGCGCACTTTTGCGCCCGACCGATCGCTGGTGATCGGGTTCGACGCGCACGCCGAAGGGTTTTTCTGGCTGGCGGGGCAGGGCGGCTACGGTATCCAGACGGCACCCGCCGCCGCGCGGCTGGCGGCGACGCTGGCCTCCGCATCGCCGCTGCCCGAAGACCTCGTCCGGATCGATCGCGCAGCGCTGTCGCCGCAGCGGTTTCGGCGGCCGTAGACGGGGAAGCGTTCACGTCATGATCGGCACTATGCTTCTGTTTGTGGCCGCCCTGTGGGCGGGGACGCAAAATGCGCTTGCGGGGGGCGGCTCCTTCATCACGCTGCCGGCGCTGATACTGACGGGCATGGATGCGCGCGCCGCGAACATCACCTCGACAATCGCGTTGTTCCCCGGTCAGGTCGTGACCGGTTGGGCAGGGCGCAGCCTGGTGTCGGGCGCCGAACACGTCACGTTCCGCACGCTGGTTCTGGTCAGCCTGGCAGGGGGTGCGCTGGGCGCGATGTTGCTGCTCGAAACGCCGCCGGCATTTTTTGCGGCACTGGTGCCGTGGCTTGTCCTGTTTGCGACGGGCATTTTCGCCTGGGGCAGCTTCGGCTCGCGCAATACCGTGCGGCGGCCGGCCGGCGGATGGGGAGCCGCGACCGCGCAGTTTTTCATCGCCGTCTATGGCGGGTATTTCGGCGGCGGCATCGGCTTTCTGATGCTGGCGGCACTAACCATTGCCGGCCTCGCCGTGCGCAATGCCGGCGCGACCAAGAACGTTCTGGCTGGCGTGATGAATGCCTCGGCCGTCGCGATCTTCCTGTTTTCATCGCAGGTGCACTGGGGCCAGGCCGCGACGACATGCGCCGGCGCCGTCCTGGGCGGTCTGTTGGGCGGCTTTGCCCTTCATCGTGTCGATGAGCGGCTTCTGCGTCTGTTTGTCATCGCGGTCGGGCTCGTTCTGACGATATTCCTGTTTGCGCGCGCGTATGGCTGAATCTCGCATGGCTGGCGAGCCAAAAGGCGGCATGCGCGGAATTCAGGTTAAGCGGCAATCCGTTTGCGTGCGCGACCGGCTGGTGTTCGCGGGATCAGCGAATCCGCCGAAATGTGAAACCGATCTTGAAGGCGCTGAACCATAGCCATGCTCGCCCCGATCTTCCCTCCGACCCCGATCTTCCGCTATTGGCCGGCGCGCGGCTAGGCGATCGGTTCCTCGCCGACCAGCGTGGTCCGGTGCATCATCCGGCCGCTGTCGTCGGGATAGGGCTCGACGCGGTGCATGACGCCGCAATTGTCCCAGATGACCATGTCGCCCACATGCCATTCGTGCCGGTACACGAATTTCCTCTGCGTGGCCCATGCGTGCAGCTCGGCCAGGAGGGCGCGGCCCTTTTCCCTGTCCATTCCTTCCACCCAATCGGCGCCTGAGCCGAGCAGCAGCGACTTACGGCCCGAACGGTGCGTCCAGACGAGGGGGTGGACCTTCGGCGGATAGCTCGCCCATGCCGCCCGCATCGCCGCCGACGGGTTGGGATAGACGTCACGCTGCGTCGCTTCCATCGTGTGGACGACGTGGAGCTTCTCCAGTTCGCGCTTCCGCTCTTCGGGCAGATCGTCATAGGCGGCATAGGTGTTGGCGAATTCGGTTTGGCCGCCGACGAGGGACAGCTTTCGCGCGCTCAGGATGGAACCCCGCGCGGGCACGTCGTCGCTGAAACCATCGACGTGCCACAGCACGGTCCCGCGCAGATATTCCGCCGTGGGCGTGATCCTGGAATCGAGAGTCACCTTGTATATGCCCTTTTCGCCCTGCTCGACGATGTCGCCGAGGGTGCGGGAAAATTGCAGTTGTTCCGCATCGGTCAGATTGATCTGCGGGAAGACGAGGACGCCGCGCAACTCGAGCAGTTCGCGGATCTCGGCAGCGCGGGTGCCCGAGAGGAGCGTCTCCTTGTCAGTCTCGATCCTGGTCCCAATGCGGTGTGAAATATCACTTGCAACAAAGGCCATCGGTTTATTCTCCCTTCCCGACCGCACAGGCGCTGGCGGCGATGCTCATTGTCGGCGACGACGGTTACACGGGGCCGCTCGTGTGATCTTGACGGATTCGGACGATTGCGCGACCTGTCGTTTCCGAAGATTCAGCCCTAGGAATTCACATCACTAGGGTACCAGTACTTCCGCCGCTCGAGCAAGCTTTCCACATGGTCGAGACGGTTTCGGGCGGCGGCTCGCGGGAAAAAGAGAACTCGATAATTCAGGGACATCTTACTGGAGTGCACCCCTGCGGCGAGACCGGATAAACGGGGCAGTTTTCATTTCGATCCCGATCTTCCGTATTTTTCTTAAAATAGGGAAATAATTTCCGTATATATGAGGCGAAGCGAGGAGCTTATGCCGACTCTTCAGGATTTCGGGAACTGGCAAATCAGGATGTATTTCAAGGACCACAATCCGCCGCATATCCGTGTCGTCAGCCCCGATGAAACCGCGCTGGTCAGGATTTCCGACGGGGCCGTGATTCGAGGAGACATCGATGGTGCCGTGCTGAAGCGGGCGCAGGCGTGGGTGGCGGAGCATCGGGCCGAACTGTTCGCGAAATGGACGGAATTCCAGAAGTGAGAACGGAAAAGAAAGCGGCGGAAATGGAGACCCGGATGGACGATCTTCCGCGCGTAAAGTCCGTCGTCGCAGGACCGCGCTTCATGCTCAACATCGAATGGAAGGATGGAACCCGCGCAAAGGCGGATCTAACCGGTCTTGTCTACAGTTCGGAACATTTCGGCGTGTTCGCCGAAGATCCCGCCGCGTTCCGGCGGGTCAAGCCCGTGGCCTGGGGCGACGGCATCGAATGGGACAACGGCCTGGATTATAGCGCATACACGCTCAAGGAACTGGCGGAAGAACAGCAACCGATGAAGGGGGCCGAACTGCGAAAATTCGCGATCGCCAGAAAGCTCAACAATTCGGAGGTTGCCGGACTATTGGGCTGTACGGTGAAAACCGTTCGCTCCTATTACGGCGCACAGAAAATCCCGCGATGGGTTGCAACCACGGTACGATGTTTTCAACGCGACGATACGCTTTTCGCTGCGCATTTTCGACCGGTGAAAATCAAACCGCGCGGGCGGCCCAAGACCATCGCCAGGAATTGAGGGGCGAAGAGGGGCTTTGACGCAAAAGCGTCGAAGGAATGGACCGGCAGTGAAACATGCGTGGGGACAAGCACTGTTCGCGGCTCATGCCTTGCCTACGCCACCATGCCGGATAGCAATGTCAGCGAAGAAAAAGAAGTGGCACGATCCCCACTTCCATTGATCGGGACGGTTTTCACTCTGACCCCGATCTTCCTGGCGCCGACAAATGCGGTACGCCTGCCGTATTCGTATCGCCATGTCGCCTATTGTCCAGTGAAATTGACGGTCGCGTCGACCCAGGTGTCAGTATTGCGTGGGGTGATCCATAGTGTCTTTCCCTGCCCGCTCGCTTGCGCGGTTGGATCGTCGGCGCCAATGCGGTCGCAAGCCGCCAAGGATTCGTTTTCATCTTCGTAAGTGAAATCCGGCAGTTTGCCTGCAGCGAAGTAATTGGGTACGCAAAAACTCTCGGATGCCGTGGAGTTTCGCATTGCCACCGCTGCAGACATGTCCGCGTTGAACTGCGGGCTGAATGCAAACCAAAACATGTAGCGGGCGCCGAACGGATTTTCGATTGTCGTACATGCACCGGGCTCAATGCCGTACCAGCCTCGCGAAATGAAAGGACCGGTCAGGACAGAATGATCGGCAGGATCGTTGACGCCTGGGCTATGGTAGCCCACAGCGAGACCTACTTTCGCGCCAGAATTGTTACAAAATGTTAGAGGCGCGGATTGGTAGGCGAATGTCGAAGCGGGCATGAACAGCGTCATTGCAGCGCCCGCGAAAGCGATCGCGACGAGTTTAGCCCATAAATTCATTGGTCGCCCCTTTTGCCGCCCAGCCTTCTGTCCGCGGCAAGACCTGATCATGAATCACACCCTTAGTCCATAAAACTCAGAAATGGACAGAAGTGGAGACATGCACGACTGTCAGGAACGAACCCGTATGGAAATGACGCACCCGACAGGATTCGAACCTGTGGCGTCTGCCTTTCGAGGACGTGGGGCGGTGTGTTCGGACGGCCGTACAGAAATTATCGATAGATATTCGAATTTGTGCCTGCCGCTTCCTATCTGCTTCCAGTGGCACACGACGCGAACTGGTGTGTCAGGAACGGGGCAAAAAATCGAATTCATTTCAGGTAATTAAATGGTGGGCGCGACAGGGATTGAACCTGTGACCCCTCCCGTGTGAAGGGAGTGCTCTCCCGCTGAGCTACGCGCCCCCGTCGAGGGGAGGTTGGCTATAGGGCGGCCGTCCGGTTTGCGTCAAGGTTTGGGGGGGCGCCGAGTGGCCGGGTCGAGCGCCATTGGCGCTAGGATAAGGCGTAATGTGCCCTCCCGTCACCATGGGCGGGCTCGACCCGCCCACCCAGTTCGCGAGCGTCCGCGAGCGATGAGTCACTCGCCGCGCAGACGCGCGGTGGCTGGGTGGCCGGCTCGGGGGCCGGCCATGGCGAGGATTGAGGACTATCTCAGCGCCTATGGGGTCAAACCCGGTCGAGTTGAGTTTGAGTCCTACCCCAGCAATCTCCTTACCGCCGCCGGCACGTCGCGGAAATCGTCGAGCACGGCGTCGGCGCCGAGGTTGCGCGCCGGCTCGGGCGTATAGCCGTAAGAGAGAAGGATCACCGGCACGCCGGCGGCGCGGGCGGTGGCGACATCGGTCGCGCTGTCGCCGATCATGACGCTGCCCGCACCCGTGCCCCCCATTTCCTCCAGCACATGATGGAAGACGCGCGCATCGGGCTTGGCTACGTCGAGCCGTCCGGCGCCATGGATCGCACGAAAATGCCGCGCGAGTCCGACCGCGGGCAGCAACAGATCGGTCAGCTCCTGCTGCTTGTTGGTGAGAACGCCGAGCCGCGCGCCTTCGCCCGCGAGCGCCTGAAGCGTCGCCACGACCCCCGGAAAAACCCGGCTCTGCGCGGCAATATGGACGCGATAATGGGCGATGAACGCATCGACCAGGCCGGGAAGGCGTTCGGGCGCGACCGGCTCGCCGGTCATCTGCATCGCCTTGTCGAGCATGGCGCGCGCACCGTGGCCCACCAGATGGCGCACGTCGTCGAGCGGCACGGTGGGGCGGTGTTCGCTGACGAGAACGGCGTTCAGCGCGCTGATCAGATCGGGCGCGGTATCGACCAGCGTGCCGTCGAGATCGAAGACGAGGGCGGGTGAGGGGTCTGTCATGGGCGGGGCGAATAGGGGCGAAAGTAGAAATTTCACTGGCAATATATAGTCGTAAAACGTCATTTTGCCGCGATTCGCGGACAGGTTATCGAAAAACGCGCGGCGCGTGCGCAAAAAAAGGTCGAGGCAGCCGTCATGACGGCACGGGCAGGCATCATCTTGGCGGCGGGCCAGGGCACGCGGATGAAATCCGCGAAGCCCAAGGTCATGCATGAGGTCGCGGGCCGGCCGATGCTGGGTCATGTGATCGCGGCGCTGCGCGGCGCCGGCGTTGAGCGCGTCGTGGTCGTCACCGCGCCGGACGCGCAAGAGGTCCGCGATTATGCCGCGCGCGAAGGCGCCGAAACCGTCATCCAGGCCGAGCAAAAAGGCACCGGCCATGCGGCTTCATGCGCGGCGGCGCTGCTGGAGGATTTTGCCGGCGTGGTCGTTACCACCTATGGCGACATGCCGCTGCTGACACCGGCCATTTTCGAGGCGTCCTTCGCCGCCCGCGAACAAGCCGGCATGGCGCTCGCGGCGTTCCGCGCGCATGACCCGGCGCAATATGGCCGCGTCGTTCTGGACGCCGACGGCCGTCTCGAGCGCATCGTCGAGTTCAAGGATGCGGGTGCGGCCGAGCGCGCCATCGATCTGTGCAATGCGGGCATCATGGCGGCCGAAGCCGGGAGCTTTTTCCGCTGGGCGCGGCAGCTCGGAAACGACAATGCGCAGGGCGAATATTATCTCACCGACATTCCGGCCCTCGCCAAAGCCGAAGGCATCGCTTGCGCGGTCGGCGAAGTCGACGAAGGCGAAGTGCTGGGCGTCAACAGCCGCGCCGAGTTGGCGGCCGCAGAAGCGGCGATGCAGCGGCGCCTGCGTGCGGCAGCACTCGCCGCCGGCGTCGGCATGATTGCGCCCGAAACCGTATTTCTCAGTTACGACACCGTGCTCGAAGCCGACGTGCAGCTCGAACCCCATATCGTGTTCGGCACGGGCGTGCGGGTGCGCGGCGGGGCGCGCATTCGCGCCTTTTCGCATCTCGAAGGCGCCGAGGTGGGGCGTCATGCGATCGTCGGGCCTTATGCGCGGCTGCGTCCCGGCGCGCGCCTCGAAGACGACGTCCATATCGGCAATTTCGTCGAGGTGAAGAATACGCTGGTCGAGAACGGCGCCAAGGCGAACCATCTGACCTATCTGGGCGATGCGCGCGTCGGTCCCGGCGCGAACATCGGGGCGGGCACCATCACCTGCAATTACGACGGCTTCGACAAGCATCGCACCGATATCGGCGCCGGCGCCTTCATCGGCTCCAATTCCGCGCTGGTCGCGCCGGTCAAAATCGGCGACGGGGCCTATGTGGGGGCCGGCAGCACGATCGCCAGCGACGTGCCCGCCGATGCGCTCGCAGTGGTGCGGGCCGAACAGCGCGAGCGTGCGGGCTGGGCGAAAAAATTCCGTACACGGAAGAAGGCGGAAAAGGCGGCGAAAGCCCGGGGCGGTAGCAAGGACAAGTAAGGTTCACCACAGAGACACAGAGACACGGAGAAGATGAAATGCGCGCGAACGCGCGCAAGAAATTCACCACCAAGCCCCCGACAAAGAGTTACTCAATGTCTCACTGCTTCTGCGGCGATCTTTCTTCTCTGTGCCTCTGTGTCTCTGTGGTGAAGTCCACTAGCAGGAGAGTGCAATCATGTGCGGTATCGTAGGCATTTCCGGCAAGGACGAGGCGGCGGGCCTCATCATCGATGCGCTGCGGCGGCTGGAATATCGCGGCTACGATTCGGCCGGTATCGCGACGCTGGTGAACGGCCATATTGAGCGCCGCCGCGCGCCCGGCAAGCTGTCGCGGCTCGACGCCGTGCTGCACGCAAATCCGCTTCCCGGCCGCACCGGTATCGGGCACACGCGCTGGGCGACACATGGTGCGCCGACGGAAGGCAACGCCCATCCCCATGCCTCGGCGCGCGTAGCGCTGGTGCATAACGGCATCATCGAGAATTTTCGCGAATTGCGTGAAGAACTCCTCGCCAAAGGCCACAGATTCGAATCCGAAACGGATACCGAAGTCGCCGTCCATCTCGTCACCGATTATCTCGACCAGGGGCTCGATCCGGTGCAGGCGGCGATGGCGGCGGCGCGGCGCCTCACCGGCGCCTATGCGCTCGCCATGATCTTTGCCGGCGAAGAATCGCTCGTCATCGGGGCGCGGGAGGGAAGCCCGTTGGCGATCGGCTATGGCAGCGATACCGCCTATCTCGGTTCCGACGCCTTCGCTCTCGCGCCGTTCACCAATCGCGTCGCCTATCTCGAAGACGGCGATGTGGCCGTGCTGAAGGGCGCCGATGTGACGATCTACAATTCGAAGGGCCGCCCCGCCAATCGCGAGATCAAGATCACCAGCGCCTCGGCCGGTCTGGTCGACAAGGGCGGCTACCGCCATTTCATGGCGAAGGAAATTCACGAGCAGCCGGACGTGATCGGCCACACGATCTCCCACTATATCGATCCCTCGGCGCTTGCCGTGGGCTTGCGCGAGAGGGGCGCCGTCGAGGCGCTGAAGAACGCGACGCGGCTCACAATGTCGGCTTGCGGCACGGCGTTCTATGCGGGCCTTATCGGCAAATATTGGTTCGAGATGATCGCGCGCCTCGCCGTCGAAGCCGATGTCGCTTCGGAACTGCGCTATCGCGAACCGGTCTATCCGAAGGACGGTGCTGCGCTGTTCATTTCCCAATCGGGGGAGACGGCCGATACACTGGCGGCGCTGCGCGATGCCAAGGCGCATGGCCAGACGACCCTGGCAATCGTCAACGTGGCCGAAAGCTCGATCGCGCGCGAGGCCGATATCGTGCTGCCGACTTTCGCCGGTCCCGAGATCGGGGTTGCGTCGACCAAGGCGTTCACCTGCCAATTGGCCGTGCTTGCATCGCTCGCGATTGCGGCGGGCCGCGCGCGCGGCGCATTGTCGGCCGAACAGGAAACCAGGCTGTGCGCGAGCCTGTTGGAGACGCCGCGGCATATTGTGGAGTTTCTCAGGCAGGAGCCGCGCATCGAGGCGCTCGGCCTCGAAATCGCCAAGGCGCGCGACGTGCTCTATCTGGGCCGCGGGGTGAATTATCCCCTCGCGCTGGAAGGCGCCCTCAAGCTCAAGGAAATCTCCTACATCCACGCCGAGGGCTATGCGGCGGGCGAGATGAAGCACGGCCCCATCGCGCTGATCGACGAGAACGTGCCCGTCATTGTCATTGCGCCGTACGACGCGCTGTTCGCCAAGACGATCTCCAACATGCAGGAGGTCATGGCGCGCGGCGGCAAGGTCGTCCTCATCTCCGATCCGCGTGGACTCGATGAGGCCGGCGCGCGCGCCTGGGCGACGATCGAAGTGCCGCAGGTCGATGCGTTGCTCGCGCCGCTCGTCTATGCGCTTCCCGTGCAACTTCTCGCCTATCACACGGCGGTGGCAAAAGGCACCGACGTCGACCAGCCGCGCAACCTCGCCAAGAGTGTGACGGTGGAGTGACTGGGAGCGCGGGCGTCCCGCCCGCATCGATGGCCAAAATTGCGTAAATGCGGGCGAGACGCCCGCGGTCCGACACGCTATCGTCCTCGTCATGTCTGCCGATAAACCCGACCCCGCTTCCCTCAAACGCGCCGCTGCTCTGCGCGCTCTCGATTTCGTCGAAGACGGCATGAAGCTCGGTCTCGGCACGGGCTCGACGGCCGAGGCATTCCTCGATGTATTGGGACCGCGCGTGCAGGCAGGCCTGAAGATCGTCGGCGTGCCGACATCGGAACGCACCGCGCAGAAGGCACGTGCGCTCGCCATCCCGCTCGGCGATCTCGACGCGCTGGCTCCGCTCGACCTCACCATTGACGGCGCCGACGAGGCCGACCGCGCGCTCGTGCTGATCAAAGGCGGTGGCGGTGCATTGCTGCGCGAGAAGATCGTCGCCGCCTCGTCCAGGCGCATGATCGTCATCGCCGATGAAACCAAGCTGGTGGCGAAGCTCGGGCGTTATCCGTTGCCGGTCGAGGTGGAAGTCTTCGGACACGCGACGACGGCCGCCCGCATCCGCGAGGTGCTTTCCGGTCTCGGCTATCACCGAATTCCCGTGACGCTACGGGCGCGCGATGGCACGGCGTTCAAGACCGACGCCGGCAATTTCATCTATGATTGTCCGCTCGGCGTGATCGGCGATGCCGGCGCCCTCGGCCGCGCTCTGTCCGACATTCCCGGCGTCGTCGAACATGGGCTGTTCGTCGGGCTGGCGAGCGCCCTGGTGATCGCGGGCGAAAACGGCGTCACGGTCATCGAAAATCCGCGTTCACCGGCGCGCTGAGGAAATTCGCAAATGGCGTATGACTACGATCTCTTCGTCATCGGCGGCGGTTCGGGCGGCGTGCGCGCGAGCAGACTCGCGGCGCAGACGGGCGCGCGCGTGGCAATCGCCGAGGAATATGCGTTCGGTGGCACCTGCGTCATCCGCGGCTGCATCCCGAAGAAATTGTTCGTCTATGCGAGCCATTACTCCGAAGACATTGTCGACGCCGCAGGCTTCGGCTGGACGATTCCGACCGCCCATTTCGACTGGAACGTGCTCGTCGCCGGCAAGAACAAGGAAATCGCGCGCCTCGAAGACCTTTACCGCAAGAACGTCGATGCGGCAGGCGTCGAAATTTTTATGGACCGTGCCGAATTCGTCGATCCCCATACGCTGAGGCTCGTCAAATCCGGCCGCCTTGTCACGGCCGCTTATATTCTGGTCGCCACGGGCGGTCATCCCTCGCGCGACACCGGTGGAGCACCCGGCAGCGAACATTGCATTACCTCCAACGAAGCGTTTTACCTCGAGACATTCCCCAAACGCGTCTTCATTGCCGGCGGCGGCTATATCGCGGTCGAGTTCGCCCATATTTTCCACGGCCTCGGCGCCGAAGTGACGCTGTGCTACCGGGGTGCGAAGATCCTGCGCGGGTTCGAAGAAGACATGCGCGATGCATTGACCGAATCGATGCACAAGCGCGGCATCCGCGTATTGCTCGAGCGCACCATCGCCAGGATCGACAAGCGCGGCGACGAATTGTTCGTGTTCACCGACAAGCACGAATTGCTCGAGGTCGACCAGGCGATGCTGGCGATCGGCCGCGTTCCCAATACGGCAGGATTGGGACTGGAGAAGGCCGGTGTGGGGCTGGGCAAGCGCGGCCGCATCGAAGTCGACGCCTTCTCGCGCACCAATGTCGATCACATCTATGCCATCGGCGACGTGACCGATCGCCTGGCGCTGACGCCGGTTGCGATCCACGAAGCAATGGCGTTCGTGAAGACCGTCTTCGAAAACAGGCCAACCGCTGTCGATCACGCGCTGGTGCCCACGGCCGTTTTCAGCCAGCCCGAGATCGGGACGGTCGGCCTCTCGGAAGCAGCCGCGCTCGCGCAAGGCCACGCCATCGACGTGTACAAATCCAGCTTCCGCCCGCTGAAGCACACGCTCTCGGGCCGCGACGAACGCGCCTTGTTCAAGCTGATCGTCGGTGCGGGCGACGGACGGGTTCTCGGCTGCCACATTTTCGGGCCCGACGCGGCGGAGATCGTTCAGATGGTGGCGGTCGCCCTGAAGATGGGCGCGACCAAGGCGCAATTCGACGCGACCGTGGCGCTCCACCCCAGCGCCGCGGAGGAACTCGTCACCATGCGCACGAAGGCCTACTCGAAGACGCCGTAATCCGGGACCGCCCCCCTTCCCGCCGCCATTCACCACTTGCCCGGGCGCCGCTGGCAAAGCCCTGGGGCATTTCGTATATCCTTGGGGAGCAGAACAAGGAGGCCCAAAGTGGCCCAGCCGTGGAATCCGTCGAGTTGGCGGACAAAGCCTATCCTTCAGGTGCCGGACTATCCGGATCCGGCGGCTTTGACCGCCGTCGAACTCAAGCTCAAGACCCATCCTCCGCTCGTCTTCGCGGGCGAGGCCCGCAACCTCACGGCCGCACTCGGCCAGGTCGCGGACGGCAAGGCTTTCCTCCTCCAGGGCGGCGATTGCGCGGAGAGCTTCGCCGAATTCCATCCCGACAATATCCGCGACACGTTCCGCGTTCTCCTGCAGATGGCGGTCGTTCTGACCTTCGGTGCCGCCATGCCGATCGTAAAAGTCGGGCGTATCGCCGGCCAATTCGCCAAGCCGCGCAGCGCCGACACCGAGACGCGCGGCGACGTCACGCTGCCCTCCTATCGCGGCGACAACGTCAACGACATCGCCTTCGACGCGGTGAGCCGCGCGCCCGATCCGCAGCGGATGATGCAGGCCTATGCCCAGTCCGCGGCAACGCTCAATCTGCTGCGGGCCTTCGCCTCGGGCGGGTACGCCGATCTGCACAATGTCCATCGCTGGACGCTGGGCTTCATCGCCGGCTCGCCTGCGGGCGAACGCTACAAGGCGCTCGCGGCGCGCATCGGCGAGACCCTCGAATTCATGGAGGCGTGCGGCATCACGCCGGAATCCACGCCGCAATTGCGCACGACGGATTTCTACACCAGCCACGAAGCGCTGCTGCTTGGCTACGAGCAGGCGCTGACCCGCATCGATTCGACGAGCGGGGACTGGTACGACACCTCGGCCCATATGCTGTGGATCGGTGACCGCACCCGCGATCCGGCCGGCGCCCATGTCGAATTCTGCCGCGGCATCAAGAACCCGATCGGACTCAAATGCGGGCCGAGCCTGACGGACGACGATCTGTTGACGCTCATCGCCATGCTCAATCCCGACAATCGCGGCGGGCGGCTGACTCTCATCTGCCGTTTCGGTGCCGACAAGGTGGCCGACAAGCTGCCGCGTCTGATCCGCACCGTGGCCCGCGAAGGCGCCAAGGTCGTGTGGTCGTGCGATCCCATGCATGGCAACACGATCACCTCGCAAACCGGCTACAAGACGCGGCCTTTCGAGCGCATCCTCAAGGAGGTGAAGACCTTCTTCGACGTGCATCGTGCCGAGGGTACGCATGCGGGCGGCGTGCATTTCGAGATGACGGGCCAGAACGTGACGGAATGTTTGGGGGGCGCCCAGGCGATTTCCGAAGACGATCTGTCGAGCCGCTATCACACGCATTGCGATCCGCGGCTCAATGCGAACCAGGCGTTGGAACTGGCTTTCCTGATGGCGGAAAGTCTGCGTGCCGAGCGTATGAAGGACGCGCGTTTCGCGGCTTCGGCCTGACGAAAAAAACATTTGCGAGGGAGGGGGCATGGGCGTAGCGCGCCTGTTGGCGAAAGGTTGGATTGCGTTCTGTCTGTTCGCAGGCGCGCATGCCGTGGTTCGGGCTCTCGCAGCCGGGGTGCCGCCGGTGCCGGCGCTGCAGCAAGCCGGCCTTTGCATTGCGCTGTTTGGCGCCATGGGGCTGCTGTTCATCGGCGGCTATGCGGCATCGGCAAGCCATAGCGGCATGGCAGCCATCGCCAAGCTGCGCCCGTTTCATGTCCGTCCCGGCTTTGACGAGTATGTCTTTGTCGTCTTTGCGGTCGCGATTTTCGTCGTGCAGACGGTCTATGCGCCGCAGCATCAGGGCGGCGGGTGGGTAGGGGCGCTGCAATTGGCGGTGCAATTCGCGGTGCCGGGTCAGCGCCTGCTCGAAGGCGCGCTGGCAGTTTGCGGGCTCGATGGCGGTATGGTGGTGTCCTCCGCCTTCGCGTGGCTTCTGGCGTTCGTGTTTCTTGGTTCGGCGCTGTCGCGCATTCGCCTTGCGGCGGCGATCGTTCGTCTCGAACGCAAGGGCCGGCCGGAAATCCTCGGCGCGGCCGCGCTCGTCTTCGTCCTGGGGCTCGCCGCCGTCGTCGCGTTCCAGCTGCTGTTCATGGGCAGCGCCTATCAGTTCGTACCCTGCTGGGTGTTCGCCGGCATTCCCGGCGCGGTCCTGATCGGCATCGCGCCGCTGATGCTCGCCTACATGATCAAGGCGGCGCTGACCGACCTTCTCGCGCTCGGGCCGGAGGGGTAGGGGGGCGCCGAAAGGTTCGCATTCACAAACGCGAATTCGGCGTGCAAATTATGCGACACGTTCTTTGATATGTGAAGGAATACGAGGAAGCGAAACCGTCCGCAGCGCTGCAGCGTTGTGGACGCGCTGCTCCCTCGCGCCGCCTTGGAATTTACCTTCGACATATTGCGATCAGTCGGAGATATTTTAGAGACAATCGCAGTCCAGTATCGCCACGTACCTTCGGGGCGAACTTGAAATGACAATCATCGATATTTTTCTCATGCCCTTTCGCGATGGAGAACCCGCTCCGTTCAAACGGGACGGAAGGGAGCTCGAAGCTGCAATTTTCGATGGCGTCGGACCGAGTGAGTTGCATGACGGCTGACGACATGTCCAAACCGATTGGTTCGATCGTCGTGTCAACGTAATTGCGATTCGCGTTACGCAGTCCAGCGAACGTGTGACGTCGGAGCGCGGGCGTCCCGCCCGCATGCGGTGGTTATCCGAATTCACGAGGCATACGGCACGGTCCGGTTTTACTATTCTCCGCCACCGGCGGTCGATTTCAGAAATGCGGGCGAGGACGCCCGCGCTCCGACGTGATTGCTGTCGGGATCGAGACTCGAGCCAAATCAACGCGATTGGCTCGACGGTACTGGAGAAAACGAGTCCCCCTCACACCGCACTGTCCGGTCCCACCCGCACCAGCATCTTGCCGAAATTGTCGCCGGTGAAGAGGCCGATGAACGCGCGTGGCGCATTCTCGATGCCATCGATAATCGTCTCGCGCCATTTGAGCTTGCCCGCTTTCGCCCACGCGCCCATATCGCGCAGGAAGTCGGGTGTCAGGTTGGCGTAGTCGGTCACCATGAACCCCTTGATGGTCAGGCGTTGGGGAAGGACCGCGAAAAAGTTGCTCGGTCCGGGCGGCAATTCGGTCGCGTTGTACTGGGAAATCATGCCGCAGACGGCGATGCGCCCCTGGACGCGCATATTCGCCAGCGCCGCGTCGAGATGGGCGCCGCCGACATTCTCGAAATAAACATCGATGCCTTGCGGGAAAGCCGCCTGCACCGCAGCATTGAGATCGCCGCAGGTCTTGTAGTTGATCGCGTGATCGACGCGCGCTTCTTTGACCAGCCAGTCGCATTTGTCGTCCGAACCGGCCGAGCCGACCACATAACAGCCCTTGTTCTTGGCGATCTGGCAGACGACGGCGCCGACCGCGCCGCTCGCCGCCGAGACGAACACACGTTCCCCTTCCTTCAACTCGGCCACCTTGAGGAGGCCGGCATAGGCGGCGAGCCCCGGCATGCCGAACGTGCCCAGATAGGCCTGGATCGGCGCGAGGCTGGAATCGATCTTCTGCAGCTCGCCGCCCGAGGTCGCAAACCATTCCCGCCAGCCGGAGAAATTGGAGACATAGTCGCCGATCTTGAAATTCGCATTGCCGTTCGAGGCGGCTACCTGGCCGACGGCGCCGCCCGAGAGGGTCTCGCCGATCTGAAACGGGGGGATATAGCTCTCCCGGTCGATCATGCGGCCCCGCATATAGGGATCGACCGATATGTAAATGTTGCGGACCAGAACCTGACCGGCGGCGGGTGTGGGAACCGGCGTTTCGACGAGCTCGAAATCGTCCGCAGTCGGCATGCCGGCGGGGCGCTTTTTCAGGCGGATCTCCCGGTTTTTCTGGGCACTCATGGAGGCTTCCTTAACTTTATTCTTGGCTTTGACTAACGGCGGTTAACCTAACAGCCGGTCCATGTGTAACAAGCCGAAACATTTTATGAGTCGCCCCCGGCCCGGCCCTGTGGCTCATAGGTGGCGACATTCCGGGGCGGTTGCGTTGCACACAAGACAAAACCAGGAACCGGGCGCCCTCAGGGCGGGCGTCGTCGGGTTCGGCGCCTTCGGGCGTCACCATGCAGCCAAATATGCGGCGCTTCCAGGCGTATTCCTGGCGGGGGTCGCGGACCCTTTGCTCGAGGCGCGCCGCACCGCCATGGAGAAGCACGGCATTCCGGTTTCTTCGGATTGGCGCGAGCTTCTGGGCAAGGTCGATCTCGTCAGCATCTGTTCTCCGGCCGTGACGCATGGGACGATCGTGCGTGCCTTCCTCGATGCCGGCGCCCATGTGCTGGTGGAAAAGCCGATCGCAACCGACCTCGACGAGGCCGATGCGCTGATCGCACTGGCCGAGGCCAAAGATCGGGTTCTGACGGTCGGCCATCAGGAGCGCTTCGTATTCGCGCGCACCGGCCTGCTCGACTATATCGACGCGCCGATGCAGGTGGAGTGCTGGCGCACGGGTCCGTGGACTGGCCGCGGCGACGATGTGAGCGTTGTGCTCGATCTGATGATCCACGATCTCGATCTCGTCCACCGCCTCGTTCCGGGCGGTCTCGCCGATGTTCAAGCACGCGGCCAGGCGTCGCGCGGTCGTTTCGCCGACGACGTTTCGGCCGTGGTCCAGTTCGAAAACGGTTCCGCGGCCCAGCTGCGTGCGAGCCGGGTGTCAGGCGATCGCCAGCGCGGCATGCGCGCGGTCTATCCCGATGGCGTGATTGAGATCGATTTCGTCACCAGGGCCATGCGCAATACGACCGCCCGGGCGCTCAATCCGCTGGTGCTGGACGATCCGCTCGGCGAGTCGGTGGGGTCGTTTATCAATTCCGTCCGCTTGGGAGCCGACACGCTCGTACGCCCCGAAGAGGCCCGCCGGGCGCTCGAGACCGCGCTTCTGATCGACGAGGCCTGCTTGCCTTCGTCGCATGTGGGCTCCGCAGAGAGCTACGCGGCGCTCGCCTAAGACGCCGCCGCCGCACCAATCCGAGAAAGCTTTTGCCGGCTCGAATAGCAGGCTAAACACGGGCCATGACCGATCGGCTTCGCATTGCTCTGGCCCAACTCAATCCCGTCATGGGCGACATCGCCGGCAATCTTGCCATGGCGCGGCGCGCGCGCGGCGAGGCGGCCAAAGCCGACATCATCCTGTTCTCCGAGCTCTTCATCGTCGGCTATCCGCCGGAAGATCTGGTGCTGAAACCGGCGTTGCAGCAGGACGCGCGTGAGGCGATCGAGAAGTTTGCGCGCGAAACGGCCGATGGCGGGCCGGCGGTGCTGATCGGCGCGCCGTGGCGCGAGGCGGACAAGCTCTACAATGCCTGCCTGCTTCTCGACGGCGGCAAAATTGCGGGCCGCACCTTCAAGCACGATCTGCCCAATTACGGCGTGTTCGACGAGAAGCGCGTGTTCGCGGCCGGACCCATGCCGGGGCCGTTGAACGTCCGCGGCGTGCGCATCGGCGTGCCCATTTGCGAGGACATGTGGACGCCGGACGTCGTCGAATGCCTGACCGAAACGGGCGGCGAAATTCTGCTGGTGCCGAACGGCTCGCCGTTCGAAGCAGGCAAGGAAGATGTGCGGCTTAACCTGATCGCGGCGCGGGTAACCGAGGCGAACCGCCCGCTCGTCTATCTGAACCAGGTGGGCGGGCAGGATGAACTCGTCTTCGACGGCGCCTCCCTGATCGCCAATGCCGACCGCTCGATCGCCTGGGCGTTGCCGGCCTGGGAAGAAAAACTGGTCGTCACCGAGTGGCAGCGCCAGGGCACCCAATGGGTGTGCGCGCAGGGCGAGCGCTGGGCAGGCGAGGAGCGCTCGCCTTCCGTCTATCATGCGATGATGCTGGGCTTGCGCGATTACGTGAACAAGAACCGCTTTCCGGGCGTCGTGCTGGGACTTTCGGGTGGTATCGATTCGGCGCTGTCCGCGGCGGTGGCCGTCGATGCGCTGGGACCCGCGCGCGTGCGCTGCGTGATGATGCCGTCGCGCTTCACCTCGCAGGAAAGTCTCGACGATGCCGCCGAATGCGCCAAAATGCTGGGCGTTCCTTATGAAACCATCGGTATCGAAGGCGCGGTGATGGCGTTTGGCGATGCGCTGGCGCCCGCCTTTGCCGGCAAGCCCGCCGACACGACGGAAGAGAACATCCAGTCGCGCATCCGCGGCCTTCTGCTGATGGCGATCTCGAACAAATTCGGTCCCATGGTACTGACCACCGGCAACAAATCCGAGATGAGCGTCGGCTATGCCACGCTCTACGGCGACATGTGCGGCGGCTTCAATGTGCTGAAGGACGTCTACAAGATGCAGGTCTTCCGTCTCGCGCGCTGGCGCAATCAGACGGTGCCCAAAGGCGCTTTAGGCCCCTCGGGGCGCATCATGCCGGAGAACGTCATCACGCGTCCGCCATCCGCTGAATTGCGCGCCAATCAAAAGGACGAAGACGCATTGCCGCCTTATGAAATTCTCGACGGCATTCTCGAATGCCTGGTCGAGCGCGAGATGACGTTCGAAGAGGTCTGCGCCAAGGGCTATCATCCCGCCACCGTCAAGCGGATCGAACATCTGCTTTACCTCGCCGAATACAAACGCCGCCAGGCCCCGCCCGGCGTGAAGATCAGTGCCCGGAATTTCGGCCGCGACCGGCGCTATCCGATCACCAACGCGTTTCGGGATGCGCGGGAATAATGGCCGGCCTCGTCCGCTTCGCACCATCGCCCACCGGATTGCTGCATGTCGGCAATGCCCGCACCGCGCTGTTCAATTTCCTGTTTGCCCGCAAGGAGGGCGCGAAATTCCTGCTGCGCATCGACGATACCGATACCGAGCGCTCAACGCTCGAATTCGATATGGCGATCGTCGAGGATATGAGCTGGCTTGGCATCACCTACGATCTGTTTGCGCGCCAGGTCGAACGCGCGAGTCTGCATGAATCGGCCGCGGCGAAATTGAAGGCGGGCGGACGGCTTTATCCGTGCTTCGAGACGGCTGCCGAACTCGACCGCAAGCGCAAGCGCCAGATCGCGCTGCACAAGCCGCCGGTTTACGACCGCGCGGCGCTCGCATTGTCGGCGCAAGACCGCGCCAGGCTCGAAGCCGAAGGGCGTGTGCCCCATTGGCGGTTCAAGCTGTCGCAATCGAAGGTGAAATGGCACGATCTTTTACGCGGCGATGTGGAGATCGACACCGCGACGCTCTCCGATCCGGTGCTCGTCCGCGAGGACGGCCGCTTTCTCTACACGCTGCCCTCGGTCGCCGACGACATTGATTTCGCCGTGTCGCACATCATTCGCGGCGAGGATCACGTCACTAATACGGCGGCGCAAATCGAAATCTTCGAGGCGCTGGGTGCGCGCGTGCCGCTGTTCGCGCATTTTCCGCTGCTGGTCGGCGCCGGCGGCGAGGCGCTGTCGAAACGGTTGGGCTCGCTGTCGCTGCGCTCGTTGCGCGACGACGGCATCGAGCCGCTGGCGCTTGTCTGCTATCTCGCCAAGACAGGCACCTCAGACCCCGTCGAGGTGAAGCCCTCGCTCGAGGTGCTGGCGCAGGAATTTTCGTTCGACAAGATCGGCCGCGCGCCTGCCCATTTCGTGCCCGACGAACTCACCGCGCTCAATGCGAAGCTGCTGCATGGATTCCCCTTCGACACGGTCGCCGGCCGGCTCGCGGCGCTTGGCATCGGCGGCGGCGCGGCGTTCTGGGAAGCGGTGCGGCCCAATCTCTCGCGGTTCTCCGACGCAGGCGAATTGTGGCGGCTGGTGGTCGGACCGGTCAGCCCCGTGATCGAGGACGGCGCTCTGGCCGCCAGGGCGGCAGAACTCCTGCCGCCCGAACCCTGGGACGAAACGACCTGGGGGGCATGGACGGCTTCCGTCGCCGGCGCCACCGGTGCGAAGGGCCGCGCGCTTTTCCATCCGCTAAGGCTGGCGCTCACGGGGCGCGAGCATGGACCGGAGTTGAAAAAGCTGCTACCCCTCATCGGGCGCACGCGAGCCTTCGCGCGCCTGAATGGGGAAGTGGCGTGACTTTCACGGGACGGATTTGCCGAATCGCGATTTGCGGCTAACGCCGCAACACCCCCTTTTGCTCGAAATTCACCGCTAAAATCCCCCTCCGGCGCTTCGCGCCACCTCCCCCGTAAACGGGGGAGGAAAGCGATGGTGCAATTTTCCTCCCCCGTTTACGGGGGAGGTGCCTCGCGAAGCGAGGCGGAGGGGGCGCCGCAAGCCCGATTGATGTAAGAACGCGCCATGACGCTACGCCTTTACAACACGCTGTCCCGGACCAAAGAGGACTTCGCGCCGCTCGATCCCAACAATGTCCGCATGTATGTGTGCGGGCCGACCGTCTACGACTTCGCCCATATCGGCAATGCGCGGCCCGTCATCGTATTCGACGTGCTGTTCCGGCTGCTCCGCCATCTCTATGGCGAGGACCACGTCACCTATGTGCGCAACATCACGGACATCGACGACAAGATCAACGCGCGGGCGGCGGAGCTGGCAGCTCAACAGGGCGTCTCCGTCGAAGCCGCGCGGGCCGAGATCACGGCAGCAACGGCGAAGCAATATGCAGAAGATGTAGCCGCGCTCGGCTGCCTTGCGCCCACTTATACGCCGCACGCGACGGAATATGTGGCGCGCATGATCGCCATGATCGAAAATCTGATCGCGGCGGGGCATGCCTATGAAGCGCAGGGCCATGTGCTGTTCGACGTCTCGTCGAAGCCCGATTACGGCAAGCTGGCGCGGCGTTCGCTCGACGAAATGATGGCGGGCGCGCGGGTCGACGTCGCACCCTACAAGCGCGGACCGATGGATTTCGTGTTGTGGAAACCTTCCGACGCGAACACGCCCGGCTGGGAAAGCCCCTGGGGCCGCGGCCGTCCCGGCTGGCATATCGAATGCTCGGCGATGAGCGAAGCCTATCTCGGCGAAACCTTCGACATCCATGGCGGCGGCATCGATCTGATGTTCCCGCACCACGAAAACGAAATCGCCCAAAGCGAAGGCGCCCACCATGGACATCCGCTGGCACGGGTGTGGATGCACAACGGATTTCTCAATGTCGAAGGCGAGAAGATGTCCAAGAGCCTCGGCAATTTCGTGACGATAAGAGAGTTGCTTCGTCTTTGGCCCGGCGACGCAATCAGGCTCAATATGCTGCGTACGAACTACAACCAGCCAATCGATTGGACTGAAGATGGGCTTACCAGGGCGATGGACGACCTCCGCCGATGGGCGGAGCTTGTCGCGCTTAATTTGGAGGGTGGGGAGGATCGCGATTTAACGTTAGTCAAATCGGAAGTGGATGCAGAGGTCGTCAGTCTTCTCAGCGACAATTTGAATACTCATTCAGCGTTAGCGCGAATGGAAGTGCTGTTTCGAACAGCGCAGTCTAATTATGCTAATCTTGAAAAGTTTGTGCGAACGGGCATGTTTCTGGGGTTTCGTCACCTGAATAAGCCTGGATTCTTTCATCCCACCTTCACGGGCCACATGTACGAGAGTGGCCCGCAAATGGGACCGGCGGAAATAAAAGAAGTCCTGAGTTACCGAGCTGCAATCGCGAATGCTGCTCCAAGCTCGGTAACTTTCTCCATTCTCGCAAACGACCTACAAAATGACCTGCGATCAAAAGGGTTTGTCGTTCAAACAAATGCAGCAGGTGTCCTATTCGTGGGCAATATGACCAGTGCCGATGTCGAACGTGAAACGAAGGCTCGCATTCAAACACGAATCGATGAACGCAATGCAGCACGACGGGCAAGAAATTTTTCCGAAGCAGATCGCATCCGCGACGAACTCGCTGCAGAGAATATTTTTCTCAAGGATAACTCGGACGGAACGACGACATGGGAGGTCAAGCGATGAGCGAGTGTAAGGTTCTCTCCCCCGTCAAACAAAACAAGCGTGTCATCCCCGGCGAGCCGCGCGTGCGCTCATGCAGCGACGCGGTAGCGCATTCGAAGCGCGCGGCGAGGGAAGGGGACCCAGGTGCGCGTACAAAACGCAATGATTTAGGAATTGGCTCAGCGCTCAATATCGTAGGATCTCATCGCATGAATACCTGGGCCCCCTTCCCCTCGCTACGCTCGGCCGGGGATGACACGCATATTGTGGTTGCATCCGCGGGCGGGACGCCCGCGCTCCAATCTGTGGGTGATTTTCAATGACCCGCGAACGCCTGGCCATCTTCGATACTACGCTGCGCGACGGCGCGCAGACGCAAGGCGTCGATTTTTCGGTCGAGGACAAGCGCCAGATCGCGCTTGCGCTCGATGCTCTGGGCGTCGATTACATCGAGGGCGGCTGGCCCGGCGCCAATCCGACCGACACGGCGTTCTTCTCCGAGCGCTTGCCGCTCGCCCACGCCAGGCTCACCGCCTTCGGCATGACCAAGCGCTCGGGGCGCAGCGCCGCGAACGATCCGGGCCTTGCTTCGCTGCTCGACGCCAAAACCGATGCGGTGTGTCTCGTCGGCAAGACCTGGGACTTCCACGTCGATGTCGCGCTGGAAATCCCGCGCTCCGAAAACGTCGACGGCATTGCCGAATCGATCGCTGCCATTGCCGCCAGAGGCCGCGAGCCGCTGTTCGACGCCGAGCATTTTTTCGACGGTTACAAAGCCAACCCGGCCTATGCGCTCGATTGCATCCGGGCGGCTCACGAATCCGGCGCGCGCTGGATCGTGCTGTGCGATACCAATGGCGGCACATTGCCGGAGGATGTCTATCGCATTGTCGCGGCGGTGCATGCGGCGCTGCCCGCAGCACAGCTCGGCATTCACGCGCACAACGATACCGAACAGGCCGTCGCCGTGTCGCTGGCGGCGGTGCGCGGCGGCGCCCGCCAGGTCCAGGGCACGCTCAACGGCCTTGGCGAACGCTGCGGCAACGCGAATTTATGCGCGTTGATTCCGACGCTGCTGCTCAAGGAACCTTACGCCACGCAATTCGAAACCGGCATTTCGCGCGCGCAACTCGCCGAGATCACCAGGACCTCACGGCTGCTCGACGAAATACTCAATCGCGCGCCCAACCGCCATGCCGCCTATGTCGGCCCGTCCGCCTTCGCCCACAAGGGCGGCTTGCATTCCTCCGCGGTGCAGAAAGACCCGCGCACCTATGAGCACGTGCCGCCGGAAAGCGTCGGCAACAAACGGCGCATCCTGGTGTCCGACCAGGCGGGAAAATCGAGCCTGCTGGCGCGCCTGTCCGATGCCGGCATCGACATCGACGCACATGACGGGCGGCTTGCGCGTCTGTTGGAAGACGTCAAGCAGCGCGAATTTCTCGGCTACGCCTATGACGGCGCCGAAGCATCGTTCGAACTCCTGGCGCGGCGCGCGCTCGGACAAGTGCCGGACTATTTCAACGTCGAGAGCTTTCGCGTGATCGTCGAACGCCGCCACAATGCGCTGGGCGAACTCGTCACGGTGTCGGAAGCCGTGGTGAAAATAAGGGTCGGCGACGAGATGTTCCACAACGTTGCCACCGGCAACGGTCCGGTCAACGCGCTCGACGAAGCCTTGCGCAAGGACCTCGGAAAATATTCCGCCTTCCTGCAGGATTTGCGTCTGGTGGACTACAAGGTGCGCATCCTCACCGGCGGCACGGAGGCCGTGACCAGGGTGATGGTGGAAAGCGCGGACGGCCATGGCGCGCGCTGGTCGACGGTGGGCGTTTCGCCCAACATCGTCGATGCCTCGTTCGAAGCGCTGGCGGATTCGATTCGCTATAAGCTCTATCGCGACGGCGCGCGGGCGTAGCGCATGCGTGACAATGGGGCAGGCGACCCCGGCGAAGCGACGGGCATTCTTTATGCTGGCATCGCCTATGCGGTGTGGGGCGTGATGCCCGTTTATTGGCACCTCCTTGACACGGTGCCGCCGTTCGAGCTGACGACGCATCGCGTGCTGTGGTGCGCGCTTTTCGTTACCGCTGTCGCCGCGTGGCGAGGGCGGCTTGCGCATATCGTCACAATTGTGCGGACACCGCCGTTGCTTGCGACGCTGGCGTTGACGAGCGTGCTGATCGGCGCCAATTGGTCGCTCTTTATCTATTGCGTGGCGACGAACCAGCTTGTCGAGTCCAGCCTCGGCTATTACATGACGCCGCTTCTGTCGATCGTGCTGGGTGTATTTCTTTTTGGTGAACGCATGTCGCGCTTGCGGTTGGCCGGCGTGGTGCTGGCTGCGGCTGCCGTCGTGGTTCAGGCGGTTGCCCTCGGTCACGTTCCCTGGATCGGACTGGCGCTGGCGCTTTCGTTCGGCTTCTACGGCTATTTCCGCAAACGTGCGCCCGTCGATTCGCTCGACGGGTTGCTGGTGGAAATGGCGATCCTTTTTCCGTTGACGCTCGGCCTCATTCTTTATTGGGCCGTGACGCAACCGGGTGCGTTTCCATCGTCGAACGTCATGCGGGATGCATTGCTGATGGGTGCGGGGCCAATGACGGCCATCCCGCTCGTCCTGTTCGCCGCCGGCGTGCGGCGCATCCGGCTGACGACGTTGGGCTTCCTGCAATATCTCTCGCCTTCGATCACGCTGGTGCTGGCGACGGTGGGTTACCACGAACGCTTTACGCGCATCGACGCGATCAGCTTCGGCTGCGTCTGGGCGGCGCTGGCCATCGTGGCACTCGAGGGGCGCGTCAACCGGTTTGCGCGGATGCCAGGAGGCGATTGAGCGTTTCGATGGCGAGTTCCGCCGTCGGGACGAAATGCTGAAGCGTGTCGACGCCCGGCTGCACGAAACCTTCACGCTTCATGTGCTCGATCAGGGTTTTCAGCGGAGCAAAATAGCCGGCGACGTCGACAACAATGATCGGCTTTGCGAACACGTGAAGTTGCGCGGAGGTCAACACCTCGAAATATTCGTCCAGCGTGCCGAGCCCGCCGGGCAGGATTACGAAGGCGTCCGATTGCTTCAGCATCAGCATTTTGCGCGTTTGCAGGTCCGAGGTGATGGTGACTGTCTCCTTCGACGTCAGCGGCGGCTCGAGATGTTTGAGGAATTCCGGAAGGATGCCGAAGACCTTGGCTCCCCCGTCGCGCGCCGCGCGCGCAACCTCGCCCATCAGCCCCACATCGCCGCCGCCGAACAGCAGGGAATGGCCGCTGGCGGCGATGCCTTCGCCCAGCCGCTTCGCAGCTGCGGCATAAAGAGAATCGAGGCCGTGCGCGGACCCGCAGAAGACGCAGATTGTCCGCCGCATTTTGTCCGGATGGGGATGAGGGGGTCGGGCCATTTGCTCAATTCTTGCCTTGAAGGTTAGGGACGCGCCGTCCATGTTCGGGGCGGATCAACGCTGCGCGCTCCGAACGGCGCAGCATAGCGGAATTACGCGAAGAAATGGCCCATCCCCACCCCCTTCTCGAGTCGGGCGACGGCGCGCCGTCGCTCAGGCCGCTTTATATGCTGTTGCCTTATTTGTGGCCCAAAGGCCGGCCCGACCTCAAGCTCCGGGTCGTTGTTTCGCTGGTCTGCCTCGCATTTGCCATTCTGGCGACGGCCGTTTCCCCCGTCGTTCTCGGCTGGATCACCGACCGCCTCGCACGGCCTTCGATTGCGGCGTCGGCAATGGCGCTGACCTTCGGCCTCATCTGCGCCTACACGGCGGCGCGCGTCCTGATGCAGGCCTTCGCCCAATTGCGCGACGGTATCTTCGCCAAGGTACAGTATCACGCGCTGCGCGAGGTCGGCGTCTCGACCTTCGCCCATGTCCACACGCTGTCCCTGCGCTTTCACCTCGAGCGCAAGACGGGCGGCCTGTCGCGCGTCATCGAGCGCGGCACCAAGGGCATCGACACGCTGCTGTCCTTCGCGCTGTTCAGCGTATTCCCGACGTTCTTCCAGCTCCTGCTGTTCAGCGCGATCATGGTCTGGAAGCTCAACGTATGGATCGCGCTGACGACGCTCGGCATGGTCGGCGCCTATGTGTGGTTCACCTTCGCGATCACCCGCTGGCGGGTGAAATATCGCCGCGAAATGAACGACAGCGACACGGACGCCAACACCAAGGCGGTGGACAGCCTGCTCAATTACGAGACGGTCAAATATTTCAACAATGAGGGCCACGAGACGCGGCGCTTCGACAGGTCGATGGCGAAGTTCGCCCGTGCTTCGATTCAGGCGCAGACCTCGCTGTCGCTCCTCAACACCGGCCAGGCCGCGATCATGGCGGTGGGTATGGGTCTCGTTATGGGGCTGACGGCGATCGGTATCGAGCGGGGCCAATTCCACATCGGCGATCTGGTGATGGGCAATGCCATCCTGCTGCAGCTTTATCAGCCGCTCAATCTTCTCGGCACGGTCTATCGCGAAATCACCCAGGCGCTGGTCGACATGGAAGCGATGTTCCGCCTCCTCTACCAACCGCAGGAAGTGAAGGATAAGCCCGGTGCGCCGGATCTGGTGGTCAAGGGCGGCGAGATACGCTTCGATAATGTCGTGTTCGCCTACGAGCCCGCGCGCACGGTGCTCAAGGGCATCAGCTTTGTTGTGCCGGCTGGCAAGACGGTGGCGGTCGTCGGTCCGTCGGGTGCCGGCAAGTCGACCATCTCGCGCATTCTCTATCGCTTTTACGACATTAAATCTGGCGCGGTGACCATCGACGGCCAGGACATTCGCGACGTAACGCAATCCTCCTTGCGTGCCCAGATCGGCATCGTGCCGCAGGATACCGTGCTGTTCAACGACACGATCCGCTACAACATCGCCTATGGCCGTATCGGCGCCAACGAAGCCGAGATCAAGGATGCCGCCCGTCACGCGCAGATCGACAAATTCATTCACGAACTGCCGCTCGGCTTTGACAGCATGGTGGGCGAGCGTGGACTGAAACTTTCCGGCGGCGAAAAGCAGCGCGTCGCCATCGCGCGCACCATTCTCAAGAATCCGCCGATCCTGCTGCTCGACGAGGCGACCTCGGCGCTCGATACCCACACCGAGCGCGAGATCCAAAGCGCGCTCTCCGGTATTTCGCGCGGACGCACCGCGCTGGTTATTGCCCATCGTCTGTCGACCGTCATCGATGCCGATGAAATTCTCGTGCTCGATCACGGCGAGATTGTGGAGCGTGGCCGGCACTCCGAACTTTTGGCGTTGGGCGGCCATTATGCGGCAATGTGGAACAAGCAGAAGGAGGCCGCCGCTGCGCGCGAACGCCTGCAGGCGGTGGAAAACGATCCCGACGTCGCACCCGGCATCGCCCGGGCATCGGCAGCTGTGGACTGAAGGTTGGAACGCGAGCGGTCCCGCCTGCGCTCCCATCTACTCCGCCGCATGCGCCTCGGCTTGCGGTGCGGGTTTCGGGTGGGGGCTTGCCGGCGTCGCGGCGCGTACGATCCGCCGCGCCGCGCGCGCTTCGCGCAATCGATAGGGCAGCGCCAGGAGAGCGGGCACCAGGCCCAAGGTGATCAGTTTCGAAAATGCCAGACCGAACACGATCGCGGTCGACATCGGAACCCATGTCGCGTTTTGGGCGCCACCGACGGTGATTTCGCGAGTCCAGAAATTGATTTCGACGGCGAGCATCATCGGAATCAGCCCGCTGATGGCGGTGACGGTTGTGAGGAAGACGGGCCGCAGGCGCTGGGCGCTCGAACGCACCACCGCCTCGATCGGGTCCATGCCGCTCTGGCGCAGTCGCCGGAACGTATCGATCAGCACGATGTTGTGATTCACCACGATGCCGGCGAGCGCCAGCATGCCGGTGCCAGACATGATGAGCGAGAATGTTTCGCCCGTGACGAGTATGCCGAGCAGCGCGCCGACCATTGCCAGCACGACCGCGATCAGGATGAGGCCCGCGTGGTAGAAACTGTTGAACATCGCGACGAGAACCAGCGCGATCAGGAACAGCGCCATGAACGCCGCAACGATGAGGAACGCGCTCGACTGGTTCTGCTGCTCGTCGGCGCCTTTGAAGGTGATACGGACGTTGCCCGGAACCGATTGGGTGGCGAGCCAGGATTTGAGTTTGGCAACTTCGTCGCTCGCAAGGGTTCCCGGATTCAGATTCGCTCTGACGTGATAGACGCGATGCGCGTCGACCCGCTCGATCGAATTGACCTGCTGCGCCGGTCTCAGTTTCACGAAATTGCTGATCGGCACCATGCCGCCCGGAGTGGAGACGCGCACATCGTCGAGCGCGTGAATGCCGCGCGAGCGGGCGGGGTAGCGCACGCGGATGTCGACTTGCTGGGTCGAATCGTCGGGACGGTATTCGCCGACCAGGATGCCGTCCGTGACGAGTTGCACGGCGGTGCCGATGGTCTGGGCGTTGGCTCCGAAGCGGTTCGCGAGGTCGCGGTCGATGTCGATGTTCCACTCGATACCGGGGAGCGGGCGGGTGTCCTCGACATCGCGCATTTCCTTCAGGCCGTCGAAATGGCGGCGGATCATCGCCGTCGTTCGAAGAAGCGCCGCATAGTCATCCGACGAGACGTCGATCATCACGTCCTTGCCCGCTGGTGGGCCCATGTCCGGCATCCGCACCTCGACATGGACGCCCGGCAAATTCGCAGTTTTTCGGCGAATTTCTTCGAGGATCGCGTTGCCATTGCGGCGCTCGCGGAAATCCTTCAGTTCGATCGCAATCTGGCCGATATTGTCGACCGGCACGCCGCCCTGGCTGTTGAGCGTCTGGCCTTGCTCGCCAGACGAAGCATCGATCGATTTGATCCCGTCCACCGTGGCGACGATGCGTTCGACGCCCATCACGATGTCGCGTTTCTCGTTCGCCGACAGGTTGCCGCGCGCGGAGATCAGAACATTCGCAAAATCGGGATCCGTCTCGACGAAGAACGCCGTACCGTGATTGAAGCATGCATATAGCGCGACGATGACGACGACCGCTGCGACGGCGCCGCCGATGACCCTGCCGGGATAGCGCGAAAGGCGTTCGGCGAGGTGCGCATACCAGCCCGTAATGCCCGGGATATCATGCCAGTCGCCGGTCTCCGAGGCTTCGATAGCCTTTTCGTGTGCTGCATCGTAAGGCGGCGGTTTTCCCAGCAGGCCGCCGAGCACGGGCAGGAAAATAAGCGCGACGAACATCGAAGCGCCCAGCACGATGATGAGCGTGATGGGGAAATAGCTCATGAACTTGCCGGTCACGTCGGGCCAGAACAGCATCGGCAGGAACGCCGCGATCATGGTCGCCGTGGCGCTGACGACCGGCCAGAACATGCGCCGCGCGCCGTCCGCGAACGCCTCGCGCGGCGCGGCACCTTCCGTCATCTTCCGGTCGGCGTATTCCACGACGATGATCGGACCGTCGACGAGAATGCCGACGGCGAGCACCATGGCGAACATGATCATAAAATTCAGCGTCAATCCCATGCCGTCCAGAACGAGGAAGCTGATCAGGAAGGAGGTCGGAATCGCCGCACCGACGAGCAGGCCGGAACGAAGCCCCAGCGCCGCCACGATGATGATCATGACGAGAACGATGGCCAGAATGATCGAATCGGACAGCGAACCCAGTGAATTGCGGATGTATTTCGAGTTGTCCAGCAGATAATCGACATGGACGCCGGTGGGCCACGACTGTGCCGCTCGCGAAACCAGCTCACGCACCTGCCGGTTGTTGTCGATGATGTTGGCGCCGATGCGCTTGGTGATGTCGAGTGCAATTGCGGGTTGCCCGTTCACGCGCACATAACTTGTCGGGTCGTAGAACGTCTTGTGCACCTGGGCCACGTCGCCCAGCGTGACCGTGGCGTCCGCGGTCGAACGGATCGGCAGGCCGAGAACGTCTTGCGGATTCTCCAGGACGGCGGGGACCTTGACCGAGAAACTGCCATGGCCCGTATCGATCGAACCGGCGGCGATCAGCCGGTTGTTGTTGGCGATCGCGCTGAACATTTCGGCCTGCGTGATGCCATAACTTTCGAGCTTGGCAGGGTCGATGACGATCTCGAGCATTTCCTGCCGCTCGCCGGTGATGGATGCATCGAGCACGGTCGGGATTTGTTTGATCTCGTCCCTCAGATCGCGAGCGATCTTGAGGAGCGTTCGCTCCGGAATCTGGCCCGAAAGCGCGACGGTGAGGACTGGAAAGAGGCTGGTATTGAATTCCTGGACGATCGGCTGCTTGGCATCCTGCGGCAGCTCGGAGCGCGCGGTTTCGACCTGGGCGCGCACGTCTTCCAGCGCCTTCTCTTTCTGGAAGTTCACGTCGAATTCGAGAATGATCACGGCCATGCCCTGATAGGCACGCGCCGTAATCGTCTTCAAGCCTTCGATGGAGCGCAGATAGGTCTCCATCGGCTTGACGAGCAGCCGCTCGCTGTCTTCCGGGCTGATCCCCGGGTAGGGAATTTGTACGACGATCACCGGAATTGGAACGTCGGGTTGCGCTTCCTTGGGTATCGCGATGAACGCGGCGATGCCTGCGATGATGGCGACCGCCAGCAGCGCCAGGACGACGCGCGTGTTGTTGACGGCCCAGTCGACGATTCGGGTCATGCGTGCGCGTTCCCGTCCTGGATCGCGCGGACGCGTTCGCCATTGGTGACGAACGCTTGGCCCACGGTGATCACGGCCACGTGATCGGGCAGGCCGCTCACCCACATTCCGTCGGGCCCGTCGGAGACGATCTCCACCGGCAGAAAGCGCACGATGCCGTTTTCCACTGAACGCACGCCCACGACGCCATTGTCGTCGAGGACGAGGATGCCCGGTGAGATTTTTTCGGCCCTGAGATGCTTGACGGGAATGTGGATGTCGGCGCTGACACCCACCCGGAGCTTGCCGTCCGGATTGGGTAGATCGACTTCGACGCGGAAGGTGCGTGTGGTGTCGTCGGCCCGATCAGCAACGAAGCGGATGCGCCCGCTGACGGTTTCGCCGGTCACCAGCATAGCGCTCGCCGGATTGCCGACCTTGAGTTCGCTCACCTGGCGCTCGGAGACCTCGCCGACCGCAAGGAACGGTTCTGGTGCGATCACCAGCGCGCATTTGTCGCCCACGCGCATGTAGTCGCCGACATCGACATAGCGCTGGTCGACAAGTCCGTCGAACGACGCCTTGATGCGCGTGTTTTCGACCGCGATCGCCATCGTCTCTTCGGATGCCTTGGCGGCTTGAAGCGACGCGGCGGATTGGTCGACCTGCGTCATCGAGCGGAAGCCGTCTTTCGCGAGTTCGAGATCGACGGCATGCTGCTTCGCGGTTTGCGTCACGAGCGCGCGTGCTTGCGCGAGTTTCGCCCCGCGGTCGTTGAGCTTGAGTTCGCACAGAACCTGGCCTGCCTTGACGTGGTCGCCCTTCTCGAAATGGACTGCTTTGACGACGCCGTCGACTTCGGCCTTCAGATCGACGGAATGAAGCGCCTGGGTGCGACCGCGTACCGTGATGCTTGCGTCGCGGTTGCGCGCCGTCAGTAGTGCGACACGCACGCGGGGGACATCGTCGGATACGGACGCCGTCGTAGGGCTTGATTTCGAGCTGCCGGAGAACAGGCCCGATGCGATCCAGACGGACGCCAAAACGAGGATCACCAGCGCCGCGCGATAGCTCGGCTTCAATCCGCGCCAGAAGCGGGGTTGCACCCGATCCCAAAAGCGGACGAGGTCGCGTATCTGTTGTCGCAGAAAATCCATGGCGCCTCGATCACTCCGCCGCATCCGTTGCGTTGGTCTCGATGTTCGCGCGATGCGTCTGAAGAAAATCGAGCATCGCGACATAGAGCGTGCGGCCGAAATCGGTAACGAAGCGCTCGCCGCGTGTTAGCGGTTCGACCGCCGCTTTGGTCAATCGGCTCAGATTTTCCTCGGTTTGAGCGATATAGGTGTCCAGCATTGCCGACACGCGCTCGGGCGGCAGCAAATGGGAAAACAGCATCGCAAAAACGAAAGGCGAACGATGGCGGTCTTCGCCGAGCGGCTCGAGTAACGAAGCGATAAATTGGCTCCGCCCCGCCGCGGTGATCGAATAGACCTTCCGGTCCGGGCGCTTGTCCTGGGCTTCCGAGCGGACTTCGACGAGCCCGTCGCGGGTCAGCTGATTGAGGGCGGGATAGATGGACCCAAAGCTGGCCTCGACGAAGTGCTGATAGCCGCACTCTTCGACAAGCTTTTTGATATCATAACCTGTCGTCTCGCCCCGCGTGAGAATTCCCAGGCAAATCGTCCGGACGTCCATGCACGCAGCCTCGACCTATATAGAAGCGATATAGATCGAATCTGTATATATTCGCAGGTGCAAAAATCAAGACACCGACGTCCGGACGAGCCGGCACTGCGGGCGAAGCAGCCTTGCGCGCGGCGAGGGGGAGCGAATTAGCGTCCCCTCAGATCACCTCGATGCGGTCCACTTCAACGCCCTTCATGCCCTGACGTGTGGAATAACGGATGCGCTGCTCAGGGTTGAGCGCCGCGACGCCGGAACGGCGAAGCGCGCTTGCGTGGACGTAGACATCGCCGCCCCCATTGTCCGGCATGACGAAGCCGAAGCCTTTCTGGTCGTTGAAGAACTTGACCTTTCCTTCGACCATCGGGCCGCTCGGGCCGGAGTCGCGTTCGCCGCGATGACGGTCGCCGCCGCCGAAGCGGTCGCCGCCGCCGAAGCGATCACCGCCGCCGAAGCGGTCGCTGCCGCCGAAACGATCGCCGCCCCCGAAACGATCGCCGCCGCCAAAACGATCGCCGCCGCCAAAACGGTCGCCGCCCCCGAAACGGTCGCCGCCGCCAAAACGGTCGCCGCCGCCGAAGCGGTCGCCGCCGCCGCGACGTGGTCCTCCGCGCGGGGCTGCAGGTTCTGCCGTACTGGTATCTATGCTGTGGACCGCGACGACCTGTAGGCCGCGAGGCGAATCCTGAAGATCACAGACGATGGTCGTGCCCTGCGGTAGATCCTGTTGTCCGTGCGCAGCCAACGCCGAGGCATGGCAAAACGCGTCGCTGCCATTGTCCAGAGTGATGAAGCCATAGCCTTTGGAGGAATTGAACCATTTGACCGTGCCCTTCACCGACGCCATTGCGAGGGAGCCAGAGCCACTATTGTCGAAGTTCGCCATGAGATTGCCGAGTTGACCTGCCGGTGCACCAATGATGATCGCGCCCGCACGTCCGGCGATGGGCGCGGCGCGTCGGAGGCCATCTTCCTAAAACTACGGCCCGACCGCAACGGGCAATCCGCAGGGGCCGAAAACCGGCCAGCGCTGTCACAAAGTCCGTCGCAGCGCGGCGCCGCAGCAAAATTTGTGCAAAAAACGGCGGAAGACCGGGCGAATCGCGATATGGCGCGATGCTTCCCATTGCTCAGGCGGTTGGCGTCGGCAGCTGGCGAAGCCCCGAATAAAACCCAAGCCGCTATACCTGGAAGATCGGCACGCCGCTGGCGCTCGATGAGGCCGGGCTCGAAGACGCGCGATCCGGCGAAGAATGGGTTAAAATTCGCACGAGCGCATGTGCCGCACCGGCATCCGAAAAATCGTCGGCTGGTCGACGGAGTGCAAGCTCGACATCGACAGCCAGATCACCCGCACCATGGGGATCGCCGACATCAACCATGCGTTCGATCTGATGCATGAGGGCAAGAGCACCACAAGATCGGTGGTGGTGTATTAGCGGCTGCGGGTTGCGTCGGCGGATATTTCGCGGCACCGATCTCTGCTAGTTTCGCCCGACCTTCTTGCGAATCGGCGAACGAGATTTCCCGTGACGGCTGCCATCATCCACACCGAAATGCTGAGCAAAATGTTCAAGGCGCGCGGCAGGACCGTGGAGGCGGTGTGCGGGATCGATCTTGACGTGGGAAAAGGCGAGATTTTCGGGCTGCTCGGACCCAACGGCGCCGGCAAGACGACAACCATGCGGATATTGTGTACGCTGTTGTTGCCAACGGGCGGAAAAGCCGTGGTTGCCGGCTTCGATCTCGCGAGCCAGGCGGGCGAAATCCGCAAACGCATCGGCTATGTCGGGCAGAAGGGCGGCATGGAGCCGGTTGCGACCGGCCGCGAGAACCTCATGCTTCATGCCCAGCTCTATCGCATGAGCAAGGCCGACGCGACGCGGCGCATCGACGAGCTGATCGACCGGCTCGGGATCGTCCATTTCGCCGACCGCAAGACGAAAACCTATTCCGGCGGGCAAAGGCGAATCTTCGATCTCGCATCCGGCGTGATCAATGCGCCGGAATTGCTGTTCCTCGACGAGCCGACTACCGGCCTCGATCCGCAAAGCCGCGCCCGCGTCTGGGACGAGGTCAGGGCGCTGCACGACCGGGGAACGACGATTTTTCTGACCACGCATTATCTCGAAGAAGCCGACGCGCTGTGCGACCGCGTCGCGATTGTCGATTTCGGCAGAGTCGTCGCGCTGGGCAGCCCTGCCGAACTCAAAAAGCAGATCGCCGGCGACATCGTCACGCTCGGTTTCGAGACTGCACAGGAGGCCGAAACGGCGGCCGCCATCATCGAAGCCAGTCCGCTGATTCTGGAAATGCACGCGAGCGACACCGTGCTGCAAGTCACCGTCGACAAGGGGAACGAGACGCTTCCGGTTTTGTTCGGGTTGTTTGGCGAGAATGGCGTGTCTGCGAAGACCGTGACTCTCTCCCGGCCGTCGCTCGACGACGTGTTCCTGAAGCTTACGGGCCGGAGCCTGCGCGAGACGGAAGCCTAGCAACATGCACGATATCTATCTCATCACCAAGAACGAGCTGTTGGTGACCGTCCGCACACCCTTCTGGATATTCTACGGGTTGTTCCAGCCGATCGTCTATCTGCTGCTGTTCGGGCCGCTGTTGAACGGGGTGTCCGCCATACGGAGCCTTCCTGGCGGCAGTGCGATTCAGTTCTATGCGCCTGGCCTTCTCATCATGAATGCCCTCTTCAGTGCTGGCTACGAAGGCTTCGGCTTGCTGTCCAAGGTCGAATGCGGGTTCCTCGAACGGCTGAGGGTCACGCCGATCAGCCGATTGGCATTGGCGCTCGGTTTTCTCCTGCAATCCGCGATCACACTCCTGTTCCAGAGCAGCGTTCTGGTTATCTGCTCGCTGTTCTTCGGCCTCCATATCAATCCGTGGGGAGCCGTCGCGCTGGCGTGCCTCCTCGTCTTGATTGGCATCACCATGGCATCGCTCTCCTATTGCATGGCCTTGCTCACCCGCGAGAGCGGGGCTTTGGCCGGCGTTACCAACACCTTCATCTTACCGCTCCTCATATTATCTGGCGTCACGCTTCCGATCAGCTTCGGGCCGCCGATCATCCAGGCGTTGGCGAGGCTCGATCCGTTTTTTTATGCCGTCAGCGCCGCGAGGGCCCTCATCGGCGGCGTGTTCGGTTCGCCATCGATACCGCTTGCTTTCGCCGTCTTCATAGGCCTGACCGTCGTCACCTTGACGCTGTTCATCCGCGCCATGCGCGAGGCGGTAGCGTAGGGGGGCGGAGGACCGTAATCTCCCCTCACCCCGCAATCGCCACCCCGATCAAATGCCCGATGCCGTAAGTCACCGCGGCGGCGGCGATGCCGACCAGCAATTGCCGCAACCCCGAAAACACGACGTCGCGCCCGGTGAAAAACGTCGTCGCCGCGCCGATGGCGAACAGGGCAAGCCCGCTTAACGCCAGCGAAACGAACACGGCGGCATCGCCGTTCAGTACGAAGAAGGGAGCGACGGGAAAGATCGCGCCGCCGGCAAAGAGCAGGAACGAGGTCGAAGCGGCGCTCCATGGCGAGCCGCCCATTTCGTTGGGGTCGATGCCGAGTTCTTCGCGCGTCAGCGTGTCGAGCGCACCCTCCTTGTTGGCGATGATCTGCTCGGCCAGGCGTTTGGCGTCGTCCTCGGGCAGGCCTTTCGACTGATAGATGAGGGCGAGTTCTTCCTTTTCTTCGTCGGGAACCTCTTCGAGTTCGCTCGCTTCGGTGTCGATCTGGCGCTGAAACGATTCGCGGGCCGTATTGACCGAAAGCCATTCGCCCATCGCCATGGAGCACGCCCCTGCGAGCAGGCCGGCAAGCCCCGTGATCAGGATCTGATGTCCGCCGAGTGCCGCGCCTGCCACGCCCATCACCAGGCTCAGATTGGAGACCAAGCCGTCATTGGCGCCGAGCACGGCGGCGCGCAATGCATTGCCGCCCATGCCGCGATGGCGGCCTTCAAGACGGGCAAGAGACGCACCCGTGAGCCCGCCCGGTGCGGCGCTCGCCAACGCCTTGATGATGCGCGCATGGCTGCGCTCGGCTTGCGGCAGGCCGCCCGCGACCGCCTCGGCCTGCTTGTCATATTGGCCGCTGTTGACCTGCTCGAGCGTGTTGATGGTGGGCAGCACGAAGGCCGCTCCGAAACGCCGGGCAAGGAAGGCGAGGATGCGGGTGCGCCATTCCGGTTTCAAATGCAGCGCTGTCTGGCCGCCCGTGCGCAGGCGCTTGCGCCAGAACTCCGCGTGGGATTCTTCCACGGCCGCCAGCCGCTGATAGACCCGTTGCAGCTTGGGATCCTTCTCGATATCGGCGAGCGTGCGGTAGAGATTGGCGCTGTCGATTTCGCTTTGCAGATTGGCGCGATAGCGGCTGGGGGAAGCCTTGTCTGCCATCTCTCGAAGAACCTCGCGCCAATGAACCGCCGGCGACCACAGATTGGATGCACTATGGCGCGCCCACGCTATGATAAGAATCAAAGAATATCCATTCCCGCCAGGTGCAGGCGGGAATCCTGCGCGGTCGTTGCGGCCGTAACTTCACGACAGGCGAGGCAGTTTGGTCATCTCGGCACAGGACATCGCCGCGCGCCTCGATCGGCTGCCGGCCACGCCGGCCATGTGGGCGCGGGTCGCGCTTTTGTCGCTCGGCGGGTTCTTCGAATTCTACGACATGTTCCTGGTCGGCTATGTGGCACCGGGCCTCGTGCGCAGCCATATCCTTACCGCGACGACCCCGGGCCTGTTCGGCACCAGCGGCCTTGCGAGTTTCGGCGCCGCGTTTTTTGCCGGTCTCTTCATCGGCACGGCGCTGCTGGGATTTCTCGCCGACCGTTTCGGGCGGCGATCGATCTTCACCTATTCGCTTCTTTGGTACATGGCGGCGTCCGCCATCATGGCGTTCCAGACGGATGCCTTCGGTCTTGATTTCTGGCGGTTCGTTGCAGGGATAGGCGTTGGCGTCGAACTCGTCACGATCGACACCTATATCGCCGAGATCGTGCCGAAAGAGGTGCGCGGGCGTGCTTTTGCCCTCAACCAGATCGTGCAGTTTTCCGCAATTCCGGTCGTGGCGCTGCTGGCATGGGCGTTGGTGCCGCACAAGCCGTTCGGTTTCGACGGCTGGCGCGTGGTGGTGCTGATCGGCTCGCTGGGCGCCGTCGCCGTGTGGCGGATACGCCGCGCGGTGCCGGAAAGTCCGCGCTGGCTTGCCCGCAATGGCCGGGTCGGCGAGGCCGGGAACATTGTCGCGCTGTGGGAGGCGCAGGCGTCATCCGCGCATCGCGTGCTTGGCGCGCCCGCGCCAGTGCCGGTTGAAGAGCATGGCCGCTTCACCGATATCTGGCGCAAGCCTTACCTGACGCGCACGGTGATGCTGATCGTGTTCAACCTGTTCCAGACCGTCGGCTTCTACGGCTTTTCCTATTGGGTGCCGACCTTGCTGGTGAGCCAGGGCATCGCGGTGACCGCGAGCCTGGGCTACACCTTCGTGATCGCCATCGCCGCGCCTGTCGGACCCGCACTGGCGTGGATGGTCACCGACCGGATCGAGCGCAAATGGCTGATCGTTGCGGGCGCGTTGGGCGTCGCCTGTTTCGGCCTCGCCTTCGGGGAAATGCGCACGCCCCTGGCCCTCATCGTGTTCGGCGTGTTCGTGACGCTGTCGAGCAACATCATGTCGTTCTCGTTTCACGCCTACCAACCCGAACTGTATCCCACGCGCATCCGTGGCCTCGCGGTCGGTTTTGTCTATTCTTTCAGCCGTCTGTCGGCCATCTTCAGTACCTTCCTGATCGCTTTCGTTCTTGGCCGTTTCGGCGTCGCCGGCGTGTTCGCGCTGATCGCGGCGTGCATGTTCGTCGTCGCGGCGATTATCGCGTTTCTCGGGCCGCGCACCCGCAATTTGTCGCTGGAGGCGATTTCGCATTAGCGGTCGCGATGGCGTCGGCTTGGAGCAGCCTTTATAAACGCGCGTGACGGACGAGGCGCTCATATGACAAGAGAAATTGGTTCGGAAGCCGGCGAGGCTGCAAGCGATCCAGCGCCGCGGAAGGGTGGGGTCTACACCGCGCGCCAACTGGTCGACCGTGGGCTCGTCGGGAGCGGCGATCTCGCCGATATCGAGCGGGTCTGCGGCGAGTTTTCGCTCGCGATCACGAAGGAGATGGTCGAACTAATTGATTCCGACGGTGCGGCCGATCCAATCGCCGCGCAGTTTGTTCCCGATCCTCGCGAATTAACGACGCTCGCCTCGGAGCTTCACGATCCGATCGGCGATGATCGTTTCACGCCCGTCAAGGGCGTCACCCATCGTTATCCCGACCGCGTCTTGTTGAAGCCGGTTCACATATGCCCCGTCTATTGCCGTTTTTGCTTTCGGCGGGAAAAAGTCGGCGCCGGCGGCGACGGCAATCTGTCGGCCGCAGAACTCGACGCGGCATTGGACTACATTCGCCGCAACGAGAATATCTGGGAGGTCATCCTCACGGGCGGCGATCCGCTGATCCTTTCCCCGCGGAAGATCGGTACGATCATAAGAGCGCTCGACGCGATCGAGCATGTGAAGATCATCCGCATACATACGCGCGTTCCCGTCGTGGACCCGACGCATATTGACGAGGACATGGTCGCGGCGCTTTCCGTCGAGACGGCTCTCTATGTCGTTCTCCACGCCAACCATGTGCGGGAAATGACGCAACAATCCAAAGCTGCGATCGCCAGGCTCGTTTTCGCGGGGATTCCCATGTTGAGCCAGTCGGTGCTGTTGCGCGGCGTAAACGACAATACGGAGGCGCTCAGGGCGCTCTTCAAGTGTTTCCTGGAGAACCGGGTTAAGCCTTACTATCTGCATCATGGCGATCTCGCGCGGGGCACAAGTCATTTCCGTACCACGATCGAAGAAGGGCAACGTATACTCCGCGCGCTTCGCGGTTCCAGCTCCGGCCTGTGTCAACCGCATTATGTGCTCGATATTCCCGGCGGCGCGGGCAAGGTTCCCATCGGTCCGAACTATCTCGCGCAGTCGCCCGATGGAACGATTGTCGAGGACGACCGAGGCCGGCCGCACAAATATGCGGACAAGTGAAGGCATGCGGATTGGGCCCTCCGGCGGTACTCCGAGCGCGAACCTTGTCAGCCCCGCGCGCACGCCCTAGCTTTCTTCCGGCAACTTCATTCGTGCGCGAAACTTGGCGAAACGACGCTATCGACCCATTTTGACGGGGCTTTCGCTCTTTCTGGGCTTCCTTGTCTTCGCAAACGTCCATGCCCAGGAGCGCCAGGATCGCGAATTCCAGGAATGCCGCGATTGCCCGGTCATGGTGGGCATTCCCGCCGGCGTGTTCATGATGGGCAGCCCCGCCGGCGAGCGCGGACGCCTCGACACCGAAGGGCCGCTCCACCGCGTCGCGATCAAGGCGTTTGCGCTCGGCAAATTCGACGTGACGAGCGAACAATTCCTGATCTTTCTCCGCGAGACCGGCTATCAGCCCGCGCCGTGTAATTCGATCCTCAAAATGACGTGGCGTTCGCCCGGCGACGGGCGCGCCTATCCGCCCTACGATGTGGAGCCGCGCCGCTGGCCTGCCGTCTGTCTGGATTGGAAGGACGCCAACGCCTATATTGCCTGGTTGAACGCCAAGGTTCGCCGGCCCGGCCGTGATGCGACAAGCGGACCCTACCGCCTGCCGAGCGAAGCGGAATGGGAATATGCGGCGCGCGCCGGCACGACCACCGCGCGGTGGTGGGGCGACGAGATCGGCGACGGCCGTGCCAATTGCAACGGCTGCGGCAGCAAATGGGACGACAGCGAACTCACCGTGGTTGACGCGTTTCAGCCCAATCCGTTCGGGCTCTTCGGCATGCTCGGCAATGCATGGCAATGGACGCAGGATTGCTGGCATCAAAATTATGTCGGCGCGCCGGGCGACGGCAGCGCGTGGACCGGCGGCGATTGCACCAGGCATGTCCTGCGCGGCGGCTCGTGGGACAATTTGCCGATCTTTATTCGCTCCGCAGCGCGCAGCGGCGGCGCCGCCGATGGCGGAGAATATGATTATTCGAGTCTCGCCGGATTTCGCGTTGCCCGAAACCTGCCGTGAAATGCGGCGCGCGCATCATCGACGGTTGCAGCCGCCCGCATCACTGCAACGTGTCTCTCGGATTGAGCTTCAATGTCACGTCCAGATTTTCCGCGCCCAAGCCGGACGGCAAGGTGAGCGGCGAGGATAACAATATGGCGTTGCGCGCGCTGAGTGCGATCCAGCGGTAGACGGAGTCCGTGGCGTAACGCTGCTTGTCCACGATATCGGCTTCGAGAACGGTGCCGTCGCGCTTGAGCAGGACGTGGATCAGGATATCGAAATTGCGGTTGCCGAGCCTGCCCATGTCCAGATTCCAGCGCCTGAGAATCTGGGCGCGGATGATGTCCCGCGAACTGTAGGCGCCATGACCGCCTGAAAGCGCATCCTCGCCGCTTTCGGGAAGGTCGGCCGTTCCAGCGTCACCCGCGAGGCGCGGGTCACTGTTCGGCAGGCGCAGTTTCGACAGTGCCTTGAGCTGAATCTCCAGATCGTCGGGCGGCGGCGCCGTCTTCGATGGAGCGACACCGCTCGGCGTATGAACGGCGACCAGCGCGCGGCGGACGATGTGCGGTGTGGTGCTGCGCACACCTGCGGCCCTTTGCTGTGCCGGCCGTGCTGCCGGGCCCTCGCTGAGCGCGACCAGATCCACCGGCAGAATACGCTGAATCGCCGGCTGTTCGGGCAGCACTGTTTTCCAATGAAAGATCAACATCAGCACGATCAGCCCGTGCAGCAGCATTGAGCCTGCGATGCCGGCTCCGTTTTTGCGACCATAGGTCTCGAACCGGCGAATGAGGCCGGAAAGCCGGGTCGGTGATGGTGGGTCTTGCGCGGGTTGCGCCGTCACGATCTGGTCGCCTTCACGCATGGCGCAAGTCTATGCGCGGCCGCGCTGTTTCGCCAGTGAGAGCGTTGCCTTTTATTCGCGAGAGCTGCCGCAACCGTGCGCCCGGTTCGCCACCTTCGCATCGATATCGGCAGAGCGGGACATGGCAAACAGCTTGGGCCTTACCGCGGCCTCTTTGCCATAGGCCCTGCCGACAAAACGCGAAGTCCCGGTATGAAAATGTTCATGCCATGCGTCTTTCCGATGATAAGAATTGCTCATTTTAGCGTGGATCGTCGAATTCAGGGAGTTGCAAAGTCTGGACAGACTGTTCAAACTAATTCATGCTAATTCAATGGATTAAATGTTGGGGCGGGGTGTCTGATGGACGTTGTCCGTGGACCGGCTTCGATCGACAAAAGAACTATCTATGCTTGTTTGGTTAGCATCCTATCCCCGTTCCGGAAATACGTGGCTTCGAATCCTGCTCAATCGATGCTTGGGGATCGAGACGTTTTCTCTTTACGATGATCGTTTTGATATTGGCGCCAATTCTGCGCTTCGACGCATCGTCGGGCATCGTATTCATGGAATGGATCGGGAAGAGTTCTGCGAGCATGCCCGCAATTCCTCTGATACTTATTTCGTCAAGACGCATGAGCTTCCCGTGGACGATGCCCGCGCCGTCTATATCGTTCGTGACGGTCGCGCCGCGGTGGTCTCGTACCAGCATTACATCTGCGATTTTGGTCAAAAGACGGTTTCGCTCGCTCAAGTGATCAAAGGTGAAGTGTTTGGCGGCTCATGGAGTGACCATGTTGAAGCGTGGGCGCTGAAGAATAGAGCCAACACACTTCTGTTACGCTATAAGTGTCTGGTCGCAGACCCCATGCAGTCGTTGCAGCAGATCGCCGAATTCCTTGGTTTGCCTTCGCCTCGGATCGGATCGGTCGATTTCGAACATCTGCATGCTGCGTTCCCGCGATTCTTTAGAAAGGGTTCAAATGCTGCAAATGTGGCCGAGCTCGGGGGAGACGATCTCACGCTTTTCTGGAATCTCCATGGCGAAACCATGGAGCGTATGGGTTATCAGCGACAGTGCGAATAGCGGGCGCCACGTACTCAACAGGATGATTATGACCAGTTGTTGAGCGCGCGTCACGCCAACCGTGAAAGCGAATTGGCGACAACTACTACTTCATCGGTATCGAATGCGTGGCGCGGCCTATCGCGAATGCGCTGTGTCCTTGCAGGCGAGAACCCGATGACCCTCGAATATCGCGATTTTCATGAGAGGATCTGGCGGCAGATAGTTGCCCGAGATCGTGATCTCTTCGCCTTCGGCGCAGGGAATCGGGCCGGGGGTCGTGGTCAGAATCGTCGTGACGCCGCACCAACGATCCGGCAGATCGAGATGAAAGCTGGTCTGTGGCGTCTCGCTTGCCTTGGCCGTTCGCGCGGACAGCAACGCGCCCAATACCGAGACGGCCAGCAGAAGAGTCCTGATACCGGGGGACTGCGTCATTTGGGACCGCTCGCCTGCCGGCAATCGCAATAGCACGAGAGCGCCGCGGCCGTCTAAGCGGGGCTGCGACGGGCCGTTATAGAACCTCTATTGTTTCCGCTGCGCATGAAGTCCGGAAGAATGCGCCATGCGCGGCTGCCGCATCGGGCAGCCGCGCAATTTCGAGAATGCGAGCCATGACGCATCAGTGGTGATGACCACCATGTCCCCAGCCGCCGCCGTGCCCCCGACTACCGCCGTGATCCCAACCGCCATGGCCGCCCCAATAGCCGCCGACATAGCCGGGCCCGTATCCGCAATAATAAGGATTGCCATAATAGCCGTTGTAACAGGGCCCCGGCCCATATCCCACGGCAATGGGCACTCCGATGCCCACGCCGATTCTCACACCTGCATCTGCGGGTGCTGTCGCCGCCGCGGCGACGCCGCAAGCCATCAGCGCGCCGATTGCAACTTTCGCCATCGTTTTCATGATCGAGTTCCTTCCAGGTTTGGCGCATTCGAACCCTCGACTGCGCATTGACCCGGGCAATATAGGCGGCGAGCCTGAACCGGCCCTTGGCTGTGCATTCATCGCGCGTTCATCCCCGCGGATACCGAAGCCGCACAAACCGCGCGCCGCCGTCGGGATCTGCGGAAGGTGCATCCTTCCGCATCCACGATCAGTCCAGCCTCCGTCATCGAAGCCGGCGCGACCGCCAGACAGGCGTCAGTTATTCGCGAGATACGCCACGAGCGCTTCGATCTGTCTGTCGGTTATGTTGTTGACGTTGGGGTGCATCGTATTGCTGGCGCGCAAATCGAAGCGCAGCCGTTCCAGCTGTTTCTTCAGATAATCGCCATGTTGACCGGCGAGCCGGGGCACCAGGCCGTTGCCCTCGGCGTGGGCGCCGTGACAGGACTGACAGGCAGGGATATTGTCGGCGGCGTCTCCGGTTGCGTAGAATTTCTTGCCCTCGGCGGCAAGCGGGCCGCCTTTGCCGGGCGGCGTCGGCGTTTGTGCGGCGTAATAGTTCGCGATCGCGGCAATTGTGGCATTGTCGACCGTGCGCGCGACGCCCCACATGGCGGCCGTTGCATGCGGATCCTCCCGGCCAGGATCGAGAAAGCTCTTCAGCCGGGCCGTGATGTATTCGGCATGCTGGGCGTTCAGTCGGGGGATGCTTGCCGAAGTGCTGTCGCCTCTTGGCCCATGGCAAGTCTGGCACACGGCCGTCACTTTGGACGGCACATTATCCGTGGCGATGGCGCCGTCGCCCGCCATGGCGACACTAGCCGCCAGGCATGCACTCATCGCCAGCCCCGTCATTGCGATCATCTTCATGGTGGTTCTTCCCGTTCACTTTCCAGCCGTCGTCGAGCATATCGCCGCCCGGCGCAAACAAAACTTCGATTTTCGCCAGTCTGTATGAAATCGACGGTGCGCTGCAATGCCCTGGATCAATGCGAGGCACAAACAGGCCGAAGACGATTTCGTCGGGACGGGAAGAGCCTTTTGCACCGTACGGCCGTACGCCGCGCAAGCACGCCTTGTCGCCCCGTCTTGTAATGGGCACCCCGATTGCCCATGTTGATGGGGCGACGGCGTTCCGTCAGATGAAGCGCATTGTTGTACTCCCTGCTCGCATCATGCGCGCCTGGCCGAGACAGTCTACTTCCCGTCCTGATTGATTCGTTTGCGCAGCCCAAGCCTTCGCTTGGGCGTTAATTGATGCATCAGGAGCAACCATGACTATTGGAACAGTGAAATTCTTCAATACGGGCAAAGGCTTTGGCTTCATCGCGCCGGACGGCGGCGGCAAGGACGTGTTCGTCCATGCAACGGCCGTTGAAATGGCCGGCATGGGCAGCCTGGCCGAAGGCCAGCGCGTCTCATTCGATATCCAGCCGGATGCCAAGGGCTCGAAGGCCGTCAATCTCAAATCCGCATGAAACTCGCACAAGGGCGGCGGAGAAATGAAAACGCTCCGCCGCGCGGCTCGCGCGACAAACACCCAAGGGTGACGGTGCCATGACCGACTCAGATTTTGTTCTCAGCCGCATCTATGCCGAGGGCTGGCGGGCGGCGAGCAACTTCTCCGTCAGCGAATGCGACGGGTTGGATCGGCGCGGTGTGGCGCAACTCAATCCCTACACCGTCGAGCCTGCGCGGTCGCGGTGGAGCGAGGGTTTCGCCAAGGCAATCGGAAAATAATCTACCGCGTGTCGTTTCGCCGGAAGCGGTGATGCGCTTGAAGAAAGGCTTCGTGATGAAGGCGTTCGTCCGCTTCGGAAGGCGTGTTCCGCTGCCTTCGACCATTCAAATTCTGCACGAATTGCGGGTGTTTTCCGCGCAGGAAAATATTCGCGAACTGTGCGCGGAAGCGGAAGGCTTGTCGGCGGCCGCATCCTGGGACGTGATCTGCGCACACCGCGCAGCGGCCACGGTGCGAGGACAATGAATTCGATGACGCGCGAGCAACACGCTGAAGTCCCTGCACAGGAGCAAGACGCCGACGTCGCGGTGCGAACGCAGCCGTCGGAGCGGCCGATCGTGCTGGAACTCGTCAATATTCTTGGACTCCATCCCGGCGGACTTCGGCGCTGGTCGGTGATGCGGGCGATCCGCAACGAACGCGAACGCGCATCGCGTGACGTTCCGCAAAAGTTCGAAGCGGATGTCGAACGCATTTTTCGGCGCTTCTGTGCGGGCACGCAAGCCCGCCCCGGCGAAGCGCTGTTTTACCGTCCGCAGGAGAAGGCCGGCGAGGTCTGGGCCGTGTTTCCCGATCGCGCCGAGGCTTGGCTCGAGGCGCAGCAGGGCGAAGCCGGTTGACAGCAAGCGACACATATGCATTCAAAACGCCGCAGATCGGGTTCGCCGCACCTTGCCAAACCGCATGGCCAATGCGACAAGCCCGCCCGGACGGCAGTCGTTTCTCCGCTAGCGTGGTTGTGAATCGGAAATTCGCTCGCAGCGCTGCTCCGAAATATGGCGAATTTGAAATTCGCCACATTTGCGCCAACCTTTTGAGGCTATGATTGGACTTGACTATTGTATCGAAGCCGCGCGCGCGCGACGTGTCGTCTGTCGCCGCTGCACTGACGCAGGACCTCGTGCGCTACCGCGAACCGAGCGGGTCGCGCGCCGTGTGGGAACTCGCCGTCACAGCCGGGATGTTGCTCGCCAATTGGGCATTGATGTGGGCCGCGCTCGGCATCGGCTATTGGCTGACTCTCCTCCTTGCAATTCCGGCCGCAGGTTTTCTGGTTCGCCTGTTCATGATTCAGCACGATTGCGGGCACGGCGCATTTTTCCGCAATCGGTTCGCGAACGACTGGATCGGCCGTGTTCTCGGCGTATTCACCTTCACGCCGTATGATTTTTGGAAGCGCAACCACGCTCTTCATCATGCGACGTCGGGCAATCTTGACCGGCGTGGAACCGGAGACATTCTCACCCTCACCGTGGACGAGTATCATTCGCGCTCGTCATGGGGCCGGTTTGCCTATCGCGCCTATCGTCATCCGCTCGTCATGTTCGGCGTTGGGCCTGCCTATTTGTTCTTCGTGCAGCATCGCGTTCCAAGCGGACAAATGCGTGCGGGCTGGCGGCCATGGACCAGCGCCGTCGCGACGAATGTCGGGATCGCATTGCTGGCGTGCGCCATGATCGCCTTGGTCGGCATGGGGCCGTTTCTCGCGGTGCATCTGCCTGTCGTGCTGCTCGCCGCATCGATGGGGGTCTGGCTGTTCTATGTGCAGCACCAGTTCGAAGATGTCGCCTGGACGCGCGACGGGAACTGGAAGCTGCATGAGGCGGCGTTGTCGGGAAGCTCGTACTACGATCTGCCGGCCGTATTGCGGTGGTTCACGGCGAATATCGGGATGCATCACGTTCATCATCTGTGCAGCCGCATTCCGTTTTACCGGCTGCGCCAGGTGTTGCGCGATCATCCGGAACTGCGTTCCATCGGGCGGGTAACATTCGCCCAGAGTCTTCGCACCGTCCGTCTGGCATTGTGGGACGAGTCGAAGCAGAAGCTCGTTTCCTTCCGGGAAGCGACGAGCGTGGCGCCGTCTCGGCGCTAGTGGGGCGAATTTCGGATTTGCCGCACAGAAGGGCCGCGATGTCCGTGGCGCATAAATCCCTGCACGGAGGTAGCTGAAAATGACCATATGGAATGCAATGAAGAGCGCGATCATCGCCGCGATCGTGCTGGCGTTTGTGCCGACATCCGTCAGCGCCCAGGAGACGGCGCTGACCGGCGTCTGGCTATTTCCCAACAAGCGCTTTGAGGTGGCGATCGGTCCTTGCGGCGAGCAATTGTGCGGCAAGATAGCATGGCTCAAATCGCCCATGGACGAACAAGGCCAACCCCGAACCGATCATGCCAACGCAGATCCCGCGCTGCGCCAACGGCCCCTCCTGGGCCTTACCGTTCTGGAGGGTCTTCGCCAGGTCGACGATCGTACCTGGGAAGACGGCACCATCTACAACGCCGATGACGGCTCGAGTTACAGCGCAACTTTATCCATTGCGAGCGACGGCACATTGCATGTGCATGCTTATGAGTTTGTTCCCCTGCTCGGCAAGACGATCGTCATGACGCGCGTGAGTTGATCGTAAGCGTAGCGAGGATCAGCGCGCGCAGATTGCGAGCGCGCTGTTCACGATCTTGTCGATGCCCGCGAGCACGAAGCTGGCTTGCAGGGAATCGAAATTGGCAAGGGACAATTGAAAAAATGCCCGATGGGCGCCTCTGAGCTTGCCGAGAAACGCGCGCGCGCCTTCGGAAAAGGTGGCGCCGCCATCCGCAGACACGCTCCACACTTCGGTTGTGAAGCTGCCGGCGTCGGCTTTCCATCGCATTTCCAAAGGCCCCTGACCCAGACTTCGCGGCCACGCGATATAAGTTTGGAGACTGCCGCTGCTGCAACGGATAACGAGCGTCGCCTCCTCGTCCCCGCCGGCCGCATCGCGGATCGTGTTCGTAGAGCCCAGCATCGCGACATAGGTGCGCGAGCCGTCGAGGGCGGAGATCGTATCGTCGATCTTCCATTCGTTGGCGAATGTGGGTGATGGTGCGAGCAGCGCCAGACAAACACCGATCCCGAGCGCTATCTTGGCCGACATTTCCTGGATAACCGTCAATTCCCGTTTCATGCTATTCCAGCATAAACCCTCTGGCGTAGAATCTGGCTGGGGGCCAGGACATTTCGGGTAAGTGCCAAGTTCATAAATTGTGCAACGTCCTTAGCATGTTAGTATGGGGAATGGTACACGAAAGCGGCGCAGATTTTTGCTGCCAATTTCCATTATCCGCGGTTATCTGTTCTCCCATCTTGTCGACAGCCTGACTCGCAAACCCGCCGACGCCATCATCACGGCTTCGTGAAGTCTCCGGCAATCCTGGAGTGAAGTCTCGCTTGGCCGCTTTTTTCTAATTGAACCCCAGCGATATGGCTTTCGTCTTGCCCTGCCTTCACTCGCTGCGCGAGCGCAGGCCGGCCGCTTGCATGGAAGACAAATGCGAGCTTGGTCCGTCGCGAAAGAACTCGGTATGCAACAAGAAAGCGTCTCTCGTATTGAGCGCCGTACCGACCTTCTGCTTTCGACGATGCGGGAATTGGCGCCGCAATGGGAGGTGATCTCAAACCGATTGTCGAGTTTTCTCATCGATCCCCCATTCAGATCGAGACGCTTGCCGAACTTGGCGAGAAACAAGAAAAGGCGCCCGAGCGGAAGCGAGCCTGATTGGAATTGCCATAGCCGTTGCGTCCGATGAGGAGTGGCGGAGGCTGCGCATGGTTCCCGGCAGGGCCGATTTCGCAGGCGACCGAAGAACAGGACGCGAAAGAGGGCTTAAGACAGGTCGCCGGCGCCAGCGCATGTCGCGCGCGTCTGCATCCCTCACGCGCGGGGCTCCGCTTCTCGGCGAGCACAATGCCTGTGTCTATCGCCGGGCGCTCGGTCTCTCCGATGAGAAATTGCAAAAGCTGATCCGCGGCGGCATCAGGGCTGCCCCGCGGGGGAGGCAGCCCCGGGTCGATTCTTCTGGGCCTCGATCGCATTGCGCGCACCGGCCCTGATATAGGCGAATATCTGCATGACCTGTGTGCGGTTGAACATCGGAAAGCGCGGCATGCCGCGGTCCATCAGGGTGCCGTCATGTATCACGGTCCACAGACCGTCCGGGTCGAGGGCGATCTGGGATTCGCGCAAATCCGGTGCAGGTGCTCCGGGCGAGACCAGGTTGAGACCATGGCAAGCAGCGCAGGCGATGAAGAGACCGTGGCCCGCTGCAACATCGGCCGCGTTGATCTTCAGCGACGGCTTGTCCAGGGCATGCACCTTCATGTCGCGCGGGGCCGACGGCGGCAACACCGCCTTGCCATCCAAGGCGAATGTCAGGAGCTGGCGGGGCTGCGCACCATATTTCCAGCCCACATTCATCAGGCTGCCCCAGGCCGCAGCCGAGCCGCCATAGCCGACCAGCACCGAGACATATTGCTTGCCGTGCGCCGAATAGGAAATTGGCGTGGCGATGATGCCGAGCCCGGCATTGAACTGCCAAAGGCGCTTGCCACTGGTCGCGTCATAGGCGGAGAGATAGCCGTCCGCATCGCCTTGGAAGACGAGATCACCCGCGGTCGACAAAACCCCGCCATTCCAGATGTTATCGTGCGGCACCTTCCAAACCAGCTTCTGGAGCAGCGGGTCCCAAGCGAGCAAAGCGCCCTTGCCGTCCATCGGGTCGGCTTTGTGCGCCTTGAGACTGATATTGCCGACGGTGAAGCCGCGCGGCAGGGGGTTGTTCTTCGTAAAGTGCACGCCCACCTGCATGTAGGGGATGTATACGAGCCCTGTTTGGGAATCGTAGGACATGGCCTGCCAGCTATGCGCGCCGACCGGGCCTGGCCAGAGCGTCACCTGGCCGGTCTTGTCGTAGTAGCTATGGTTCTCGTCGACGGGCCGGCCGGTTTTTAGATCGATGTGATCGGCCCACGTGGCTTTGCCGATTTTCGCAGCTGAAATGAGTTTTCCCGTCTCGCGGTCAAGCACATAGAAGAAGCCGTCCTTCGGTGCCTGCATCAACACCTTGCGTTTCTTGCCTTCGATAGTCAGTTCGGCCAGCGTCATCTGTTGGGTGCAATCATAGTCCCAGGCATCGCGCGGAACGGCTTGATAGTGCCACACATATTTG
>JBAVOL010000058.1:0-8186 GCA_049692035.1 Rhizomicrobium sp.
CAAATATGTGTGGCACTATCAAGCCGTTCCGCGCGATGCCTGGGACTATGATTGCACCCAACAGATGACGCTGGCCGAACTGACTATCGAAGGCAAGAAACGCAAGGTGTTGATGCAGGCACCGAAGAACGGCTTCTTCTATATGCTCGACCGCGAAACCGGGAAGCTGATCTCAGCAGGGAAGATCGGCAAGGTGACCTGGGCCGACCACATCGACCTCAAGACTGGCCGTCCCGTCGAGGGAAAGGACATTCGCTACGAAACCGGCGAAACCACCATCTGGCCAAGCCCCGTGGGCGCCCATAGTTGGCAACAGATGTCATTCAGCCCCAAGACCGGGCTTGTCTACATTCCTTACATGCAAGTGGGCGCGCACTTCTCGAAGGGGGCTCCTGAGCCGGGCGATGTCTCCGTAGGCGGCCTCAGCATCGGTTGGGCCAAAGCAAGCCCTCTGGACGGTAAGGGAGCCCTCATCGCCTGGGACCCTTTGCGCCAGAGGGCACGGTGGGAAGTATGGCACAACACGATCTGGAATGGCGGAGCGCTCGCCACGGCCGGCAACCTTGTCTTCCAGGGCACCGCGGACGGCTATCTGTTGGCCTACGACGCGACCAGCGGCAAGCGCCTTTGGCGGTTCAATGCCGGGCTCGGCATTATCGCCGCGCCGATCAGCTATTCGGCGCATGGCAAGCAATATGTCTCCATGCTCGTCGGTTATGGCGGCTCCGCTTCGATCGCAGGCAACCTCATGCATGTGGGCTGGAAATACGGAGTGCAACCGAGACGGTTGCTCACTTTCGGTCTCGACGGCAAGGCGGTGCTGCCGCCGTCGGCCCCGCCCGACATGAAGGTCGAGGCCGTCGATGATCCACGGCTTAAAATCCGGGAAGCGGATGTCGAAGCGGGGCGCCGCCTCTTCATGATGTGCGCACCATGTCATGGTCGAGACTTGGTGTCTGCCGGTGCTCCCGGGCCGGATCTGCGCGAATCCAAAATTGCGCTCGATCCCGACAATTTCTGGAGCGTAGTGCATGACGGTGCCTTAATTCAGCACGGCATGCCGCGCTTCGAGATGCTTACCCGCACGCAGGCCATGCAAATTTACGCCTATATCAGGGCAGGGGCGCGAGAGGCGCTTGGAACGCCGCAAAGGAAACCCGGAACAGAAGCCCCGGCGGGGCGGCCCTGAAGCGGGCCATCGCGTTCGATCGGGTCGGCCTCCCTCTCACTGAAGCGGCTGTCCTTGCCGACGCCGCAGGCGATGAGCGCCCGCGCACCTCGACCGAGCGCTCCCCACAGCGCTTTGTAGGTCCAGCGCACGACACCGCCGGGCGTATGCATCACCAGCGCTTCGCGAACGGCGAAACGACTGGTGACCTCACGCAGGAAGCCGGGCAGCGTCAGCGCGCCGAGCCCCAGCTCCTCGTCGAGCGGATACCCTTGACGATCGACACGGCGCCGCCGCTGGGAGTCGGATTGTTTGTGCTCATTGCCACCCAGCCTCGCACCGATTCGCTGCGCCCTAATAGGGCAGTTCCACCTCGGCCGTGGCGTCGACCAGCACGCCGCCGTCCTGGTTGGTCAGGCGCAGCTTTACCGTGACCAACGGCACGCCCCAGGCGGTCTCGGCCTGCTTCTCGACGACTTCGCCGTCGAAATAGGTGACGTCGCCTTCGAAGGCGGGGCCGGCGAAGCGGGCCTTGGAGTGGCGCACCATGCCGTCATGTCCGGCCCAGTACGCCAGATAATCGGTCACCCACGCGCCCATCGTTGCGCCGTAGCCATAGGCGCGCGCCATGCCGATCTCGCTGGCCTTGTCCGCATCGATGTGGCCGCGCGAGGGGCCGACATAGAGCCCATCGCGCTTGCGCGGATCGATCTTGGCGCCTTCCTCGTCGAACCCAAAGCCTTCGACCCAGCCCGAATCCTGGTTGATCCACGGCTCCTTCACGCCCGGCGGCGCCACCCATCCGAAGGTACCCCAGATATTGAACACGAACGCGCGATATTCCGTCGTGAAGGTCGCGATCGAATGCGGTCCGAGCACACGGCGCGGCAGCTTGTCGCCGATCTTGACTTCCTCGAAATGTGGCGAGACGCCGAGCCGATTCGACATCAGCCAGTCATGCCGTACCCTCTCGATGTGCAGCAACTCCTCATTCGTCCAGCGCCGTACCGCTCCAAGCTGGTTCTCATACATGCCGCGCTTTTCCGCTTCGGTTGCGAGATAGCGAATGGCGGTCGAACGCTCCTTGGCCACCAGCGCACCATGCTGGTTGGTGTGGATCGTGTCGCCCCGCGAGAACATGGTCGGGCCGGCGAATTTGGTCTCCACGACCTTGTAGTCGTAGAAGCGCCGCTCCTGGAACAGCTGGTCGCCCGGCCGCACCGGAACACCATAGAACCACCACTCTTCACCGCCGAAGATCAGGTGGCTGCCCGGAATGCGTCCCACGCAGGCCGGCTGCACGCCATGGCCGTAATCCAGCGCTACCGCGATCGACTGCGGCGCTATGATGCCGCCGAATTCGGACTGCTTGGCGAACTCGTCATCCCAATGGATCGGATTGGGATAATCCATCGCCATGACCCAGCGGCGAATGTCGGACGCACTGCAGGGCTCCAGCAATTGCCCGCCGCCAACCAGTTCACCCAAACGGTGATCGACATCGCTGAGATCAAGTTGTGGTTGGTTGGTACCCGTATTGTGATCGGCCATCTCACGTTCCTCCTTCATTGTCTTCTATCTGGTGGCTGACATCTACCACGATCCATCCGCGCACTTTTTCTTCCACGAGATTGGAGCAGCAGCAATCGAGCCAGAAAGGCCGATCTTCATCGCTATGACATCCAGCGCTGCGCCGTCAAGATTGCGTGCAAAACGACCTCATCCTCAAATTGAGCCACACGGGGATATCGCGTTATCGCTGTCGACATTGCTCGAAGGATTTCGCTACATTCAGCGTCAGAACCGCGCTCTGCAGTACTGTACAAGCTATTTTCGATGAACACCCTGCATTGGGCAGGAACGTCCGTCCACGCACGCCGCGAATGCGGGCGTGATGGGCTTGTTCCTCGAACTCCATCTCGTCAACGCTCCTGCTGCGCAGTCTCGATTGTCGCGCGGATTTGGGCCTTCAAGACTTTGCCGGCGTCGTTCTTGGGCAGCGCTTCCCGGATGACCACCTGCTCGGGAATTTTGAAGGTTGCCACGCCCTGAGCGCCAAGGAATGTGCGCAGGCTCGTCACATCGGGTCCCGGCTGGCGCTTGGGCACGATCACGGCGCAGACGCGCTCACCGGTCCGCGCATCGGGAAGACCAACCAAAGCCACTTCGGCAATATCGGGATGCGCCACAAGAATATCTTCGACCTCTTTCGGCGAAATGTTTTCGCCGTTGCGGATGATGATGTCCTTTGCCCGGCCCGTGACGACAAGATAGTCGCCATCGACCCAGCGCCCGAGATCTCCGGTTCGATAATAACCCTCCGAATCAAATGCGCTGGCTTCGTCTTCGGCATGCAGATAGCCTACAAGCATTTGCGGGCCGCGCGCGCAAATCTCGCCTTCCGCGGCAGCATTGCCCGCGACATCGACCAATTTGACCTCCGCAAGACCAGGACGCCCGTCGGTGTCGGCGGCATGTGCCACATCACCGTATTTCAAAGCACCGACGGTCGTGACCGGCACCTCGGTGGAGCCGTAAACGCGGGTGACTACCGCACCTTGGAAGTAACTCGCTCCGGCGCGAATCAAGGAAGGCGGCACTGACGCACCGCCACATATAAAGACCTTGAGGCTGGGAAGACGGGTTCCGGCACGGCCGGCCGCCGCCAGAATCTGCTCAAGGAACGGAGTCGCGCCCGCCATATGCGTGCAGTGCAACCCATCCATCAACTCCACGGCCTCATCGGCGTTCCAGCGATCCATGAGGATGGCAGTCGTTCCCAGCAGCAACGGACACTCGAACGCATAGATGGAGCCGCCAATATGACTGATTGGAGACGGCACAAGAAACGTGTCCCCAGGCTCGATCAGCCAATGCTCGCGGAGTTGGCAGATCAGCGCGTGGATCGAGTTGTGCGTATGAAGCACACCTTTGGGCCGGCCAGTCGTGCCCGAGGTGAACATCACCATTCTGACCGCGTCGGGATTGAGTACGGGCAGCTCGCGCCCAACGTCCCGATCTTGAATCAACGATACGTAGGGCGTGTGCGGGCCTACTTCACCCCGCAAAATGATCACGTGTGGCGGAGCCTCAAGCTGCGCCGTGACCCTGCTCAACATCGCAGCGTAGTCAAATTGGCGAAAGCTGGATGGAGCAAAGATCAGCCGCGTATCGGCGTCTTTCAGGATGAACAACAATTCGCGATCGCGCAGCGATGGCAAGATGGGGTTTGCCACCATTCCGGCCAAGGTCGCCGCGAGATAGATCACGGCCGCCTCATACCAATTGGGCAGCATGAACGATACGACGCTACCGGACGGAGCCCGCGCCAGCATCGCCTGGGCAAGCGCGGTCGCTTGATCGTGGAGTGCCCGACAATCGAGGCGATGCTCGCCATCGACGATGAGTATGCGATCCGGAGTTTCCTCCGCGGCTTTTCTTAGGGCATCGGCCAATGTCTCACGAACCCACAGGCCTTTCGCATAGGCGCGCTCCGCCCGCTGATCGTCCCAGCGGACCCGCCGACCGGCAATGATTTTCTCCGCCATGCTCATTTCCGATCGGTGTCGAACCGCGTGGGCGGGTGGCCTTCGACTGCAGTCCATTCCGACGTCAGGGCGAAGTCCGAAAGATATTTCGTCGAGCTCCATCCGCCATCGACAACGATGGTCTGTCCATTGATGAAGCTGCCGCCGGGCGAGCACAGGAAAGCGATGGTGCTGGCGATGTCGTCCGTCCTACCCAACCGAAAATGAGGAGTCATTTCAACGTTGATCCGGCGGAATTTCGGATCTTCGAGACGACCTTCAACCATCGGTGTCAGGGTAACCCCCGGCGCGACGGCGTTGCAGCGAATTCCCATTGCGCCGTATTGGCAGGCGACGTGCTCGGTAAGGGACGTCAGCCCGCCCTTCGCCGCAGAATATGCGCCGCCTCGCATTCCGCCAACGACAGCGAATGTCGAGGTGACATTGATGATCGCCGATCCCTTCTTCATATGCGGGATCACATCGCGCGCCAGACGGAAAGGCGCCCGCAGCATGAGCCCCAGAAAGTAATCCAGCATCTTGTCATCGGTCTCGTGAAGCGGCTTGGGACTTCCGACACCGGCATTGTTAACGAGGAAATCGATCTTCTTCCAACGCGCAACAGCCGCTTCGACGACAAGCTTGGGCGCTTCGTCCGCAGTCAGATCAACTGCAATCGTCTCCACGCGCTTCGGATCGCCAACGGCTGCCTTGACGGCCTGCAGCTTCTTGGCATCGCGGCCCACCCCGACGACTGCCATTCCCATTTCGGCCAATTTGGCGACAGTAGCGAGCCCGATTCCGCTGCTTGCACCCGTCACGATTGCAACTTCCATTTCTGTCTCCATCCCTGTCTGAGCAGCGTTCATTCCCTTGCATGGGTTACCAGATCGCCTTGATGTCCGCGATGGGCGCGTTTGCCCCGTCCAATCCGGCCGGCAAGCGCAATCAGAAGCTGGGCCCGCTTCACGAGTAAGTGCGGATCGGCTTGATCACTGAAGCCGATCCCGCCATGAATTTGAATGTTTTTGCTGGCATTCTCGATGGCTGCGGAGCCCGCCCCCGATCGCGCACACCCCACCTGAAATTCCGCATCCCCCGCCCGTCATCGATGGCCACGGCAGCAAAATCCGTCTGGTCACGAGCGCGACGCGCGGCGATCACCATATTCGCGCTGTGGTGTTTACCCGCCAGGAACCTGCCGATAGGACGACCAAACTGTTCGCGCAAGCCCGCGTAAGCCATATCCAACGCCACTTCGGCGATATCCGACAATGCAACCGCGTCGATCAGCCGCAACCGCAGAAGGTGCGCCATGTCGAACTAACCGATCGGTTCGCCGATGTCCACGCCCTCACACTAGCCGTCAAGCCAGAGATGATATTCAATTATCGCGCATGGCGATTTGCAGAACTCATAAAGCGAAGCGCCTGCCCCGCCGCGCAAAACCGAGGGTCTACGACCATCGCCATTCGACCATTGTCGCGTCGGTACGCGACAGTCGTCCCGCAAGCTCAAATACCTCGGCCCGTATCGCTACCCCGGGGAGGCGTGAGTCGTGCCAATTGTGGCGAAGACCGACCGGGCGGCAAGGCGCCGGCCCAGCTGCATCACGATCAAGGCTTCCTCCACGAGGCGTGTGATTTGACGGCGCGAGATTCTTCGATCCGTAACGATGGCGGTGATTGACATGAGCCTATGCGCATTGTCCAAATAAAAAGGCTCCCACCCAACACAGGTCGGGCACCAGCAAAGCGCGGAATGGAGATATGACAGGACCTCTTTCCGGACGGGTCGCACTCGTCACGGGCGCCTCGTCCGGAATTGGCGAGGCAGCCGCCTTGGCGCTTGGCGCGGCAGGCGCCGCCGTCGCAGTCTGCGCGAGGCGTGCCGACCGGCTGGACACGCTCGTGCAGAAAATCGAAGCGGCAGGCAGCAAAGCTATCGCCCTGCCTGGCGATATTGCAGAAGAGAAGGCGGCAACACGTGTAGTGACCGACACGCTGAAGCGTTTTGGCAGGCTGGACATTCTGGTCAATTCCGCTGGTGTCATCCAGGCCGGGGGTGTGGAAAACGCCGATACCGCCCATCGGGAGGCCATCCGAAAGCACGTCGCCAAGGAAGGCGCGATGCTGCCGGAGGATGTGGCCGCGGCGATCGTCTTCGTGGTGTCCTTGCCGCCGCGGGCCAATGTCTCGGAGATTTTGATCAGGCCCACGATCGACACGGCACCCATGTGACACGGCGCGACACTTACGAAAGGCCGCTGGTATGGCGGGCAGCCCCGTTCGCACCGGCTGATAATCTAACAGGGAGTTTTTCATGTCTTTGAAAGGGAAAGTGGGCGTCGTGACGGGCGGCGCCAGCGGAATCGGACGGGCGATCAGCCTGCAACTCGCCAAAGATGGTGCAGCCATCGCAGTGTGGGATATGAATGGCGACGGCGCGGAAGAAACGGTCGGCATGATCGTGAAAGCGGGCGGACGTGCAATCGCCTGCGTCGGCGACGCCTCCTCGGCCGATGGTATAGCGAGCGCCCTGGCGCGCACGCGCAAGGATCTCGGTCCGGTGACGATCCTTGTCAACAACGCCGGTATCACGGGTTTTTGCGGCTTTCAGGACCTCACAGAGGAGATGTGGGACCGCATGATGCGGATCAACCTCAAGGGTCCTTTCCTCTGCACGCAGGCGGTCATTCCGGACATGCTGGCCGTCGGCTGGGGTCGTGTCGTCAATATCTCGTCTTCCTCTGCTCAAACTGGCGCACCAAGTATGAGCCATTATGTGGCAGCGAAGGGCGGCGTTATTGGTTTCACCAAGGCGCTGGCGATGGAGTTCGCCGCCCGGGGGATCACCGTGAACAATGTCCCTCCCGGCTTTATCGACACGCCGATGTTGCGGACCTCGCCTGTGGACGTCGATGCTTTTGCCGCCACCACCCCCATGAAGCGCCCTGGCAAGCCGGAAGACATCGCCGCCGCCTGCTCCTATCTATGCTCGGAGGCAGCGGGTTACGTCACCGGCCAAACGATCAGCGTCAATGGCGGCCGGTATCTGGTCTGATTTGCCATCGATCCGGCATTCACGGGAAGGTCAAGCATCATGAAGCTCGCGAACAAGATTGCCATCATCACCGGCGCGGCCGGTATGGCGGGATTGAGTTTCGCTGCGCGCTCTGCGGCGAAAGTTCGCGAGGCGGAAGACGAACTGATGCGACTTGTTGCGGGGAAGTGATGAGTTCGAGGAGCGACATCCTGAATGCCGACGCGCTGCTGGCGCAGGCGCAGGCGCAGACCGGGCTTAAAGATTGGGGCGATCCCACTCTGCCCGACAGATTCCGGCTGGCGGTCGATTTTCTCAACAGCTGCGGCATGGACGAAGCGGGGCAGCGCGCGGGCGCGCAGACTTGCCTCTGGCTTCTGACTTCGCGGCTGGAGTTCTTCGAAGATTTCAAGCGCTATCCGATCGCAGAAGAGAAGATCGTGCAGCCG
>JBAVOL010000059.1:0-8923 GCA_049692035.1 Rhizomicrobium sp.
GTGAGCAGCACGGTTCCGAGAATGGCAAGAGCAAAAAACTGGGGCCAGAGAATCGAAAAGCCGACGCCCTTGAGGAAGGTCGCCCGGATAATGATGAGATAGTAACGCAAGGGATTGACGTAGGAGAACCATTGCAGCGCAGCCGGCATGCTGGCGATCGGAAACATGAAGCCGGACAGGATGAAGAGCGGATTGACGACAAAGAAGTTCGTGGCGAAGGCCTGCTGCTGCGTCGTGCACATGGTGGAGATCAGAAGGCCGAGGGACAGCGTACTAAGCAGGAATAACGACGTGCCAGCGAGAAGGACGAGCGGATCGCCGGTGAACGGCACCTGAAACCAGAGAATCCCAAAAATCGTGACGAGCGCAACTTCAGCCAGTCCAATCAGGAAGAACGGGACCGTCTTGCCGAGAATGAACTCGATCGGCCGGATGGGGGTGACCATGATCTGTTCGAGGGTTCCCATCTCGCGTTCCCGTACGATCGCGAAGGCCGTGAGATTGACGATCAGTGTCAGCGTCAAGGTGCCGATGACGCCGGGCACGAAGAACCAGTGGCCGTTGAGGTCGGGATTGTACCAGGGTCTCTGATCGAGTGTAATCTGGGCCTGGCGGAGGGAAAGTCCGGCACTCGTGCGTTGCGCGAGATCGGTGGCGTAGACTTGAGAAAACGTCGATGCAATCTCGTTGACATATCCGAGTGCGATAAGGGCGGTATTCGAATTGGTACCGTCGACCGAGACTTGCATGGGCGCCGTCACGCCCTCGCGCAGCAACTCCGAGAAACCCGGATGAATGGTGATAGCGACCGTCGCGTTGCCATTGTCGAGGTCCCTCCTGATCGTGTTCTGATCTCTGGCAATCTCTGTAATCTGGAACCGGCCGCTCGCAGTAAAGCGGGCGATGAGATCGCGACTTTCCTGTGAGTGGTCGAGGTCGAGGACGACAGTCGAGACGTGGTACACCTCGAACGTTGCCGCATAGCCGTAGATGAGAATCTGAAGGATGGGAGGGACGATAAGACGGAAGCGTGCCCATTTATCCCGGCGCAGCTCGATCAGCTCCTTGAGCATGATGCGGAATATGCGCTCGAACATCGCGCTAATCCAACGTCTTGCGGAAAGCGCGCGCGGCGAGGAAAGTGACAACCGCCGCATAGATCGTCAGGCAGGCGATCGGCGCCCCGAGGGATGCAAGGCCAAGCCCCTTCAGGAACACGGCCTTGAGGATGGTCACGTAATAGCGTGCATAGACGAGATAGGTGATGGCCTGTATTGGCGCCGGCATCTGATCGATCGGAAAGGCGTAGCCGGAAAGAAGCGTGGCCGGCAACATCGTAAACACCAGAGCAATTTGGCTGGCGCCCAACTGGCTTCGGATCATGACCGACAGCAAATAGCCGATGCCAATCACGACGACGAGATAGAGTGCGGTCGTCAGGAAGAGCGTCGAAAAGGTTCCGCGAAACGGCACCTGGAACCAGAACACGGCAAAGCCGATGCAGATCGCGGCATCGACAAGGCCGATGGCAAAATAGGGCAGGAGTTTGCCCAGCATGACTTCCATCGGCGTGACGGGCGTCGAAACCAGAAGCTCCATGGTGCCGCGTTCCCATTCCCGGGAGATTGTCAGCGACGTGAGCTCGGCGCCAACGAGTGCGAGGATCATCGCGGCGAGGCCGGGGATGATAAAGTTGCGGCTGGTAAGATCCTCATTATACCACACACGATACTCCACCGAGAGCGGCGGCGCCGGCGGTTGGGTATAACCTTGGATTTCTTCGGTCTTGAGCCCCACCTGGTTCGAGAATGAGGCGATGACCGACTGGGCGTAGCCGAGTGCTACGGTGGCGGTGTTGTCGTCGGTTCCGTCGAGAATCACCTGGACGGAACTCTGGCCCGTATCGTTGAGTCGTAACGAGAAATCCTGCGGCACCACGATGGCCATGCCGCAATCGCCGGCGTCGACGGCGTGGGTAAGATCGCGGTAATTGTTCACCACCTTCGTGATCTGGAAATATTCCGATGCCGCGAAGCCCTTGAGCAGCGCCTCGCTGTTCTGGCTTGCTTCGCGGTCAAAGGTGCAGATGGGAACGTGCTGAATATCCAGATTGACACCATAACCGAGCAGCAGCATCTGCACGACCGGTAGCAGAAGCGCCATTGTCAGACTGCGCGGATCGCGTCGGACCTGCAGCAGTTCCTTCCTGGCGATGGCCCACAACCGTCCGAAGTTCATGGCGGGCCCGCTTCGGCGTTATGGGGCTGGCTGACAAGGCCCACGAACACGTCTTCGAGGGAGGGCGCAATGACCGAGATGCGCGCATCCTTGACGCCGCTTTTCGCAAGCTGGCGTTCAATGCCAGCTCGCGAATCGGCGCTGCCATCGGTCAGTACATGGAGGGCGTTGCCGAAGGCTGCAGTGTCACGCACGCCGGGAAAACCGCCGAGTGCGCGGATCGCGGCACCGATCATAGTGCTTTCCACCAGCAGCAATTCGCCGTTCAGGCCCTGCCGCTTGAGCTCGGCCGGGCTTCCCAGTGCAACAATGCGCCCCTGATTGATAAGGGCGATGCGGTTGCAATATTCGGCTTCATCCATGTAATGGGTGGTGACCAGCACGGTCACTCCGCTGGCGGCAAGCGTGTGAATCAGGTCCCAGAAGCGGCGTCGCGAAGAGGGATCGACGCCGGATGTGGGCTCGTCGAGAAAAAGGATTGGCGGTTCGTGCAGAATGGCGCAGCCAAGCGCCAGACGCTGTTTCCAGCCGCCTGCAAGCGTGGCGACGACGGCGTTTTCGCGGCCGGTAAGCCCGGCCATCTCGATGGCGAACGCGATCCGCTCCGCCAGACGGCTGTGTTCGACGCGGTAGATGCCGCCGAAAAAGCGCAGATTTTCCAGCGCGGTCAGATCGTTATAAAGTGAGAATTTCTGCGACATGTAGCCGATGTTCTGACGCACGCCTTCGGGATCTTGGACAACGTCGATCCCGGCGACAAGCGCCCGGCCAGCGGTTGGGCGCAAGAGCCCGCATAAGATGCGTATCGTCGTTGATTTGCCGGCGCCGTTCGGCCCGATGAATCCCATGATTTCGCCGCGCCGGACACGGAAGCTGACATGATCGACGGCAATGAATTTGTTGAACGCCTTGACCAGATCTTCAGCCACTATGGGATCGTTGGGAGAATTGGGCGTGGGCATCGTCAACCATCCACAGCGGAATCGTCGAGCGTGACGAACAGGTCCTCGATTGTGGGCGGAATCGCCGCCATGCTTTCGAATGCGACACCGGCCGCGGAAAGTGCCGCCCTGAGCTCAGGCATTCGACTTTCGGCGTTATCGACAACGACATGAACAGCGTCGCCCATGAGCATCGTGCTTGTCACGCCACGCGCGTCGCGCACAGCATCTTGAGCGGCCCTCGGATCGGGAGTTGCGATCGAAAGAAGCTCGCCCTTCATGCGGGCCTTGAGTGCGGCGGGCGTATCGCAATGGAGAAGACGGCCCTGATTCAAGAGCGCCAGGCGGTGACACCGTTCGGCTTCATCCAGATAGGCCGTCGAGATGACAATGGTGACGCCACCTTCGCGCAGATCGTAAAGAATGCGCCAGAAGTCGCGCCGCGAGACTGGATCGACGCCCGTGGTAGGCTCGTCGAGCAGGAGAATTTTCGGCGTATGAATGAGCGAGCAGGTGAGGCCCAGTTTCTGCTTCATGCCGCCCGAAAGCTGGCCGGCGAGCCGCCCGCGAAACGCCGTCATGCCCGAGGCTTCCAGAAGGCGTTTTGCGCGTTCCTTCCGCATGGCGCGGGGAATGCTGAACAGGTCTGCGTAGAAGCGGATGTTTTCATCGACGGTCAGGTCTTCGTAGAGTCCGAAGCGCTGGGGCATATAGCTGAGATGCTGTTTGGCGATATCGGGCTCGGCGATGACGTCGATATCGTCGATCACGATAGAACCATTGTCCGGACGCATGACACCCGCCAGCATGCGCATCGTTGTAGTTTTGCCGGCACCGTCCGGCCCAACCAGCCCGAATATTTCTCCCGGCGTCACGGCGAAGCTCAAATCGCAAACCGCCCGGCGCGACGCAAAGCTCTTGTTCAATCCGGCGACCTCGATGGCGAGCGGCACGGCCGAGCTCACGGCGCACCCGCTGGGAGCAAGGCGATGTGTGCGTCACCAGGCAGGCCCGGCACCAACTCGTGCGTCGGGTTCGCGATATCGATGCGGATGCGATAGACGAGCGTCACGCGTTCGGCGTGGGTCTCGACGCTCTTGGGCGTAAACTCTGCCTCCGCTGCGATGAAGGAAATGCGACCGCGATAGTGCTTGCCAGGGTAGGAATCCGTGGTGACTGTAACAGGTTCGCCGAAGCGGATCCGGCTGATATCGGTTTCATTGACATAGGCACGCAGCCAGACGTGATCGATGTCGGCGAGCGTCACGACAGGACTGCCGGGCACGACGCTTTCGCCCAGCTCGGCCTGGCGTACAAGGATGACGCCGGTGAAGGGGGCGGTAAGGACCGTGTAGCCGAGAACGATTTTGGCCAGCTTGAGCGTATCTTTGGCGTTTTGAACGCTGGCGATGGCGAGTTCGACATTCCGCTCTGCGGCTCGCTCGAGTGCACGGTCGCGGTTTAGCGTGGCCGCGGATTGCTTCTCGGCAGTGAGTTGGAGATCGCGGGCTTGGGTGGAAATCGCCTGTTTTTTCAGCAGGGCCTCGTCTCGACCGAGATCGAGTTTCTTTTCCGCCAGGTCGGCGCGGTCGCTGATAACGGTCTGGCGCGCAGAGTCGACATTTTGTTCGTCCACAGCCAACTGGCGCTGCTGGACTTCCAGTGCGGCAAAATCGATCGCTACCTGCTGGCGGTAGTCCGCATTTTCGGTGCGCGCAAGCACCGTTCCGGCCTTGACGGTCGCACCTTCGTCGAAGGGCAACTCCGTGATCCGCGATTGTATGGTCTTGAAGCTGAGCACGCTTTCATGGGCCTCGATATTGCCCGATAAGATCAGCGTATTGTCTTGTTCCGAACCCCATAGCCAGCTGGCCAATGGTGCGCCCGGCCACAGAAGTGCCGCCCCTGCGCCCAGGATCACCACCAGCACGATGGACGCCGGACCCAGATGGTCGCGAAAGGCTGCGAGCCGGTGGGACAATGTCCCCTTCAATTTGTCCAAGAACGACGAATCCTGAATCTCAATCATTGCGACCACAGCTTTCGTAGGAAGCGTGAGGAGATAAATGCCGGAAAGGGTCGTCCAGGCATTGACTTAGGTCACGTTCTGGGGAACGCGCGCGGCGCGTTGTTTCACATAAACGTTAGGACCAGATGGTTCAATCGGTCCAGAGAGACGGAGGAAATCTACGGCTCGGCCGTCGCCGGCATCCGCGAATTGGGCAAGGCTGTCGCCGCCGCACAGATCCGATCGATCGAGGCGGACGCACGCACGAAATGCGATCAACGTGCCCTCTTCCCGTAAAAGTAAACCTGCGCAGGCCGCGTAGGGTTTAGCACGAATATAAGGACAACGACATCTCGCATCCAAGGGCAAACGGATGTTGAGCGCCGCGTACCGATTTTGGCAAAGACACGGAGCGTCGGCGGTTCCGGCCGCCGACGCTCTTCGGCCAGAGAGCGTCTCGCGCCATCACGAGAATGTTGGGTCTTTTTCGGCGCACGCGCCGCAGGCTATGCGGTACTGCCGGCTGCCCCGGGGGCGATGATGTCCGCGTGACGCGGACCTCAGCCTCGGTCTTTGTCGGATTATTTGGCCGCAAGACAACGGTGGTTAGGATCGGTAAAAGAGTCGCGTCAACTACGGAATGCCCGCCTCGCGATGCGCGACATAAAGACTTGGATCGTAACCAACGGAGCCGCCGGCTTCGAAGTGCAAGCCTTGGGCGTGGCCGAAGCATTGGGTGTCGAGGCCATAGTCAAACGCGTCGGACAGTCTGCACCGTGGTGCTGGATCGCTCCTTGGGGGCCGGTTGTCGGAACTGGAGACATCGTTCCGCCCTGGCCAGACCTGGTCATCGCCTCAGGCCGCCAATCGATACCGTTCGCCCGCATGATTCGCCGGCGCTCGCGCGGCCGGACATTCGTCGCCGTGCTGCAAAATCCGCGCGTGCCGCCGAAATGGTTCGATTTCGTATGGGCCCCGGCGCATGACCGGCTCCGCGGTGCCAATGTGTTTTCGACGGTGGTGTCGCCGCATCGGCTGACACCGGAACGCCTGGCGAACGAAGCGCGTCGTATCGCGCCGGAGATTGCGCATCTTCCGCGCCCGCGCATAGCCGTTTTGTTGGGTGGGACGAATGCGGTTTTTCGCTTCGATAAGCGCGCGGCCGGGCTGCTGGGCGAACAACTCTGCGACGTCGCCAAGCGCTTTGGCGCCGGCCTCATGGTGACACCTTCGCGGCGTACCGGCAAACCGCAGGCGGATATCATTCGGGAGCGGATCAAAGCCGTGCCCGCCGTGATGTGGAACGGCGAGGGCGCCAATCCCTATTTCGGTTACCTGGGCAGCGCCGATGTCGTGTTGGTGACTTGCGATTCGGTCAACATGGTGGGCGAGGCGGCGGCAACCGGCAAGCCTGCTTATGTTGTCGAGCTGGCGGGCGGATCGGCGAAATGGCGGCGGTTTCTCGACGCCATGTATGCCTCCGGTGCCGAGCGTCCGTTCAAGGGCGTGATCGAAAGCTGGACCTATCAGCCGCCCAATCCGACCCACGCGATCGCCGATGCCATAGCGCAGGCGATGAAGAAGCGCAAAGTTCGGCGAGCGGAATCCGTCGGCTGATTTTAATTTTGCCGCGACGCGCCGGAATTATCGCGATACATCCAAGGCAACATCAGTCCGATCGGGATGATCCATAGCGTGCCGGCGAATGCGTAATAGGCGAGCGCCGCGTACCATTGCGCGTGCGGCAGCACATGCACGGCGACACCCACTGCGAAGAGCGCGTAAATCGGCAGCCAGATCAATATGACGATCGCGCCGACCAGTTTTTTGATACGGGGGCTCATGGGTTGCACTCGTGCAGGAGGTTATATTGAAAAATTACCATTATATGTCCGGATAGTAAGCGAATCGCACCGGCTGCAACAGGGTTCGAATCTGAGCTTAGACAAGTGGACGGCGGCGCGGCGGAACGCTATGGGAGTGCCCATGGCGTGCTTTTTCCCCCACTCCACACACGGCGCCAAGGCCGTCGGCATCTGGCTGCTGCTAATCGCGTTGCTGATTGCTGCGATGGTGACAGTCGGCGGCTTGACGCGTCTGACGGGTTCGGGGCTTTCGATTACCGAATGGCACCCGGTGACGGGGGTTGTGCCGCCCTTAAGCGCACATAGCTGGGCCGAGGAATTCGCCAAGTACCAACGCATTCCGCAATACCGGCTCGAAAACCCCCATATGAGCCTCGCCGATTTTCGGCAGATCTATTGGTGGGAATGGACGCACCGTCTGCTCGGGCGGTTACTGGGTGTAGCATTCCTGTTGCCTTTTTTGTTCTTCGCCGCCACGGGCGCAATCTCGCGAAGCTACTTGCCCCGGATGCTGGGGTTGTTCGCGCTGGGCGGTTTGCAAGGCCTCGTCGGGTGGTGGATGGTGGAGAGCGGGCTCGAGACCCGGGTATCGGTCAGCCAGTACCGGCTCGCCATCCATTTGGGCGTCGCGATCATTCTCCTCGGTGCGATCCTGTGGAGCGCGCTTGACTATCTGCGCAGCACCTCTTCCCTCCCGCCTGCGAAGGAGGTGCCGAGCGCCGCGAGGAGGAAGGTGGCAGCATGGGCTCTCGCCTTTGTCGCGCTCGTCTATGTGCAGATGCTTTTGGGCGCGCTGGTTGCCGGCCTCCATGCCGGCCTCATTTACAACACCTGGCCGTCGATGGACGGACGGAGTTTCCCGGAAGCGCCGTTTTTCGCCAAACCCTGGTGGGTCAATTTTGGCGAAAATGCCGGCTTGGCGCAGTTCGATCATCGCGTCGGCGCCTATCTCGTTGCGCTGTCGGCGCTGGCATTGTGGGTTGCTGGCAGGCGTGCGGGACTGGGCGGGACAGCGCGCGTCAGCAACAACGTGCTGATTGCCGTGACCGGCCTTCAGATCGTGCTGGGCATCATGACCTTGCTGAACCAGGCCCCGGTTGCGCTCGCGGCGCTGCATCAGGCGACCGCCGTAGCGCTCTACGCCTCAGCCGTCTGGCATGCCCATGCGCTGAGGCCCCGATCGGCGAACGTGCCTTACGCGGCTGCCAGCGCCTGATCCAGATCGGCGATGATGTCCTCGACATCCTCGATGCCGATCGAAAGCCGCACGACATCGTCGCCTGCGCCTGCGATCTTGCGTTGCTCGGCATCGAGCTGGCGATGCGTTGTCGAGGCGGGATGAATGATCAGGCTACGCACGTCGCCGACATTGGCGAGATGGCTGATCAGCTTGACGCCGTTGACGAGCGCCATGCCCGCTTCGAAGCCGCCCTTCACACCAAATGTGAACACGGCGCCGGCACCTTTCGGCGCATAGATGCGGTGGAGTTTGTAGCTCGGATCGTCTTCGAGGCCCGCATAGTTCACCCAGTCGACCTTGGAATGGCTCTTGAGCCAGCGCGCCACAGCCAACGCATTGTCGCAATGGCGCTGCATGCGCAAAGGTAGTGTTTCGATACCCTGCAGGACGAGAAACGCATTCATTGGTGAGAGCGCCGGGCCGAGATCGCGCAATCCCAGAACGCGGCAGGTGATGGCGAACGCCATATCGCCGAAGGTCTCCCACATCCGCATGCCGTGATAGGACGGGCAGGGCTCGGACAGCGTTGGATATTTGCCGTTCTTCCCCCAATCGAATTTGCCGCCGTCGACAATGACGCCGGCGAGCGAATTGCCGTGCCCGCCGAGGAATTTCGTCGCCGAATGCACGA
>JBAVOL010000060.1:0-2001 GCA_049692035.1 Rhizomicrobium sp.
TTATATAACACTATGCTTCGACGGACGGATCAGTATGTTCAATTCCGGCAACCGACGAGCTGCTCTCATCCGAAATGGACTGGTCATCTCCGCAAATCCACTCCGAGAGTAAACTCCACTCGTCGTCCGTAAGTCGCTTCCCCGCAATATCGCACAGCCTATCAACGTTATTACAAAAAGCCTCTGCAATATTTTGTGAGTCGCGGTAGCTCGCATCTAACCCATCTTATTCATTGCTCTGTTCTGCCGGGCGAACGAGATATGTCCGTTACCAATTACCAACGATAATGGTTGCGCGTTTCATCGGCAGGCTGGACCGCGTTTCAGACCACGTTTGTCAGGCGCCAGGGGTTGATCGGAAGCGATTTGTCAGGGGCACACGCCCCGCCGCTCACGTCGGGCGCGGGGTCAACGAACGGATCAGGTCGCGGAACAGCTCCGCGTTCGGGCAATTCGCGGCGAACGCCAGTTTTACCCGCGTTCCGGTCTCTCGCACCCGCACCGCGACCTTCAACAGGCGCAACCGGATCGTGGAAAATTCGCCGCCGGCCAGCGGTTCGTGCTTCGGGATGGCATCCCGAATGATCCGCACCAGCCAAAAAGCCGCCGTGTGCAGGATCAGCCGCATCTGATTGGCGAGCGGCGAGCGGCAGCTGGTCCGGTCCGATGCCAGCTGGCTCTTGTGCCGCTTGATCAGGTTTTCGGCCTGGCCTCGCGCACAGTAAACGTTCTCATAAAGCCGTTGCGCGGTCCCCTTGGTGAGGTTGGTGACGATATACCGGACATCGGCGCCCTTCTTCGTCGCCTCGATCCGCGCCAGGACCCGGCGAGGCCGGGACCAGGATTTCGCGGCGTAGCGCGTGGTCGCGAAGTCACGCACCTTGTCCAGTTGCCCGATCGCGCGACGGACACAAACATTATCGAGTTTGGCGAAGATTTGTTTGGCCAGGGTTTTGTTGGGGCCCAGACCAAAAACGTATTTGACGCCGTTGTCGTCGCACCAGTCCATCGCCTCTTGCCGACCGTAATGGCCGTCGCCTCTTATGGTGATGATCGTGGTTGGCCAGTGCATGCGGATGCGGCGGACCAGCCGGCGGATATGGGCACGGACTTCGCGGCCGTTTGGTGTTTTGCCCTCGCGCAGGATCGTGACCACGCAATGACCGGACTCCGCGTCGTATACGTGGATCGGCAGAAAGCATCGTTCATCGTAATGAGCATTGAACAACGACATTTGCTGATGGCCGTGCACCGTGTCGGCGGTGTCGTCGATGTCGAGCACGATGCCTTTGGGTGGATGCGGGTGGCTTTGGCACCAGAAATCCACCATGCCGCGCGACATTCGGATCAGGTCCCGCAGGTTCGGAGCGTTCTCCAGCCGTGAAATCGTTGGTTGTGAGGCCAGATCAATGCCACTGTCCGGCAGTCGCCCGCAAGCCATCTTGAAGGCCGGGTCATGGCGCAAACCGTCGAGATCGTTGCCATCGGGGTAGCCACATGCGATGGCGAAGACACGTTCGCGCAGAATGTCCGCCATCGAATGCGTGATCTGGGCCGGGTCGCGAGCGTCCGGGATCAGCCCGGCCAGCGTGTCGATCAGACCAAGACGCCTGTCGGCGGCGGCCAGAATGAAAACGCCGCCGTCTGAACTGACCTGTCCCCCATCGAACGCGGCGGTGACCTTCTTCTTGCAAATGTTTGGAAAAGAGAATGCAAGCAGGGTATCGTCGTCGGTGGCGGGCATGGCAGATTCTGTCCGGGGCTTGAGAGTGGCATCGACACCCAATCTCTAAGCGATTCCAGATGGTTGTACCATGCCCGTTTGCGAATCCCAGCTATGCGATGAATAAGATGGGTTAGAACCTTGATGGATGCGAAGTCAGGATCGCGGGCCAGTTCAGATATTTCCAGCTCTGCTTGCACGAGCATAGCTAAAGCCGCAGTCGCCGCTTGATCCGCATCGTCGCTGCCGATGTGCGGTTCGAGCGCGCTCACTAGAAC
>JBAVOL010000061.1:0-53761 GCA_049692035.1 Rhizomicrobium sp.
TGAAGCGGACCCCGAATCTGGGACCGGGGGCTTAGTTGGAAAATAGGCCGTTCTGTTGCTAAACGGAGCGGACGATGACGAAGAAGACGAGACGCAAGATTGATGCGGCGTTGAAGGCGAAGATCGCCTTGGAAGCGCTGCGTGAGCAGGCGACGGTGAACGATCTGGCCCAGCGCTACGAGGTTCACCCCAACCAGATTTACGCGTGGAAGAAGCAGCTTCAGGACCAGGCGGCGCGCGCCTTCGATGCCGGGGTGGGCAAGGACGCCGAGACGGGGCGGGAGCGGGAGATCGAGAAGCTGCACGCCAAGATCGGGCAGTTGATCGTCGAGCGCGATTTTTTAGCGGGGAGGTCCGGAAGATGAGCACACCGGACCGTCGAGCGCGGCTCGATCGCGATCACGTCGATCTGTCGGTCCGTCGGCAATGCGCCCTGCTCGGCCTGGCGCGCTCCGGCGTTTATCGCAGGCCTGCGCCAGTCGACGACAGCGATCAATCGCTGATGCGGCGGATCGACGAGCTTTACACGGAGCGGCCCTTCTTCGGCTCGCGACGGATCGCCTTTACCCTGGGCGCCAATCGCAAGCGCATGCAGCGGCTGATGCGGCTGATGGGCATCGCAGCGCTGGGTCCCAAGCCCGGCACCAGCAAGCCGGCGCCGGGCCACAAGATTTACCCGTATCTGTTGCGGAACATGACGATCGAGCGGCCGAACCAGGTGTGGGCGACCGACATCACCTACCTGCCCATCGGCTCAGGCTTTCTCTATCTCGTGGCGATCATGGACTGGGCGAGCCGGGCGGTGCTGGCGTGGCGGCTGTCGAATACGATGGATGTGTCGTTCTGCATTTCGGCGCTTGAGGAAGCCCTCGCACGCTTCGGCAAGCCGGACATCTTCAACAGTGATCAGGGCAGCCAGTTCACCAGCGCCGCCTTCACCGGCACGCTCGCACGAGCCGGCATTCAAATCTCGATGGACGGACGCGGGCGCTGGATGGACAACGTCTTTATCGAGCGGCTGTGGCGCAGCCTGAAGCACGAAGACATCTATCTGAAGGGTTACGCGGACGGCCGCGAAGCGCGCGCCGGAATCGCATCCTGGATCGCATTCTATAACGGCCAACGTCCTCACCAGGCGCTCGGCTACAAGGCGCCGATGGCCGTGTGGCGCCAAGGCACCAGTGACGTGCTCGGTGAAAAAGCTGTGGACATGACGCTGCGCTTGGACAACGCGAAGAGCGTTGTCCACATGCCCACAGCCGTAACAGCAGAAATTGCAGCTTGATGATGGTAAAAGAAAGGAACGGCCGCGTTTCCAACTAACAGCCCGGCTATTGTGGTCCTGCCAACAGGGTCCACTTTAAGCGTCGCTCGACACCAAAGAGCCGCAGACGATCATCAACCGTCCTTACATCGAGGATTTTGTCGCTCCGCAGGCCGACTATGTGACGATTCTCTCCATCGTTCCGGGAATGACGGGTACCGACGTCAACGGTCCCGGCCTGTCGGACGGCAACGTCAAGAACACGTTGCGCGGCCTGCCCGACGGCAATTTCGCGATGACCTACGACGGCATTGCATTCGGCGATACCAACGGCCCGACGCACCATAACATTGCGTATTTTCCTGCATCCACGATCGGTTCCGCCGTCGTGGACCGCGGCCCGGGCAATGCCGGCACTCTGGCTTCAAACACATATGGCGGTACCGTCAAGCTGTTCTCCGAAGACCTGAGCGATACGCCGCAGGCCAAAGGCGTTATCAGCTATGGCAGCTTCGGCACGGTGCTCGAAGACGTGAACGGCCAGAGCGGCGATTTGGACGATCTCGGTCTCGGCCACGCCAAGGTGCTGGTAAATTTGCAGGACATGAAGACGGACGGCGCATTGTCCCTTCAATATGTCGCCCAGAAGAACGCGCTGCTCAAAATTCAAGACGAGATCGCGCCGCATTGGACGGTTACCCTGTTCGGTAATTACGAGCATCTCTACGAAAATCTGGACGACAATAACGGCGCAACGCCGGCGCAGGTCGCTGTTTATGGCAAAGGCTTTGCCTTGCAGAAAACCGACCCCACGCTGCCGACTTACGTCGCCTATAACTACACGACCAAAGCAACGGACTTGGATTATTTCCGTGTGAATGGGGACATCACCGACGGCCTCAAGCTCGAAAACACGGCCTACACCTATGCCTATTGGAACCACACGTTCAGCCCGAACAGCCAGACTCAGACGCTTGCCCAAATCCAAGGCGATACGTCGGCGGATAACGGGACGGTCGTCGCCTTTAACGGCACCAGCCATTCCAACAATTTGCTCGCTTATAACAAAGAGAACTACTATCGCGTCTATGGCGATATGTTGCGTCTCGCCCAGGATTACGATTTCGGCTGGGTGAGCGGCCAAGTCCGCACAGGCCTGTGGTGGGAAACCTCGGCGACGCACCGCTTCAAATATTATTACGATGCCAATCTTTGTGCTGCCGAAGGCGTCAGCCCATTCAGCGGTCCGGCAGGGGCCGAGGCCTGCGGAGCTCAGAATGGGAGCGCCCAAAACGGTGTGCTGGGTTGGGCCAAAGACGACGAATATTCAGACTGGACTCAGTACGAGCCGTACCTGGAAGTCGACATCAAGCCGACAGATAACCTGACGCTCACGCCGGGCGTGAAATATATCCATTGGGACCGCGGCGTTGACGCTCCGGTCGCACAGGGTTCGAACTGTGGCGTCGCGTTCAACAATGTCAACAAAGCCGGCAAATGCCCCAACGACCCAGGTCAGAATTACACGGCCGGTTTCATTACGCGCGATACGCTGCCGTTCTTCGAAGCGAATTATAAGATCGAGCCGTCATGGAGCGTCTATGCGCAATACGCGCAAGGCATCTACGTGCCCGACATTTCGACGTTCGAGAACAAGCAGGTCGCAACGACGTATCCGGCACCGGAAACCACCACCAACTACCAGCTCGGCACGGTTTATTATGCCGACAATTTCAATTTCGACGCGGATGTCTATTACATTCCGATCAACAACAATTACATCCCCGTGCTCTGTTCGGTTGCCGAGGTTGGCGGTTCTCCGAACGACACCTGCTACCTGGACAATGGCAAGGCGACCTACAAGGGCATAGAAGGCGAAGGCAATTATTCGTTCGACGAGCTTTACGGCGTCGATCTTCATGGTCTCAATGTTTTCGCCAACGGCGCTCTGATGTCGTCGAAATCGGCAGGCAAGTGGGAGCCGAATGCGCCGAATTGGACTGCGGCGGCAGGCATCCTGTACAAGCAAAACGGCTGGAAGTTCTCGCTGATCGAGAAGCTTGTCGGTCCCCAATACTCGGATACCGCCAATACCAAGCAATATGAGATGCAGACATACGGCAATCTCAACGGCACCATCGGATACAGCTACGGCCCTGCCGAGCTGTACCTCAGCGCCGACAATCTTTTGGACAGCCGGAAAACGACCGCCATTACCATCAATGATAAGACATATCAGCCCGACCGGATGAATAGCACCGACCAATATTTCTTCCAGGCACCGCGCAGCGTGATGCTGACGTTGAAGGTTCATATGTAAAATCGCACAATCGCGAACCGGCGGGGCGCGTTGCGTCCCGCCGGTTTGCTTTTGGAGGGATCGCGATGAAGCTCGCTCGTTTTGGTCTTTGCGTCTGGGCTTCGGTCTTTATCGTGTGCGCGGTACCCGCGCTCGCCAAACCGGTATTCCTCACCCCTGCCGAATACGATCCCAAACTTCTCCTCCCGCCGCCGCCCGCCGACGATAGCGCGGCCGCAAGGGCCGAACTCGCCGAACTCGAGAGGCTTCAGGCGAGCCGCACGCCGGAGCAATTGGCGCGCGCCAAAAGCGACGGCAAAACGGAAAACGCGACCATCTTCAGAATCGCGATCGGCGACGGCTTCGATCTGAGCGCCCTGCCGGCAACCGCCAAACTGCTCGCCGATGTCGGTCACGACGAAAAGGCAGCGGCCGGCGCGGGCAAGAAATTCTTCCTGCGCAACCGGCCCTTTATCGTCGATCCCTCCCTGCAAAGCTGTTCGAAGAAAGAGGCGCCGCAATCGTCCTATCCCAGCGGCCATGCCACCATGGCGTATGCGATGGGCGTCGTTCTGGCGTCGCTCATCCCGGAAAAGGCCCAGGCCATTCTGGCGCGCGCTGCCGATTACGCCGAGAGCCGTCTCATTTGTGGCGTGCATTACCGCCGCGACATCGTTGCCGGCGAAGCGCTTGGCACGGCGGTAGCGGTCGAACTGCTGCACAATGCCCGCTTCCGCATCGAATACGACGCGGCGGAGCACGAACTCAAAACGGCGCATTTGGTGGAGTAGGCCCCCCTTCCGCCTCGCTGCGCTCGGCACCTTCCCCCGCGAGGGGGGAAGGAAGAAAAAGAAGGAAACGGCTCACCACTTTCTTTTGCCTTCCCCCCTTGTGGGGGAAGGTGGCGCGCACGGAGTGCGCGACGGAAGGGGGCCCCGCTCACCCCACCGTCGCGCGTCCCACGCTGACATAGGTGAAGCCCGCCTCGGCCATTTGCGAGGGCCGGTAGATGTTGCGCAGATCGACCATCAGCGGGCGCGCGAGCAGGCTCTTGACCCGCGCGAGGTCGAGGGCGCGAAATTCGTTCCATTCGGTCAGGATGACGACGCCGTCGGCGCCGGCCAGCGCCTCATAGGCGTCCTTGCACATTTCGATGTCGAGCAGCTTGCGCGCTTCGCGGGCGCCCTCGGGGTCGTAGGCGCGGATGCGCGCGCCTTTGGCTTCGAGCGTCGGCACGATCACCAGGCTCGGCGCATCGCGCATGTCGTCGGTGTTGGGTTTGAAAGTGAGACCGAGCACCGCCACGGTCTTGCCGTTCAGATCGCCGAACGCGGCAGCGATTTTTTCAGCCATTTGCATCTTGCGCCGCTCGTTGACCGCAACGACGGTTTCGACGATGCGCACCGGAGCATTCGCCTGCTGGGAAGTCTTGAGCAGGGCCAGCGTGTCCTTGGGAAAGCACGAGCCGCCGAAGCCCGGACCCGCATGCAGGAATTTGCCGCCGATGCGCCCGTCGAGGCCGATGCCGCGCGCCACATCCTGGACGTCGGCGCCGACCTTCTCGCACAGATCGGCCATTTCGTTGATGAAGGTGATCTTGGTCGCGAGGAACGCGTTGGCGGCGTATTTGATCAGTTCGGAGGTTTCGCGCGAGGTGAAGAGAATTGGCGTCTCGTTCAGATAGAGGGGGCGATAGACCTCCTTCAGCACGTTGCGGGCACGCTCGCTCTCGGCCCCGACGACGACCCGGTCGGGTCGCAGGAAATCCTCGATGGCCGAGCCCTCGCGCAGGAACTCGGGATTGGAGGCGACGTCGAATTGCGCATCGGGGCGCAGGCGGCGGATGATGTCTTCGACCTTGCGCCCCGTGCCGACCGGAACCGTCGATTTGGTGATGACGACCGTGTAGCCGTCGAGTTCTTTGGCGATCTCCTCGGCGGCGCCGAAGACGAAGCTCAAATCGGCATGACCATCGCCGCGCCGGCTGGGCGTGCCCACCGCGATGAAGATGACGTCGGCATGAGGCACCGCCGAAGCGAGGTCCCTGGTGAAGGACAGCCGCCCGGCTTTGACATTGGCGGCGACCACTTCATCGAGCCCCGGCTCGAAAATCGGAATGCGTCCCTGGTTGAGGTCGGCGATCTTGCTGTCGTCCTTGTCGATGCAAACGACCTCGTGGCCGAACTCCGACAGACAGGCTCCGGACACCAGGCCGACATAGCCGGTGCCGATCATCGCTATCCGCATGATGGGCCTCCTCGGGGCACCTTCCGCTCAGCCCCAGCATAAAGAGTGGAACGCTTCACAGCGTGACGTTTTTGAGTATTTCGCGTAACGAAGGGGCGATGTCGGGCCGGCGCAGGCCGACGGCGATGTTGGCATGGAGAAACCCGACCTTGTCGCCGCAATCGTAGCGCTCGCAGCCCGTGCGCACCGCGTGAAAGGGCATCCGGCCGATCAGGCGCGCCATGGAATCGGTGAGCTGAATTTCATCGCCGGCGCCTTTATCCTGGCGGTCGAGCTCGACGAAAATTTCCGGCTGCAGGATGTAACGCCCGATAATGCACAGTCGCGAGGGCGCTTTGGCGGGCTCGGGCTTCTCGACGACGCCGCGGACTTCGGTGATATGGCCTCGTGTCGCGCCGGGGGCGATGACGCCGTAGCGCCTGGTCTCGGGCAGCGGCTTTTCTTCCGCCGCTACGATGACGCCACCGCCGACGTCTTCATAGGCCTGCATCATCACCGAAAGTCCCGAGGGTTTGCCGACCAGCAGATCGTCGGGCAGGAGCACGGCAAACGGCTCATTGCCGACGAAGTGTCGCGCGCACCACACCGCATGGCCGAGGCCCAGCGGCCTTTGCTGGCGGGTGAAGCTCACCGACCCCGATTTCGGCAGGCCTTCGAGCAGGCTGTTCAGTTCTGCCGTCTTGTCGCGCGCACTGAGCAGGGATTCCAGCTCGTAGGCATGGTCGAAATGATCCTCGATGACATGCTTGCCACGCCCGGTGACGAAGATGAATTGTTCGATACCGGCTTCCATTGCCTCTTCGACCGCATATTGGACGACCGGCTTGTCGACGACCGGCAGCATCTCCTTCGGAACGGCTTTGGTGGCGGGCAGAAAGCGCGTTCCCATGCCGGCGACGGGCAGGACGGCTTTGCGGACAGGCAGGGGCTTGGTCATGGCTGGCGCACACGAACTTTCTGGGACGTTGGAATTGACCCAGTCATGGCATAATCATGGGCCGATCGTCTACTTGGACCAAGCCAAGGGAGCGAGCGGCTTGAGGCGCATGCAGTATGCGAATTTTGTTGACCGGCGGGGCGGGGTTTATCGGCAGTCACGCGGCGGAAGCGCTGCTCGCCCGCGGCCATGGCGTCACGGCGATCGACAATGTTAACGCCTATTACGATCCGGCGCTGAAACAAGCGCGGCTGGCCCGTTTGGAAGGCCGCGCCGGATTTCGCTTTGCCAGGTGCGATATCGCGGTGACCGACGAATTGCGCGCTGCGGCGGGCCGCCAGCAATTCGATGTCATATTGCATCTGGCCGCTCAGGCGGGCGTGCGTTACGCGCTCGAAGATCCGTTCTCCTACACCCGCTCCAATCTGGTCGGCCATCACAACGTGCTCGAATTCGCCCGCCACCATAAGGGCCTCACGCACCTCGTCTACGCCTCGTCCAGCTCGGTCTATGGCAACGACACGCCGGCGCCGTTCTCGGAAGACGCGCGCGCCGACCGGCCGGTTTCTTTCTACGGCGCCACCAAACGCGCCGGCGAATTGTTGTCGCATTCCTATGCCGAATTGTTCGGCCTCAAGCAGACGGGGCTCCGGTTTTTTACCGTCTATGGTCCGTGGGGGCGGCCGGACATGGCCTATTGGCTGTTCACCGACGCGATCCTGAAAGGCCGGCCCATTCCCGTCTTCGGCCAGGGGAAATTGCGACGCGATTTCACCTATATCGACGACATCGTCGCCGCGCTGGTCAATATTGTGGAGGCGCCTTTTCGCGGCCAACGCCCAGGTGCGCCCCACAACCTCTATAATCTGGGCAACAGCCATCCCGAAAGCGTGGACGACCTGATCGCCCTGATCGAGGCCGCCACCGGCCGCACCGCCCGCATCGAACATGTCGAAGGTCCGCCAGGCGATGTGCACGAGACGTTCGCCGACATTTCTCGCGCGGCACGCGATTTCGGTTTCGCCCCCAAGGTCCCCATGAGCGAAGGCATCGCGCGCTTCGTCGAATGGTACAAATCCTATCACGGCGCGGGCTGAGGCGCGCTCAATCGCCCGTCTTCTTCGCGAGCCATGTGCGATGCCCCATCTTGCGCCCCGGGCGGATGTCCGCCTTGCCGTATAGATGAAGCGCGCCGCCCTTCGCGGCGAGGCTTTGCCAGTCGGCCGCTTCCGCGCCGATGATATTCTCCATCACGGCGTCGCTGTGGCGGGTGGGATCGCCGAGCGGCCAGCCGGCCACGGCGCGGATGTGCTGTTCGAACTGGCTGGTGACGCAGGCTTCCATCGTCCAGTGTCCCGAATTGTGAACCCGGGGGGCGATTTCATTGACGAGAAGCGTGCCGTCCCTGCACACGAACAGCTCCACGGCCAATACGCCGACATAATCGAGTGCGTCGGCGATGCGCCGGGCCATCGCCTTGGCCTCCGCGCACTGCGCGCCAGCCAGCCGCGACGGCACGCTCGATCGGCGCAGGACGTGATTCTCGTGGAAATTCTCCGGCGGATCATAGGCCGCAAAACTGCCGTCCCGGCCGCGCGCGGCAATGATCGAGGCTTCGAACGCGAAATCGACGAAGCCTTCCAGGACGGCCGGCGCGCGATGGAATGCATGCCACGCCGCGGCGGCGTCGCGCGCGACCTTCGCCTGGCCTTTGCCGTCATAGCCCAATCGGCGCGTCTTCAGGATGGAAGGCGCCCCGACAGCGGCGAGCGCCCGTTCGGCCTCCTCGGCAGAATTCACCGCCGCGAAGAGCGTAGTCTTGAGGCCAAGCCCGGCCACGAAGCGCTTCTCGTCGAGGCGGTCCTGGGTGATCGCCAAAGCCCGTGCGGAAGGGAAGATCGGTTTGTGACGGGCGAGCGCCGCGGCCGTCGTCGCCGGGACGTTTTCGAACTCGAATGTTACCACGTCGCACGCTGCGGCGAACGCTGCGAGACTATGGGAATCGTCGTAGCCAGCCTTCGTACGCGCCGCTGCCACCTGAAATGCCGGTGCATCGGCTTCGTCGCAGTAGATATGCGCCTTAAGACCGAGCCGGGCCGCGGCCAGCGCCAACATGCGGCCGAGCTGTCCCCCGCCCAGAATACCGATCGTTCCTCCCGGTGCCACGGGAGCCAGGCAAGGTGCCGCCATCGTCACTGCACCGAATTGTCCGACGGTGCTTCCGCGACGGCATCGGATTGTCGCTCGCGCCAGAGCGCAAGCCGCCCGGCGAGCCCCGCATCGGCCAGGGCCAGGATCGCGGCGGCGTGAAGCCCGGCATTCTTGGCGCCGCTCTCGCCGATGGCAAAGGTCGCAACCGGCACGCCGCCCGGCATCTGGACGATGGACAGCAGGCTGTCCATGCCCTTGAGCGACCTGGTTTCGATCGGTACGCCCAAAACCGGCAACGTGGTCATGGCCGCCACCATGCCCGGAAGGTGGGCGGCTCCGCCGGCGCCGGCGATGACGACCTTGAGTCCCCGCGACGCCGCGGCCTTGGCATAGGCATAGAGCCGGTCCGGTGTGCGATGGGCCGAAACGATCCGGCTTTCGAACGGCACTTCGAGGGCGTCGAGGATTTGGGCGGCAGCCTTCAGCGTTGGCCAGTCCGACTGGCTTCCCATGATCAGGCCGACGAGCGGTGGCGATGGGGTCATGCTTCCTCGATTGGTCCGCCATCGCGGACGGGGAACGGAGAAGCGACCCATTATAGGAACACTGAGCCCCGTGAAAAGTCTCCGATCACGTTAATCAATTGGTCACCAATTTGAACGAATTGTTAGCGAGCCGGGATCGAAACTCCCCAAAGTGAACCGAATCGGCACGGACAGGATGACGATTGAGCGCATCGGCAGCAGGCGTATCCGGCGCAAGGCCGCCGTCGTTTCCTTTGCGCGGCCGGCGGACGCTGTGCCGGCGTTCGGCCACATCATTCCCGAAGCGGAGCTCACCCCGCGCGTACGTGCCGCGATGACCTCGCTCGCCGGCGAAGTCGAAATGCTGCGCCGCGATCTTCAATCGGTGCGCGACCGGCTCGAAGAGGCCGAGCGTGCGGCGGACCAGGATCACCTTCTTTCCGTCCTCAACCGGCGTGCCTTCCTGCGCGAGTTGACGCGCCATATCGGCCTGGCGGCGCGCTACGGAACGCCCGCGAGCCTCATCTATTTCGACCTCGATGGCTTCAAGCGCGTCAACGATACTTATGGTCATGCCTGCGGCGATGCCGTGCTCACGCATTTCGCCGACGTGCTGCACGCCCATGTGCGCGACAGCGACGTGGTCGGCCGGCTGGGCGGCGACGAGTTCGGCATTATTCTTGCGCATGCAGGTGAAGCCCAGGCCAACCGCAAGGCGGAAGCGTTGATGGATGCGTTGACGGCGTCACCGGCGCAATGGAACGGCAAGAGTCTTGCCGTCGGCTTTTCCTACGGTGCATTCGAGCTTGACCCCGGCGAAAGCGCCGAATCCTCGATCGCACGCGCCGATGAAGCGATGTATGCGCAGAAGCGCGCCGTCATCAGGCAATGATGTCCGGCAATAGTGCGTCCTCGATGCGGGCGATCTGATCCTTCAGTTGAAGCCTGCGCTTCTTGAGGCGCGTCAGAATCAACTGGTCGCGCACGCCCGATTCGGTCATGGCGGTAATGGCCGCATCGAGATCGCGATGCTCCTGGGCAAGCAGGGCGAGTGTTGCCCTCAGCGTCTGTTCGTCAACGTCAGTCATGAGCGTCCTGTTCGGATCATGCTCTGGCTTTGGCTTCGCCGCGTTTGGTCCGGCGGCCCTTTTTCAAGTCTTCACCCCACCGCCTGACCTTGGGCCAATCATAACCCAGAATGTCCAGCATGCGCCCTACCATCTGATCGACGAGATCGGAAATCGAACGGGGCTCGGCATAGAACGCCGGTACGGGCGGCAGAATGATCGCCCCCATCTCGGCGAGCGCCGTCAGCGTCCTGAGATGACCCAGATGCAGCGGCGTCTCGCGCACGACCAGCACGAGCGGGCGGCGCTCCTTGAGTGCCACGTCGGCGGCGCGCGTCAGGACGTTCGAGGTGACGCCCGTCGCGATCTCGCTCATCGTGCGCACCGAGCAGGGCGCCACGATCATGCCTGTCGTCTTGAACGAGCCCGAGGCGATCGGCGCCGCAATGTCGCCGATGGCATAGGCATAAGTGGCTTTCGTTGCGACCTCCTGCGGGGACAGCGCAGTCTCGTAGCCGATAGTCATTTCGGCGGCCTTGGTCATGACCAGATGGGTCTCGACATCGAGCTCTGCCAAGGCCTCCAGGAGCCGGATGCCATAAACGGCACCGGATGCACCGCTCAGGCCGACGACGAGCCGGTCATGCCGCATTTTTTCGATCGCTTTCGCTGCCATGCTATTCGTTTACAGCCCGGAAGGCAGTCGCGAAAGTGGGCCGTGACAGAGATAGCCAATAGTGCTCTAATTGGTTTCCCTTCAAGACGAGAGGTGCAAAACATGGCACTACAAGGGCATATCCAGGAACTCTCCGCTAAGCACAGGCGACTGAAAGAATTGATCGAAACCGAGATGGCCCATCCCGACTGGGATCAAATCCGGGTCGCCGCTCTCAAAAAAGAAAAACTCCGTATCAAAGACGAGCTCGAAAGGCTGCGAAGCAGCATTCACTGATATTTCAAGCCGCATCTGTTGCGCCAGGCTGAGCGTCGCGGTCGCGCATGGACATGTGCGCAGCCGAGATGAACCGCAGGCTTGCCGCAAGAAAGATCGCACCCGGGAAGTAGACGGCTCCGGATATTATGCCGTGCCGGCGAGCGACTCTGCCACCGCCACGTCGAAGACTTTTGAGTCGACCTTGAGATAGGCGAGCTTTTCTTCGGCGATCACGACGGCATCCGCCACGCCCGGCACCTGGCGCAGCTTGGCCGCAAGGCTTTGGGCGTCAGCGCCATCGCCGATCCGTATCAGCCGCGTGGTGAGATAGCTGGGCCTTGTCATGGTCGCAGCGATCAACAACCACAGAAGCGCCAAACCCGTCGTCAGGGCGAAGACGCCGGCGCTGCCGGCGGTCTGATGCGCCCAACCACCCACGACGCCGCCGACGAAAATGCCGAGGAACTGCAAACTTGAATAGATGCCGGCCGCCGTACCCTTGGCGTCGGGCGGCGCCGTCTTGGTGACGAGCGAGGGCAGGCTCGCTTCCATTATATTGAAGCCCGCGAAGAAGACGGTGATCGCCGCCAGCACCACATAGATGTCGTGCGCGCCCACAACGAGCATGATCTGGCTTGCCGCCAGCGCCACAACCGCGCTCACGAAAACGGCTTTCATGCGCCGGTATTTCTCGGCCACGATGATCGCCGGCACCATCACGGCAACGGAGATCAGGAGCGCCGGCAGGTAGACGATCCACTGCGTATGGCTGTCCACATCCAATCCGGCGCGCAACAAGTCCGGCATCACCAGGAAGCTTGCCGTCAGCATGGCGTGCAACGCGAAGATGCCGAAATCGAGCCGCAGCAGGTCCTTGTTCTTGAGCACTGAACCCAGCATAGCCGGCACGGTTTCCGCGTCGCGGTGCACGCTGAGATGCTTCGGGCTGGGCACGACGAATTGGGTGATCGCAATACCGAGCAGCGCCAGGCCCACCATCAGCCAGAAGATGCCCGAGACATGCACGAACCCGGCGACGAGCGGCCCCGCCACCAGCGCGACCATGAAGGAGGTTCCTATGGTAATGCCCACTATCGCCATTGCCTTGGTACGGTTCTCTTCGGCGGTCAGGTCCGCCACCAACGCCAGGATCACGGAGCCGACCGCGCCCCCGCCCTGAATGACGCGGCCGATAATGACGCCGTCGATCGAAGTGGAAACAGCAGCTATCGCGCTGCCGATGCCGAACACCACCAGCCCCAGAACGATCATGGTCTTGCGCCCGATCTTGTCGGACATGAGGCCGAAAGGAATCTGCAAAAGTCCCTGGCTCAACCCGTAAATCCCCAGCGCCAAACCGATCTTGTAGGGCGTTGCGCCCGAAAGATGACGGGCATAGGCTGCGAACACCGGATAGATCATGAACAGGCCCAGAAGCCTTACCGAAAAAACGGCAGCGAGAGAGCCGGCGGCGTGCAGTTCCTGTTTTTCCATGTTGCCTATTCTCGGGGAAGGAGTGTCTGTTTCGCAGATTGCGCATGAGCGTGCACATTATCCGGGGATTCACACATGAACTCTCGTTTAGAATTGTGCGATCCGGCATTCTCCGGATGACGCCAGATTCCGGATTGGAGGCAATGATAACGCGTTTTCGGGTCGTAGGTCGGTTCGAACGCCGGCAGCACCCTACGTCACCGCTTTCGCCATCTCGCGCAGCTTGAACTTTTGGACCTTGCCGGTGGAGGTCTTCGGCAATTCGCAGAAGACGATATGGCGCGGGGCTTTGTAGTGCGCCAGATGCGCACGGCAGTAAGCGATCAGGTCTTCGGGCGAGACATGTTCGTGGCCGGCTTTGCGCTCGATGAAGGCGCAGGGCGTCTCGCCCCATTTTTCGTCGGGACGGGCGACGACCGCCGCGAACATGATGGCCGGATGCTTGAGCAGCACGTCTTCCACCTCGATGGAGGAAATGTTTTCGCCGCCCGAGATGATAATGTCCTTGGAGCGATCCTTGAGCTGGATATAACCGTCGGGATGGACGACGCCGAGATCGCCCGAATGAAACCAGCCGCCTTCGAACGCTTCGCGCGTGGCATCGGGATTCTTCAGATAGCCCTTCATGACGACATTGCCGCGGAACATCACTTCGCCGAGCGTCTCCCCGTCGGCCGGCACAGGCTCCATCGTCTCGGGATCCATGACGCAAAGCCCCTCGAGTGCCTGGTAACGTACGCCCTGGCGCGCTTTTCGGGCGGCGCGTTCGGCCCTGTCGAGACGATCCCAGCCGGCCTTCCATTCATTGATGACGGCAGGACCGTAAGTTTCGGTGAGGCCATAGACATGGATCACGTTGAAACCGATTTCGCTCATATCGGCGAGCACCGATTCGGGCGGCGGAGCCGCGGCCGTGATGAATTCCACCTGCTGGGGAAGCGCGCGGCGTTCGTCGTCGCGTGCATTGATCAGCGTCGACATCACGATCGGCGCGCCGCAGAGATGCGTCACCTTGTGCTCCGCCAGCGCATCGAAAATGGGCTTTGCCCGTACCCATCGAAGGCAGACATGCGTTCCGGCCACGACGGACAGCGCCCAGGGAAAACACCAGCCGTTGCAATGGAATATCGGCAGCGTCCACAGATAGACCGGATGATGGCCGAAGCCCGCCGCGAGTACGTTGTTGTAACTCACCAGCGCGGCGCCGCGATGGTGGAACACTACGCCTTTCGGATTGCCCGTCGTGCCGGAGGTGTAATTGAGCGCAATCGCGTCCCATTCGTTATCCGGAGGCGACCAGGGAAATTCCGGATCGCCGGCGGCGATGAAGTCCTCATATTCGATGGTGCCGAGCCGGTCGCCGGCTTGCGGAAATTCGGGGTCGTCGACATCGATGACGAAGGGTTTTGTTTTGACGAGTTTCAACACGTCCTTGATGGTGCCGGCGAATTCGCGGTCGGTGATGAGAACCTTCGCATTGCCGTGATCGAGCATGAAGGCGAGGGCTGCCGCGTCGAGGCGCGTGTTGAGCCCGTTGAGGACCGCGCCCGCCATCGGTACCCCATAATGGGCCTCCAACATGGGCGGCGTATTGGGCAGCATCACCGACACCGTGTCGCCCTTCTTGATACCGTGCCTGGCGAGTGCGGAGGCGAGCTGGCGGGCACGCGTGTAGAATTCCGCGTAGCTGATCGTCCTTCTGCCGTGCATGATGGCCGGGTGATCCGGAAACACCTTGGCTGCACGCTCGAGGAAACCGAGCGGCGACAATGCTTGATAATTGGCGGGATTGCGGTCGAGATCGACGTCATAGGGATTGGTCGCGATTCCCCGTTTAACGTGTGCAGCGGGCCGCGGCGACACGGTTCCCGTCCGGCGCGCCGGCCTTTTGCGCGGCCTTAAAGGAGCTACGGGCTTGGGCTTGGCGGTGCGCTTGCGCACCGGCGGTTTCTTTCGAGTCTGGGTCTTCGTTGCGGGCTTGGCAGCCGTCTTTCGTGCAGCGCCGCGCTTGGCTGGCTTTCGAGATTTGCGGGTCCTGGTTGTCTTTCGCGTCGCCATGGCGTTTCGTTCTTTGCCTGCCGTCAGGGAAACGGTGCGGACGCTAAAGAAACACTTCGCATGCGGCAAGCGCGGGTCGCATGGACGGCCCCGGCAGGCATTGCTAGGAAGGCAAGAACCAAGGTGAAGGCGGTCGCATGAGCGAAGGCATCGAAATCGAATTGCGCAGTGGTCCTCTGCATGCGCTCTACCGCTGGATGCTGGCGCGGGCGTCGGGTCCCCACGCCTGGTGGGCGCTTGCGGCTGTGTCATTCGCCGAGGCCTCGTTCTTTCCGATGCCGCCCGACATCATGCTGGTACCGATGGTCATGGCGGATCGACGGCGCGCATTCGCGCTCGCGCTGTGGTGCACGTGTGCCTCCGTCCTGGGCGGTCTACTCGGCTACGCAATCGGTTCGTTGCTCTACGATTCCGTCGGACATTGGCTCATCGTAGCCTATGGCTACGGTGACAAGCTCGCGGCGTTCCGTGCGGCCTACGCGAAATGGGGCGCCTGGATCATCCTGATCAAGGGTCTGACGCCGATCCCCTTCAAGCTCGTCACCATCGCATCGGGATTTGCCGGCTACAATCTGCCGCTTTTCATTCTCCTTTCTGCGATCACGCGCGGAGGGCGCTTCGGCATCGAAGCGGGACTGCTTCACTGGTTTGGCGAGCCGATCCGCGATTTTATCGAAAAACGCCTGGAATGGGTGATGCTGGGCGTATTGGTTCTGGTTGTTCTGGGCTTTGTCGTCGCCCGCTACGTCTGATAACGCCGGGGGCATCATGGCATCCCAGCTTTTTTCGATCGGCGCGATTCTTCTCTCGACGGCGTTTCTGCTGATGGGCAACGGCCTGATCACCACGCTGACGCCGGTGCGTGCCCATCTCGACGGTTTTTCCGATCTCGCGATCGGTGCGATGGGCTCGTCCTATTATGCGGGGTTCGTGCTCGGTTGCGTCGTCGTGCCCAAGCTGCTGACGCGCGTCGGCCATAGCCGCACCTTTGCCGTCGCCGCGGCGCTGACGGCGGCGACGGTTCTGATCCAGCCGATATTCACGCAGCCTCTGGTCTGGTTCGCGGTCCGCGCTGCCTTCGGCGTTTGTGCTGCGGGCGTCTTCATGGTGATCGAAAGCTGGCTCAACGATCGGGCCACCAACGAGACCCGCGGCCGCATTCTTTCGGCCTATGTCGTGGTCAATCTGGGCTGCCTGATGCTCGGCCAATGGATGCTGACCGCGGCCTCGCCGAGGGGATATGAGCTCTTCAGCCTGGCGGCCATCGTCTACATATTATGCGTCGTGCCGGTCGGGCTCACCCGTTTGCCACAACCGGAGCCCCAGGAGACGCCTCGCCTCAGGGTCGCGCGGTTGATGCAGGTTTCGCCCGTCGGCATGGCCGGCGTCACGACGGTTGGCCTGGCCAATGCGGCGGTGTGGACGCTGGCGCCCGTCTACGCCATCTCGCTCGGTTTCTCGACCGCAGGTGTCGCGCTCCTGATGAGCGCCTTCATTCTCGGTGGTACGCTGATTCAATTGCCGCTTGGCCGGCTGTCGGACCGCCTCGACAGGCGTTGGGTTATCGTCGCGGTCTGCATTGCGGCGGCCATGGGCGGCATCGCGCTCGCGCTGCTGGGCCAACGGGGCGCAACGACGCCCTGGCTGTTTTTTCCGCTCACGCTCGTCTTCGGCGCGGCGATGCTGCCGCTCTATTCGCTTTCGATCGCCCACGCCAACGATCGCATCGCGCGCACCGAATTCGTCGAGGCCTCGGCGACCCTCCTGATGGTCAATGCGCTCGCCTCCGTCGCGGGGCCGACCATTGCCGCAATGGTGACGGCGCGTGCGGGTCTTCCGTCGCTGTTTTTCTATACCGCGACGATCCATGTGGCGATGGCGGCTTTCGCCGTCATGCGCATCACGACGAAACCGGCCGATTCCGGCCGCGAGCACTTCGTGGCCCAAACCTCGCGCTCGTCCGAGCCCGGCGATGCCGGCCGCACGCACGTGGCATAAATCGATTATGCCTCGTCGTCGTCGCCGCTCTCCGCAGGCGCGTGCTCCGCGCCCATCGTTTCCTCGACGGGCCTGAGGCTCTCGCCCTTCTCGACCTTCTTGACCAGACGATCGCGGCGGTGGGCCGCGCGTTCGACGGCGAAATCGAGTTCGATCTGCGAACACAGACCGAGTGTCACGGGGTCGACGGCCTTGATGTTGGGCGCGTTCCAATGCGAACGCTCGCGAATCTTCTGGATCGTGGCCTTGGTGGTGCCGATGAGCTTGACGATGTCCGCGTCGGTGAATTCGGGATGATTGCGCAAAATCCAATAGACGGCGTCCGGCTTGTCCTGACGCTTGGACACGGGCGTATAGCGCGGCACCTTTTTTGCCTTGACCGCGGGCATCTTGTGTTTCGAGATCGCCAGCTTGAGGCGGGCCTTGGGATCCTTCTCCGCCTGCTCGATCTGGTCGCGGGTAAGCTGGCCGGACGCCACTGGGTCCAGCCCCTTGATCCCCTTGGCTACGTCTTCGTCGGCGATGCCCTTCACTTCGAGCGGATGCAGCCCGCAGAAATCGGCGATCTGTTCGAAGCTGAGCGAGGTATTGTCGACCAGCCACACGGCGGTCGCCTTGGGCATGAGTGGTTTGTCGGCCATAAAATTTCCTTTCCCGGGTGGGATTTCGGACCCCACGCCGCTCTCTAGGTCTTCAGCCTGTCGAGGATGAGGTCTTTTACCCGGAGCGTGGCGGCGAGGAAAGGGTTTCTCTCAAACCCGAAGCAGAATTTTGCCGATATGATCGCTTTTGGCCATGCGGGCATGGGCGACCCGGGCCTCTTCCAGCGGAAAAATCCGATCGACAATCGGCTTGATTCGCCCATCGGCGACCAGCGGCCAGACTTCCCGCAGAAGCGCGTCGCGGATGGCCCCTTTCTCGGCGTTGGAGCGGCCGCGCAGTGTCGTAGCCATGAAGCTCAACCGTTTCATCAGCATCGGACCGAAATTGACCTCGGCCTTCATCCCGGCCTGGAACGCAATGTTGACGATGCGCCCGCCACGTGCGGCGGCGCGGAAATTCTTCTCGATGTAGTCGCCTCCGACCATGTCGAGGATGACGTCGACGCCGTTGCCGTCCGTTGCCTGTTTGACGGCCTCGACGAAATCTTCGGATCGATAATTGATCGCGCGCACGGTACCCAGTCTTTCGCAGGCGGCGCATTTCTCGGGGCTTCCCGCCGTGGCGAACACCTTATGTCCGCGCGCCGTGCAGAGCTGAATCGCCGCCGTGCCGATGCCGCTCGAGCCGCCGTGGACGAGCACGCTCTCGCCGGGGCCGAGGCGTGCGCTATCCATCAGGTTGGTCCACACGGTGAAATGAACTTCGGCCAACGCCGCAGCCTGAATGCGATCGACGCAAGCCGGGATGGGCAGAATGCACTGGGCGGAGGCAAGCGCATATTCCGCGTAGCCACCGCCGGTCAGAAGGGCGCAGACGGAATCGCCCACATGCGCGTCGCGCACGCCCGCGCCGATTTCGGCGATCTCGCCCGAGACCTCGAGCCCGAGCGTGTCGGGCGCGCCGGGCGGCGGTGGATAATTTCCCAACGCCTGGATCAAGTCGGCGCGGTTGAGGCCGGCGCCGGCGACCTTGATGAGAACTTCGCCGGGGCCGGGCGCGGGTCGGGGGATTTCGACCAATGCGAAGCGGTAATTCGCCCCCGGGTTTTCGACGCGGATGGCTTTCATCGTAAACGGCATGGGCGGATTTCCTGACTTGTCGGGAGCGCGATTAAGCAGGAAATATTAGCAAGGCAACGGAGGCGTGAAATCCATGGTGAACGATCCCGACGAATTGCTGCCGAAGAAAACGGCCTGCGAGATCGTGATCGGCCAGGATCTGGCGGCGCTGTCGGAGCACGAATTGATCGCGCGCATCGCAACCCTGGAATCCGAAATCGCCCGCAGTCGCGAAGCCATCAAAGCGCGTCAGGCGACAAAATCCGCTGCCGATGCGTTCTTTAAGAAGATCTGACCGTTCGCTGCATATGCGAAGCATGCATTGCCAGCAAAAGCGGAACTTACCGTAGTTTAAAGAGCGTTGCGTTCCTGCAACCATGGTCATGGTTTATGCACCGCTTCCGGGCTATTGGGCCTTGCGCAGGGCCTGCGAGTTGCTAGCCTTTGCCGGGATAACAAATTGGGGGGCGCGGCTGATGTCGCAACCTGAATCCGACGACGAAACCGTTCACGAAATGACGTTTCAGACGTTCACGGGCTCTGCACTGTTCGAACGCACGTTCGACGAAGGCATGTCGCTTGTCGAAGAAACTGCGCGCTATCTTGACGGACGCGGACGCGACGAGGCGCGCGACTTGCCGCGCAAGGCCGCGTTGCTGTACGCGGGCGAAAGCATGCGCGTGACGACGCGGCTGATGCAGGCGGCGAGTTGGCTGCTCATTCAGCGCGCGGTGCATGACGGAGAAATGCGCGCCGAAGATGCGGCGGGTGAACGTTATCGTCTGGGATCGAAGGAAATCTGTTTCGGCGGGCGCGGCGAAGCGGTCGACATGTTGCCTGAGACGCTGCGTGATCTTCTGGTGCGCAGCGAAAATCTCTATTGCCGGATCGCGCGTCTCGAAGAAGTGCTATTCGGCGGCGGCGAACCGCAGGCCGGCGTCCAGGCCCATTTCGACCGGCTCCATCAGGCGTTCGGTTCGATGACGGGGCCGAGCTGAAGAGCGCCCAGCCGCCCTTACTTCACGAACCCGGTGAAGCGCTTGTTGAATCGCGTCAGGCGACCACCGCGGTCGAGCAATTGCTGCTGGCCGCCGGTCCAGGCCGGATGCGTGGTTGGGTCGATGTCGAGCGTCAGCTTCTGGCCCGGCTCGCCCCAGGTCGTGCGGGTCTGGTAGGTCGTGCCGTCATTGAGGGCGACGGTGATCGTATGATAGTTGGGGTGGATGCCCTTTTTCATGGCATGGACCTTTCAAGCGCCAGATGACCTAGAGGGCCGGCCTTATAGGGGATCGCCTCCCGGCTGACAAGGCGGGGCAGTGGCCGGTTTACGCCGCCGGGCATGGCTTCGATCGGCTTTCTCCTTTGTCGGCGCTATCCATTCGGCTCCGTGATCGCCGCATAGACCAGCGTGCGCAAATCGCGGCGGATCGGATAAAGGGTCGAGGGCATGAACTGGGTCATGAACACGACCACCAGTTCTTCCACAGGATCGATCCAGAACATTGTGCTCGCCGCCCCGCCCCAGAAATAGGCGCCGACGCTGCCCGCTGTCTGGGTGCGCGCGACATCGAGCGTTCGCGCGAAGCCGAGACCGAAGCCCACGCCCGCATGCGTCGCCTCGCTGAACAGCGACCGTGACATCTCGATCAACTCCCGCCCGCCGGGCAGATGGTTCATCGTCATCAGCTCGATCGTCTTGGGCCCCAGAATCCGCGTGTTCCTGGCCGCGCCGCCGGCCAGCAGCATATGGCAAAATTTGAGATAGTCCGCCGCCGTGCCCACCAGCCCGCCGCCGCCGGAGAGAAATTCCGCCGGCTTGAGATAGGGGCTGTTCGCCGGATCGTCCTGCAGCACGATATTTCCGCTCGGGTCGAGCGCATAGCAGGCGGCAAACCGCTCGTGCTTGTCCGACGGCACGTAGAAATCCGTGTCGGTCATGCCGAGCGGCGCGAAAATGCGCGTCTTGAGGAATTCATCGAAGGGCTGGTCCGAAATCTTGCCGACGAGATAGCCCAGCACATCCGTCGATACCGAATAGTTCCATGCGGTGCCGGGGGAGAATTCGAGCGGCAGTTTGCCGAGTTCTTCGATCATGGTGTCGAGGGACGCGCGGGTTTCGATCGTGCCGAGTTCGAGCTTGCGGTAGGCGGCGTCGACATTGGTGCGCATCTGAAAGCCGTAGGTGAGGCCCGAAGTGTGCCGCAGCAAATCGATGATTCGCATCGGTGCGTCGGTCCGGCGCGTCTGAAACGCGCCCGGCGTGCCGGCCACGAACACGCCCAGATCCCGCCACGGCGGAATGAAGCGATGCACCGGGTCGTCGAGCGCTACCAGACCTTCCTCGACGAGCATCATGAAGGCGACGGAGGTGATCGGTTTGGTCATGGAGTAGATGCGAAAGAGCGTGTCTTCGCGCATCGGCGTGTTGCGTTCCTTATCGGCCTGCCCCAGCACGCTCGTATGCACGAGCCGGCCTTTGCGGGCGATGAGGGTGAGCGTGCCGGCGAGCTTGCCGGCATCGACGTAATGTTCCTTCAGGAAGCGGTCGAGGCGCATGAGGCGTTCGCTCGACATGCCGACGGATTCGGGCTTGGACATGATCTCACCTTTATTTCTTTTGGCGCGAAGTTTAGGGCGAATTCCGGGTCTGCGTCACGGGCGCGCGGGCGAATTCCGTTGATCGTCAACCGCGCGCTTCGCTAAGTTTCCCGTCAAAATGATAAAATGTCGGTGCGAGGAACGCGAATGAGCAGTCCATTGATCGCCGTGGCAGGCTGAGCGTTGCAGGGCGAGGCGACGGCACGCAACGCTCAGCCAACCTCCAGGCGCGATAACCCAAAATGTGTTACCAATCTCCCGGCCGGACAAGGCCGACTGGCTCTTTTTGCTCCGGCATGGGTGAGGGGCCATCTCGCTCAATTCCAAGCACCGATACCTGGCCTTCGCATCGCTGGGGCAGTGCCCTGCCACCATTAAGTTTTGGTGACAGTCGTGCGATATAGCCGATGATGCGTAAGATATGGGGGGAGCGATTCTTGAGTTGCCGTGGAGCAACAGATCGGGAAAGGGCTGGCTTTGCGAAGCACCTTCTTCTGGTTGGCGTTTGGCCTTGGTCTGGCCGGAGCTGTGGCGTTGGCGGCACCTCCCGCCGTGCCCTGGATTTTGGCGGCGGCGGCGATCTGCCTGGCCGCTGCTGCGATCGCGCGCCCACACCGGCCCAGCAAAGACGATCCGGTGACAGCATCGAAGTCCAATGTTGTGCCGGAACTGCCGACACTGGCGCGTGAGGTCTTCGAGAGGCTTCCCGATCCCCTGATGCTGGTGGATATTCCCGGGCGCGTGGTTTTCGCCAATAAGGCGATGATCGCGGTCGCCGGTACCGACACACAGAACAAGCCCGTTTCCGCCGTGCTGCGCATGCCCGCGGTGTGGCAGGCGGTCGAGCGTACCGCGCTGACGGGCGAGTCTGCCAAAGTGGAATTCTCGTTCCACGTTCCCGTGGAACGTCATTTCGAGGCCTATATCGCACGCACGGAACAGGCGCCGAAATTGACGGCCGTGCTGTTGCACGACGTCACGTCGGCCAAGCGCGCCGAGGACGCCCGCACCGATTTCATCGCCAATGCCAGCCACGAATTGCGCACGCCGCTCGCCGCCGTCTCGGGTTTCATCGACACGCTCAAAGGCCATGCCAAAGATGACGAAAAGGCCCGCGAGAAGTTTCTCGACATCATGAGCGTGGAAGCCGGACGCATGCGGCGGCTGATCGACGATCTGTTGTCGCTGACCCGGATTGAACTCAACGAACATGTCCCGCCTTCGGGTTCGGCCGACATCGTCGAGGTTGCGCGCGACGCCGCCGCCGCCCTGCAGGGGTTGGCCCAACTCGACGACGTGACAATCTCTGTCGCGGAGGCGGATAATTTGCCGCCGATCGTGGGCGAGCGCGACGAGTTGATCCAGCTCTTCCAGAACCTGCTTCACAACGCGATCAAATATGGTCGCGTCGGCGGCCATGTCTGGGTCAATTTCGCGCTGGCGCCAAGCTCGGTCTATTTGCCGGGACGGCGCAACCCCGCTGCGATGGTGGCAATCACGATCAGGGATGACGGCGAGGGCATTCCGCGCGAAGCGGTCCCGCGATTGACCGAGCGCTTCTATCGGGTCGACGTCAAACGCAGCCGCGAGCGCGGCGGCACCGGATTGGGACTCGCGATCGTCAAACACATCGTCAATCGCCACCAGGGGCGCCTGCACATCGAGAGCAAATTGGGCGAAGGCAGCACATTCACCATTCTTCTGCCTGCGGTTGCTTCGTCCGATACGAAAACTGCTATGGCCGTCACGGAATTGTTATAGTTCTGTCACATCGTCGTGTAGCTTGACGGATAGGCATGGCCTAGCACGGGCCCAGCGGCGATTCGGCCAAAGAGGGCACGGGAATGGAAAAATCGATGAGCGAGCATACGGTCAAGGCCTTCACGGAGCAGCTGGAATCCCTGGCGACGGGCATTGCGCAGATGGGCGGCCTCGCTGAAGCCCAGCTGGCCGATGCTATCGATGCTATCGGCAAGCGCGATACGGCGCTGGCGGAAGGCGCAATCTCCGGCGACCCGCGCATCGACCAGCTTCAGCAAACGATCGAGGACCAGGCGCTCAAGCTTCTGGCGCTGCGCCAGCCTATGGCGGTCGATCTGCGCGAGACCCTGGCCGCGATCAAGATCGCGAGCGAACTGGAGCGCATCGGCGATCTCGCCAAGAACATCGCCAAGCGCGCGCTGGTGCTCAACCGCGAACCGCCGATCCGGCTGACGCAGGGCCTTGCACGCATGGGCCGCGCCGCGCTCAATCAGCTCAAGCGCGTGCTGGATGCGTATTCCGACCGCGATGCGGCCGGCGCCCAGGCCGTATGGCGCCAGGACGACGAGATCGACGAAATCTACAACAGCCTGTTTCGCGAACTCCTCACCTACATGATGGAGGATCCCCGCACGATCGGGTTGTGTGCCCATCTTTTGTTTGTCGCCAAGAACATTGAGCGTTCGGGCGACCACGCCACGAACATCGCCGAGACCGTCTATCACATGGTCACCGGCCGCCATCTTGAGAACGAACGTCCGAAAGCAGACGTGACGAGCAGCACCAACATACATTTCGAGCCCAAGACATGACCCTGAAGCCGACCGTCCTTGTCGCCGAGGACGAAAATGCCCTGGTGACGCTCCTGCGCTACAATCTTGAGCGCGAGGGCTATCGCGTGCTGGAGGCACAGGACGGCGAGGAGGCGCTCCTCGTCGCCAACGAGCAGCGGCCCGATCTTGTGCTGCTCGATTGGATGCTGCCACAGCTTTCGGGCATTGAGGTTTGCCGGCGCCTGCGCGGCCGCCAGGAAACCCGCAACGTGCCGATCATCATGCTGACGGCGCGCGGCGAAGAAACCGACCGTATCCGCGGCCTCGATACCGGTGCCGACGACTACATCACCAAGCCGTTTTCCATGACGGAACTGCTGGCGCGGCTGAGGGCCGTCATGCGGCGCATCCGCCCAAGCCTGGCGGAAGATATCGTGCGCATCGGCGACATCGAAATGGATCGCGCCGCCCATCGCGTGCGTCGTTCCGGCAGCGATGTTCATCTGGGCCCGACCGAATTCAAATTGCTCGATCACCTGATCCAGCATCCGGGCCGCGTGTTCAGCCGCGAGCAGCTTCTGGATGCGGTGTGGGGTTCGGATGTCTATGTCGAAGCCCGCACGGTCGACGTCCATGTCGGGCGCTTGCGCAAAGCGCTCAACACGCAGGGCACGCGCGACCCCATCCGCACCGTCCGCTCGGCAGGATATGCGCTGGACGAGACCTTCGTCATTTGAAGGTGCCCGCCGAAGCACCCCGCGTCAGACCGACTTATAGTGCTTGCGTTGCACCCCTCTCCCCCTTGTGGGAGAAGGGTGCAATACTGGACTTCAACATTACGAAATCGCGGGTGAGGGGCCTCAGCTTGCCAACCGGGTCTTGTCGCGGCGCAGCTGCTGCGGCTGATAGGCTTTGCGGGCATGTGCCTCGCAATAGGGTGAACCCGATTTCGGCTTGCGGCCGCAGAAATGAAACTCGTTTTCGGAAGGATCGCCGATCGGCCAGCGGCACATGCGGTCATTGATCGTGAGCACGGTCGCAAAGCTGCCGTCGTCGAGGATCACGGGATCTTCTTCCACCACCGGCGGCTCGGGCGCATGCACCCGAAGCGATATTTTGGGTGTCATGGGGAGGCGTGGGCGCTCGGTGCGAGCCGGGCTCGCGCGGCCGGCGAGGCCGAGGCGATGCACTTTGCCGATCACTGCATTGCGGGTTACGCCGCCCAGGACGCGCGCGATCTGGCTGGCCGACAGGCCTTCCGTCCATAGCGATTTGAGCTGTTCGACCCTCTCGTCCGTCCACATATCGTGTCCTCCCGATCTGGCACCATATATCGTACCGAATAATGGGTTTCGCACAAGTGTTGTGGGGGTAGCCCAATAGCCTTGTCCACAGAAAGGGGCGGGCACCAGGACGAAGTTCGTTGAAGCAAAATCGTCAGTAGCGCCCACTGCTTCCGTAATGGCCGGGCTCCGCTCGCCCAGCCATCGCGCAAGTCCGCGCGGAGTGCCTCGTTTTATGGCTGGCTGGCCGCCCCCTCAAGGGCAGTCACGGCAACAGCGCTGGTGGCGCGGCCTTCGACCCTCAGCGCGGGACGTAGGGGCTGTAGCCGGGCAGTGGCTGATAGAACTCCGAGCCGGGGACGCGCGCATCGCCATACGCATCGCCATAAGATGAGGACGGTTGCGTCAGGCCGCTCGAACTGCCGATGGAGAAATGGAATTTGCCGATGCCGGTTTGGTCGGACTGACTATCCGTCAAATCGCTCTTTTTTTGCCAGGTATCCGGCACGGATTTGTCGAACAACCCATCCGGCGCACTGTTGTTCGGCGTGCTGCTGTCCGGAATATGAATTGTCTCCATGGCAAGAGCCGGCGCCGCGAGAAAACCGAGGCCGACGAGCACGGCGGCAAGCGGAAAACGAAGCGACATCTCGGATAACTCCTCGTTGCGACAACAATAACCAGCTTACACCGTGCCGGAGCAGCGTGGAAGGGGGACGATTGCGGCCCCTTCCCCGGAATACCGGCCCCGCAGCGCAGCGCTTTGCTTGACCCCTCAGGTCTTTGCAGACGATAAAGCCGTCCGTATCTCGCATACCGCCAAAAGATAAAGGAGAACGCTTGTGTTTCCGTCGCTGCTGCCAATTTACAATCGGACGGATGTCGCATTCGTCCGGGGCGAAGGACCCTATATCTTCGCCGAGGACGGCGAGCGATATCTCGATTTCGGCGCCGGCATTGCGGTCAACGCGCTCGGCCATGCGCATCCCGCCCTGGTTGAGACGTTGCGCGAGCAAGCGGGCAAGCTCTGGCATACCTCCAATCTCTATCGCGTGCCGGGCCAGGAAAGCCTGGCGAAGCGGCTGGTCGAGGTGACGTTCGCCGACACCGTATTGTTCGTGAATTCGGGTGCCGAGGCGATGGAATGCGCCATCAAGATGGCGCGGCGCTATCATTATGTGAATGGCGCGCCGGAACGTTTCCGCATCATCACTTTCGAGGGCGCGTTTCACGGCCGCACGCTGGCCACGCTCGCGGCAACCGGACAACCCAAATATCTCGAAGGCTTCGGTCCCAAGGTCGAAGGCTTCGACCAGGTGCCATTCGGCGATGTAAAAGCGGTCGAAGCGGCGATTGGCGATGCGACTGCGGCGATCCTCATCGAACCCATTCAGGGCGAAGGCGGTATCAGGCCCGCTGCGCCCGATTTTCTGCGGAGCTTGCGCCAGATCTGCGACGAACGCGGACTGCTTTTGATTTTCGATGAGATTCAGACGGGCGTCGGGCGTACCGGCAAGCTGTTCGCCCATGAATGGGCGGGTGTCACTCCCGACATTATGGCGATCGCCAAAGGCATCGGCGGCGGCTTTCCGATGGGCGCGTGCCTGGCGACGAAAGAAGCTGCCAAGGGCATGACGGTCGGCACGCACGGCACGACGTTCGGCGGCAATCCGCTCGCCATGGCGGTGGGCGCCAAGGTGCTCGAAATCGTGCTGGCGCCGGGTTTCCTCGAACACGTCCAAGGGATCGCCAATTATATGCGCCAGCAATTGTCGGGGCTCATCGCGGAACATCCTGCCGTCTTCGAAGAATTGCGCGGCGAAGGTCTGATGCTGGGCCTCAAGATGAAAGTGCCGAACGCCGATTTCGTCACCCGCCTGCGCGCGCATGGCATGCTGGCCATCGCGGCCGGCGACAATGTCGTGCGTTTGCTGCCGCCCCTGATCATCGAAGAAACCCATGTGCGCGAAGCGATGACCATGCTGAGCGAAACCGCGCGCGATTTCGAATCCGCTCAGGCGACGGTGGCGGCATGAACTTGGTCACGAAGCCTTCGGCCTCGCCGAAACATTTTCTCGACATCGCCGATCTTGACGGCGCGACGCTCAGGGCGCTGATCGCGGAAGCGCGGCGGCGAAAAGCGGCGCGTGCGGGTCTGGCCAAAGGCGTTCCCGATGCCGATGCGCCGCTGGCGGGGCGCATGCTCGCCATGATCTTCGACAAGCATTCGACGCGTACACGCATCTCCTTCGACGTCGCCATGCGGCAATTGGGCGGCGGTACGATCATGATGACGGGCTCCGAGATGCAGCTGGCGCGCGAGGAGACGATCGCCGACACCGCGCGGGTATTGTCGCGCTATGTCGATGCGGTGATGATTCGGCTTCTCGACCATGAAATGGTGCGCGAGCTGGCGACCTACGCAACTATCCCGGTGATCAACGGTCTGACCAAACTTTCCCATCCCTGCCAGGTGATGGCCGATGTCATGACGTTCGAGGAGCGCTTCGGCACCATCAAGGGGAGCACGATCGCCTGGTCGGGCGATGCGAACAATGTGCTCGCCTCATGGGTGCATGCGGCGGCGCGCTTCGAATTCCGCTTGCGCGTGGCCACGCCCAACGAACTCGCACCCGGCCAGGCCTTGCGCGACTGGGTCAAAGGCGCGGGTGCCGAAGTCGAATTCGGCGACGACCCCGAAAAGGCCGTCGACGGCGCGCGCTGCGTGATCGGCGACACCTGGATATCGATGGGCGATGCCGACGCGACCAAGCGGCACAATCATTTGAAGCGCTATCAGATCAACGAGCGGCTGATGTCGCATGCGGCGAAGGATGCGATCTTCATGCATTGCCTGCCGGCGCATCGCGGCCAGGAAGTGACCGATGAAGTGATCGACGGGCCGCAATCGGTGGTGTTCGACGAGGCGGAAAACCGCCTGCATGCGCAGAAGGCGATCCTCGCCTGGTGCCTTTCGTGAATGGGCCGAAGGTGGAATACCGGCCGGCACCGCCTGGCGATTTCGTCCTGCCTTTCGATCTGCCGCGGGCTGGCGTTCGCGGACGGCTCGTCCGGCTCGATGCGGTTTCGGACCGTGCGCTGAAGGCCCATGTGCTGCCCGAGGCTGCCGCGCGGATCGCGGCCGAGGCGTGCGTGCTTGCAACTCTTCTGGGCGCCGCACTCAAGCTGAGCGGAAGGCTGACCATCCAGACCAAGAGTGACGGCCCGCTTGATCTCGTCACCACGGATTATTATGGCGCCGAAACGGAACGTCCCGCCGGCATTCGCTGCTTCGCACGCCTCGACGAAGCGCGGTTCGCAAATCTCAACACGCTGGCGCCCGCCTTTGTGCAATTGATGGGCGAGGGCGTCGTCGCCATCACCATCGAGCCCAAACGCGGCGGGCAGACCTATCAGGGCATTGTCCCGCTCGCACCCGAGGGAATCGCGGCCTCGGCCGAAGCCTATTTCGTCCAGTCGGAGCAATTGCCGACCGCGCTGCGTCTGGCGGCGGCGCCGCTCTTTGTGTCGGGCGACCCTTCCCCGCGCTGGCGCGCCGGAGGGGTGATGCTGCAGGCAACGCCCGAGCACGCCGTCGATGTCGACGATTGGGAGCGGCTCTCGCTGTTCCTGGCCACGCTGGAAGATTTCGAGCTGGTGGATACCGCTTTGGCGGCGGAATCGTTGCTATGGCGGCTGTTCCACGAAGACGAAGTCCGCGTCCATCCCGCCGAGGCGATTATTTTCCATTGCGGCTGCGAGACGGAACGCATCGCCTCGGTACTGCGCACCTATTCGCCCGACGAACGGGCAGGACTGGCCGACATCGACGGAATTATCCGTGCGCGGTGCGAATTCTGCGGCGCGGTGCACGAAATACGTCCCGGCGATCTCGCGCCTGCGGATTGATCTTTGCCGTGGACCGGGCTCATCCTGAGAGCCGGAATGCGAGAACACCCTCGCAAGAGACAATTGGTGCAGGCATGGCCGAAGCCTCCAGCCCTTCCGAGCCCGAGACCAAGCCAGAGCCCTTGGGTGTTCCCTCGCGCCAGGGATTGCAGAACGCATTCGCCGGCGCAGGCCTCGGTGCCATCATTGTCGGCGTGATCTATTTCGGCCAGCCGATCCTGATGCCGGCCGCACTCGCGATCCTGCTCGCCTTCGCACTTGCGCCATTGGTGGCGCGGCTGAGAGTCTTCGGCTTCGGGCGAGTTCCCTCGGTCGTCATCACGGTGCTCCTCGCCTTCCTCGTGATTGGCGCGCTGGTCACTTATATCGGGACGGAGATTGCCGAGCTGGCGAAGGCACTGCCGCGCTACGAGACCAATCTCACCCGCAAGATCAATGCGATCCGCACGACCGCGGAGGGCAACAGCCTGTTCGCCAGCGCCTCGGCGATGCTGCAGAGGCTCGACAACGATCTGTCCACGCCCGCGACGCCCGGCAATGCTCCCGGCGCAAAACCGCAAGCCGCGCCCAAGCCGGTCGTGGTGGAGATTCGTACGCAGGAAAACACGCCGCTCCACATCGTCGAGGGCATCGTCGGACCGCTGCTCGAGCCGCTTGCCACGACCGGTATCGTCATCATTTTCGTCGTTTTCATCCTGTTGCAGAAGGAGGATTTGCGCGATCGCTTCATTCGGTTGGCGGGTGCGCGCGATCTGAGGCGCACGACCATGGTGCTCGACGACGGCGCCGCACGCCTCAGCCGTTATCTTCTCATGCAGACCTCGATCAATGCCTGTTTCGGTATCCTGGTCGGCGCCGGCCTCTGGCTCATCGGTATTCCCAATGCGGGCCTGTGGGGCCTCATCGGCATGATGTTTCGTTTCGTGCCCTATGTCGGCGTGCCGGTTGCCGCCGCAATTCCGGTGGCGCTAGCCTTCGCCATCGATCCCGATTGGACGAAGATGTTGTGGACAGTCGGTCTCTACGTCGCCATCGAGCCGGCGCTTGGCCAGGTGGTCGAGCCGATCGTCTACGGACGCAGCATCGGCCTGTCGGCGACGGCGGTGGTCGTGGCGGCGACATTCTGGACGTGGGTATGGGGTCCGGCCGGACTTCTGCTGTCGACGCCGCTCACCATGTGCCTTGTCGTGCTCGGCCGGCACGTCGATCAACTGCGCTTCCTCGACGTTCTATTGGGCGACCGCCCGCCGCTGGCGGCGGAGGAAAGCCTCTATTTGCGCATTCTCGGCGGTGAACCCGACGAAGCCGCCCATCAGGCCGAAGCTTATCTCGAGCGCCATTCGCTGAGCACCTATTACGACGAGGTCGTGGTCAAGGCGCTGGTGCTGGCGCAAGCCGATGCGCACCACGGTTCGCTCGACCGCGAACGCCGCCACACCGTTCAAACCGCCGTTGCAGGACTGATTCAGAATCTCGCCGATCATGGCGACGATACCAGCGCGCATGCGCCGCCGCACAAACACGCCGTGGTATCGCACGCCGAGAAGGGCCAGCCATGGGGCGAGGATGCGTTACTCTGCATTGCCGGTCCCAGCCCGCTCGACGATTTGGCGGCGCTGCTGCTCGCCGATCTTCTCCACAGGCATGAGATCGACGCCCGCGTCATCCCCCACGCCGATGTGCTGCCGACGAACGTCGAAAGGTTGGACGGCGAGGGCGTCCGATTTATCGCGGTGTGTTATCTGGAGCCCGTCAATTTCACCAATGCGCGTTACCTGGTGCGCCGGCTCAAACGCCGTTTTCCACAGGCGCGGTTGCTGCTGGGTTTCTGGGGCATCGAGGCCGACGACACGCGCTATCACGACGCGGTCGAGGCGACCGGCTGCGAAATGATCGCGGCGAGCCTGCGCGAAGCGGTCGAGCGCATCCTCTATTTCGCCAGGCATGCGCAGCCAGATGCGGATGCCGGTCGCGACGGCGCGCTGGTAGCGTGAGGGTTACGTCCTGTTTTCTCTTCCTGACCATTTGCCGAACCAGGCAATCGCAGATTGCAACACAGCATGTCACGTGCGGCCGAACGTGTCGTCGGCTTCTACAATCAGCGCGGCACCTGTGAGCAGTGGATCAAGGAAGGCAAGTGCGCGATGAAGCGGACGCGGCCGTCGTGTTGCTCGTTCGCCGCCAACGCCGTATATCTGGCCTCCCGCTCGAACGGGAGGGATCGGGTAATGGTTTCGAAGGAGCGCTATGGCCCTTGGGCCCTGATCGTCGGCGGATCGGAAGGCATTGGCGAACAATTCGCCCGGAAACTGGGAGCGGCGGGCATACATCTCGTCCTCGTCGCCCGGAAGCCGGCGCCGTTGCTGGAGACCGCGCAGAAAGTGCGTGATGAAAGCGGCGTGGAGGTGCGTACCCTGCAGCTCGATATCGCGCGCGACGATATGCTCGACCGCATCCGCGAAGTGACAGACGATGTCGAGATCGGCCTGGTGATCCATAATGTCGGTGGCGGCCAGGGTTCGGGGCCGTTCGTCGAAAAGACGCTCGACGAGGTTCTCGCCACGGTCATGATCAACCCCGTCGCCCAGACCAAGCTTGCCCACCATTTCGGCAGGGGAATGGCCGAGCGCGGACGCGGCGGCATCCTGCTTGTCGGGTCGATGGCCGGGAACGCGGGCAGTTTCCATTTCGCCACCTATTCGGCGTCCAAGGCCTTCTCGCAGATACTGGCCGAGGCGTTGTGGGCAGAGCTGCAGCCCAAGGGCGTTGACGTGCTGGCCCTGGTTATCGGAGCGACCGATACCCCCGCCCGGGCGCGCAGCGGCGTCGTCGATGCGGATGAAATGCCCGTCGCCAGCGCTGAAGACATCGCGCGTCAGGGCCTCGAACAGCTCCCCCATGGCCCCGTGCATGTGCCGCCCGAAAACGTCGAATTCTTCAACGCGGTCTGTGCGATGCCGCGGAGGGAAGCGGCGGAGATGCTGCGCAATCTGATGACGCGGATGAGCCCAGCCTAGCCATAGAGCCGCGAAGAAATATTCGACATTCGTTCAGTTGAAGCCTTCAATCGGTCATGAAAACCTGGATTCACGGAGGGAAGTTATGGTCCTGAAAGATGTGAACGCAGTCATCGGCGACTACGCCGGCCTCTCGCGCACCGTGCTGGAATACAGCCGGATCATGAAGCGCCTGGTGGACGAGGCGAAGCAGCCCGGCTTCAGCGTCGCCAGCTGGGCGCCGCTGGCCGAGCTGGTGGCGGTGGACGAATTCGAGCGTGTGGGCAATTTCAAGGAGGTCATGAGCTGGCAGCGCTATGTCGAGTTCCTCACCAAATGGGCCATGTCGTCCGAGTGGGAATGCTCCTTCAAGCGGATCACAGAGAAGCCCGGCCTCGTGCTCCTGGAACTTGAGGAGCGCAGCAAGACCGGCGCCTTCAGCAGCGTCGTCAATTCGATGTCGGTCTATGAATTCAACGAGGCCGGCAAGCTTCGCCACCTCGACATCTACCTGCAGATGGAGATGCCTGAAGGCGTTGGACCGCTCTGGTAGGATAGAAGGATCATGCGATCCCGTACCAGAAAAAAGGACAAATCGGGATTGCGTGACACGCCCCATATATTGGGTTTGTAAATCCTGCCAAATATTTCATTCAAGCTATCGCTCAATGCTAATTCTCCAATGGGTCGTAGCGCGCCACGGCACACGCTCACATTTCTACCCGCATTCCCGAGATAAACTTGGACTGAAGCGGATAGTACCGTTTTTCTGAAGTAGCGGAAGGCGACGGATACGCTCGTGAGAATTTGGCGATCCGCATCGCATGCCAGCTCGAAAAACCGGGTGTGATGGGGACGATGGCCGAGGTGAGAAAACCGGGCGTCTCCCACTGCTCGGGCCGTCCCCAAGCCTGGTATTCGATAACCGTGTATATTGAAGGCATTTCGGCGGCATTATAGAAACGGTCGCCCGCATCGTTCGGCAGGCTGTCGAGGATTTCGACGCCGTCGACGGATTGCATTTCCAAGAGCATGTGGAATTCCTGCGTGAGTGCATCGTTCACGACCACGTCGCGAAACGCGCCGTCGGGAATGCCCAGACCGTCCAGGATGTGGCGCTTCGTCAACGCGTAAGTCTTGCAGTCCCCGTAGGCGGGCCGTTGCAGCGCAATGGTCCACGGCTTGGTCGCGCGATAGGTGATTGATTCATTGACGGATGCATTGACCCGGCGCGCCAGATCGATCTGGGCGCGGGTTGCCACAGCGGGAATGCCGTCTCGGACTTCGTCCGGATAGTGCATCTCGAAAGCGGTGAAGCCGCCCGGCGCTGCTATCGCGCGCGCGTCAGGCGCATCGTTCGGGAATGGCTTCGACGCCGGTGATTGTGCGGCTTGCGGAGCGCCGCTTCTGTCGATTCCATTGCCGTGCGGGGGCGTCGCGGCGAGCGCGACCGGGACAGCGCGCGGTTGAAAGGCCGGCTCGGTGAGCGAAGGGGCGCGGTCCTCTTCGCGCGCGCGCCGAACCACGCGCAACATGGTCACCGGCTTCGCGACGGATTTGGGCGCTGCATAACGGGCAACGAGGAAATTCGCCTCGCGTTCGGCCTTTTTCGTCGATTCGGAATGGACCGACATCACGATGGCAATGGCATAAGCTCCCGCCGCCGCGACATAGACCGCGCTTAGTTTTTTTAACGGCTCCATGCGGGCTGCTCCCGTCGCAAATCCTTGCCGTCGCGCTCCGTCGGATAAGGACGATTTCCGGCGAGGCCCTGCCACAGGATGCGGTTATAGGTTGCTGCGGGAATGCGGTCTTCCTGAGACCAGTCATAGTCCTTGGTTTGGGCCGCCCAATAATGCGCGTCGTGTGCGAGTGCCACGCGCGGGCGAGCGCCGATGTCCACCCGATTCTTCGGCAGCGGCAGTTTCGTGTTTGCCAGCAGGTCCGAAGGCATGGCGTTAAACGTCCAGTTCTTCGCCTTCAGATCGAATATCTCGCTCATCGGGCGCTGATAGGCATCGTTGAGGCTCATCGGCTCAATGCCCAGTACGTCCTCGATCGTGCGCAGCAGGTTAACCGTCGAATAGCGCGCGGACACGACGGCGCCCTGCTTGACGTAAGGCCCGGCGACGAAGGCGATGCTGCGATGGGCATCGACATGGTCGGGGCCGTCCTGCGCATCGTCTTCGACGACGAAGATCAGCGTCGAAGCGCGATAAGGGCTTTTGGCAACCGCCTCGACCAGTTCGCCGACCGCATAATCATTGTCGGCCACCTGCAATTCCGGCGTATCGACGCCGTCGATCGCATGATCGAATTCGCCCGTATGGTCGTTCATGAAGCGCACCAGAGAAAGGTTCGGCAGGTTCTTGTGCGCGACGTAGGCGTCGAATTCGCGTTTCCATTCGCGCTCGCGCCAGAAATCGGGAAATTTGACGTCGAAACCGCGGAAATAGGGATCGGTGAGGGATTTGAGCGCCGCATCCGCCGCATAGGCGACGATGGTTTTCGTTTTTGCCGGATCGCGTTCGAGCGGCAGAGGCGAAGAAGCCTTCAGCGAATAGCGCGTGATGTCGCAATAGAACCCGTAATTGCGCACGCTGAGACCGGCCCGCAATGCCGCGTCCCATAAATGCCCGCGTCCCTCCTCGCCCGAGGTTGCATCGGGTGCGGCAACGTCCGCTGTGCCCGGCAACAGATCGGGATCGTCGGGCGTTGCGGGATCGGCGGCGCGCCGCTCGGCCGGCGTTGCGAACGCCACGTTGACATCGCGGTTGTCGCCCTCGACGTCGTAGCTCTGGCCGCGCCCGGCATATTGCATCGGGATTGCCTTGACGCCCACATCGGTCTCGCGTGCCTGCGTGCTCCACGGCCAGCCATTGCCGCTCACCTCGCCCGCATCGTAGAAATTGTCGAGCGTGACGAAGGTCCGCGCAAGCGCATGTTCGTTGGGCGTGATGGCGGTGCCGAACAACGCGAGCGACGAATCGCCATTGCCGCGGTCGAGATCGCCGAGCACCTGGTCATAGGTGCGGTTTTCCTTGACGATATAGATGACGTGCTTGATGCGCGCCTTGAGCGCCTCCATCAGTCTTTCGTCTTGCGGATCGCGTTTGTGCGTAAAGCCGTTATTGGCGGCGACATTGTCGGTCAACTCGCGCAAATCCTCCGGCTTGGGCACGGGCAGCGCGAGAAACCCCGCCTTGGACAGCTGCAGGACATAGTGGTTGCGCGCATGGCATTGCTCCGTCAGCTGCTTGTCGGGATAGGCCGAATGGCAGCCGCCCGGATTGGGGCGCACATTGCTGCGTCCATTGACGACATAGAGCATGTCGCCGACCGCGCTCACCGAATTGGGATACCAGCCGGTCGGCACGAGCCCGGCGACATAATGGGGTCCGGGGCCGCCCAAGCGGACGATCGCGAGCGCATTGGTGCCGCCATCGGTGACGTAGAGCGTGCCGCCGTCGGGTGAGAGGGCAAGGCTGTTGGGTGCGGCTCCGCCGAAACGCTGGGGGTTGGCAAACAGGCCGGGCGGTGCGGCGACCGAAATGACTTCCTTGATCGTGTCCGTCCGCGTGTCGATCGCCGTTACCGTGTCGCTGTTGTCGGCGGCGACGTAGAGGACGCTCTGATCGGCGTTGAGCAGGATGCGGTTGGGGACGCCCGCGACCTTGATGCGCGTGATGATGCGCGGAGCGGATACGCCAAGCGCCACGACAACGATTTCGCGGTCGCGCTCGCTCGAAACATAGGCCGTGTCGTTGCCCTTGATCGCGACCCAGTCGGGATATTCGCCGCCTGCCACGCCCTTTTGTGCGGGATCATTTTTGCCGGGCCTGAGGTCGAGTTCGCCGGCGACCTTGCGCCTCGTCGTGTCGACCAGCGTGACCGCGTCATTGTGGCGGTCGGCGATGACGATTTTGCTGCCGTCGGCGGAGACCGCGAGACCTGCCGCGCTGGGTTTGATGCCGATGCCGAGGCCATGATCGTGACCGAGCTTCACGCTCGCGCCATCCTCGGACCACACGCCGTCGTGGCGCGCGAAGATGTGCAGCGAATCGTCGACGCCGCCCGCGACGTAGAAATGTGCATCGTTCGGCGCAAAGGCGATGCCGCCATCGGTATTGGGCACTTGCAACACCTGGACTTGCCGTGGCGTGCGGTTGGCGATGTCGAAGACGAACACATATTCGTTCGACGCCGCGGGATCCGTTTTGCCGTTCGGCAGCCACATCTTGTTGAAGCCGCTGGTCAGGATCAGCAGCGTCTTGCCGTCGTGGCTGGCAATCGTCGACACCGCCATGCCGGCGCGGTGGGCGGGATAGGCGGCAAGACCGGGGTCGAGGTCCTGGAAGTGCGCGCCCGTTGCCGCTTCGGGAGTGATGCGCTGGCCGGTGGGCAGCATTTCGGCGGCCGGCGAATCGTCGGAATCGGCGGCGGCCGCAGACGCGACCACAGCGCTCAACAGCGCGGCGGCGACGACTCCCACAAGGCGGGATGTGGTCACGGAATTCTCCTTTTGGCAGCTTGTGCGGACGTTAGTGTCGCGCAAGTTTGCGACAGCTTCGTGGGGTATCAATTTGGACACAGGAGGCCTGCACCCGGTTCGGATGACGCCCGCTTAGGCTAAGCCAGCTTTTATCTCGAACTCCATAGGGCTCGGATAACCGATCGTCGAGCGCCCGCGCTTCGGATTGCAGAAGCGTTCAATGTAGCCCGTCCTGGCGCCATGTCAGGTTCCAGCACGTGCAAGTCCATCCCGCTCACGCGGGATGTCGAAATGGCGCATATAGTCCTGGAACTGCCCGGCTACCGCATCCGCATCGAGACCGAATTGCTCCAGGGCATAGGGATTGGCGCCGCGCGCGCCTTTAGGGTTGCGACGACGCCAGTCGGCTACCGCCTCGCGCACTTCGTCGGGCGTATCGATGCCGAGTCCCGAATGCACCTCTGCCATGCAGGCTGCCGGATTATCGACGATCCGGTAATAATCGACATGCGTCATCCGATCGCTTCCGGAAGACGTGCAAAAAGCCATGATGCGATCGATATGGCGCTGCACGAAATCGAGCATTTGCCGGCCGACGCGGTTGGGATCGATCGGTTGTTCGTAGCGGGTTCCGCGCAGCGTGAGTGTCATTTTCGAGATTGACGCCAGCGTCTGCACCGGATCGCGGTGAGTCATGACGAAGCGGGCCGTCGGATGGACTGCGACGATCTTGTCCATGGCCAGGACATGGTTGGGGTATTTGACCGCCCAGCGCGGCTGCTTCATGCGCCACTGAAGAAGCTGCAATTGTCGCTTGTGCACCTCGTAGGTGGCGGCGAAATCCAGCGACTTCATCATATAGTCGAAATACGTCGGCACGTCGTACAGGTTTTGATAGCCCGCGGCCGCGTAAGTTTGCTCGAGGAAGACGTGGCATTCGTCGGGACCATCCAGGTCGAGCAAATGTAAGGCCTCGAAGCCTTCAATCTTTTTCGGAACCGCTTCGCGGCGACGCTGCTCTTCTTCCGCTTTGCGGCGGCGGACGGATTCGGGATCGTAACCAGGGGGCGGCGAAGGTGTGATGCTTTCCCACGTCCGAATAAGGCGGAAACGCGGGTCTTTGTCGAACAGATATTGGAAATAGGTAGTTCCCGAACGCGGCAGGCCGGTCAGGAAGACCGGCTCGGCTATGGCTTCATCGGCAATTTCCGGATGATCGCGCCGCCATTTGAGACCCTCCAGGCGGTGCACGGTTCGATCGACCAGGCCCTTGCACACACTGGATTCTCCCAGCGCCGACAGCTCGTTGTCCGAATTGAGCGACGCGACCAACTGATCGAGATTGGGTCGGAAGACCGGCTCTGAATCGGGAACTCCCGCTCGCGTTTCAGCCTCCGCAATGATCTCAGCGGCGTTCAGCATTGCTTCCTCCCCGATGATCGCTTTTTGAGCCACAGAACACGCGAAGACGGTACAACACCGCAACCGAAAAGACGCGCCGGCGGTCAATCGGCCGTAATGCCATTGTCTACGGAGATGCTGGCACCGTGATAGCCGCGCGCGGCGTCGGAGGCGAGAAACGCGACCATTTCGGCCACGTCGTCGATCTCTACCATGCCGCGCAGCGGAGTCACGCGTTTCATCAGCGACGCATCAAAATCGCGCAGGTTACGCAAATTGCCGGCGAGAGCAGTCATCATTCCGCCGGGCGCCACCGCGTTGAAGCGGATCGGCTTGTGCATATACTCCATGGCAAGCGCCTTGGTCATATGCGTGAGACCCGCTTTGGTGGCGCAATAGGCGGCCGAATAGGCCTGCGCTTTGTGGGCCGCGCAGGACGTGACATTGACCACGGCTCCGTGCGTTTCCAGCAAATGGGGAATCGCTGCCTGAATGAGAAAGAACGGCGCGCTCAGATTGACAGCCAGCGTCTTCTCGAAATCGGCTTGGGGCATTTCACTCGTATGACTCGGAATGAAGACCCCCGCGACATTGCACAGCGCGTCGAGGCGGCCGAACGCATCGACGGCGGCGGCGACCGCGGAGCGGCAATTTTCGGCGACGCCCAAGTCGATCGCTCGAACCAGCATCTTGACCCCAAGCGAGGCCGCTTCTCTCGCCGTCGCCTCCAGCCCGTCGACGTTGATGTCGACCAAGCAAACGTCGGCGCCCGCACGCGCAAGTCTCAGCGCAGTGGCCCGGCCAAGGCCCGCCGCCGCCCCGGTCACGAGGGCGGCTTTCCCTGTCATGTCGCTCGGCATTGGCACGATTTCATCTCCCTATTTTTTCCCAACGCACTGACCGACGCAGAGCCTTATGCGGCGCGCGTCGCTGCTCACTGCGCGAATGAATAGCCGCCATTGACCGGATAGGTTTGTCCGGTAATCCAGGACGCGGCGTCCGAACACAAAAACAGCGCCATGTGCGCGACATCGTCCGGCTTTCCGAAGCGGCGGATCACATAGCGCGCAAGCTGTGCCTTCGTTTGGTCGCTCGCAAGGAACGCTTCTTTCGCCGCGCCTTCGAGCGGCGGCTCCAGCGTTGAAAGAGAAATGGCGTTTGAGGTGATCCCGTAACGCCCCGTCTCGCGCGCGAGCGTGCGCACAAATCCCGCCGCGCCTGCTTTTGCGGCGGAATAAGCGGCGAGCCTTGCTTCGCCGACGCGTCCCGCATCCGAGACGATCGTGACGATACGGCCCCTGCCTTGCTTGATCATGCCGGGAACCGCGACATGGCAGCAATTCATCACACCCTGCAGATTTGTTCTGAAATAACGATCCCATTCATCCGGACTGGACTCCCAAAACGGCGCAGACAAGCGGATTGTTGCATTGGGGCCGGCGTTGCCGGCATTGTTGACGAGAATCGTAATGGGGCCAAGCGCGTTTCCCGCCGCTTCCATCGCGGATCTAACCTGTGCGTGATCGCCCACATCCGCAGGTGTCGCAACCGCCGGGACGCCAAGGGCCCTGATCTCCTCGACAACGGCGGCGGCGCGTTCCGCGACGAAATCGTTCACCCCCACGCCACCGGCATTGTGGCGCGCCAAAGCTATCGCGACGGCACGGCCGGCGCCTTGGCCCGCGCCCGTGACGAACGCGACTTGTCCGCCCAAATCTAACGGATCCTCACCGATCATGCGGCCTTACCTTTGATTGTGAATTCAGCCCGAGGCTTGGACATTTTTACGCTAGTCTCGACAGGCCGGCGATTTCAGCTTCCCAATCCGGCTGACGCCCGCACAGGTGTCGAAGGATAAGCTTGATCTTCAATCCAATCGCCAGAATATTTGGTATATGCCGGATATGTCAAAACAATCTCTCGACGCCGATAAGCACCCTTTTGTGGACGAGGTGGCGTCCTTGTTGACACCCTGCGGCGTGCCGCAGATGGTGGCGCGCCTTTATGGCCATTTGCTTTCGAGTCCTACGCCGGTCAGTCTTGACCGCGCTGCGGCTGATCTGGAGGTGAGCAAGAGCGGCGCCTCGACAGCCGCATCGGGCGCTGCACCCAGGCGGCTCAAAGACATAGGGGATTTTATTTGTCGATGCGGAATGCGATGGAAAAATCGATCGACGAGATTACTGCGAAAATGATGCGCAATAAGAGATGATAAACTTCGCGCTTCCGCGACAAAAAACGAGGGCTTGGTTCTCAAGAAGCCCTTCCGCATTAACTCGAATTTGAAAACGCTCGGTAAGGAGGATGCATATCATGAAAGCTTTTATTTCCCGAACGGCCACGGGTGTAGAATCTTTGGCGATCGAGGACACGCCGGCGCCCGGTCCGCTGGGACCGGGACAAATCCGTATCGCTATGCGTGCGGCGTCCATCAATTATCGCGACACCATGGTTTTATCGGGCGTCTTCGGCGTTCCGCCGCAGGGCCTGATCCCATGCTCGGACGGCGCGGGAGAAATCATCGAGACGGCGCCGGACGTCTTGCGGTTCAAGGTCGGCGATCGCGTGGCCTTGACCTTTAACCCAGACTGGATCGGCGGCCCGTTTCGCGCGTCTCCGGCGGCTATGGGGCGCGGCGGTTTCCTACCGGGCGTTATGCGCGAGGAAATCGTTGTGCACGACAGCGAAGCCGTGATGCTGCCGGCGCATTTAAGCTTTGAAGAAGGCGCCGCGTTTCCGTGCGCCGGAGTGACGGCGTGGCATGCGCTCTGCGCCGCCGTGCCGCTAATGCCGGGCATGACCGTGCTGCTGCAGGGCAGTGGCGGGGTTTCGCTCTTCGCGCTCCAGTTTGCGAAATTGTTCGGTGCGCGCGTCATCATGACGTCGTCGAGCCCGGAACGCTGCGTGCGGCTCCAAAGCTTGGGCGCGAATGAGACGATCGATTACCGCGCCGAGCCGGAGTGGAACAAGGTGGTGCGCAACCTCACCGCAGGCGCGGGCGTGGATTTGACCATCGATATAGGCGGTGCTGAAACCGTGGAGCGTTCGCTTGCGTCCACGCGAATCGGCGGGAGATTGGCTTTGGTCGGTCTTATCACCGGATGGCCCAACGCCGTCTCGTCCATGTTTACAGCCGGAGTCGATATAACGCCGGTCAAGGTCGGCAGCCGTGACGATTTCGAGCTGATGAATCGCGCCGTCGCGTTTCACAAATTACGGCCGATCATCGATACTCGCTACACATTCGAGCAATTGCCCGATGCCTTGCGCCATCTCATGAGCGGCCGGCACATGGGCAAGATCGTGATCGGCTTCCATTAAGGCCGATACGCCCGCAGGAGGGAAGCTGGATCGCCTGACGCGGTCCAGCTTCTTCGTTTTGACTGCGAATGAAAACTACATGTGGCTCAGACGGATATGGTGCCATCAAGCGACGGGGTTTAGGGGCGTATAACCCAGCCGCCATCCACATGGATCACCTGGCCGGTAATCCAATCGCCCGCAGGCGAACAAAGCAACAAAAGTGCACCGACCAATTCATCGGGGGTCCCCCGCAGGCGCATTGCGACGCTGGCTTCGAGAAATTTCACATGGGGCGCGCCATCCGGCATCAGCGCCAGCCCCGCCTCGCTCGTTGTATTGCCGGGAGCAATTGCATTGACATTGATTTTTTCGGGACCGAGCTGGCGCGCGAGTGTGGTTGTCAGTCCGTACAAGGCAAGCTTGCCGACGCCATAAATCGAAACAGCGGGAAACGCGCCGGCCGACAGCTGGTTGACAATCTTGCCGCCGCCGCGCGCGCGCATGGAAGGTATCACGGCCTGCGCGCAAATCAGCGCGCCCGTCAAATTCACGCTGAGGATGCGGTTCCAGTCTTCGAGCGGGATGTCGGCCGCCTTCGGCGATCCGAGCTCGATCATCAGCGCAGCATTGTTGACGAGGATGTCGACGCCTCCGAATGCATCCCTGGCGGCTTTCACCATCTGCGACACGGAATCCTGCTTGCTGATATCGACGCCGACTGCGATCGCCTTGCCGCCGGCGGCAACAATCTCGTCGCACGCCGCTTTCGCGCCCTGCTCATTGAGGTCGGCGACCACGACCGAGGCTCCCGCCTGCGCGAGCCCCATCGCATAAGCGCGTCCGATATTGTTTCCTCGCCCGCCGGCGCCGGTGACGACGGCGACCTTGCCGGGCAAGCGGAACTGATCGATCGAGAAACTCATCATTGTCTCCGTACATTGACGTTGTTACGAGGGGTTGACTTGTCCCTCTTGGACAAGTTTGAGGAACGGTTCGGCCACATCGCGCAACGCGGCGAAAGCGGGGTCGGCGCCCAAAACCTCTCCAAGCAGCCGCACATCCTTCGCTAAAAGCTTCGCGCCATGCGCGAAGGCGGCCGGACTGGGCAGTCGCGCATAAACCTCGAAGCCATAGCTACGTCCGCTGCTGGACTTCACAAGCTCGATGAGGCCTGCCCGATCGAGTCCAAGAACGGTGCCGGCGCTGAGACTGTGATGCGCAAGTGCGACATGGGCGGCCATCAGCGCGTTATTGATCAGCTTGGCCATCTGTCCGGCGCCGACACCGCCAAGATGCAGGATCAGTTTGCCGAAGGTTTCGAAAACCGGCTGCGCCGCCGCCACCGCGTCTGCCTCTCCGCCGACCATGACTGTCAGCGTGCCGGCATCAGCGGCGGGAGCGCCGCCGCTGACAGGAGCGTCAATCAGCGACAGCCCACGCGCAGCCGCCTGCTTCGCCAGGCTCACGCATGTGTCAGGATGTACGGTTGAGTGAATCGCGATCCGCCCGCCCGAACGCATCGCTGGAAAAAGCGCGTCGCACACCTCGCGCACGCCTGCGTCGTCGACGACGCAAATCCCGACATGATCGACCTGGGCGCCCAGTTGAGCGACATCCGAAGCGATTTCTGCGGACGTGTCTGCGAAAGGCTGAAGGGTCTCGGCGCGGCGTGCCCAAAGAATAACCTCAAAGCCTTTCTCGATCATGCGCCGCGCCATCGGCGCGCCTTGGCTGCCCAAACCGATGAACCCGCATTTCATGTTGCGCACCCGTCAACCAGCCGTGATGCCATTATCGACAGAAATACAGGCGCCGTGATAGCCGCGCGCGGCGTCCGAGGAGAGGAACGCGATCATGTCCGCCACATCATCGACCTCGACGACGCCGCGCAGCGGCGTGAAACGCTTGATCAGGGTATAGTCGACGTCTTCGGGCATTTTCATGTTTGTGGCGATGCCGGTGATCATGCCGCCCGGCGCAACCGCGTTGATGCGGATCGGTTTGTGCATGTATTCCATCGCGAGGGCCTTGGTCATGTGGGTAAGCCCCGCCTTGGAGGCGCAATAGGCCGCCACATACGCCTCGCCGATGAAGGACGCGGACGACGTCACATTGACGATGGCGCCGCGTTGCTCCAGCAAATGCGGGATCGCCGCCTGACACAGATAGAACGGCGCGCTCAAATTCACGGCGAGCGTCTTTTCCCATTGGGCGGTGGGCATCTCCGTCGCGTGCGCAAAGAAAATCACGCCGGCGACGTTGCAGAGCGCATCGAGGCGCCCGAACGCCTCGACCGCGGCGCGCACCGCGTTGGGGCAATTCTCGGCTACCGTAAGATCGGTCGCATGGACATGGGCGCGCCGCCCGAGCGCGCGCACCGATTGCGCAGTCTCTTCGAGCCCGGCGGCATTCACGTCGACGATGCAAATATCGGCGCCTGCGCGGGCCAGCGCGAGCGCCGTCGCACGACCAAGACCGGAAGCAGCGCCGGTGACGAGCGCGGCCTTGCCCTTCATATCGCTTGGCGTCGGCATGATTGAAACCTCCCGTTCCATTATCCGGAGAAGGAAAGGCCCTTCTTGATCCGTTCCGCCATCTCGAACACGACGCCCTGTATGACGGACGCCTTTGGCCAGCCGCTATGAATCGCGTATTGCAGCACGAATTCATGCATCTCCTCGACGCTCGCGTTACCGCTTGCCATCGCCGCATAGATATGCGAGCGGATCGGCGTGTCGGAAGCGGAATCGGCAACGCCGACAAGTGTGATCCAACGGCGTGCGCGCTGGGGAAGCCCGGGCCGCATCCACATTTCACCGAACACAAAATTTATAATGCCGGTATCGAAATAGGCTGTGAGGGGTGGCGGTCCCGCGAAGGTCATGACGGATTCGAAATTGGCGCGTCCTTCGGTGCGGCGCGTTTCGGGGTCCCATGCTTCGGCACGGATCGGCGCATAAGGCGCGGCCGGCACGCCGAGCGCGTTAGCCACTCGCGTGACCGCCGCGTCGAGAATTGCGCCGCGAGACCAGCCGGCATAGACGGCCAAATGGAGCGCCGCCTCGCGCAGTTCGGAGAGGGTCAACTCACCGAGCGTGAGCGCGCCGCGAATATAGCCGTCCAAAATCCCGGCGGGCGTTTCAGCGCTGCTGGCGCCGCAGATCGAGATCAGAAAACGCGAGCGGCGATCGAGGCCCGGCCGCGTCCACACCTCGGCGAATATAAAGTCGCGCCATGACGCTTCGTACAACGTATTTGGTTCGCGTGCCGGCGCCGCAAGCAATTCCGTCTGCTGCGCGCACCCTCTTTGGCTGCGCTCCGCGGGATCAAGCAGGCTCATTGTGCACCTTCCGGCTTCGCCAGATTCACCCACACATTTTTGATTCGCAGAAATTCGTGCAGGCCGGCTTCGCCGCCGAGACGGCCATAGCCGCTCTGCTTGACGCCGCCGAACGGGGCGCAGGGCGTCATCGCTTCGCCCGAACCGTTGACCTGAATCATGCCGGCGTCGAGCTGGCTCGCAACATAATGGCCGCGCCGCAAATTCTGCGTGTGAATATAGGCGCCAAGCCCATAGCTTGTCCCATTGGCGAGCGCGATTGCTTCGTCCTCCCCGTCGAACTGCGTGACGGCGAGTACGGGACCGAACACTTCGTGCTGGGCGAGCGAACTCTTGTTGCCGACGTCGGCGACGATGGTGATCGGCAGGAAATAGCCGTCCGCATGATCACCCTGCATGCGCGCGCCGCCTGCGACGAGGCGCCCGCCCTCGCTCACGCCCGCATTCACCATGCCGAGAATGCGTTGCACGGCGGCTTCGGAAATTACGGGTCCCATCGTCGTGGCGGGATCGAGCGGGTCGCCGACTTTGATGAAGCCGGCCATCGCCTGCAGCATTTGGACGTATCGATCATAGATCGGCCGCTCCACCAGCAGGCGCGTACCGTTGACGCAGCCCTGGCCATTGGCGCTGACCGCACCCGACAGGCCGCGTTTGGCGGCATCCTTGAGGTCCGCATCGGCGAACACGATGACGGCAGACTTGCCGCCGAGTTCGAGACCGCAAGGCTTGAGCGTCTCGGCCGCCTTGACCAGGACTTTCCTGGCGGTGGCGCCGCTGCCGACGAATTGAATCTTGTCGATGCCGGGATGGGCGACCATCGCCTCGCCGACATCGGCGCCGCCGGCGACGACATTGACCACGCCTGGCGGGAAACCCGCCTCGAGGAACAATTCACCGAGGCGCATGACCGTATAGGGCGCGAGCTCCGGCGCCTTGACGACGATGCAATTTCCAGCCGCCAGCGCCGGCGCCATCACCATGGTCGTTGCGAAGAGCGGTCCATTCCATGGAATGATCGCACCCACGACGCCATAGGGCTCATAGGCGGCATAGTCATGCGCCGGACCGCCCCAGGTGCTAATGGTCCGGCCCTGAATTTTGTCGGCCCAACCGCCAAAATAGCGAAACTTCTGTGCGGCATCGATTGCCATATAGGGCGCGGCCATAATGATCGATCCGTTTTCGATCGCCGTCAGCTGCCCCAGCTCCTGCATGCGCTGCTCGAACAAAGCTGCCATCTTCAGCATCAGGTCGCGGCGCTTGTCGCCCGGCAGTGCGCGCCAGGCCGGAAACGCGGCGCGGGCCGCTGCCACCGCCATATCGACGTCTTGGGCTCCGGCAAGGCGAATCTCGCGCGTGACTTTCCCGGTTGCGGGATAGGTGTGCGCCCAAGTCTGACCGGAGCCGCGTTCGAGCAGTTTGTCGCCGATAATGACCGGGTGACGCGGAAGGATGTCGGTATTCGGGCTCTGAAAAGTCATCTGCGCAGCTCCCCAGGAAGGCGAGTTTTCCCGCCTTTTCGTGCCGGCCATTGTCGTTGACGACGACGGCGCCGCCGCTCGCGCGGAGACATTTCGACCTTCGTCGCCGTCATTCGGAGCGAAATAATAGGCATATTGTTTCCTAGTCAAGCATTGAATCGATCACAAAATCGTCCATTATCACATAATTATAAGTGTATCATGCAATATAGTACGGATGTGATGATGAGCCTCCGCGCCGCATGAACCGGCGGTGGCCGGCGGTTTATCCGGGCGCGCATTGCTGGTACGGGTCGCTACATGGATCAAAGGACAAGGCCGAAAGCGGGCGGGAAAAAAGCGGGGACCAAGTTCCACCGGCGCCACCTCGTACTGACCACCGCCGCGAAATTGCGCGACATCATTCTGGAACGCGAACCGGGCGCCCAGATCGGCTCTTTAAGCGACGTGAGCCGATTGCTCGGGGTCGGCATCGTCACCGTGCAGCAGGCGGCCCGCGTTCTCGAGCATGAAGGTCTTCTGGATGTCCGTCGTGGCCCTGGCGGTGGCTATTACGGCGCGCGCCCGGACGACGCGGCGCTCGAGCGCTCGGTCGCCGCCTATATGCGCGTGCATGGCCCCAGCTATGACGAGATGCTGGAAATGTTATCGCTGCTGGATTGCGAGATCGTCCCGGCGGCGGCGCGCTGCAAGGACGAAAACCTGCGTGCGGAAGCGCGCTTGCTCTGGGATCGTATCGACGCCTGTAATACCGAAGAGTCACGCATCGCGTTCGAGAACGATTTTCGCAGGCAGCTCTTCAGGATGGATGCGCGGCCGCTTTTCGAGCTTCTCATGAGAGTTGCGACACGCCTTTACAGCACGCCGCCGCAACCGCGCGTGTTTCCGGGAGAAGAAGGCGTCGTCGCCTGGAAGGCGGGCAAGCACAGAATGCTCGATGCCATCCTGAAACAGGACGAGGCGCTTGCCCGGTTCGAAGCAATGCGTTACCGCGAGGAAGTTGTTATGCGATTGCGAAAGATCGAACAGAACGCCTGACATCCCTATCGGGCCGGATGGCCGTGCAACGCCCGCAACGCTTTCTTGTCGGGCTTGCCGATGGCCAGGCTTAAGGTGAAGCCAGGCGCAACAGCATCTCGGCGACGGCCTCAGGCTCGGTGATCATGAGGTCGTGACCTGTGTCGATTTCCCAGAGACGTCCTTCCGACACAGCCTCCAGCTCGGCAAGATTCCGCGTCGCCATGAGCGCGCTGCAGACTATATGAGTCTGCGGAATCGCCCGCATCGCCGCTTCGTTGGTGAGAATCAGCTTTTGCTCGAAGCATTTCCACGGATGCGGCGTCAGCTTCGGCTTCATCCAGGCGATTTTCTGCGGGTCCGTCACTCCATAGAAACTCAACGGGTCCGTGCCCGGATAGAGAACGAGTTCGATGCCGTCGACCACACGTCCCTGGGTTCGGGCCGCGAGCATCAGGGGGCCTGCCACGTCGACCAGCGATTGGTCGTTTTTCGGTGTGGCGGCATCCAAAAACACGAGATGGCCGATCCGATGCGTGGCGCGGTCCGCGACGCCGGTGATCACCATGCCGCCATAGGAATGGCCCACCAGGATCACGTCGTGGAGATCTTCGAACTCCAGAACCTTGACGATGTCCGTGATCTGCATGTTGAGATCAACATGAGGGCTTAGCAAATGCTCGCGCTCGCCCAGGCCGGTCATGGTCGGCGTGTACACCTCTTGTCCGTGCGCGCGCATGATCCGCGCCACAGGCTGGTAGCACCACCCACCGTGACCGCCGCCATGCACCAGAACATAAGTTGCCATTGTTTCCTCCTCGGTCTGAAGTTTCGTTGCAGGGGACGGCGGCGACAAGTGCTAGGCCACGCCGCCCTCCAGAGCTTCAAAGATCACCCCACTATTATACCGGCGCAAGCGGCCGGCATAGGGGGCCGGGAAATGCGCGGGAATAATCAGCGCGCTTCGCTCCGCGCAGAGATCGACGAAGCGGCGGTGCGTCTCGATTGCCTTTTCAAGATTGTCACATCCCGGGAAATGAATGCTGGGATCGACCATCTGAATCGGATGATGGAGCACATCGCCGGTGAAATAGGCTTCCTTCGACAGCGAGACGAGATGCAGAACGGAATGTCCGGCCGTATGGCCATGGGCGGGCTGAATTTCAACACTCGGCGAAATCCGATGCCGGTCGCTCACCAGTTCGGCAAGACCGGCCTCCATGACGGGCAGAACGCTTCTGTCGAACACATCCACATTGTAATCGACGATGCGATGGCCGGGCAGCTTCGGGTCCCAGCGCTCATATTCGCGCCGGACGAATATGTAGCTCGCATTGGGGAAGGTCGGTACAAAGCGGCCGTCGCGTAACCGGGTATGGGCCCCGGCTCGCGCGATGCTCTGCATCGCTAGGCCGGGATGACATGCATGGGGATTCCAAAAGAACGCATTCCGCTCCAGGCGAATTTATCGGCGCGGGCGGCGAAGGTGTCGTTCATTTCGACGTTTGCCAAACCAATTCTTCCAACGTTCGGAGCCTATCAGAAACGCTTGCCGCCATGGCAGCGGTTGGAACGGAAGCAAGATCATCCCGCTTTCGGCGCGGCCCCGCCCACAGGCTTCAACAGGCTCTCTAGCGTCGTGGTGAATTGCTGGCCCTCGGCGGCGGGCAGCTTATAGGCCCAGCCCGCCGCATGGGCGTCGATGTCGCGGGCCTCCTTTCGCGCGTCGGGCGAATTTGGCGCGCCTTCCGCCGACACGGTCGCCCAATAATCCGTACCCTGTTGCATGACGTTCACGGTCACGGTGAGGCCGTCGAAGGTCTTGGTGACAATGCGCGCCAAATGCGCCGAATCGGAGAAATCGAAATTCCGCGCCGGCCGCACGTCGTCGAAGCTGAAATCCGCGACCGATGCGGCAACGCCGTCGGGAGCGCCGTCATAGGCAAGCGCGCGGCCCCTGGGCAACTCGGTCAACTCGAAATCGGCATCGCTCGGGTGATCGCGGCGCACGACATAAGAGGGACCGACCAGGGGATCGATGTCCGCCTCGGCGATGCGCGCGCGGTCGATCGTCATCACCTGCTTGTCGAGCCAATCGCTCGCATCGCTCTTCGGCTCGAAAACGCTGCGGGCGAGCCAGCTTTGCGGATCGCCGGGCTGGCGGACGAAGAGCCCCATTGCGCCGCTGGGATCGCCGATATCGGTGGTCTTGCCGGCGATGAGAGAGGCGAGGATCGTGCCCTTGTCATCCATCAGCGTGATCAGCGTGCCGTTGCCGCCGTGCAGGGGCGAGACGAGATCGAGATAGGGCAACCAGTCCTGACGTGCGGTCTTGGGTTCAATTGCGACCAGAGCCGCAAGTCCGACGATGGTCTCGCGCACCTGTTCGAAGGAGGCGGGATAATCGTCGTGGCTGGCAACCACCCAGCCTTTCTCCGGCTTGAAGACGATGTCGAGCGAGCCCTTGTGCGATTGGATGCGGATATGGGCGACCCGGCCCGCTTCGTGCGCGAGTTCGGGAAAGAGCGATTGGGCCATTTTGCGCGGCGCGAGTTCGTGGGCCTCATGCACAACAGCGAGAACGGCCAGCACCACCATGACGAATGCTACGGCCGCGAGAATTGCAAGGTTGCGGCGGCGCGGATCGCGAAGGAATGCTTTCGTGTCGATCATGGCCCGAGCCTCTGTGCGCGATCGCGCGCGCGGCGCCTGCGGCGCAAAACGGCCAGGACGATCGCAAAGCCCGCCACCAGCAACGGCACAAGCGCGATGTTGACGAAGGCGAGAAGGGCGCCCAGCGCATCGATGTCCTTGCGCAGATTGTGCTGCACGTCGCGTAGAGCGACGCGGGTCTCGATGAGTTCGCGCTTGAAACGCTCGATCTCGGCGGCCTGTTCGGGCGTCAAGGCGGTGCTCGTAGCTGCCTGACCGTCGGTCGAGCCGCCTTGTTCGAGCGCATGCAGACGGTTTTCGGTATCGCTCAGGCGTTGCTTGAGCATGTCGGCCTGCTGCTGAAACTCGGCTTGCGCATCCGCCTGCAGCTTCTGGACGACGACGAAGGGACGGTTGTTGGTCGCGCGCGTGCGCAGCGAGATCAGATCGTCCGATCCCGTCAGGTTTTCCACCGCATTGAGGACGAATGCCGCGTTGTCGGCAAAAGGCACGGCGATCTGCTTGCCGTAGAGGCTTTCGGTATGGACCCAGAAGCGATCGTCGAAGATGTCGGTGTCCGCCATGATGATGACGTCGATGGGACCGCGCGACGCCTTGATTTGCGGCGGCGCCTTGGCGGCGTCGGCAGGCGACAGCGGCGGCCCGGCCGGGAACGATGTCTTCGCCGGTCCCGAAATACGCGCCGCGATCACGTAGTTCTTGCCCGTAGGTTCGACCTCAGCCATCAGGTCCTGCGGCCGGGGCGTCAAATGCACCTCCTGGGCGTCGAGGAGCGAGGCCTGATTCGACGACCAGATCAGCGGCGTGAAACTGGTAGTGGCCCCTTTGGCGGCGCTCAATGCACCGACGCTTGCCAGATTGAGCGTCTGCAGGCTCGCCGTCACCTGATCCTTGTCGTTGAAATTCTTGGCCCCAAGCTTCAGCCAGATCGGATATTGCGTCACTGGATTGCGCGGGTCGGCGGAAATCTGCACCGATTGCGCCAGAGCCTTGTCGGCGACCACCTTGTTCGGGTCATACGCAACGCCCCAGGCGCGGAACAGCGAGGGCAGATCGGACGAGGCGGGGCTGCCTTCCTCCTGGCCCGCCGAGGCGATTTCCGACATCGGGTCGACGAAGACGAGGGCGTGCCCGCCGCGCAGTACGAATTGGTCGATGTCGTAGAGCTGCGCGGGAGTCATCGCACCCGGTTGAACGATCATCAGCACGTCGATGTCGCGCGGGATGCCGGCAAAATTGGCGTCCAGCATTTTCGTCGCATAGGTCTGGCTCAACTCCTCATAGGCCATGTACGGGCGTGCCTGCCCCTGCAGCGCTGCCTGCATGCCGCCGGCGCCGGTATCGAGCGGCAGGCTCGATATGATGCCGAGCACGGGTTTCTTCGGCGTCGACAGACGATAGAGGAGTGCCGAAATGTCGTATTCGAGATAGGCTTCGCGATCTTCGGCGAAGAATGGAATCACTTCCTGGCCGTCGATCGTGTTGGTGCCGACGAGACCGAAATAGACCTGGTCACCCGAATCGGTGGGGGCCCCCGAAAGCCCATCGGCGTTCGCCTCGTCCTCGGCCGCAGTAAAGGGCTCGGGATCGATCTCTTGCAGGATGATTTTGCCGTGCGAGCGCGCGGCATATTCTTTGAGCAGGTCCCGCACGCGCTCGGCATAGGTATTGATCTGCGCGTAGCCGGCGGCGACCTTTTTCGAATAGAAGAATTTGAGCGTGATCGGCTCTTGCAAATTGGCGATGCTATGCTTGGTTCCGGCGGCGAGCGTGTATACGCCGGTTTGCGTCAGGTCGAGCCGCGATGTGGTGAGCGTCGTATCGGCCGCGATGTTGAGCGCAACGAAGATCACCGCGGCAAGCGAGATGGCGACGATGGCGTAAAGGCGGCGAGACAGGGGTTTCATCGCGTCTTCAACTCGTTTTCTTCAGATCGACGATCACGATGTTCGCGGTGAGAAACAGCGCGATCAGCGAGAAGAAAAAGATGATATCGCGCAGATCGATCACGCCGGCAGAGATCGCCGTGAAATGCGTCAGCACGCTGAACGAGGAAATCGCATTGACCAGCACGAGCGGTGCCCAGCCGCGAAAGAAATCGAGAACGAGCGGCGCGCCGGAAATTGTGAACAGGAAACAGACGACGACGCTGACGATGAATGCGATCACCTGATTGTTGGTCGAGGCAGAAATGCAGGCGCCGATGGCGAGATAGCCGCCGGCCATCAGCAAGCTGCCCAAATAGCTTGCGAGGATCACGCCATTGTCGGGATTGCCGAGAAAATTGACCGTCAGCCAGATGGGGAAGGTGAGGAAAAGGGCCACGCCGGTAAACGCCCACGCCGCCAGATATTTGCCCGCGACCGTCACCCACAGCGGAACGGGCAGCGTGAGCAGCAATTCCATCGTGCCGGTGCGCCGCTCCTCTGCCCACAGCCGCATCGAAATCGCCGGCACCAGGAACAAATAGAGCCAGGGATGATAGCCGAAGAAGACGGAGAGGTCGGCGACCCCGTTCTCGTAGAAATGACCGATATAGAAGGTGAAAGAGCCCATCGCGAACAGGAAGATGACGATGAACACATAGGCCAGAGGCGTCGAGAAATAGGCGGCGAATTCGCGTTTGAAGATGGGCCAGAGCGCGTTCATGTGCGGGCCTCGCGCGCACGCGCCGTGTCGTGCGTCGTGATCGCCCGGAAGACGTCGTCGAGCCGTCCCGCTTCGGCATAGAGTTCCTTGACATCCCACTTCTCAGCGATCGCAAGCGCGCTCACCTCTTCGATCAGAAGCGCGCCGCTCTTCGGAAACGCGGTGAGTTCGATCCACCCGTCCGGCCCCATCGTCTCTTCGATGACGGCGACGCCGCCAAGCGCCTTGATCCCGGTCTTGGCGTTTTCCGCCTGACTTGCCGGCAGCACCAGCGTCACGGCGTTGTGGTGGCGCGAGCGCGCGATGAGTTCGGCGGGCGTCCCGTCGGCAACGATGCGGCCGCGATCGATGATCACGGCGCGCGTGCAGATAGCTTCGACTTCTTCCAGCAGGTGGGTGGATATGATGATCGCCTTGTCCGGCGCCATGGCGCGCAGGAGCGTGCGGACGGCGTGCTTCTGGTTGGGATCGAGACCGTCCGTCGGCTCGTCCATGATCAGGACGGGTGGATCGTGCAGGATCGCCTGGGCGAGGCCGACGCGGCGCTTGAAGCCCTTGGACAGCGTATCGATCGGCTGGTCGAGCACGGAATCGAGTTCTGTTTCCGCGATCGCCCGATCGACCCGCAATTTTGCCGCAGCGCCGGTGAAGCCCCGGATTTCGGCGATGAAGGTCAGGAACTGGCGCGGGGTCATGTCGGCATAGGCTGGCGCGCCCTCCGGCAGATAGCCAATACAGCGCTGCGCCGCGAGGGGCGCGGTTTCGATATCGTGACCGCAAATCCGTACCCGGCCCGCGCTCGGCGCGAGATAGCCGGTGACCATCTTCATGGTCGTGGATTTTCCGGCGCCGTTGGGGCCGAGAAAGCCGAGCACCTCACCCTTGGCCACGGTCAGGTCGATTCCCGCCACAGCGGGAATGGGACCGAAATGCTTGGTCAGTCCTTCAATCTCGATCATGGGCTCTGGCATGGTACGAAGCGCACGATTGGCACATCGCGGTGGAATGTAACGCCATTAGAGAAATCGTAGCATCGCCGCAAGGCCTGGGCGTGTTAAGGAAGTGTCATGAGATAGCCGAGTCGGTGCCCCGTAATCCCGGGGCAGGCCGTTGGGGACGCCCATGATCGACACGCCAGCGCTGCGCCGCGCCATGATCGTCGGAACAGTCCTGCTGGTAGCGCTGGCTTTTTCGGCGCATGTCTCGGCGTGGATTACGCTGCATGCGCTGCTGTTCGGCGGCATGCTGATTTCGGCCGCGGCAGGTTATCTGTATGCGTTGGATGTCGCGAAGGGTTATGCGGCCGGTGCCCTTGGCGGCGCGATCGCCGGAGGCGTCTGCGGGTTCTTCGGCATTGCCCTCTCGATCATGCTGGGCGACACCGATCC
>JBAVOL010000062.1:0-41696 GCA_049692035.1 Rhizomicrobium sp.
TCACCGAAGGGCTCGACGGCCTGCGCGAGCGGCTGGTCGACTATCGCAAGCTCGGCGCGCGCTTCGCCAAATGGCGCGCCGTGATTGACATCGGCAAAGGCATTCCCACATACACGGGCATCATCACCAATGCGCATGCGCTGGCACGTTACGCGGCGCTAGCCCAAGAAAACGGCATCGTGCCGATCGTCGAGCCGGAAGTGCTGATGGATGGCGATCACGACATCGACAATTGCGCGCGCGTCACCGAATGGACGCTGAAGGAGGTGTTCTCCGCGCTCTTCAAGCAGCGGGTTCTGCTCGAAGGCATGGTGCTCAAGCCCAACATGGTGATCGCCGGCAAGAAATCCGACAAACAGGCGAGCGTCGAAGAAGTGGCCGAAAAGACGGTGATCGTTCTCAAGCGCTGCGTGCCGGCGGCGGTTCCCGGCATCGCGTTCCTTTCGGGGGGGCAATCCGACGAAGAAGCGACCGCGCATCTCAACGCGATGAATGCCGGCTATACCCTTCCCTGGCCGCTCACTTTCTCCTATGGCCGCGCGCTGCAGGCGGCACCGCAAACCGCCTGGAGCGGCAAGGCCGAGAACGTGGCAGCCGCGCAACGCGCCTTTGCCCATCGCGCCAGGATGAACGGGCTTGCCGCCACCGGCGCCTGGAACAAGGACCTGGAGAAGAATGCGGCGTGACAGAATCGGGCGCCACCGATAGAGTGACGCCATGTCCATCGGAACCCAGACGACACTTACCCACCGCCAAGTCCGCGCGGCAGCGCTGAAAATTGCACGTCCAAAGTTGAAGGACTGGGTCGTCGACGCGCTGATCGAAGACGACACGGATTTGGACGACCGACCGTGCTTGCGTGTCACGATCGTGCTTAAGCCGGGAAAGTCGCTGCTTTCGCGGGGGCAACAAACGGGAGAAATCAGGCTTGCGCTCTTGGATTTCATGCGGGAGCAGGGCGACGAAAGACGTCCGTTCGTGCATTACGCGACCAGAGCCGAACTTGAAGAACTCGCCAACGAAGAATGATTGATTTCTCGCAGTACTTCCAGCTCGCGCGAGATATTTCTACACCAAGGTCGCGGGGCGCACCGAGAAAGGTCCACTTACGGCGCGCGATTTCGACCGCCTATTACGGCCTTTTCCATTGCCTGTCGGATTGGGCGACGTGTGCTCTCGTCGGAGAAAGCCCCGCACGGCGCAAGACGCCCGATTTTCGGCTTGTCTATCGATCATTTCAGCACGGTGAAATGCGATCGGCTTGCGAACAGGCCGGGAGACCTCTGCCGCCGGAATTTGGCATCAAAATGTTTTGCCCCGAGTTGCGATTTTGCGCGAGTACATTCGTCGAATTGCAAAAACGGCGGCACGAAGCTGATTACGATCCCCATGCGGAGATTGTGTTGTCCGATGCACAAGATGCCGTTGCGGGAGCCGAAACTGCAGCGGAAAATCTGCGCATCGCCCCGGAAGATCAGAGAGTCCTGTTTCTTCTCACGCTTCGGTACAAACATCGACCATGAGCGAACGCTGCCGTCTCTATCTCATCACGCCGCCTGCATTCGAGCTGCAATCCTTCGCCGAGACGCTGCGGCGCGCGCTGGGTGCGGGCGATGTCGCCGCGTTGCAATTGCGGCTCAAGAACGTTTCCGATGACGATATCAGGCGCGCCGCCGAGACATTGATGCCGATCGCGCAAGCCCGCGATGTCGCGTTCATCGTCAACGACCGTCCCGATCTTGCGGCCGAGCTGGGTGCCGACGGCGTGCATATCGGCCAGGACGATGCGAGTTATGCCGAGGCCCGCGCAGCGGTCGGCCCGAACGCCATTGTCGGCGTCACAGCCCACGATTCCCGCCATCTGGCGATCGAGGCGGCGGAAGCGGGCGCCGACTATGTCGCCTTCGGCGCGTTCTTTCCCACGCTGACCAAAGAGGCGAAATCCCACGCCGATATCGAACTGTTGCGCTGGTGGGCGGAAATGATGGTCGTGCCCTGCGTCGCCATCGGCGGCATCACGGTCGAGAACGCGAAGCCGCTGATCGAGGCGGGTGCCGATTTTCTCGCGGTATCGGCGGGCGTATGGGACTGGCCCCAAGGTCCGGCCGCCGCCGTCAAGGCGTTCAACGCGCAGTTCTGAGCGCTGTTCCGTGGGGCCGATTGCGCCGGACGGCCCCGCCCTGCTAGAAGGCACGCGCTCTTTCGACATCGACCGTCTTTTTTGCGCCCGAAGGGAGCGCATTCACCATGGCAAAAATCGCAGGTAACGAAATCCGTCCGGGAATAATGATCGCCCATGAGGGCGGACTCTGGATGGCGGTGAAATGCCAGGCGGTGAAGCCCGGAAAAGGCGGCGCCTATAATCAGGTCGAACTCAAGAACATCGTCACCGGCACCAAGCTCAACGCACGCTTCCGTGCCGACGAGAGCGTGGAGGAATCCTATCTCGAAAAGAAGGACTTTCAGTATCTCTACGCCAGTGGCGAAATGCTGACCTTCATGGATATGGAGACGTACGACCAGATCGAGGTCGATGCCGGCTTCGTGGGTGACCAGGCACAATTTCTCCAGGACGGCATGAAAGTCCTCGTGCAAACCTATGAGGGCCGTCCCATCGGCATCAAATTGCCCCAGCACGTAACGCTCGAAGTGGTCGAAGCGGATGCGGTGATGAGGGGCGGAACGGCAGCGCCGTCCTACAAGGGCGCCGTGCTCGAGAACGGCCTCAAGATACAGGTGCCGCCCTTCATCAACGCCGGCACGAAAGTCGTCGTATCCACCGAAGACGGCTCCTATGTGCGGCGGGCCGAATAGGCATGCCCTATCTTTCGCCGGCCCTCAATGTGATGACATCCGCGGCGCGCAAGGCCGGCCGCGCCCTCATCCGCGATTTCGGCGAACTCGCAAATTTGCAGGTTTCGCTCAAAGGTCCTGCCGATTTCGTCTCCTCGGCGGATCAAAGGACCGAACGCATTCTCGTGGCAGAACTGTCGCGCGCGCGGCCCGGCTACAATTTCCTGGTCGAGGAAACGGGCGTGATCGAAGGGCCCGACAAATCGCATCGCTTCATCATCGATCCGCTCGACGGCACGACGAATTTTCTGCACAGCATCCCGCATTTCGCGATTTCGATCGCGTTGGAGCGGGAAGGCCAGATCGTCTCGGGCCTCGTCTACAATCCGGTGACGGACGAAATGTACACGGCCGAGCGCAGCCACGGCGCCTATCTCAACGACAAGCGCCTGCGCGTGTCGGTTCGCCAGCACCTCGCGGAATCGGTCGTTGCGACCGGCATTCCGTTCCTTGGACGCGAGGGCCATGAACGGTTTCTCGGCGAACTGGCGGAAATGATGAACGCGACGGCCGGCGTGCGGCGCTTCGGCGCCGCGGCTCTCGATCTTGCCTATGTCGCAGCCGGCCGGTTCGACGGCTTCTGGGAGCGCGGGCTGAAAGCCTGGGACGTCGCAGCCGGCATCCTGCTCGTGCGCGAAGCCGGCGGGTTTGTCAGCGATCTCGAAGGCGGCAGCCGGGCGCTCGAGGCGGGCCATATCCTCGCGGCCAATGAAAGGCTGCATCCGCAGCTCCTGAAACTGCTCAAAAGCGCCGGTCAAACAACCGGTTGAGCACGAACGGCCGGATGATTATTGTTCCCGCAGCAGAAAGGGCCGAAACGCGAAATGCTTTTCGGACGCGAATGCGCATGATGCGACACCTCTGTTCTACGACGTTTGCAATTGTTTTGCTCGCTCTGCTCGGGCTGGCAACTCCGCTTGCGGCGCAGATGTATCCCGGCGACGACGTTACGGTGAATCTGAACGCCATCCCGGGCGCCGTCCAACCGGGGCAGCCCTATTCCGGAATACATTTGCGGCCTCCTTCGGCGCATCACCGCCATCGCAAAATTGCAAGAGCCAGGGTGCCAGTCGACACGGCGCCAACTGATACGGCAACGACCGAAACGTCGGCGAGCACCGACAATACGCCTCCCGCGGCGCAGACCGCGTCACCGGCGAAAACGCGCCATCACAGCCACGCCGACGAGACCGCAACGACCGATACGGCGGCGCCCGCAACGAACCCCATCCCGTTCAGTTTCGGCGGCGATACCTCGATGCCTGCGCCCGAAGCTGCACCGGCGGCGAAAGCCGCCAAGACGGAGGCTCCGTCGGCACGCAAGAATGCCGCAACGAATGGCGGCGGGCCCCTCGCCAAACGCGGCGCAATTCTGTTCGAACACAACGCAACCGATCCGACACCGTCGCAATTGGAGCCGATCAAGCTGCTGGCGGGCGATCTCAATTCCGCCATCGAAGCGGGCGCCACCCGCATTCAGTTGCAGGCCTTTGGCGGTGCGCCGGGAGACAAATCCTCGGATGCACGCAGAATTTCCCTCAAGCGCGCGCTCGCGATCCGGCAAATCCTGATCGACAATGGCGTGCCGGCCGATCGCATCGATGTGCGGGCGATGGGCGGCGTCACCGACAAGGGCGAACCCGATCGCGTCGACGTTTATGTGAAGGCAAGCTGAAGCCGCCTTACACCGGCGCTTTGGCCTCGATCTGCATGTCGATGTCTTTCGCCTCGCGCCCGGCGAAGGCGAACAATGCGATGCCGAAGGCGGCCGAAGCGGCGACAAGCGCCAAGGCGACGGCATAACTGCCATAGGTGACGGCAAGGCCCGCCTGCAGCGGCAGATTGCAGGACGCGAGGAGGTTTCCGAGCTGATAGACGACGCCCGGAAACGTCGCGCGCGCTTCGGCCGGCGACAATTCGTTGAGATGGGCCGGAATGACGCCCCAACAGCCCTGCACCAGGAATTGCATGAGGAAAGCACCGAGCGCAAGCATTGTCGCGCTGGACGAAAACGCCCATAGCGGCAGAATTGCGAGCGACAGCAACGCGCCCAAAATCAAGGTGCGCCGGCGGCCGAAGCGCTGCGAGAGCGTGCCCAGCGTCAGTCCGCCCAGGATCGCACCGACATTGTAGACGATCTGGACGATCGAAACCGTATGCGGATCGAACAGATGATCCACCTTCAGGAAGGTCGGATAGATGTCCTGCGTGCCGTGGCTGAAGAAGTTGAAACAGGTCATGAGCAGGATCGCATAGAGCGCGAGCCGCCAATGCCGCTCAAGCACGCCGATGACCGTGCTCGCCGCGGCGTGCTCCTTGCTCCAGCCCGGCGATTCGGGAACGGCGCGGCGGATATAGAGCACGAGCAAGGCTGGTGCCAGGCCGAGCATGAACAGGCCGCGCCAACCGACCAGCGGGAACAACACGCCATAAGCCAGAGAGGCGAGCAGATAGCCGCTCGGATATCCCGCCTGGAGAATGCCGGAGACAAGCCCTCGCGCTTGCGGCGGGATCGATTCCATGGTGAGCGAGGCGCCCACGCCCCATTCGCCGCCCATCGCCACGCCGAACAGCGCGCGCAGGATAAGGAAGACCAGGAGGCTCGGCGCGAAGGCGGATGCGAAGGCGAGTCCCGCATAAGACATCACGTCGATCATCATGACGGGCCGGCGTCCGAAGCGGTCCGCCAGCCGGCCGAACAGGAACGCGCCGACGGGGCGCATCGCCAGCGTCAACGCGGCGGCCCAACTGACGACCTCGACCGACACACCGAATTCCTTTGCCACGTCGGTCAGCACGAGGATGAGCAGGAAATAGTCGAACGCATCCAGCGTCCAGCCGAGATAGCTGGCGACCACCACATGCTTCTGTTCGCGGGTCCAGCCCCTCAATACGGCAAGCGGCATGCGCCCCTATTCCCCGGAAAGTATCGGCGCGCGCGGCGCGCTCACGCGACCAGCCTGGCTTCCGTCTTCGCGGCAATCTCCTCGCGCGTCACGCCGTCGGCCAATTCGACGAGTCTGAGCCCGTCCGGCGTCACGTCGAACATGCCCAGATTGGTGATGATGCGGTCGATGCAGGCGACGCCGGTGAGCGGCAGCGTGCAGGTCTTGAGCAGTTTCGGACGCCCCGCTTTGTCGGTGTGGTCCATGGTGACGACGCAGCGTTTGACACCGGCCACCAGATCCATCGCGCCGCCCATGCCTTTGACGAGCTTGCCCGGCACCATCCAATTGGCGAGATCGCCTCTTTCCGAAACTTCCATCGCGCCGAGGATGGAGAGATCGATATGGCCGCCGCGGATCATGGCAAAGCTGTCGGCCGACGAAAAATAGGAGGTCTTCGGCAAAGCCGTGACCGTTTGCTTGCCGGCATTGATCAGATCGGCATCGACTTCATCCTCGAGCGGAAACGGTCCCATGCCCAGCATGCCGTTCTCCGATTGCAAGGTGACGTCCATGCCGTCGGGAATGTAGTTGGCGACCAGCGTCGGAATGCCGATGCCGAGATTGACGTAGAAGCCGTCGCGCAATTCGGTGGCGGCGCGTTTGGCCATGTCTTCGCGTGTCCAGGGCATTTGTCGTTCCTCTATGCGAATGGCAAGCAATGGGCTGCGCGCATGTGGGCGGGACCGCCCGCGCCCCCTATTTGCCGCTCCTCACCGTTCTCTTCTCGATCCGCTTCTCGTATTGCGGTCCTTTCAGAATCCGCTGCACGTAGATGCCGGGCGTATGAATATTGTCGCCGTCGAACATGCCCGTCGGCACGAGCTCTTCGACTTCGGCGACCGTCACCTTGCCGGCCGTCGCCATCATCGGATTGAAGTTTCGCGCGGTCATGCGATAGATCAGATTGCCTTCATGATCGCCCTTCCAGGCCTTGACGATCGCGAGGTCCGCTTTGAGGCCGCGCTCGAGAATATAGGTTTCGCCGTCGAACTGTTTGTGCTCCTTGCCCTCGGCGATCAGCGTGCCGACGCCGGTTTTGGTGTAGAAGCCGGGAATGCCCGCGCCGCCCGCGCGGATACGCTCGGCAAGCGTTCCTTGCGGATTGAATTCGAGTTCGAGTTCGCCGCTCAGATATTGCTTCTCGAAGGTCTCGTTCTCGCCCACATAGGAGCTGATCATCTTCTTGATCTGGCGCGTCTGCAGCAGCAGCCCGAGCCCGAAATCGTCGACGCCGGCATTGTTGGAGATGACGGTGAGATTGCGCACGCCGGAATCCCGGAGCGCGAGGATGAGGTTCTCCGGAATGCCGCAAAGTCCGAAGCCGCCCGACATGACCGTCATGCCGTCGAAGAGAACGCCGTCCAGCGCCTGCGCGGCGCTTTCGTACACTTTTCGCATAATCGTCCGTCCGGCTTGATGCGTGCGTCGCCACTGTGCCGCCAAGGCTTACGTACAATGCCCCGAGTGTGCAAGATCGCCGTGGCCGGAAAGGGAAGTGCGCATGGAACGGCGATGGATCGCAGGCCTGGCGTTCGGCGTGGCAGCCATAACCGCGCCCGCGAGCGCCATGGAACTGACAAGCCCCGATGTCGCGCCGGGGGCCGCGCTGGCGCTGCCGCAGGTCTATTCGCAATGCGGGGGCGGCAATGTCGCACCGGCCCTGTCGTGGAGCGGCGCGCCTGTTGCGACGAAAAGTTTCGCGGTCACGCTGTTCGATCCCGACGCCGCGGGCGGTTGGTGGCATTGGATCGTCTACGACATCGGGGCGCGGGTCCATCGGCTGGCGCGTGGCGCGATGCCTCTGCCGGACGGCGCGCAACAGGGCGAGAACGATTTCGGTGCGATGGCCTATGGCGGCGCCTGTCCGCCGCCCGGCTCCGGCGTGCACCATTACCGCTTCACCGTCTGGGCGCTCGACACGCCGGCGCTCCCCTTCGATGACCCGCCCAAGGGGGTGACGATCGGACCCTACCTCGAAGCCCATGCCCTCGCCCGTGCGACGCTGACGGCGACGTACGAACGGTGAACTTCTTCTACCGCACCGAAACATCGCTCAGCCGGTCGACGGTTCGCAGCGGCGCAAACCGCCACATCCAGACACCCACGACGAGAAGCGTGCCGATGCCGCCGAGAACCACCGCGGGCACGGTGCCGAACCACGCCGCCGTCAAACCCGATTCGAATTCGCCAAGCTCGTTCGAAGCGCCGATGAACAGCATGCTCACCGCGCTCACCCGTCCGCGCATCGCATCGGGCGTGGCGAATTGAATGAGCGCGTGGCGGATATAGACGCTCACCATGTCGGAGGCGCCGAGCACGATGAGCGCGGCTATCGTCAACGCGAAGTCTCTCGACAATCCGAAAACGATCGTGGCGATTCCGAAAAGTGCCACGGCGCCGAACATCGCGCGGCCGGTATGGCGTTCGAGCGGACGCCTTCCCAGCAGCAACGCCAAACCCGTCGCGCCGATCGCCGGAGCGCTGCGCAAAATGCCGAGCCCGACCGGCCCGACATGCAGAATGTCGCGCGCATAGACGGGCAGGAGCGCGGTAGCGCCGCCCAGCAGCACGGCAAACAGATCGAGCGAAATCGCGCCGAGAACGACCGGGCGCGAACGCACGAAGGAAATGCCTTCGATGACGCGGGCGATGGTTGTGGCGTTGGCGGACGGCGAAACAGCCGTGCGGCGTCCGCCGAGCAGGGTAATGGCAAGGCCCGCTGCGAGAAACGAAACGCAGCACAGCGCGTAAGCGGCTTGCGGTCCGAGCACGTACAGCACGCCGCCGATGGCGGGTCCCGCAATCACCGCGACCTGAAACGCCGACGAGGCCCAGGCGATGGCGCGCGGCAAGATTGCGGCAGGCACCAGAAAGGGCAGCAGCGATTGCGAGGACGGCCCCGAAAAACCGCGCGCTGCACCGAACAACACCAGCACCGCATAGAACGGCAACACGTTGCGGGGATGAACCAGGGCGAGCCCGAGCAGAAGCGCGCTGCATGCGGCTTGCGCGACGAGGCTGCAGGCGAAGACGCGGCGCGGATTAAAGCGATCAACGATGTCTCCGGCCGGCAGCGTCAGAAGAAACATCGGCACGAATGCACACAAGCCCACGAGGCCCAGCGCCAGCGGATTGCGCGCGATCTCGTAGACCTGCCAGCCGATCGCCACCGACTGCACCATCGTCGCGACGGTCGACAGGAAGCGGCTGGCGAGAAATATCCCGAGATCGCGTGCGCGATAGGGCGCGGACGGCGCGACGGCCGCTTCGCTCTCGATCATGACGGAAAAACGCGCATCATCGGGTGCAACAGTTCCGCAATTCCGCGCGGGCAGTGAAAGCGGTACCGGATTTGTGCGTCACCGTCCACAGGTCATAGCCGCGCAGGACGAGGCGTTCGGTTTCAAGTTGGGGGATCATTTCGTGCTGGGAAGCGCCATTGACTGAATGTGTATTTTGGGCGGACAAACCGTGATTGTCCATCGGCCGGATTACGATTCGAGGGGGTATAGTGGGCACCAAGGTTCCAGAGGCGGAACTCTTCGGCGAATACTTGAAGAAATTGCGTCGGATAGCCGTTGCTGAAAAGACCGAACACACCGACAGGGCCGCTATTCAAGGCTTGCTCGAGGCTTTCGCAAAGGGCGCAGGACGCGACGTCAAAGTCCAGCACGAACCGAAGAAAATCGCCGACAAAGGCGCACCCGATTTCAAGGTAACAAAATCCGGCATGATCCTTGGTTATGTAGAGACCAAGGCGCTGGGCGAAAATCTGGCAAAGGTACGCAAATCCGATCAGATCGCTCGCTACCTGACGCTTTCCGACAACATCATGCTGACTGACTATGTCGATTGGATGTGGCTGCGGAAGGATTCCGTGCAGACCGAATCGCTGTGCCACGAAAGCGATCTCGACAATCCGAAATTCCGCTTGCGCGAGGATCGGATCGCGACCGTTGCTAAGCTGATCGAGGGCTTTTTCTCGACCGCGCCCGAAGGCATTGGCCGGGCTGAAACGCTGGCGCTCGCATTAGCGACAAGGGCGCATCTTCTACGGGACTATTTGGGCGCGGAATTGGTTCGGCAAGAGCGGGAGCATCAAGAAGGACGGCTGTTCGGCCTGTACCAGGTCTTCAAGACCCAAGTCTTTCACGAACTGGGCTTGGCCGAGTTCGCGGACGCCTTCGCGCAGATGCTCGCCTATGGCTTGTTCCTCGCGCGGCTGAACGCGGATGTGAACACCAGGATCACGCTAGGCAATGTGCGTGAACACGTGCCCGGCTCGTTCCAGCTTATCCGCGAACTCGTTTCCTTTCTCGACGAACTGGACAAGGAAGAATATGCCGGCGTGCGGTGGGTGGTCGAGGAAGTGCTGTCCATCGTGAACGGTCTTGACCTTGCGGCCATTCACGAAGACCTGTCGTTTCGCCAACGGAAGGCGGTCAGCCGCAAGGTACGGGCAAGGAATGAGGAGGAATATCGGCTCTTTTCGCGCGACCCCTTCGTCTATTTCTACGAGGACTTTCTTGCCAAATACGACGCCAAAATGAAGAAATCGCGCGGCGTCTACTACACACCGCCACCGATCGTGAATTTCATCGTACGTGCCGTGGACGACATTCTGAAGGAAAGCTTCAGGATGCCCGACGGCCTCGCCGACCACAAGCGTGTGACGGTGCTCGATTTCGCCTGCGGAACCGGCACGTTTCTGCTGGAGACGTTTCAGCGCATCTTCGACAATATCGGCGGGCCGGATTCCGGACGCGCCGACCTCATCGTGCGCGAGCACATTTTGAAAAATTTGTTCGGCTTCGAATACCTCATCGCACCGTATACCATCGCTCATTTGAAGCTGTCGCAATATTTGACTGACAAGGGACACCCGCTGAAAGGCAACGAGCGGCTGCGCGTTTATCTGACCAACACGCTGGAACCGATTCATCCAGAGCCTAACTTCCTGCTGCCCGCAATCACAGAGGAAGCAGAAGCCGCCCAAGCTGTGAAGGACCGGCCCATCCTCGTGATCGTGGGCAATCCTCCCTATTCGGGCCACTCAAAAAACAAAGGCGTGTGGATAACCGCTCAGATAGCCAAGTACCGAGAAGGGTTCCCCGACCTGGCCAAGCCGGCCCAGGGAAAGTGGCTTCAAGACGACTACGTGAAGTTCATTCGCTTTGCCCAACTGAAAATGGACGCCGTCGAGGAGGGAGTCGTTGGAGTGATTACGAACCATTCATGGCTGGACAATCCGACATTCAAGGGAATGCGAAAATCCCTCATGACGACATTCGATCAGATTTTCGTTCTCGATCTGCACGGCAACGCGAAGAAGAAAGAACACGCGCCTGATGGAGGAAAGGACGAAAATGTATTTGACATCGAACAAGGGGTGGCAATCAGCCTATTCGTAAAGAACCGACACATTCAGAAGGGCGTTTGGCACAGCGAGGTGTGGGGAAGGCGGGTGGCAAAGTATCAGTTGGCGGCCGAGGGTACAAAAACCTCATTGCCGTGGAAGAAGATACAGCCCGGCGCGCCAGACTGGCTCCTACGGCCGCAAAACATTAACTTGGCACGGCGATACCGTCAGCTACAGTCAGTACCGACAATCTTTAATCCTCTCGGAGATCCAGCTCCGGGTATAGTCACCACCCAGGACGAATTTGCAGTCTCGTTCGAGCCGTCAGAAGCTCGTGAGAAAGTCCGTGCGCTGCTCTCGACTACCGATGAAAAAGAAGCACGGCGACTTTTCCGACTTTGCTCGCAAAGTCAGTGGAGCTATTCGCGAGCAAAAACTGAATTGCCGCAGGTCAACCTTCTGAAATCGACAGTTGGACTAACCTACCGCCCATTTGACGACCGATGGACAATTTGGGACCGAAACGTAGCAGTTCATCGACGCGAACGCGTTATGCGCCACATGCTCTTGGCGAATTTGGCGCTGTTAACTGCGAGGAGCAACAAATCGCCTGATCCAGACCACTTTTTTGTGGCCGACAAGCCGAGTGAAACGAAGGCTGCAGAGTCGACGATTCAATCCTATTCGTTTCCTCTCTACATGTATGTTGGCAGAACTGATACCAATGGAAATGAGCACCAGACGCGATACGAGAACCTTTCATCTGAATTCCGCGCATTCATCGATTCACGCTATGAACATCACTACACTCCTGAAGAAATCCTTGGCTACATATACGCCGTCCTCTACGCGCCGAGCTATCGCACACGCTACGCCGAGTTCCTGCGCGCCGACTTTCCGCGTATTCCGTTCGCTGAATCGGCGGACGCTTTCGATAACCTGTCCGGTCTCGGCTGGGCTCTCGTGCAAGCGCATCTGCTCAAGGAGATGCCACGGCAGGGGTTGGCCACTTACCACGGCAAGGGCAGCCACACGGTTGAGGCCGTACGCTATTCGCCCCAGGAGCAGGCAATCTGGATCAACAAAACGCAGTGCTTCAAGCCGGTACCGCAAGCCGTGTGGGATTTTCACATCGGCGGCTATCAGGTGCTCGACAAATATCTGAAGTCGCGCAAAGGGCGGGTGCTATCGCTCGACGAGATCGATCACGTCGGTGCAGTGGCCGACAGCCTCGCCTTTACCATCGAGCAGATGGCTAAAATCGACGCGGCCTACCGAATGGCGTTTCCGAATGGGGGATAAGTTCGTCGCGCCCCTCGCGCTCATGGGCTTCTTGTCGCATCATGGGGCGAACGAATCGCCTCAAAGCAATGGCCAAGCAACCGGACTTCTTTGCCAAAAATTCCCAAACCGATCTGTTCGGCGCGGAGGCCCGCCCGACCTATCGCCCAGATCCCGACAAGGTGCGTGGGCGGCTTCACAAGATTCTCGGCGAGGCCCGGGCGGCGCAAAAGTTCCCGTGGGAGCCGACGCGCGTTTCCCTCTACCGCACCATCTTTCCGCAGATGACGCTGTGGCTGCCCGAGGACGAAGGCGCGCAATTGCGTCTGGCGTTCGACGCGGAATTGGCGCGGCTGGAGGCAACCTAACCCTCTCCTCACCATCGCCGGGCTCGGAGGCCGGCCATGGTGAAAGTTGGTGCCTACCCCTTCGCCTTCACCGCCGCGACGATCTTCTGCGCCGCGTCGGCGAGGTCGCTGCCGGAGACGATCGGCAGGCCGGAATGCGCGAGAATCTCCTTGCCCTTTTCGACATTGGTGCCTTCGAGCCGCACCACCAGCGGTACTGCGAGCGAGATATCTTTCGCGGCGGCAATGATGCCTTCCGCGATGATGTCGCATTTCATGATGCCGCCGAAGATATTGACGAGGATGCCCTTCACGTTCGGATCGGAGACGATGATCTTGAACGCTTCGGTGACCTTTTCGCGCGAAGCGCCGCCGCCGACATCGAGGAAGTTCGCCGGCTCTTCGCCATAGAGTTTGATGATGTCCATGGTCGCCATGGCGAGGCCGGCGCCATTGACCATGCAGCCGATGGTGCCGTCGAGCTTGATGTAGGAGAGGTCGTATTTCGCAGCCTCACGCTCGGCCGGGTCCTCTTCGTCGGGATCGCGCAGCTCGGCCACGTCCTTGTGACGGAACAGCGCGTTGTCGTCGAAATTGATCTTGGCATCGAGGCAGACGACCTGGCCGTCCTTGGTGACGACAAGCGGATTGATCTCGAGCAGGCTCATGTCCTTGGCCTGGAATGCGTTGTAGATTCCTTCGACCACCTTGCCGCATTGCTTGGCGGCATCGCCGGTCAGCTTCAGCGCGGAGGCGATGTTGCGCCCGACATAAGGCTGATAGCCGGCCGCCGGCTCGATCTGGAACGTGAGAATTTTTTGCGGCGTATGCTGCGCCACTTCTTCGATGTCCATGCCGCCTTCGGTAGAGGCGATGAAGGCGACGCGGCTGGTGGCGCGGTCGACAAGGGCGGAGAGGTAAAGTTCGCGATCGATCGCCGAGCCGTCCTCGATATAGAGCCGGCGCACCACGCGGCCATGCGGACCCGTCTGGTGCGTGACGAGCGTCATGCCCAGCATGCGCGTCGCTTCCTTGCGCACGTCGTCGATCGAGCGCACTACCTTGACGCCGCCGCCCTTGCCGCGGCCGCCGGCATGGATCTGGGCCTTCACCACCCAGACCGGGCCGCCCAGTTTTTCCGCCGCCGCCACGGCCTCATCGACGCTGAAGGCGGGGATGCCGCGGGGAACCGGCACGCCGAATTCGCGCAACACGGCTTTGGCCTGGTATTCATGGATGTTCATGGGTAGCCCTCAAGTCATTGATGGGATTGGGATTCAACGCAAAAGCGCCGGAATAGGGAGCAGCGCACAATAGCAGCGCAACATGCCTGCGCAAGCCGCGAGAGGACGCGTGAAAGGACGCACGTTTTCCATACCAGGCAATTGAGCACGCAGCCCCATTTTGCCCGGTCCGGCGCGATCGATCTGTCGGCGCTTCCCGATGGCAAGATGAAATCGGCGCCACAATTCTCAAGCGTCCGTGCGCCGCCAGCGGGGCCGGATCGGTTGTGTCAAATATGCGTTTTCGTAGTAGGTTGAGAACGGAGGGTGCAGGCGAAGCTGAATGGCAACGACAGGAGGTCGAAGATGCTCAAGCTCCCGCACAAAATGAAAACGATTGTCAGACGCACGGCGTTAGCCGGTTTGGTCGGCGTCGCAGCCGCCGCGCTCTCCGTGGCGCCGGCGGCGGCACGTCCCGGAAACAGCCACGGCGGCAGTGGATACCACGGCAGCCACGGCGGCGGCTTCCGTGGCGGCTTCCGTGGCGGCTTCCGCGGCGGCTATGGCGGCGGCTTCCGTGGCGGCTATGGCGGCGGCTTCCGTGGCGGCTATGGCGGCGGTTACCGCGGCGGCTACGGCGGAGGCTATGGGGGTTACCGCGGCGGCTATTGGCACGGCCAATGGTATGGGCCGGGCTGGGGAGGATGGGCCATCTATGGCTATCCGTACCCCTACGGCTATTATGATCCCTACGATTGCGACTACTGGGATTATTACTACGGCTATTGCTACTGAGCGAAGTCGGCCGGGCCGGCACCGCCCGGCCCGGCCGTCTCCGTCAATAAAGCCCGGGAATGAGCCGCTTCACGCGAGCCGCATATTCCGCGTAATCGGGAAACGCTTCACGCATCACCTGCTCTTCGTAACGCATGCGATTGAGCTGAAAGATGACCTGAAGCGCCAGCACTGCCACTGCGGCCGGCGACAGGAATTGCAACGTGATGCCGACAAGTGCCAGTTCTTCGCCGAGATAAAGCGGATGGCGCACATACGCATAGGGTCCGCCCGTGACGAGCCGGCGGGCTTCCGACATGACGCTGATCGAACGGCCGAGCCACAGCAGGGCATAGACCGCAAAACCCATCCCGCCAAAAATGAGCAACGTCGACAGGAGCTGCAGCGGCCAGCCGACCGGTTGATGCGGCAAGGTGAGGATGACGATGCCGAGAAACGCTCCGAAGAACGCGACCGCTTTGGGCACGAATCCCCTGGCGCCCGAGGTGGCCGGCCTGCGGATCGCGACCAGCCCAATCAATACGGCCGCAAACGCCAGCGCCGCGCCCTTCGCCAGGGCGTCGATGAGCAGGAGAGGATCGGGATGCGCGGACGCAATGGTGGCAAGCGCACGGACGAGCATCGGAGCCTGTACGACGAACCCGATGCCGTACCAGACGATCAGGGGAAGGCCGAACAGCAGGTCATAGAGCTTCGTGCCGGGCCGCAGCGGGGCGAGCCCGGGTTCCGCCGACTCGGACGAGGACAAAGGCAGCGCAGTCATGCGCTTCTCATAAGCCAGCAGAACTTAATACTTTCAAAAGGCAGGCGGGTGGGGATACCACGGCACTGTGCCGAATTGGCGCGAGCGCGAAATGCGGGCGCCGGGCCGGGAAAGTGATGCTGAACTGTGCCGCGAGACTGGATGTGGCGCCGGGTATCGTTCTGTGGCCGGGCGGGCTGACGCGCGAGGAACAGATGCAACTCTTGCGTGAAACGCTGGCGCGCGCGGACATTGCCCCCTTCTATCGCCCGACGATGCCGAAATCCGGCAAGCCGTTTTCTGTCGAAGAAACCAATTTCGGGGCGCTTGGCTGGGTGTCGGATCGGAGCGGCTATCGCTACCAGCCCCTCCACCCTGCAACCTGCGCACCCTGGCCCTCCATTCCCGGATCGCTGCTCGCACTTTGGGAGGCGGCGGCAGGTTATTGCGCGCCGCCGGAATGCTGCCTCGTCAATCTCTATCGCGAAGGCACGCGGATGGGACTCCATCAGGACCGCGACGAAGCCGCGCTCGACGCCCCCGTATTGTCGCTATCGCTGGGCGACGAAGCCGTCTTTCGCATCGGAGGGCAAACGCGCCGCGGGACCACCCGGAGCCTCAGGCTGCGCTCCGGTGACGTGCTGATGTTTGGCGGCCCGGCGAGGCTCGCCTTCCATGGCGTCGATCGGGTAATTGCCGGAAGCTCGCCTCTGGTGCCCGGCGGCGGGCGGCTGAATCTGACGTTGAGGCGGGTCTCGAAGGCCCCGGAAAGAAAGGACGCCCGACCAGGGGGCTGATCGGGCGTCTCATGCGCCGTTACGCGCTGGTGCCGGGAGGGGATAACCGGCACCTCGGAAAGACGTTATCCAGCGTGCGAGCGGGGGGGCAGTGCCTGCTGGACAAGTGTCCGTCCTTCCGAGGACAAACCTATGCACTGAGGCCACACTTTGCAACTATTTTTTTCGATTTCCCAAAATATGATTTTTTCTTAATGACAGTTGCGAATTAGGCACAAACAAATTGGCCATCATCTCAGGCGCAGACGGCGGCCAACCGCGCTGCGCCAGTTCTCGGCCAGCCCGGGAGCTCCATAGACCCGGGCCAGGCTCTCGGCCGCAAACCCGGGATCATGTGCCGCAAAGAACGCCTCGCGGACATTCGGGCCGCCCGTTTGCTTCTCGCGCGCAAGGACGGCACCGCTCACCGGCGCGCGTCCGGGCGTAATCACCCGAAAATACCAGCCGCAACGGCCCGACAGCGTCATCAGGGACGGCGCGTCGGTGCGGCTCGTATGAATCGCGAACTTGAAGCAAGGCGCGCGGGGCTGGCTCACTTCGAGGACCGTCTCGCCCCAGCGAAAACGATCGCCGATCGCGATGGCCGTCTCGTCGGCCCCTTCGATGGTCAGATTTTCGCCGAACGATGCGGGCCGGCATGGCAGGGCCTGTTCGCGCTCCCACCACGGCCAATGGTCGGACGAATAGGCATAGACTGCCTTGTCGACGCCGCCATGGACGGAAAGGTCGGCCTGCCCATCGCCTTCGATGTTGGTCGCGCCCACGAGGACCGTCTCGCCCACGACGGGCGCCTTGGCAATGCCCGACAGCACCGCTTCGCCGCCACGCATGCCGATCACGCGCGGGGTTGCGACATTGACCGAAAGAATGCGCAACTCCATCGTCACATCTTTCCGAAATCGCGAGCCGTGCGGTCGATCGCGTCTTTTGCCTTGGCGATGATTTCCTCGATCTCGGTTTCGGTTATCACCAAGGGCGGGGCGAGCACCATCGTATCGCGAATGGCCCGCATCATGAGGCCGCTGTTGAAGCAGTAATCGCGGCAATGCGTGCCGACATCGAGGTCGCGCGGAAAGAAGCTGCGCGCGGCTTTGTCCGGCACCAGTTCGATGGCGGCGAGCAGGCCGAGCCCGCGCACTTCGCCGACAAGCGGATGGTCGGCAAACACTTCACGCAGGCGGCGCTGCAGATAGGGCCCGATCGCGGTCTTGACCCGCGCGACCAGGTCCAGCCGCTCGATGACCTCGATATTCTTCAGTGCAACAGCGCACGCCACGGGATGCCCCGAATAGGTGAAACCATGCGCCATCTCCTCGTTGGCTTTGAGGATCGTCTGCGCCATGCGCTCGCCGAGCGAGATCGCCGAGATCGGCTGGTAGCCGGAGGAAAGCCCCTTCGCCATGGTCATGATATCGGGCGCAATCGCGTAGGTTTGCGCGCCGAACCATTCGCCGGTGCGGCCGAAGCCGGTGATCACTTCGTCCAGATGCAGCAGCACGTCGTATTTGCGGCAGATGCGTTGCACTTCGGGCCAATAGGTCGCGGGCGGGAAGATCAGCCCGCCGGCGCCCTGTACGGGCTCGGCCGAGAACGAGGCGACGCGGTCCGGTCCCAACGCCAGAATCTTCTCTTCGAGCTTGTGGGCGACGACGATTCCGAATTCGTCGGGACCCATTTCCCCATAGCCCGCGGCAAGCGCGCCGAACCAATAGGGCGCGGGCACTTTCTCGAAGCCTTCGAACGGCAGATCCCATTGCGGATGCATCGTGGTGAGCCCCGAAAGCGAAGCCGCCGCCATCGTCACGCCGTGATAGGAATAGTCGCGCGACAGATGCAGCTTCTTCTTGGGCCTGCCCTTCAGGTTCCAATAATAGCGGATGAGCTTGAGCGCGGAATCGTTGGCTTCCGATCCCGAATTGGCGAACAGCACGCGCGTGTGTCCCTCGGGCAAAAGCTGCGCGAGCCTGGCCGCGAGTTCGACGGTCCACGGATTGGTCGTCTTGAAGAAATGGTTGCAATAGGGAAGCGTCTTCAGCGCTTCATAGCCGGCTTCGGCGAGCTCCGCGTTGCCGTAACCGAGCTGCACGCACCACAATCCGGCCATGCCGTCGATCAATTTGCGGCCGTCGGAATCCCACAGATAGACGCCCTCGCCTCTGGTGACGACGCGCACGCCTTCGCGGTTCAGCGCGGCGGTATCGGTGAAGGGATGAACATGATGGGCGGCGTCGAGCGCCTGCCAATGGCGGGTCATATCGTGGGTCGGGATATCGGGTTTCATGACTATGTCTCTTGCGCAGGCGGAAAAGGGGGCGCGCGGGCCTTCGGCCGCCCGCGCCGAATGGGCCGGTGCGGCTAGGGATTGTAGCCGATCCGGGCGCAGAGAATGAGCAGGCAGCTTTTGCGAGTCACGGCGCAAGCCTAGCAAATTTGCCGATCGCCGTCACCGCGCCTGACCGTTTCACGCTGGTCGCGGACGCATCGCCCATGATTGTGGGCGTTGTGCGCAATAGCTGACGCGCGGAATCACCACGCGCCCGGCTTCGATCCCGTAGCGGATATTGATACGGACGCGGTACCGACCAATGCCGCCCGCGCCCTAGAATTCTTCCCACTCGGCGCTGGGATTCGCGTCGAGTTTGCGGGCCACGGCGCTGCTTCCAGCCGTGCTTGCCCTCGCATATTTCACGCTCGTCGGACGGGGTTTCGGCGCGGCCTTGTTGGCAACGGGCTCGCGCCTGGCCGCTTGGGCTTTGTGCGGCATCTCGACAGGCGCCGAACGGCTCGCGTCTTCCTCGATGCCGGCGACGGTGAATTGGCCGAGCAATCGGGAGAGTTCTTCGGATTCCTGGGCGAGCGAATGGCTCGCGGCCGTCGATTGTTCGACCATGGACGCGTTGTGCTGCGTCACGCTATCCATTTCATTGACGGCGGTGTTGACCTGGACAAGCCCGTTCGATTCCTCCTGCGCGGACGATGCGATCTGGTCGACGGCGGCGTTGATGTCGGCGACCTGCTTGACGATGCGCGCGAGCGCCTTGCCGGCTTCCTCGACCAATCCCACACCCTGGTTCACCTTTGTCGACGACGCCGAGATCAGCGCCTTGATTTCTTTCGCCGCTTCCGCAGAACGATGCGAGAGAGCGCGCACTTCGCTCGCGACAACCGCGAAGCCCTTGCCGGCATCGCCCGCGCGCGCGGCTTCGACGCCCGCATTGAGGGCAAGCAGGTTGGTCTGGAACGCGATTTCGTCGATAACGCCGACGATCTGGCCGATCTGGCCCGCCGACGTGGCGATATCGTGCATGGCGGTGACCGCCTGGTTGACGATATCGCCCGAGCGCACCGCATCATCCTTTGCGGTTGCAACAGCTTCGCGCGCCTGCAAGGCACCTTCCGCCGTCTTTTTGACCGTGACGGTGATTTCGTCGAGCGTCGCCGCGGTTTGTTCGAGCGTCGCTGCCTGATGCTCGGTGCGGCGCGAAAGATCGTCGGCTGCGGATCGTATCTCGCCAGATCCCGATTGGATGCCTGCCGTCACTTGCCAGATCACCCGCAAAGTCTCTTCCAGGCGCGCGATCGCCGCGTTGAAGTCCTCGCCGAGTTTGCGGTATTCGCCGGGGAACTCGCCTTCGAGCCGGAACGTCAAATTGCCGGACGCGAGATGATCGAGGCCGGCTGCGAGCGAGGAAACGATCAGGGCCTGTTCGCGGGCGGTCGCTTCGCGGGCGGCCTCCTGCTCCTTGCGCAACTCGATCAACCGCACCTGATTGTCGCGGAATATCGTCAGCGACTGGACGATCGCGCCCAGCTCGTCCTTGCGTGCGAGCGCTGCCAGATTGATGTCGTTATTGCCGCCGGCCAGCGTTTCAGTCGCGGTGGCGATACCGCGCACGTCGGATCGCGTGCCGAGCACCGTCGCAAATGCGATGGCGCCCACGAGTACGAGCGTGACCAATGCCGCCAGCATGACGACGATCTGCGTCGTCTCGGCGCGGCTCTCGCTTGCCGCGGCCTGGGCGTCGGTTGAATCCTGTGTCGCCTTGACCGCGCGGCCGAGCGTATCGACCATCTGCTGATAGCTTTGCTCGAAAGGAGCAATGAAGCTTGCCGCCGCCTCGAAGTCGGCGCTCATCATGCTGCCGACGAGGTCGACGGCGCTGCGGGTCTCGTCGAGTTGTTTGATGAGTTTTGCGAACAGCGCTTTTCTCGAGTCGGGAGCCGATTCACGAACCGTTTTGAGTTCGCTCTCGATGGCGCCGAGATCGGAGAGCAGCGCCTTGGTTTGACCGTCGATCTTCTTGGTGTCGATCTTTCCCGCCTGATGGGTGAGCAGGAGATACAGCCTGCCATGCGCATCGGTGATGCGTTCGGAGATGTTTTTCATCTCCATGCTCCGCCGCATCTCGACCTGCACGACGTTTCGCAGCTCGGCCGACGCGTTGCGCTGCGCGATAACCGTTCCCACGGCCATGATGGCCAGCATTACAAGCGCGACAGCCGGTGCAAGCGCAATCTTGACCATCAGCGGCAGGTCCGCCAAACGAAATCCCCTCACGGCCTTCTCCCTCGAAGTTTCCCGGCATCTTGGGGCCGGGACGCTCGCGATTGTGCATGACGACCCTCACCATTTGCTTAATCCCGCAAGGTTTGAAGAAATACCGCTCAGGAGCGGCGGAAGGCCATTATCGTTTCGTCTTCAAATTGCGTGCGTTTGAGCTACCGAAATTAAACCATTCACGATGACGTTTCATTAAGCGGCGGCTGGCATATTCGTCCCGCATCCGGTCTGGCCGGGCAAAAAATTATCGGTGACCAATAATGGGGACAACAATGAGTTTGAGGAAATCCGTCGGGTTCGTGGTGGCAGTGATCGGTGTCACGACCTTCGTGGGTCCCGCCTTCGCAGCAGGCCTCAGCGACCAGTTCAGCAGCTGCGTAACGAAATTCGCCAATGACAAGCAGTCGGTCAGCGTCATGCTCGAATGCAATGCCGCCGACGGAAAATTGTCGGATTGCAAGGTCACCGACGCACCGTCGCCGGCGAACGGCTTCGACAAGGCTGCCTTGTGCGTTGCCGACGTCCTGCCGATCGGCTCGAAAACCGGAACGGTGAAGGTTCCGATCCGCTTCCAGGGCAACACCTGATTGGCTGCCGGCAGGACGACGGCCGACCCGATGAGCGATGAACGCGCGACGGATATGCCGCGTGTTCTCGTTCATCGCTGCGCCGCGGCCCCGATAAAGAATTCGACTATCGATCTTTGAGATTGAGCTCCGCCCGGATCGTGCCTTCCGCCGGAAACGTCGCCAGAAACCCGTCTTTCGTCCAGGTCAGCTGAGGCGCGCCGAAGGATTGCACCTCGCCCGAGACGATGACGCCGCGTCCCTGGGGCCTGGCAAGCGCTGTCTTCAGTTCGTCATCGAGTTTGGCGATGTCGCGCGCGATATGGAAGACGAGCTTTGTTTCAAGTGCCTTGCTCAATTCGTCGCCCGCGAGCGCACGCATTGCGGCGAGGATCGCGCCTTCGGTGGCGATGTCATAGTGCACCCGGGCTATGCGGATCGTGCCCGATTGCGCGTCGAAGACGGGTTGGCCGCGTAGATAGCCCTCGCCGCAGGAATCGAACCAGCCGAACTTGTCCCAGCTTTGCGCGACGCAAAAGCGGGCGGCGATGATCACGTCCTCGCCGGAGGGCAGGATCGCGAGTCTTTCGAACCGAACGAGCGCGCCGCCGATGCGCAACGGCATCCCGGAGAGTTTGCGCATGGCAAGAGCTGCGGCTTCGTCATAGGGCAGCAGCACCGGCACCACGAACGAAAAGCGATTCGCCGGCGCCGCGAGGGGCGCCGGCGCGGGAAGCGCTCTGTCGATCGGTTGTTCCGGCGGAGAATCGCCGACCACGACCCGCGCGCGGACGTCGATCCCCATCGACACGACGAACGCATTGTTTTGCGTCGTGGGACCGGAGATGCGAATGCGCTCTGGCGCGAGAACCAGCCACGCCGCCGGCGATTTGCCGATGCGGATGGGCCGCTGCACCTTCAACCACAGACGTTCCGCCTGCGGCTTGATCTTGAGGCTCGAGGCCAAATGGCGGTCGAGCGTCCTGAACAGCGGTTGGGATAGTTGCTGGGCGTTGCGGTTCCAGATATCGGCGAGCGACATTTTGAGCGGGCCGAGCTTGAGCCGTGCATCGCTGAGGCGAACCACGCCTTGGGTCTGGGTCCTGAGCCGCCAATCGGGATCGAGCGAGATTACGGTGTCGGCGCTGGCCTCGCCTGTCGCCAGCGCATTGGCCTTGGTCTTGAAGAACGCCGACTTCAATTCCAGTTGCGCGGTTGCCGCGAGCGGAACGTTGAGCGACAGCCTGCCATCGGCGGCATGTCCGCTAATCGGCCCTGTCCTTGTCGCGACCAGATCGAGCCGGCATTGCGCGATCATGCAATCGACCGGTTGGTCTTTGATGTTCGCGATCTCGGTCTGCGTTTTCTCGTCGAGCTCGCGAACGATGGTCGCAACCGGCACCGTCAAGCTGGCAGACAGGGTCGAAACCGGCAAGGGCGGCGCCAGCGGCGCCGGCGTGCGTTTGGGCGGCGGCGCTTCGAAGCCGCAGGCGGTCAATATCAGAACAAAGAAGACGGCCAGGCCGCGAAAGGATGTGCGCATGATGGGTATTCTTGCCTATTTGCGGGACCAGGTCATGCGCGGCGCCCGCGTCAGACATTCAACAGCAGATGCTGGCGCTCCCACGGACTGATCACCTGCTGATAGGCGTCGTGTTCGGATGCCTTCACGTCGCTGTAGAGCAGCACGAAGCTCTCGCCGAGGACCGATTTCAAATCCGCCGAGGCGCGGAACTTCACGACGGCGTCGAGAATATGCCGCGGCAGCTGATAGCGGCTCGACTCATAGGCGTTGCCCTCCATCGCCTTGGTCGGCACGAGGTTTTCGATCATGCCGAGATAACCGCAGGCGAGCGAGGCGGCGATGGCGAGATAGGGATTGGCATCGGCGCCGGGAACACGGTTTTCCACCCGCCGGTTCTGCGCGTCGGAAACCGGTACGCGCAATCCGACCGTGCGGTTCTCATGGCCCCAATGGGTATTGATGGGCGCCGACAGGAAGCGGACCAGGCGGCGATAGGAATTCACGAAAGGCGCGATGAGCGGCATCGCCGCCGGCAGATGTTTTTGCAGGCCCGCGATGTGCGCCAGGAACAGGCGCGTATCCTTGCCGTTCTTGGTCGAGAACAGGCTTTTGCCCCGCTTCGTATCGACGACGCTCTGATGGATATGCATGGCCGATCCCGGTTCCTGCTCATAGGGCTTGGCCATGAAGGTCGCATAGATGTCGTGGCGCAACGCCGCCTGCCGCACCGTCCGCTTGAACAGGAAGGTCTGGTCGGCAAGCGCCACGGGATCGCCGTGATTGAAGTTCATTTCGACCTGCGCCACGCCTTCTTCGTGGATCAGGCTGTCGATGCCGATGTCCTGGGCTTCGCAATAATCGTAGACGTCCTCGAACAGCGGATCGAATTCGTTGACCGCATCGATGCCATAGGCCTGGCGCCCGGTCTGCGGCCGCCCGGTGTTGCCGGCGGGCGGCAGCAACGGATAGTCCGGATCGATGTTTTTCGCCGCCAGGAAGAACTCGAGTTCGGGGGCCACGATGGGCCGCCAGCCGCGATTTTCATAGAGCGCGACGACGCGCTTCAGCACGCTGCGCGGCGTATGGGCAATTCCCTCGCCATGTTGATCGGTGCAGTCGCAGATGACTTGCGCCGTCGGATCCTTGTACCACGGCACGATCCGCAACGTATCGGCGTCGGGAATGAGATTCATGTCGGGCGATTGATAGGTCAATCTGTCCGTTTCGGCATCGGCGCCCGTCACCATCTGGCCGAAGATCGATTCGGGCAGGCGCAGCGTCTGATTGCGCACCCCGGCCAGGAATTTGGCCGTCGGCAAAATCTTGCCGCGCGCGATGCCCGCCATGTCCGAGACGAGGCATTCGACCTCGCCGACGCGATGCTCCTTGAGCCACTCCGCGATCTGCTCTTCTGCTGCGCGCGAAACCATCATCCACCTCGCCGAAATTCACGCACCGCGTCGCCGAATGCGCGAAAAATCGCGCGCGAAACCGGGTTCTCCGCCCAACGCCATTCCGGATGCCATTGCAGGCCGAGAACGAAACCTTTTGCCGCCGGCATCGACACGGCTTCGATCGTACCGTCGGGCGCGGCGGCATCGGCATGGAGCGACGGCGCCAGGCGGTCGATGCCCTGCGAATGGAGCGAATTCACCGCGAAGGTCGGCGCCGGCGCCAGGCGCGCGAGCAGGCCGCCGGGCACGACATGGACCGGATGGGCAGGACCATATTGCGCATCGAGTTCGGCGTGCCTGTCCTCGCGATGATCGGCGCGGCCCTCGATCTCGTGCACATGCTGGTACAGCGTCCCGCCCAGCGCGACATTGAGTTCCTGAAAACCCCGGCACAGGCAAAGGATCGGCACGCCCGTTTCGATCGCAGCGGCGAGCAAGGGCAGCGTCGTCGCATCGCGGTGTTCGTCGAGCGCCACGCCTTCACGCGGCGGCGCGCCGCCATAATGTCCGGGCGAAACATTCGACGGCGAGCCGGTGAACAGCAGGCCGTCGACGCTGGCGAGAACCTCCTGCGGCGGAATGGGCGGGGCCAGAACCGGAACCAGCAGCGGCAGCACGCCCGCGCCGTCGCGCACCGCAGCGATGTATTTGTCGCCGACCATATGGAAGGGATGCGCACCCAACTTTCGATGGTCGCACGGAATGCCGACAATGGGCGGACGGGGAAGCATGAGAAGCGGGCTTTCTGGCTGCAAGGCCTAGCACGGGCTTCGCGGGGTGGGCAAGTTCGCCTCCTCCGTTGTCACGGCCGTGGCTCTTGGCGGGCAGTGACACGCCGGGGGTAAAGAAAACGCCCGGCCAGTCTCCCGGCCGGGCGCGCATTGTCACGAACTATCAAACTCTCTGCTCAGTCTTGTCCGAAATGGAAACGGAGCCTGACGCCGTAGAAGCACGGCGGACCGACCTCCGCAGTCTCCAAGGCATAGCCACTCCCGATCCCCGGAATCCAGTTGTAATACTTCTCGCCCGTCACATTCGTCGCAAAGAACGACAGGTCGACCGGCTTGCCCGCGACCGACTTCCAGTTGATGTTGACGTCGAGAAGATTCGTCGGCGGCAGGTAGTCCAGGGTGTTAATAGGCAGACCGACACCAAAAGGCGCAGGGGTAGCGGGAGCCGAGCCGTCTTCATAGTTCGTGAGCTGACGATCCGTATGCGTGAAGGTTGCGCTCAACGTGATCTGGCCGAACCTGTCGTCGAGCGGCAGCGTGTAGGAAGGCGTGAACGAGAGCTTGTCACGCGGCGACAATTCGAGCGGATCGCCAGCAAATATCGAGCCAAATACAGCATAGGGACCGACCGTCGATGGCAATTGATTGACCCTGACGAGGGCGGCGTACAGATAGGTGTAGGCGAAGTCGAGCGTTACGCCGTCATAGGGAATGATCGTCGTTTCCAATTCCGCGCCGAAAATGTGCGACGTGCCGCCATTGACCGGAGCTGCGGTCGGCGACCCCGGCTCGCCCGGCAACGGTTCGAAGCCGATCAGCACTTGCTGATTGGTGAAGTCGTTGTAGAAGCCGGCGACATCGAACGTGCCCTTGACCGGGCCGTCGAAGCTCGTCTTGGCGCCCACCTCGTAAGCATCCACCCTTTCAGGATGAACAACATCGAATGGCGACGAGATGTTCTGGACGATCAGGCCGGAGCGATAGCCGCGGGAGTATTTGGCATAGGCCAGGATGTTGTCGTTCGGCGTATAATCCACATCGAGCAGCCAGGTCGGAGCGTCGGAGTGCTCCAGGATTTCCCGATAACAATTGGGCAGCGCCGTACCCGTAAACGTACATTCGGGAGTACCAGAGGTCGCAACAGGCGAACCGCCGAAAGTATAGGTTATCTGATTACTCGTATTGGCTTCGCGATCCATGGTGTAGCGGATACCGCCGGTGAGCTTGATCTCATCCGTCAGCTTATACGTCGTCTGGGCGTAGGCGGCGTAGTCCGAGTAGCTGGTCTTGCCAACCGTATAATTGACCGACCCAAAACTGACCGGATGCCCGACCGACTCCTCCCCTGCGATGTAACCCAACGGGTCACTGCATTGAAGCGCTGCCCCATTCGAACACGATACGTAGTCCGGCGAATTGTACCCTACAGGGGAAAGCGGGTCGCTGCCTTCGAGATAAAGGCCCGCCTGCCAGATCAGCCGGTTGTCCCACTGATTGCCCTGGAGTTGAAACTCCTCGGTATAGGTCGACTCATTGGTATTCGGGATGCCGGAAAGCAGGTTTTCTTGCAGGAAAGTGAGCGGGCTCCCAAACACCGACATGTTCACCCCGAACAGAGGGTTGGAGAGCTCCTGTTTGATCTCCGCGTAGCTCGCGATGTTCTTGATCGTCAGATTGTCGCTGGCGTGCCAGGTCGTGGTATTGATGACCCGCCATTGTTTATACTTGTCATACGGGTCAGTATCGTTTTGCGCCACGTCATAGAAGCCCGATCCCTGGTAGCGCCCCGTGAAGCCCAAATTGTCCGGGTACGGGAGGGACCGTAACGGACTGTTAGGCGGCGTCAACTGACCGCAGATGCCGGTAACGGGGACGAGGAGCATCCCATACGCGTTACCGCCCGTGCCATCGCACGCCATCATCTTCTGCACATCGCCATTCGTACTCGAATAGGTGTAGGTGGCGATGGTGTAGTTCTCGAGATTCGAGGTCACGTCGATGTCCGCGCTGGCGCGCACCGCGGTGTAATCGACGTCGTCGAAATGGCCCGGACCGATCCCGCTGGTGTTGGTCAGATAGCCGTTGCGGGTCATATGGTCGACACCGAAGCGCAACCTGATGTGGTCGTTGACCGGGATGTTGATGACACCCTGCGTATCCCACATCCCGAAATTGCCGGTCGAACCTTCGACATAGCCGCCGAATTCGTCGGTCGGCTTCTGCGGCACGAGAAGGACGTCGCCGCCCGTGGTGTTAAGGCCGAACAGCGTGCCTTGCGGGCCCTTCAGCACCTGAACGTTTTGCAGGTCGAAGAAGTCGCCGGGCCCCGCGCCGTCACCGGCAGCCGTACCCTGGGCCGGACCGCGCGGCGCCACAACGTCGGCGAAGTACACACCCACGGTCGGCTGGGTGCCAATGTCCTGCGAGAAGCCGCGGATCGAAAAGCTCGTGTTCTGGCTGCCGAAATCGTTGTTGACGCCCAAAGACGGCGTATAGGCTGCGAGGTCTTCCGCGTTGATCACGTTGTGGTTCGACAGTTGTTGCTGGTTGAACACGGTGATCGAGATCGGAACGTCCTGGAGGCGTTCCTCTCTGCGGGTTGCCGTTACGATGATCTGCTCCATCTCCTGTGGAGCGGCCGTCGCGGTGTTGTCCTGGGCCCAGGCTATCGCCGGGACAGTGGCCCCGAGGCTAAGGGCCGTCGTGAGGTAAAATGCTGATTTGAGTACTCTATTCATGCTTATCCCCCCTCTGGTAGCGTCGCGAATCTGTTTGGCGCCCGCGCAGCTTGAGTGAAACTTCTATCACCATATGCAAGCATGTACTATTGCCGAAATGCCACGCTCAACGAATATCGACGGTGTCGTGGAACGGATTCGACTTTTTCGGTCAGGCGCACTCCAATCGACCCCGCCTGCTCGCGCCGCAGGGCTATCCGGAGAAAATTGGCGAAGGCGTCAACGCATACCTACCCTCCCTTCGTGGGAGGGTCGAAGCGCGAAGCGCTTCGGGGAGGGGCAACGCGAGGTCTGTCCGCCGATGTGCCATTGCCCAGTCTACAATCCAATCAATCCCTCACGTTGAGGTTGGGCATATCGTCCTGCGGCAAACCCCTCCCCGAAAAATCGCGTCGCTACGCTTCGCTCCGCGCCACGATTTTTCGCCCCCCTCAAGGGGAGGGTAGTCCGTATTGTTGTACGAATGTGCTTCTTAAAACTGAGTCGTCTAATACCAAACATAGGACGCCACCTTCATCACCATGGCCGGCCTTGAGCCGGCCATGGTGATGATTGGGGATTATCTTAGCGCCTATGCGCTCTCGGCGGGCCATGACATACCGGGGTAAAACGAGTCGGGACTTATGGCTCCCGGTATCACCCGCCGGTTTTCGACGCGGATTTTTTTTTCGGCAATACGAACAATTCCGGGTTGATCGCGACATTTTGCTGGACGTCGCGTACCGCGACCGTGGTCGACAATCCCTGATCGTCCACAATCGTCCATTGCCGCAGTGCGAGTTCGGGATCGGTGAAGACGAGCGAGATGTTGCCATTGGTGCGGCTCGAATGCGAGCGCGCGTCGACGATGATTTCGCCGGGCTCGCGGTCGACACCGGCGATGGATGCGTTGCGCTTCAGATCGAGATCGTCGGAGAGGATCAGGTCGAGCGGCGTCGCCCAGATCGGATAGTGATCGATCGTGTTGAGGCTGCGGTTCTGGACCGCGACGGTCGAGCCGTCGCTGACGATCAGGACGGGATTGGGCGCATGATATTCGAAGCGCATGCGGCCGGGCTTTTCGATGTAGAATACGCCTTCGTCGATCTGCCCGTCCGGATCGATCTGGATGAAGCTGCCCTTCAGCGTGTGGATGGCGTTCAAAGCGGCGCTGACGTGGTCGAGATCGGCCTTGTCCGCATCGCTGAAGAAGACGTGCCGCACGGTGGGCGGCACCGCCACCGCCGGCGTCCAGCCAAGGGCGAGGACGAGAGAGAGACCAAGGAAAAAACGACGCATTGCGCCTTGTGCCACGCAAATAGGGCCGAAGAAAGGATTACGCCGCGTTGACTTTCTTCGAGGCGTCCTGGGAGGCGCGGGCGCGCGACAGCCCGTAAACGATCAGCTTCAGGACGCCATCCAGTTCGCGTTCGAGCTTGGGCAAGGTCAATTTCGACCATAGTTGCGGATAACGGAATTTCATCGTCGCGGACTGGATCATCTCCGCCGTCAATTCCTTGTCCTCGACGCTGAACTCGCCGCTCCGTTCGGCATCTTCCAGCAATTGGACGAATATCTTGCGCTCATTGGCCAGCATCCAACTGGCGTAATCGGGGCGTTCGTGGGCAATGACCGTCGCCATTTCGTAGGCGCGCGGTTCGTTTTCGAGCTCGCGATAAGTCCGTCGCAATTCTTCCAGCAACAGATCGTGCAGGCGCGTGGACGCGTCCTTGGCGGGCGCCGTCAGGAGCTTGTGCAGATGCGCCAGATGGGTTTCGTATTCTTGGGTCGCAATCGCTACCGCGATGTCGAGCTTGCCCGGAAAAAAGCGGTAGAGATTGCCCGGCGACATGCTGCAATCGGCCGCCACCTCGGCCATGGTGGTCTTTGAATAGCCGAAATGCGAAAAACGCTTCCTGGCGGCATCCATGATCTTGCAGCGCACGGAATCTTTTTCGGCCATAGGCGCTATCACGTCCCTGAGACTTTTGTTCTTGTCGCACTTTTAAGATAATGAAAATTTCTGAACAATCAACAAACTGTTCAGTCTTTTGCAATGCAGCATAGACCGGCTACCGTGATCGAAAACAACGACAACACAATGCCTTACGAGCATGTTAGCGTGATCGGCGCGGGCGCCTGGGGAACTGCGCTCGCCCTGGTCGCGGCGCGCGCAGGCCGGCACGTCATTCTGTGGTCGCGCGAAGCCGAAGTCGCCGCCGGCATCGAAGAGACCCGCGAAAACACGCGCTTTCTGCCCGGAATCGCCTTGCCCCCGACGATCCGCGCCACCTCCGACCTTCCAACGACGCTCGCCGCGGGGGCGGTGCTGCTGAGCGTTCCCGCCCAACATGTCCGCGCGATTGTCCACGAGATCGGACCTCGCATCGTACCGGACAGCGCCCTTGTCGTGTGCGCCAAGGGAATCGAGCGCGGCAGCGGCAAGCTCCTGACGGAAGTGCTCGGCGAATGCATGCCTGCGGCGGAGCCCGCCATGCTGTCGGGGCCCTCCTTCGCGGGGGAAGTGGCCCGCGAGCTTCCGACCGCGGTGACCATCGCCGCGAAAAAACATGTCGTGTTCCGGCTTCTCGCCACCTTGGGACACGGGACATTTCGCCCTTATGCGAGCGAGGATATGGTCGGCGTGGCGTTGGGCGGCGCGGCCAAGAACGTCTATGCCATCGGCTGCGGAATTGTCGCGGGGCTGGGCCTCGGCGAGAATGCGCGCGCCGCCCTGCTGACGCGAAGCTTTGCGGAACTGTGCCGATTGGGCGTGGCGCTGGGTGCCCGCCACGAAACCTTGATGGGGTTGTCGGGCCTCGGCGATCTCGTGCTGACGGCGACGAGCCTGACATCGCGCAATTTCGCGTTGGGCTTCAAGCTGGGCGAAGGCTGTGCGCGCGAGCAATTGCTGGCGCCGAGGCATCCCTTGGCCGAGGGCGTCGAGACGGCTGCAGCGCTGGTCGCGCGCGGCCGCCGCCATGCCATCGAACTTCCGGTCGCCGAAGCGATTGCCGATATTTTGGCCGGCACGCTCACCCTAGATGCCGCGATCCCGCGGCTGATGGCGCGTCCCTTCAAGGCGGAATAGGAGAATCCCATGCTGTTCGTCATCACGGCCACCGACAAGCCCGACGGCGCCGCGTTGCGCGCCGCAACACGCGGCGCGCATCTGGATTACCTGCGCGCGGCCGGCGTGGTGAAGCTCGGCGGTCCGTTCCTGGGGCCGGACGGCGGCATGGTCGGCAGCCTGATCATCTTCGAAGCAACCGACGCGGATGCGGCCAAAGCCTGGGCGGCGAATGATCCTTACGCGAAGGCGGGGCTTTACGCCGATTGCGAACTTCGGCCATGGAAGGCGACATTCAATGAATGCGGCGCCACGTTTTAGGGCAGCGGGCAACAAAGAGAGGAAGCCATGGCGTTTTGGCTGTTCAAGAGCGAGCCGCAAACCTGGTCCTGGGAACAACAGAAGAAGACGGGTGCCAGGGGTGAACCCTGGAGCGGCGTGCGAAATCATGCGGCCGCGAACAATATGAAGGCGATGAAGAAGGGCGATTGCGGCTTCTTCTATCATTCCGGCGAAGAACGCCGGATTCTCGGCATCGTCGAAGTGGTCGGCGAATATCGGCCGGATCCGACGGATGAAAGCGGCCGCTTCGGTCTCGTCGATGTCAAAGCGATCGCCGATATGCCGCGCCCCGTTACGCTCGCCGAGATCAAAGCCGATCCCGGCCTCAAGGACATGGCGCTGGTAAAGCTTTCACGTCTTTCGGTTCAGCCGGTGAAGGCCGAAGAATGGCAGCGCATCGCGGCAATGGGCGCGATGAAATAACGCCGGCCGCCGGCTATTCGGGGCGCGAATAAACCACCGTCCCGTCCATCAACGCGATGCGAACGACGCTGACGCATTGCGGGTCGGCGAGATTGTTGCAGCGCAGATCGGCCGCGATAAGATATTTTGTGAGGTGGGTCGCCGCGACGCAGACGAAGCGCCCCTCGACATTCGTCCGCATCAGTTTCGGCGAATCGAGCCTGCCATATTGCGGAATGACGCCGATGGCCTGGGCGCGGGCGAGTTCCGCGCTGCACACCGCCAATTCGGCACGCGCCAACGCCTTTGCGTCAACCTTCCTGGGCGCGGCGGCGGTGGCAGCAGCAGCCGCAGCCTGCCGTTCGGCAATCGCCGCCTGCCTCTCCCGATAAGCGAAATAGCCGACCGTCGCGAGCGCAACGACGAGGCCGCCGATGACGACGATGCGCGCCGCGGCCCATTCGCGCGCCAGCGCACGTTGCTTGATGTTGTCTTCGGGCGAGGAAATGGTCTGGTGCTCTTTGGTGAACCGCCGAATGTTATTTCATCGTCGGGATGTTGAAATTCGAATTCTCGCGAACGTCGCCTTTCGGCCACCGGCTCGTCACTGTCTTGATCCGCGTGTAAAAACGCACGCCCTCAGGCCCATGCTGGTTAACGTCGCCAAAGGCGGAGCGCTTCCAGCCGCCAAAACTATGATAGGCGAGCGGCACGGGGATTGGCACATTGATGCCGACCATGCCGACATTGACCTTGCTGGCAAATTCGCGGGCTGCGTTGCCGTCGCGGGTGAAGATCGCGACGCCATTGCCGTACTGGTGATCGGACGGCAGCGCAATCGCCTCGCCGAAATCGCGGGCGCGCACAATCTGCAGCACAGGGCCGAAGATCTCGTCCCGATAGGTCGTCATGGCGGGCGTCACCCGGTCGAAGAGCGAACCGCCGAGATAAAAGCCGTTCTCATAACCCTGAAGTTTGAAACCGCGGCCATCGACGACGAGTTCGGCTCCCTCCTTCACGCCCAGATCGATATAGGAAACGACCTTGGCGCGGTGCTCGGCCGTCACCAGCGGGCCATAAGCGGCATCGGGATCGGTCGACGGGGCGACCTTCAAATTTTCGACCCGCGGCTTCAGTTTCCCGACCAGTGCGTCCGCCGTCCTCTCGCCGACGGGAACGGCCACCGAGATCGCCATGCAGCGCTCGCCGGCCGAGCCGTAACCCGCGCCGATCAATTCGTTGGCCACCTGATCGAGATCGGCGTCGGGCATGATGATGGCGTGGTTCTTGGCGCCGCCCATCGCCTGCACGCGCTTGCCGTGGGCCGCGCCGCGCGCATAGACATATTCGGCGACCGCCGAAGAGCCGACAAAGCTTACAGCCTGGATATCCGGATCGTCGAGGATCGCATCCACGGCTTCCCTGTCGCCGACGACGACATTGAAGACGCCGGCCGGGGCTCCGGCTTCCATCATGAGCTCCCCCAGTCGCAGGGGAACAGAAGGATCCTTCTCGCTGGGCTTGCAGATGAAGGTATTGCCGCAGGCTATGGCTACCCCGAACATCCACATCGGGATCATCGCCGGGAAATTGAACGGCGTGATGCCGGCGACAACGCCCAGCGGCTGACGCATGGAATACATGTCGATGCCGGGGCCCGCCCCTTGCGTGTATTCGCCCTTCATGAGGTGCGGGACGCCGCAGGCGAATTCGATAACTTCGAGTCCACGCTGGATGTCGCCCCTGGAATCGGCGATGACCTTGCCATGCTCGGAGGAGAGCAGATGCGCAAGCTCGTCCATATTCTTCTCGACGAGCCCCTTGAAGTTGAACAGCACCCGCGCGCGGCGCTGCGGATTGATGCTCGACCATTCGGGAAACGCCTTCAGCGCCGCTTCGACTGCAATGCGCAGTTCGCCGCGATTGGCCAGCGGCGCGCGGCTCTGCACCTCGCCCGTCGCCGGATTGAACACATCGCCCCAGCGTCCCGACGATCCCGGGACGGGGCGGCCGGCGATGAAATGGGTCAAATCCGTCATGAGAACCTTTCCTCTGCGGCCAACGCCCCGGGGGATGCGCGGCGCTGTTTATCAAAGGCGCTGCGCGGCGGCAATGCACGAATTGGGCGGGCAACGCGAAAGGGCCGCACGAACATTGGCGCGGCCCTGTGGCATCGATCGGAATGACCCGAACTCAGCGACCGAGCACAACCTTGCCATCATCCGTAAAACGCGTACCTGCGCAGGATTGGCCGCCGCAACGAGCGGTTTCGGGAAACCGCCAGCACAAATCACGTCGAGAGGATCACTTTGGAGCGGGCGTATTCGTGTCGCAGTCAGTCAACGAGACCACGCAATATTGCACCCGGTCCGCGCCCGCGCTCTGGCGGCAGTTCTGAAGCGCCTGATCGTTCGCAGCCGCAGCGTTCGCCCCGATGGCCCAGCCGAACCCCGGTGTCCCGGGTTGCGGATCCATCGACACTGCCACGCATTCATTGTCGAAATAGGCGATGACCTTGCACAGCGCGCGCGTTTCCGCCGGCGCGTCTTGTTGTTTCTGGCATTCCTGCATCGCTCTGGTTTCGGCGCCTTCGCGGGTACTGTAGTTGTAGCCTGCCCCCACTGCGACGCCTTGCGTCGATACGTTGTCCGGAATTCCCGCGGCGAAGGCACCCATTGCTTCGGCCGAATGCGGCAATAGCGCCCCCGCGGCCAACAGGCAAACCAACCCCGCGCCATGGACCAAGCGGCGCGCATTTCTCCTGCGCACGACAATTTCGTGTTTCAACGGGCGCTCCCAGCTCCTAGCGACGTGTTGGACGATATCAGCAATGCAGCAGAGGTGCTAGCCGGGCGGCACGCCGATCCGCTAGTGAATCGGTGGCGCGTGCGCGTAGCTTTCAACGAGACTGCCGGCGACGAGCCGCCAGCCATCCACCAGCACGAAGAAGATGAGCTTGAACGGCAGCGAAATGATCACCGGCGGCAGCATCATCATGCCCATCGACATCAGAATCGAGGCGACCGCCATGTCGATGATCAGAAACGGGACGAACAGCAGAAAGCCGATTTCGAAGGCCCGCTTGAGCTCCGACAGCATGAAGGCCGGGGCGAGCGCGGTGAGGGCGACATCGGCAGGCCCTGTCGGCGGCTTGGCATGCGCCATGTCGAGGAACAGCTTCAGATCGCTATCGCGCACATGCGCCAGCATAAACTGCTTGACGGGCACGCTCGCGCGGTCGAGCGCCACTTCGGTCGTCACCTGCTGATTGACGAGCGGCACGACACCCGCTTCATAAGCGGCTTTCATGGTTGGCGTCATCACGAACAGGGTCAGGAAGAGCGCGAGGCTGACCATCACGCTGTTGGGCGGCGTCGTCTGCGTGCCGAGCGCGGTACGCAGCAACGAAAGCACGACCACCATGCGCACGAAGCACGTCATCATGATGAGGATCGAGGGTGCGATACTCAGGATCGTGATCAACGCGATGATCTGCATCATGCGGTCGGTGAACAGCCCGCCGCCGCTCAAATCGATCGAAAGCGAGTTGGCGCCGGCAGCCGCGGGCGCCGCGGCCAACGCCGTCTCCGGCAGCAGCAGCAGACACGCGAAGAAAAGAAGAACGAGCGCGCGCTTGATCATGCGACATCCTCAGAAGGCATGAGGCCCAACGCAGGCACCCGTATACCGCTTTCGACCACGCTGGCGCCTTGCGGACCCACGAGGATGAGATGTTCGCAATCGTCCCGCCGCAGCAGAAATATCTTGTGACGCGGGCCGATCATCAGCGTCTCGACGACGGCGAGCCGCCGAACCGCACTGCCGCTGGCAATCCCGGGAATTCCGTAGCGACGCGCTGCAAGGGCCGCCAGGCCCAGAAGCGCGAGCACCAGCATCAGGGCGCCCAGATAGCGCGCGATATCGATCAAATCCATGTCCCGGCCCGCAGAAGCGAAAGCGGGACGATTATTCCTTTGGCAACCTTAATCGAGGGTTAAATGCAGGAATTATTTGCCCGGCAGAAAATTCGCTCCCGTTAAGGCCCGCTTAAGCATGTGCGCGCAGCATGGGCGGTGTTAGGGCTAATATTCCGTATACGGAGGCGATCCGATGAATTTTCCGGATATCCCGATTCTGAACGTCCTGCGCGAACGCATGAGCTGGCTCAACGCGCGCCAGAGCGTGCTGTCGCAGAACGTCGCCAATGCCGACACGCCCGGTTATATCGCACGCGACCTGAAGCCGCTCGATTTCCAGGACACGCTGAGGCACAGCACCTCATCCGCAGTCTCGGGCGGCCAGCTTGCCGTCACAAATTCGCGCCACATCGCCATCTCCACCGCCAACGGCGCGGCCTTCGAGAATACGCGAGCCGACGACGCGGAAGGCACCCCCACAGGCAACACGGTCTCGGTCGAAGAAGAGATGATGAAGGTCGCCGATACGCAGGCGCAATATCAGGCCGCAACCGACCTGTATGCAAAGGCGGTCAGCATGATGCGCACCGCAATCGACAGATCCGGCAGCTAAGGAGATCATCGATGGATATCGGCACTTCCATGCTTATCGCGGCTTCGGGCATGCGCGCGCAATCGGCGCGCATGCGCACGATCGCCGAGAATATCGCCAATGCGAATTCGACCGCGGCCACACCGGGCGGCGATCCCTATCGCCGCAAGATTGCGACAATGGTTCCGAGTTTCGACAGCGAACTCAACGCGACGACGGTCACGGCGGGAAAGCCCATGGCCGACATGTCGGACTTCCGCATGAAATACGATCCCGGCAATCCGGCCGCCGACAAACAGGGCTATGTCAAATTGCCAAACGTCAACTCGCTGGTCGAAATCATGGACATGCGCGAAGCCCAGAGTTCCTACGAGGCCAATTTGAATGTGCTGGACGCGTCGAAAACGATGATGTCGCGCACGATCGATCTGTTGACAAAATAGGAGCCTTGAGCTGTGACAATCCCACCTTCGGCCGCCGCTGCCGCCTATCAGGCCGTCGCCAATATCGCCACGGAGAGCGCCGGCTCTGCAGCCGGAACCGGTGCCGCCGGTGCATCGAACTTCTCGCAGTTCCTGTCGCAGGCCATCGACAACGCGGTCGGCACGATGCGAACCGGCGAGCAGATGGCAACCAAACAGGTGACCGGACAGGCCGACGTCGTCAGCGTCGTCAATGCCGTCAACAATGCGGAATTGACACTCGATACGGTCGTCGCCGTCCGCGACAAAGTGATCGCCGCATACCAGAACATCATGCAAATGCCGATCTGACCGGCGCTGCGCCGCAACCGGCGCACGGCCCGAACGGCACCGACGAAACGCGAAATTCGAACCAGCTGGAGAATTCATGACCCCCGCCGATACGATCGATTTTGCGCGCGAAGCAATTTGGGTATTGCTGGAAATTGCCGCCCCGGCGATGCTGACCGCGCTGATCGTCGGCCTCGGCATCGGTCTTCTGCAGGCCGTAACGCAGATCCAGGAGATGACGCTCGTCGCCGTGCCGAAGATCATCGCGATCTTCGTGGTGCTGCTGATCTCGCTGCCTTTCGCGGGCCAGGCGATGTCCGGCCTGATGACGGACATCGCCAGCCGCATTGCGGCCTATTAGCGGCCACGCGGGTAGTTGAGATGACGATCCATCTCGCCAATCTGTCGGGGCTGATCCTCGTCTATTTTCTCGTCTTTGCGCGCACCGGCGCGATGCTGATGCTGTTGCCGCCGATCAGCCAGGCAGGCGTGCCGGCGCGCGTGCGACTCGCGCTCGCACTTGCCGTGTCCGTCGCGATGGCGCCGGTCGTCGCGCATGATTATCCCTCGCAAGGACCTCAGACGCCGATCGCGCTCGGCGTCATGATTGGCGAAGAAACCGCGGCCGGCTTCCTCGTCGGCGCAATGGCGAGCATCATCATGAGCGCGTTGTCGGTGGCCGGCACGCTCATCGCTACGCAAACGGGCCTCGCCGCCGCACAGCTGCTCAATCCGACCATGGGCGACGAGGAGCCCATCTTCGGCAATTTCCTGTCGCTTCTGGGTAGCGTCATGATTTTCGCCACCAACCTCCATCACGTCGCGATCGGCGCGATCGTGGGCAGCTATACCCTCATTCCGCCGGGCGCACCTTTGCCGACGGGAGACATGGCGGAATTGACGGTGCGTCTGGTTTCCGGCTCGTTCGCGCTGGGGTTTCAAATCGCCGCGCCGTTCCTCGTCTTCGGCTTCGTCGTCAATGCCTCAATCGGCCTGCTGGCGCGGCTGATGCCGCAATTGCAGGTGTTCTTCATTGCGATGCCGGTCAACATCATCATGGGTTTCCTCATCCTGATGCTCCTCGTCGGCACGATGATGACGATCTTCCTCAATTATTACGGCACGCAATTGGGGAGCTTCGCGTAGCGATCCATGGCTGACGACCGCGACTCCTCCCAACAAACGGAAGAACCAACACAACGGCGCCTCGACGACGCGCGGACCCACGGCGACGTCGTCAAGAGCCAGGAGGTGACGACCTTCGTGGTATTGGGAGGCGGCACGCTCGCCATCGCCATATTCGGTCATTCGGCGGTGACGGGGTTCGTTCGGGCGTTTACAGTCTTCCTGGAGCAGCCCGACCAGATCGCGGTCGATTCCGGATCCATCATGGGGCTCATGCGCACGACGCTCGAGAATATGGCGATGATCTTCGGCCCCGTTCTCGGGTTTCTGGTTCTGACCGCACTGGCAGGGCACCTTCTTCAGAATCGTCCCGTGTTCGCGATCGAACGCCTCATGCCCGATCTGTCGAAGATTTCCCCGCTGGCCGGTTTCAAGCGCCTGTTCGGCATGGACGGGCTCACCAATCTCGCCAAGGGGATCGTCAAGATCGTCGTCGTCGGCTCGGCCGTCTGGATAACCTTGTGGCCGATGCGCGGCCAGTTCGGTGTCGCACTCGACGAAACGCCGGTCCAGCTTGCCGGCGACATGACGCATATCCTGATGCGCATCCTGATCGCAGCGCTTGCCGTGCTCGCTGTCATCGCATTGCTCGACTATCTCTTCCAGTACTTCCGCTTCCTGCAGCGCAACCGCATGAGCAAGCAGGAGGTCAAGGAGGAATTCCGCCAGACCGAAGGCGACCCTGCCGTCAAAGCGCGGATTCGAAAGATCCGGAACGAAAAGGCGCGCCGGCGGATGATGGCTGCCGTGCCCGGGGCGACGGTCGTCATTACCAACCCGACCCACTTTGCCGTGGCGTTGAAATACGAGGCCGGCAAGATGGCGGCGCCCATCTGCGTAGCGAAAGGCATCGATGCCGTGGCCTTGCGCATCCGCGCCGTCGCAGAGGAGCACCGGGTCCCGGTCGTGGAAAACCCGCCGCTCGCGCGTGCGCTTTATGCCGCCATCGAAATCGACGAAGCCGTTCCGCCCGAGCAGTACAAGGCGGTGGCACAGGTCATCGGCTACGTCATTAAGCTTACCGGCACGCGCCGGCGCTGATAGGATTCGCGGGAGCGCGATTCTAGGCATTGGCATGACCGCAATTCCTACCCTGTCACAAGGCTCCTACGGCCTGCCGGCTGGCCCCTGGCGCTGGGTAGCGCTGGGCTTTCTTCTTTTGGCACTCATGGCCGCAGGCCTGGCACTCGGCGCCCCGGAAGCGTCGCGCTGGATCGGCGTTTTGCTGCTGGCGGGGATCGGAGCGATCGCCTTGCTGTTCCTCTTCGCCGTTTGGCCGCGTCCGTCGCTGGCCGCCGAAGAGGCCCGTCGCATCGCCGAAGCGGCAGCCCGGGCCAATGTCGCCTGGGCGGTAACCGGCGCAGACGGCGCGGTGCTCGACTGCAACGATGCCTATCGCCGGATGGCGGGCGTGGCCGATGGCGATGCGCCGCCCCCGCCCGAACTCGCCATGATGGGTGAGGCCTCTGCGGCCACGCTCTATCGCCTGACGCGCAGCACCGCGGCGGGCGAAGCCAACGAAGAATCCTTTCCGCTCGGTGCTGGCGCGGAGATCGCAGCCGCGGTTCGCCCGCTTGCCGACGGGCGCAGCGCGTGGTGGTTTGCGCCGCGTATAAGGCTCGGCGCCGAGACGGCATCCGTTGCGGCCGCCCCGGGTTCGGCTGCGCAGCCTGCGACCTTCTTTCGCGATGCGCCGGTCGGGATCGCGCTGACCGACGGCGCCGGCGTGCTGTCCGATGCCAACATGGAATTTGCGAATTTCTTCGAGCTGAACGACACCCTCTCGGGCCGCATATTGCTCGACCTCGTCGATGCGGCCGACCGCCAGTGCGTCGCCGACCTGATCGAGCGCGCGCAGGGAGGCGGCGCGTTGCCGGCCGCGGTCGAGTTGCGTCCGGCGGGCCGGAGCGATCGCATGGCCGAACTCTATGCCAGCCCGCTGGCGGGCACCGAGCCGAAGCGCGCCATTCTCTACCTGGTCGATGTGTCCGAGCAGAAAGCGCTGGAGACCAAATTTGCGCAGTCGCAGAAGATGCAGGCCGTAGGGCAGCTCGCGGGCGGCGTGGCGCATGATTTCAACAATCTGCTCACCGTGATCATCGGCAATTGCGAATTCCTCCTGATGCGCCATCAGGCGGGCGACCCTTCGTTCAAGGAAATCCACGAAATCCACCAGAATGCGCTGCGGGCGGCGACGCTGGTGGGCCAGCTGCTCGCCTTCTCGCGCAAGCAGACCTTGCAACCGCGCGTGCTGATCCTGCGCGACGTCGTGGGCGAGCTTGCGTTGATGTTGCGCCGGCTGTTGCGCGAGGGCGTCGAGCTCAAGCTCGAACACGGCACCGATCTATGGCCGGTGAACGCCGACGAGACGCAAATCTCCAATGCGGTCATCAATCTCGTCGTCAATGCCCGCGATGCGATGCCCAAGGGCGGCGTGGTCACGATCACCACCGCCAATGAAAGCGTCCGGCAGGCGGCCGCGCTCGGCACCGCGATCATGCCGGCGGGCGATTACGTCTGCGTCGCGGTGAGCGACACCGGCATCGGCATTCCCAAGGAGCATCTGGGCAAGATTTTCGACCCGTTCTTCACCACCAAGCCGGTGGGACAGGGTACCGGGCTGGGCCTCGCCACGGTCTATGGCATCGTCAAGCAGACAGGCGGCTTCATCACGGTCGACAGCGAAGTGGGCAAGGGCACGATTTTTCGCATCTATCTGCCGCGCCATCGCGGCGAAGCGTCGGTCCAGCCGCTCGAAGCCGAGCTTGCGGCACCGCGCGACATCACCGGCCAGGACACGATCCTGCTGGTCGAGGACGAGGAAGCCGTTCGCAGCTTTGCCGCCCGTGCCCTCAAGCTGCGCGGCTACAACGTGATTGAGGCTTGCGGCGGCGAAGAGGCGCTCGAAATCGTGCGCCATTCGACGGCGACGATCCACCTCCTCATCACCGACGTCGTGATGCCGAACATGGACGGGCCGACGCTGGTGCGCGCGGTGAAACGGCTGCAGCCCGAGATCGCCGTGATCTTCATGTCGGGCTACGCCGAAGAGGCGTTCCGCCGCAATGACGAGAAGGCGGAAGATCTGCATTTCCTGCCCAAGCCGTTCGGACTGAAACAGCTCGCCGCCAAGGTGAAGGATGTACTGTCCAGAACGCCGGCGCCCCGGCGCGCGGGCAGTGGCTGAGCGGGACGCAAACCGAGTTCCCTGCCAACAGGGAAAAGATCAGGGAATCGAAAAAGCGCGGCCGGGCGCGACGCACATATAAGCCAATTGCCACAACGCTTTTCTGCGATGCCATGCGCCTGCCTGCGCGAAACCGGTCAGCCTTCGTCGAAGCAAAGCCCCGGCATGCTTGCCGATTGGTAACGGCTACGCATTCATACTTATGCTTTCGGCAGCCAATTCGCCCACCATTGCGGCAATCCCTTAGTTGTCAGGCGCCGAAATCAATATTTCACTCACCTCCATCGGATACATGTCGTCCGTACGAGAAGATTTGCCGGGTGCCGGCTTCGCACAGCCCAACGAGGTGA
>JBAVOL010000063.1:0-24434 GCA_049692035.1 Rhizomicrobium sp.
AGCGGCAATGTTCCCCAACCGCTCAAATGAGCTTCAGCTGATCATGCGGCTGCTGTTTGGGTTTGCGCCCCGGCGCGCGCCGCGCGATGGGGCGGCGGAGAATGCGTTCCAATCCTGCGATGAAGTCTGCGGTGCCGAGAGGCCTGCCGGTCTGCTCTGCCGATCTGAGCACGGCAAATCCGGCATCGTCGGCCTGGTCGGCGATCAGCGCCGCGAAGTCCGTCACGCGATCGAGCACCGGTCTGACGCTCACAAGCCCGTCATCCTCGCCGGCGAGATGGGCGCCGACGCTCGACCACTTCCAATCTTCGGCGCGGACCGCAAGCCGCGCGCGGACCGGATTGAGCGCTACATAGCGGACGGCGCAGACCAGGTGACTTTTGTCCATGGCGACCGAGGCAAAGCGTCCGTCGAAAAGATGGCCGCGCCAGCGGCCACGTCCGTTGATGAAGTTCGCCCATCGCTTATGCGCGGCGCCGAGCGCACGTGCGAGGCCGTTCGCCTCGCGCGGACAGAGAATGAGATGCACGTGATTGGGCATCAGGCAATACGCCCAGACCTCGACCTCGGCCTTGCGCATCTGTTCGGCGAGCATGTCGCAATAGATGTCCTGGTCGCCGTCTTCGAAAAAGATCGGTTCTCGACGGTTGCCCCGCGCGGTGACGTGATGCGGGCAAGCTGGAACGACGATGCGGCGCAGTCGGGACATGGGCCATTTATGGCGCGCAACGTCGCAACATTCTTTCCGCATCCGTCGCGGCAAAGCAGGCGATTGAGGCAAAACTTGCCGAATTGACGCCCTGCGACAAAGCGGGAATGTTCGCCGGCACGGCGCAAGGGGAACGTTGCCGCTGTCACCGTATTGTACGCGGCCGCGACCGCAAGAAAGCGCTGGCGCAGCGCGCGCTGGCCGACGTCGATGCATGGCTCGGGATTACGCGTGTTGCGGCGGAGTGAAAACCGAACTTTTGCGGTCCGTTGAAACGCCCCCCTCACACATGCCCCGTGATCGCCGCGCGCAGCATCGCCATTTGGCGGCGGTAGAGCGGAACGTCGCTCGTATCGCGCAAGATGTCGCCGCCTTTTCGCAACAGACGTTTTGCATAGAGCGGCACCAACGCCGCCGGCATCACCGCGGGAAAGGCGTGGCCGGGCCTGGGCAGGCTGCGCGCTGCGTCATAATGCGCGCGCGCGCGCTCCACGATCGGACCGACGACCGCCGGCAGCCTGGCAATAACCGCGCCGGCCCGAATGTCCGCAGGTGCGATGCCATTCGCCTCGAGCAACGCGAGCGGCAGATAAAGCTTGCCGCGCGCGGCAAAGACCGGCAGCGCCCGCAAGATGCCGGTCAGCGCATAGGCCGTTCCGGCGTGGCGGAAAAGCGCGTCGTCGTGCATATATTCGTCGAGCAAATGCGCCGCGATCCGCATGACGCTGCCCGATGTCGCATCGCCATAGGCTTCGAGTGCGGCGAGATCGGCGAAATTCCGCGGGCCCACATCGAAGCGCCGCGCCGCGATCATGGTCTCGAACAATTCGAGCGGCGGCCCTGCGCGCGCGAACAATTCGGCCAGCGCACGGACCACATCATGGGCACGCGGACGGCCTTCGCGGGCGCCCTCCACCGCCTCGCGCCACCATTCGAGCCTGATGTCGGCCAGCATCGGCTCGTGCGCCGTTTCGCCGATATGCGCCAGTTCGTGATTGAATGCGTAGAGCGCAAAAAGCAGCGGCCGGCGCTCGGCGGGCGCGAACAACGCCGTCAGATAGCGGTCGGGATCCGCGCGGCGCACGGTCTCCTCGCAGGCGGCAAGCGACGCTTCGATGCTCATGAGGTCACAACGAAAGAACCGCCCGGATCGCTCCGGGCGGCCCCCACGTCCGTATGAAACACTGCGCCGTCAGGGAAGATGCGACGCCGCCGCCATGCAGAACAGCATCGGAATCGAGAGCAGCGTGTTGATGCGCGAGAACTGGCCGGCAATCTTGGCCGACGACGCCTTCGCTTCCTTGGACAAGTCGGGATATGCATTGGCAATGTTGAGGGCCTTCTGCTGGTTCGGCCAGATCACGAACCACACATTGAACCACATGATGGTGCCGAACCACATGCCGATGCCGATCATCAGGAAGGGCGGATTGGAGAACGCGCCGCCCGCATCCGCGATGTCGAGCGTAAAGGCTTGCACCAGATAGCCGTTGAGCGTGGCGAGAATGATGCCGAAGATGATCGTGCCCATGGCGCCCCAGCGGAACCAGAACAACGCGGCAGGCGTGATGAATTTGCCGAGCGCCGGCCGCAGCTCTTCCGGAATCTTGGGCGTCGTCGGCGTCGCGACGAAATTGAAATACCACAGCAACCCGATCCACATCACGCCGCAGATGATGTGCAGCCAGCGCACGATGAACTGCCAGAATCCGAGATCGACATGGAAGCCGACCTGCTGCCAATGGATGAGCAGGACGATCAACGCCAGCACGAAGCCCGCAATCACCACATTGCGGAGGTTGGATAGAAAAGCGGCCATCGGAAAAATCCCCCTGACGAGCGAATGAGTTTGATTCGCAGCTTACCCGATTTTTCCGAAATCCGGTAATCTTCGTGTCAGATGGCGAGTTTTTTGGGCCGTACCGCCCGCAGCCATGTAACCACCATCAACCGGGTCACCATGACGGCCGTAAAGAATGACGTGATGATACCGAGCCCAAGCGTCACGGCGAATCCCCTGACCGGGCCCGAGCCCAGCTGGAACAGGATCAGCGACGCGATCAGATGGGTCGCATTGGCGTCGACAATGGTCGCCATGGCGCGACGAAAGCCCGTGTCGATCGAGGCAACGATGGTGCGGCCGTTGCGTATCTCTTCGCGGATTCGCTCGTAAATCAACACGTTGGCATCGACCGCCATGCCCATGGTGAGGACAATGCCGGCGATGCCGGGCAGCGTCAGCGTCGCCTGCAGCAGGGTCAGGACGGCCATCAGAAGGACGATGTTGAAGGTCAGCGCCACGTCGGCGAAGAGCCCGAACAGCCCGTAACGCGCAATCATGAACAGCGCGACGAGGAACAGGCCGCCCATGGCGGAGTATTTTCCGGCCTTGACCTGGTCGGCGCCAAGCTCGGCACCGACCGTGCGTTGCTCGATGACTTTCAGGGGGGCCGGCAGGGCGCCGGCCCGCAACAGGATCGCCAGATCGTTTGCGCTCTTGACTGTAAAGCTTCCGGTGATCTGACCGGAGCCGCCCAGGATCGGTTCGCGGATCACCGGCGCCTCGATCACTTTGCCGTCGAGCACGATGGCAAAGCGCCGCCCGACGTTCTCCTTTGTCGCTTCGCCGAATTCGCGAGCGCCGACGCTGTCGAAACGAAAATTCACGTTGGGCTGGCCCGATTGCTGATCGAAGCCGGCTTGGGCGTCGGTCAGCCGGTCGCCCGCGACGACCACATGCTTTTCGACGACGATGGGGATCGGCGGCTGGCCGGGGACCGGATTATCCTCGTTGAGGAGCTCCGAACCGATCGGCACCACCCCCCTCCTGGCCTCGTCGATCGATGCCGTATCGTCGACCATCTGAAACGTCATCTTGGCGGTCTTGCCAAGAATATCGAGCAGCCGCTGCGGGTCGTTGAGACCCGGCACCTGCACGAGGATGCGCTCGTCGCCCTGGCGTTCGATCGTCGGTTCGCGCGTGCCCAGTTCGTCGATGCGGCGGCGGACGACTTCGATCGACTGATTGACGATGTCGCTTTGCGCCTGGTTCTTGTAGGCGTCCGTCATCTTCATGGCGATCGTGTTCGGCGCAGGCTCGCTCAACTCGTAAGCCCGCGTGCCGACCGACAGCAGCGCCCCGCCGACGGCAGGATTGAGCGCGGCCAGCTGGGTCCTGGCGTCTGCGAAGCGCTCCGGATCGACAACCTGCACCGAGATCGTGTCGCCGGAAACCTGCGCCCTATAGGCAATGTGCGACTTGCGCAGGCTGCTACGGATATCGCCGAGAAGGGATTCGAGGCGGTCCCTCTGAACCTGGTCGAGTTCGACTTCGAGCAGCAGATAGGAGCCACCCTGCAGATCGAGTCCCAGCGCAACGGTATTCGTCGGCAGCCACGACGGCATGCGGTGAACGACGGAGTCCGGCAACGCGTTGGGGAGCGAGAGGAGGATGCCGGCCAGCAGAATGAGGCCGGTCAGAATCCTCGACCAGGTCGGAATCTGCAGCATGCGCTCAGCTCTTGTCGGTCTTGGCGTCCGAATTCTTGGCGCGCACCTCGGACAGCGTGCTGCGCAGCACGCGCACCTGCACGTTGTCGGCGATTTCCACCGTGATCTCCGGATCGTCCTTCTGCGGAACTTTGGCGACGCGGCCGACGATGCCGCCGGCAGTCACCACCGTGTCGCCCCGGCGGACATTGTCGACCATGTCGCGCAGGTGCTTCACGCGCTGCTGTTGCGGACGGATGATAAGGAAGTAAAAGATCGCGAAGACCGCAATGAGCGGTATCAGCGTGGTAACGAATGAATCCTGCATGGGCGTTCCGAGGCGAGAGAAAATACGCGCCGCGGGCGCGGCGTCAGGCGGCGGACTATAGCCGCCTGCCCCTTCATTGCAACCGCGCGAACACGAGAGGTTTGAGCGTGCCAAAGTCCAAGCAGGCCCCTGAAAACCAAGGAGATTTGCTCGCCCGCATCGCTTCCGCCCTGGAGCGGCTGGCGCCTCCCGCCCGGGCCGCAGCCGTCCCCGACGAGGGCGACGCGTTCGTGTGGGAGCCGGCGCATGGCGGCCTTGTCGCGGTTGCGTCGGTGGCGAGCCTGCCGCTCGGCCTGCTCAAGGGCGTCGATTTTGCGCGCGAAACCCTGCTCGAAAACACCCGACGCTTTGCCGCTTCCCTTCCCGCCAACAATGCGCTGCTGTGGGGCGCGCGCGGCATGGGCAAAAGTTCGCTGGTCAAGGCGGTCCATGCAGAGGTCAACGCCGCCCGCAAGGGCGCCGCCCGCCTCGTGCTCGTGGAGATTCATCGCGAGGAAATCGCGAGCCTGCCGTTTTTGTTGCGGCTGATGCGTCCCGCCGCGCGCCGTTTCCTTCTCTATTGCGACGATCTCTCCTTCGACAAGGACGACACGAGCTACAAATCGCTCAAGGCGGCGCTGGAAGGCGGCATCGAAGGCAGGCCATCCAATGTCCTTTTCTACGCCACTTCGAACCGGCGCCATCTGCTGCCGCGCGACATGATGGAAAACGAGCGTTCGACGGCGATCAATCCGTCCGAAGCGGTGGAGGAAAAAGTCTCGCTCTCCGACCGCTTCGGCCTGTGGCTCGGCTTCCACAATTGCAGCCAGGACGATTATCTCGCGATGATCGAATCCTACGCCACCCATTACGGCATCGCGCTCGCCGCGCACGAAATGAAGACGCGGGCGCTTGCGTGGGCCGCGACACGCGGCGCACGTTCGGGGCGCGTCGCGTGGCAATTCATCCAGGATATCGCGGGCGAACTCGGCAAACCGATTGCGTGAGCGGCATCAGATCGAATCGCAATCGCGGCCATGACGGCCCCGCCGCGTCGCGCAACGATCCGTCCCCAGGTTGCGAGCCGCGACGGCGGTCTCAGCTCGCGCGGTCGGCGACGAGGAAGCGCGCGGGGTCGACAGGCTGCACGCCGCGGCGAATCTCGAAATGCAATTGCGGCCGGTCGACGTCGCCGGTGGCGCCGGCCGTGCCGATGATCTGACCTTTTTCGACGATTTCGTCGCGCGTCACACGGACGCTGCGGGCATGGGCATACGCCGTGACATAGCCGTTGCGATGCTTGATGAGAATGAGATTGCCATAGCCTTTCAGTTCGTTGCCGGCATAGGTGACGGTGCCCGCCGCGGCGGCGCGAATGGGGGCGCCTTCCTCGGTCGCGATATTAATGCCGTCATTGCGCTCGCCATCGCTGCCGCGTCCGAACGCCTCGATCACCCGGCCCTGTACCGGCCAGACGAATCGCACAGCCCCTGAATCCGCCGCCGTCTCGTCGCTGGGCTTGCTCCACCAGGACCACCAGGACTGCGAATCGTCGCGGCCGGTTGCCGTATTCTGGTACTCATCCGCGCCATAGCGGTCGGGCCGCGGCTGGGGCACGGCACCCGGCTCGTAGCGCACCTGGGTTTCCCGGTGCGGACGAGGCAGCGGACGCACGGCGCCATAATCGTCGCCATCGCGCGCTATTTGCGGCTCGCGTCGTTCGCAGCTAGCCTCGGCACGCGCGAACGACGGTATGCGCAAGACCTGTCCGGGATAGATAGGGCGGTGATCGTCGAGATCGTTCGAACGTTCGACCGTCGCGACCGAGACGTCGCAGCGCTCGGCAATCTCCGACACGCTTTCGCCCCGGCGCACAACGACCGTGAAATACCGGCCCTGCCCTTCATAACCGGACGGCGCTTCGGAGCGGTCGGGTTGGACGACATAGGCCGGGCTCTCGCGCACGCAGCCTGCCAGTAGAACGGGCACGACAACGACCAGCGCTACCGCCACGCCGCGTCCGAATTCACTGAGTTCCGCCTGCCGCTCCATCGAGTTTTCTACTCTCCTGAGGCAGTCCCGGTACCATCGGCACGAAGACCACCGGCATGAGCGATTCTTCGATTCTTCCGCTCTCTCTTTGGATAATCTTCACCAAGTGTTGAGAAATGGTTTCCGTGGAACCTGCGGTGACGACGGGCGCGATCAGGATACCGCCCGGTTTCAGCTGATCGAGGAGGATTTGAGGAACCTCCGTCACGGAGGCGCTCAGCACGATGCGGTCGAACGGTGCCTGTTCCGGCCACCCCTTGAAGCCATCGCCATACCGTACCACTACATTATGTAGTTTGAGCGTCTTGAAGCGGGCGATGGCCCCTTGCAGCAACGGGCGGTGCCGCTCCACCGTGTAGACCCAGCCGCACAGGCGCGCGAGCACGGCCGCCTGATAGCCAGAACCCGTGCCGATTTCGAGCACACGCTGCCTCGGCGACAGATCGAGCGCCTGGGCGATGGCGGCGACGACGAAGGGCTGGCTGATCGTCTGTCCACAGGCGATGGGCAACACCGTGTTTTCATAGGCGCTCGCCTCGAACAGCGAATCGACAAACAGTTCGCGCGGCGTCTTTTCCATCGCTTCCAGAACGCGGCGGTCGCCGATGCCCTGCCCGCGCAGCGCCATAACGAGTGCAGCGACGCGATGATCGGCGCTCACGGCCCGCTTTCACCGAAAACCGCCTTGAGGCGGTCGCGCACGGCATATTCCGTCAGGTTCAGATGCAGCGGTGTGACGGAGATGCGCCCCTCATAGATTGCCGCGAGATCGGTGCCGCGCGACGGTTCGCTGCGCACGCGCCGAAAGCCGATCCAGTAATAAGGATTGCCGCGCGCGTCGATGCGGCGGTCGAGCGCTGCGGTCTGCAGATCGCGCTTGCCCTGCTCCGTCACTTCGACGCCCTTGACCTGCTCCGGCAGACAATCGGGGAAATTGACATTGATGAGAACGTCGTCCGGCCAGCCGGTTTCGACAAGCTTGCCGATCACGGACGGGCCATGCGTTTCGGCGCAAGACCACGGCACGTCCTGGCGATCCTCGAAGCCATAGGCTTGCGACAACGCGATCGAAGGAATGCCGATCGCACAGCCTTCCATGGCGCCCGCAATCGTACCCGAATAGGTCACGTCGTCGGCCATGTTGGAACCGCGGTTGACGCCGGAGAGCACGAGGGTCGGCCGCGCCTCCTTCATCAATTCGGCGACTGCCATCATCACGCAATCGGTGGGCGTTCCCGAAACGGCGAAGCGCTTTTCCTCGATCCTGCGGACCCGCAGCGGCAAAGCGAGCGTGAGCGAATGCGACGCACCCGATTGTTCACTCTCGGGTGCGACGACCCATACATCGTCGCACAGCGCATGCGCGATGCGCTCGGCGACGGCGAGGCCCGGCGCATGGATTCCGTCGTCATTGGTGACGAGGATGCGCATTACGGTGAAATCTTCTCTATGCCGCCCATATAACGGCGCAGCACGTCGGGAACCGTGATCGACCCATCGGCTTGCTGATAATTCTCCAGAATTGCCACCAGCGTGCGTCCCACCGCCAGGCCCGAACCGTTCAGCGTGTGGACAAAGCGCGTCCCCTTCTCGCCCTTCGCACGATAGCGCGCGTTCATGCGCCGCGCCTGAAAATCCCCGCAATTGGAGCAGGACGAAATCTCGCGGAAGCGGTTCTGCCCCGGCAGCCACACTTCGATGTCGTAGGTCTTTCGGGCCGAGAAGCCCATGTCCCCGCTGCACAAGGTCATCACGCGATGGTGCAGATCCAGACGCTTCAAGACCTCTTGCGCACAATCGGTCATGCGCTCGTGTTCTTCCATGGACTGCTCCGGCGTCGTGATCGACACGAGCTCGACCTTGGAGAATTGGTGCATGCGGATCATGCCGCGCGTATCCTTGCCCGCAGCGCCTGCTTCGGCGCGGAAACACGGCGTCCACGCCGTAACGCGCATCGGCAGATCGGCTTCGTCGAGGATTTCCTCGCGCACGTAATTGGTCAGCGGCACTTCGGCGGTCGGGATGAGCCAATAGTCGAAGGATGTACGGAACAGGTCGTCGGCGAATTTCGGCAATTGTCCCGTGCCGAACGCGGCAGAATCGCGCACCAATAGCGGCGGCGAAACCTCGGTGTAGTCGAAATGCTCCGTATGAAGATCAAGCATGAAATTGCCGATCGCGCGTTCGAGCCGTGCCAGCGCCGATTTGAGGAACACGAATCGCGCGCCGGAAACCCTGGCGGCGCGTTCGAAATCCATCAGGCCCAAGGCTTCGCCGAGATCGAAATGCTCTTTCGGCGCATTCAGGCCGGGGGCCGAACCCCAGCGGCGCGCCTCAACTTCGACATTGCCGGCCTCGTCGACGCCGTCGGGCACCTCGCCGGCGGGAAGATTGGGCAATTCCGCGAGGCGCCGGCGCAGTTCCTCCTGCAACAGGCGCTCTTTTTCCTCGCCCTCCTGAATCTCGTTCTTCAGACCGGCGACTTCCGCCATCAACACCTGGGCGAGGGCCTCATTCTTTTCCGCCTTGGCGCGGCCGATCAGCTTCGAGGCGTCATTGCGGCGCGCCTGTGCTTCCTGGAGCCGCGTCTGCAGGAGGCGCAAATCCCTGTCGCATGCCAGCAATTCGTCGGTGAGCGCCTCGGCCGCAGCGAAGCTGCGACGCTTGAGCCCGGCGACGAACGCGTCCCGGCTCTCCCTGATGGCCCGAATGTCGTGCATCGAATCCTCGCGATCACGCGGTAATGGCACGGCGGGTTATGCGGGTAAAGTGGACACCCCGACCGGCCCGCCACGAATCGACGACGGCACAATTTTTCGTGAACAGCAATGTTTGGAAGACATCTTGCCCTTATATGACAGGAAGACCGATGGCTGCGATTGCTTGATGCACCGTTTTGGTCAATGTGTCGTCCCCGATACCCCTCCCCCGAAGGTCCGCTGCGATGCCGCTGCCAGGCGAAAAAGTGGTTTTGGTTCTCCAGGGCGGCGGTGCGCTTGGAGCCTATCAGGCAGGGGCTTACGAAGCGCTCGCGGAAGCCGGAATCGAACCCGATTGGGTTGCCGGCATTTCGATCGGCGCGATCAACGGCGCTCTGATTGCCGGAAATCAGCCGGCGAACCGCGTAGCGGCATTGCGCGCCTTTTGGGAATTGGTGTCCGACGGGCTCAACGGCAAACCGGCGGGCGGAACGGCCACGCGCACCGCACTCAACGAAGCCTATGCGGCCTGGGTCGCCGCGTTCGGCGTTCCCGGCTTCTTCACGCCTCGCATTCCGCCCGCCATTTTCATGCCGCGGGGCAATGACGGTGCGAGGAGCGTCTACAGCACCGAGCCATTGCGCCGCACGCTCGGACGACTGGTCGATTTCGACATCCTCAATTCGGGCCGGACGCGCTACAGCGTCGGCGCCGTGGAGATCAAAACGGGGAATTTTGCCTATTTCGACAGCGATCGACAAAAGCTCCGGGCCGATCACATCATGGCCAGCGGCGCATTGCCGCCCGGCTTCCCACCGGTCGTCGTCGACGGTAAGGCTTATTGGGACGGCGGCCTCGTGTCGAACACGCCGCTGCAATACGTGCTGGAGATGACCGGTTCGCGCTCGGACATGTGCATTTTCCAGGTCGATCTTTTCAGCGCCCGCGGGCCGGAACCGAAATCCCTGGCGGACGTGGCCCGGCGCGAGAAGGAAATCCGCTTTTCGAGCCGGACCCGCCTCAACACCGACAATTTCGAACAGATGCAGATATTGCGTCGCGCCTGCCGGCGCCTCCTCAACAAATTGCCCTTCGAATTGCGCGCCGATCCTGACGGCCAAATGCTCGAGGCCCTGTCCTGCGATGCCGCCATCACCATCGTGCATCTGATCCACCGCCGCGCGGCCTATGACGGCTATTCGATGGACTACGAGTTCTCGCGGCTGTCGATGCAGGAGCATTGGAACGCCGGGCTCCATGACGTGCGCCACACGCTGGCGCAGCGGGCCTGGAAAGAGCGCAAGATGCCCGAACAGGGTGTCACGGTTCTCGATTTGACGCGCGATGAAGAAATTCAGATGTCGAAGGAGTAGGATGATGAAGGAAGACGACGTCCGAAAAAATGCGTTCGCGATGCCCCTTACGCGCCCGTCCTATCCGCCCGGCCCGTACCAATTCTTCAACCGCGAATATTTCGTCATCACCTACAAAACCGACCGCGACGCGCTGGAAAAGGTCGTGCCGGAACCGCTCGTGTTCACCGATCCGCTCGTCAAGTTCGAATTCATCCGCATGCCGGATTCGACGGGTTTTGGCGATTATACGGAATCCGGGCAGATCATCCCGGTTACCTTCCACGGCGAGCCGGGCGCCTATGTCCATTCCATGTATCTCGACGACGAATCGCCCATCGCCGGCGGACGCGAGATCTGGGGCTTTCCCAAGAAACTCGCCGAGCCCGCGCTCAGCGCCGACAAGGACACGCTGCTCGGCACATTGGATTACGGCCCCGTCCGTGTCGCCACGGGCACGATGGGCTACAAATATCGCGCGCTCGACGCGGAGACGATCCGCAAGGCATTTTTGATACCCAACTACACCATCAAGATCATTCCTGACGCGGATTGCACCCCGCGCATCTGCGAGATGGTACGTTTCCATCTCGAAGGCTTGAGCGTGAAGGGCGCGTGGGAAGGCCCCGCCTCGCTCGAATTGTTTCATCACGCTTTGGCTCCGGTAGCCGATCTGCCGGTGCGCGAAGTGCTGTCCGCCGCCCATGTCCTTACCGATCTGACATTGGGCCTGGGCGAAATCGTCCACGATTATCTGAACCGCTGAACGGAGATACGATCATGAAATTGAAGGATAAAGTCGCCATCGTAACCGGCGCGGCGCAGGGTATCGGCGAGGCCGTCGCGCGGCGCTACATCCAGGAAGGCGCGAACGTAGCGATCGCCGATCTCAATCTCGCCGAAGCCAAGGCGACGGCGGAAAAGCTCACGGCAACAGGCCCGGGCAAGGCGATGGCGGTCGCGATGAACGTGACCGACGAGGATCAGGTCAATGCGGGCGTCGCCCAAGTGGTCGCGGCATGGCAAGGCGTCGATATTCTCGTCGCCAATGCGGGCATCCAGATCGTTCACCCGGTCGAGGAATTTCCGTTCGCGGAATGGAAGCGGCTCCTATCGATTCATCTCGACGGCGCGTTTCTCACCACCAAGGCATGCATTCCGCATATGTACAAGAAGGGCTCGGGATCGATTATCTATATGGGATCGGTTCATTCCAAGGAGGCGTCGCCGCTCAAATCCGCCTATGTGACGGCGAAGCACGGGCTGCTCGGCCTTGCGCGCGTCATCGCCAAGGAAGGTGCGGCGCATGGCGTGCGCGCCAATGTGATTTGCCCCGGATTCGTGCGCACACCTTTGGTCGACAAACAGATCCCCGAACAGGCGAAGGAACTCGGCATTTCCGAACAGGATGTCGTGAAAAAGATCATGCTGGGCGAGACGGTCGACGGCGAATTCACCACGGTCGAGGACGTAGCCGAAGTCGCGCTGCTGTTTGCGGGATTCGAGACGAATGCGCTGACCGGGCAATCGCTGGTAGTGAGCCACGGGTGGTATATGAATTGAGGGTGTTCGCGTAACGAAAAACGTGTCATCCCCGGCGAGCGCGTAGCGCGAGGGAAGGGGACCCAGGTGTTTGAACAATATGATTTTGGAAAATAAAATACCGAAGTAAATTTCGCAACATCGCGTGCTGCACTTCGACCTGGATCCCCTTCCCTCGCGCTACGCGCTCGCCGGGGATGACATCCGTTTTTGTCACTTCCCCTCCACCGCCGCCAGCACCGCATCCTGGGTCAGGATTTGCGGCAGGACTTCGGCATCCTCGGCACCCGGTCGGTAATAGAGATAGAGCGGCACGCCGGAGCGGTCGTGCTGCGCGAGCAGCGCGGTGATCGCCGCATTGCGCTTCGTCCAGTCGGCGACGAGATAGGCGGTGTGGGTACGGTCGAAGGCTTGCGTGACTGCCGGGCTCGACAACGCGATCTTTTCGTTGACGAGGCAGGTGATGCACCATGCCGCCGTCGCATCGACGAAGACGGGACGCTTTGCGCTGCGCAATCGGTCGAGCCGCGCTGCGCTGTAGGGTTCGGCAGGCAGCGGCGTTTCGCTGATAACCGCCGACGCAGACGGCGGATCGGATTGCGCAAACGCGATGCCGGCAAGCGCTACTCCGGCACCGATCAGTGCGGCGACGCCGCCAACGGTGCGCCAGCGCGCGCGCGACGCACGGGTGGCGCCCCACGCCCAGGCGGCAAAGGCAAATCCGACCAGTGCGCACAACGTTGCCGCAAGCCCTTGCGGTCCCGCCTCCTGGGCGATCACCCACACGAGCCACGCGGCGGCGCCATACATCGGGAACGCAAGCAGCTGCTTGAAATGCAGCATCCAGGCGCCGGGCCGCGGCAACATCCGCAACAACGCGGGCGAAAGGCCCAAAGCCACAAAAGGCGCCGCAAATCCTACGCCCAGAAACGCGAAAACGCCGAGTGCGACGCCCGCGCCCTGCGTCAACGCAAAACCGATTGCCGCCGCCATGAATGGCGCGGTGCAGGGCGCGGCAACCGCGACCGCGAGTATGCCGGTGAAGAATGCGCCCGTCGCACCGCCCTTGCGCGTCAAGGCTTCGCCCGCATTGACCCCGCGCGTCCATTCGAAGACGCCGGAGAGATTGAGGCCGACCGCGAACATCAGCAGCGCGAAACCCGCGACCACGCGAGGCTCCTGCAATTGAAAGCCCCAGCCCACCGCTTCGCCGCCCGTGCGCAGCGCGATGACGGCGCCGCCAAGAACGAGGAAACTCGCGATCGCTCCCGCGCCATAGGCAAGACCTTCGCGCACCGCTTCTCCGGGGTCTTTGCCGGCCTTCGAGGCTACCGCGAGCGCCTTCATCGCCAGCACCGGCAACACGCACGGCATCAGATTGAGGATCAAGCCGCCCAGCAACGCGAACAGAAACGCGAGCGCCAGGCCGAGCCCTTGTGTGTCGGTGAAATGTGCCGGCGGCACGGAACCGGCGCTCGCATCGATGCTGAGCGCTCGCACGGAACCATCCCGGGAGGTGAGCACAAGGACGCCGCTGAGCGAATGCGCCTTTGCCGCTCTGGTGCCGGGCACGAGCCGCAATTCCATGCCGTTCGCCGCGGTGCCCAATTCCTGGCGGGCGCTGTCTTTCACCAGGCCTTCGTCGAACGGGAAAAAAAACGCCTCGCGCGGGACGAGACCGGGAGCGGCGACGAACAGATCGAGCGTCTGCCGCAGCCCAAAATGTACCGGCCAGGGCGAGGGAACCGGCAGCGCGGCGCGTGCAGCGGCGAATTGCTGCTCGATCGTTGCGTAAGGCGCAGCCGGCGAAGCGGCAATCGCAAGCGGCAATGTCAGCGTCGCATCTTCGGGAACGCACAGAATCGGGCTGCAGACCAGCCAGCTCACGGCTGCCTTGAGCGCGACGATTTCGCCTGGCTTCGCATTCGCTGGCGCTGTCACGTTCACGAGCAGCCAGGGCTTGCCTTCGTAGCCGTAATTCATCAAAGGGCCGACGGGCAACCGCCTGGGGTACGGCCACTGGATCGGCCCCGCCGTCCAGCCCTGCGGCAGCGTCCAGACGATATCGCTCGGCACACCGGCCTCGCCCGGATTGCGCCAATAGGTGTGCCAGCCCTCGCGGATATCCTCTTCCAGGGCAATCGTGACCGTGCCGCCCGGCGCGATCTCGCCTTGCTCGGCGATCAGCCGCGCCCGGACCTTGGGCGCCGCGTCGATCTGCGCGGCGGCCGGCATCGCCATGGCAGCGGCGAATAATCCGCAGAGGATGATGCGAAACATGTTCATGCGCGCCCTATAGCCGCCCCCGGCCGCATCCGCCAGACGGGGCGCCGAAAGGTTCCCATCGCGTCCCCCAAAAGTTGCTAGAAACCTGTGGTATCGAACCAACCATCAAGCAATCGTGAGGCTGCAATTGAGGATTACCGGCGGCAAAATGGGCGGGCGCAGTCTCGCCACGCCTTCCGACCATCGGGTGCGGCCGACCTCGGACAAGGTGCGCCAGGCGATCTTCAACATTCTCGCGCACCAGGATTTCGGCGAAGGCTTCACGGTCGAAGGCGCGCGCGTCGCCGATCTGTTTGCCGGCACGGGCGCGCTGGGGCTCGAAGCGATTTCGCATGGCGCGGCGTTCGCGTTGTTCGTCGACATCTCGGCGGAATCCCGCGCGCTCGTCCATCGTAATGTCGAGGCGCTGGGGCTGACCGGCGTTACCAAGATCTGGCGGCGCGATGCGACCAGACTGGGGCCGATGGCGGCAGGCAGCGGTGGGCCATTCGATCTCGTCTTTCTCGATCCACCCTATCGCCAAAATCTGATCGCGCCCGCGCTCGCCTCGTTGCGCGACGGCGGCTGGCTGGCGCCGGGCGCCGTGATCGTCGCCGAGAGCGCGGCGGATGAGGACGCTTTCGCCACGCCGGCGGGTTTTACAAATCTGGACGAGCGCATCTATGGCGAGACGCGGGTGACGTTTTTGCGGAGCGAAGTTTCGGGGAAGTGAGCGCGCTGCGGTGCCCCTGGTCGAATTCAAGGGCTCCTCTTACGTCACGAACAACCCCACCGCCGCCGCGCCCATCATCGCCGTCGCGATCCAGCCGATGGTTTTCAAAACCGGCGGCAGCGTGAACTCCTCCATGATCTTCGGATTGGAGCCGATGACGAGCATGATCGCCATCAAGGGCGCGGCGAGCACGCCGTTGATCACCGCGCACCAGAACAGCGCCTTCATCGGATCGATGGGCGAAAATGCGAGGCCGATGCCGAGCAGCATCGCGCCGGCAATGACGCCATAGAACGCGCGAGCCTGGCGCGGCTTGCGATCGAGGCCGGTGTTCCAGCGGAATGTTTCGCAAACCGCATAGGACGCCGAGCCCGCCAGCACCGGCAGCGCCAGCAACCCCGTGCCGATGATGCCGAGTGCAAAGACGATGCTGGCGAATTTGCCCGCGATCGGCGCCAGCGCCCTGGCCGCTTCGGCGGCGGAAGCGATGTTGCGGATACCGTGGGCATAAAGCGTCGCGGCGGTCGCCCAGATGATGAAGATCGCCACGACATTCGACCAGAACATGCCCACCAGCGTGTCGACGCGAATCCGCCGCAATTCGCGTCCCGCCGTTCTCGGCGCGACATAAAGCGGTTTGTGATGGCGACGGCCGAGTTCTTCGACTTCCTGCGACGACTGCCAGAAGAACAGATAGGGGCTGATCGTCGTGCCGAGCACGGCGACAAGTCCGACCATGGCGGCGCGCGTGCCCGCCAGCCGCGGAATGAACGCGCCGCTCAAAGCTGCGCTCCAATCGGCATGGGCGACAATGACCGCGGCGATATAGGCGAACAGCGCAAGGGTCAGCCATTTGAGCAGCGCGGCATAGCGTCTGTAGCTCAGATACATTTCTGCGAGCACCGAGGCTGCGGCGATCCCCACCATCCAGACTTGCATCGAGCCGCCGATCAGCAGCCGCGCCGCGTCTCCCATCGCTGCGATGTCGGCGCCGAGATTGGCGATGTTGGCGACAAGCAGCGACAGCACCAAAACGTCCAGGAGCCAGCGCGGATAGTGATTTCGCAAATTGGCGGCGATACCATGTCCCGTCGTACAGCCGATGCGCGCGGCGATTTCCTGGATCGCCGCCATCAGCGGAAAGGTCAGGACCATGGTCCAACCCATCGCATAGCCGAATTGCGCGCCGATCTGGCTGTAGGTGGCGATGCCGCTCGGATCGTCGTCGGCCGCACCGGTGACAAGGCCCGGGCCTAATGCGGCGAGAACGCGGGCGACGCCGCCGAGTTTCGGCTCTTCGGGCGTTTCCTCGGGTGTGCCGTCCAATGGGACATCCGTCATGCGTGTTCCATCTTGAAAGAACTCATCTCCTGCCGAACAACCGCTCGATATCGGAGAGCTTGAGTTCCACGTAAGTCGGCCGGCCGTGATTGCATTGACCGGAATGGGGTGTCGCCTCCATCTCGCGCAGCAGCGCATTCATTTCCTCGGCCGACAATTTCCGCCCTGCGCGCACGCTCATATGGCAGGCGAGCGTGCCCGCCACCTCTTCGAGCCGTTCCTTGAGCGACAGAGCCGTTCCGCTCTCGGCGAGGTCGTCGGCGAGATCGCGCAGCAACGCTTTGGTGTCCATCTTGCCCAGCATCGCCGGCAGCTCGCGCACCATTACCGCATCCGGACCGAATGCTTCGACCACCAGGCCCAATTCCTTCAATTCCTCGGCACGGCTCGCCACGCGCGCGACGTCGGCCGGGTCCAGTTCTACCACGTCGGGAATCAATAGCGGCTGGCGGGCGATGCCGCCCGCTTCAAGCGCGCGCTTCATGCGCTCATAGACAAGCCGCTCATGGGCAGCATGCTGGTCGACGATGACGATACCGTCTTGCGTCTGTGCGACGATATAGGTTTCGTGCAATTGCGCGCGGGCCACGCCGAGTGGCAATGCCTCGTCCGCCTCCGTGGCCGGCGACTCCTCCATGCGCGCCGACAAGGCCTGTGCGCCGGCAAACAGCGGCGCATGAAATTCGGCCGCGGCTTCGGCGAACCCACGTGAGGCTTGCGGATAGATTCGCGTGACGGGCGCGCCTTGCGGACGCAGCGCTGCCAGCGTCGCGCCCGCAACCGTTGTCGATGCTCTGTGGCCGGCGCCGGAGAGCGCTGCCTTGAGCGAGGAGACGATCAATCCACGCACCAGCCCCGCATCGCGAAAGCGCACCTCCGTCTTCGCCGGGTGCACATTCACATCGACGAAATGAGGATCGCAATCGATGAACAGCGCCAATGCCGGATGGCGATCGCGCGCGAGGAAATCCGCATACGCCCCGCGCACCGCACCGATCAACAATTTATCGCGCACGGGCCTTCCGTTCACTACGAGAAACTGCATCTGCGCATTGGCGCGATGATAGGTCGGAAGTCCGGCAAAGCCCGAGATGCGCACGCCTTCGCGCGCGATGTCGACCGCGACGGCGTTGTCGCCGAAATCGCGACCCATGATGCGCGCGAGCCGCTTGAGCCTGCCGCCGAACAGATCACCTTCGCTTTCGAGGTCGAGGAAGCGGCGACCATCAAGCGTCAGGGTGAACGCGACATCCGGCCTTGCCATGGCGAGACGCTTGACGACATCGCCGGTCGCCAGATCTTCCGAACGCGAGGATTTGAGGAATTTGAGCCGCGCGGGCGTCGAATAGAACAATTCGCGCACTTCGACGCGCGTGCCCGACTGCCCTTTGCCGCGAAAGCCGGCCGGATACGGCCCTTGCAGTTCGCCGCCTTCGACACGAATCTCATGCGCCTCGCCGCTCGCAGTGCGGCTCGCCAGCGACAGCCGCGCCACTGCGCCTATCGACGGCAACGCCTCGCCGCGGAATCCGAGCGTCGCGATGCTTGCGAGGTCGTCCAGGCCGTCATCGGAAACGGGAAGCTTCGAGGTCGCATGGCGCTCGATCGCGAGGCGCAATTCATCCGCCTCCATACCGCTGCCATCGTCTTCGACGAGAATGAGATCGGCGCCGCCATTGGAGGTCGCGACATCGATGCGGGCGGCGCCCGCATCGAGCGCATTCTCGATCAATTCCTTCACCGCGCTCGCCGGTCGCTCGACCACTTCGCCGGCGGCAATACGATTGATCGTGCCTTCGGCGAGGCGGCGAATTCTCATGCGCCCATCCATTCCCTAAGATTGGCCCTAAGATTGGCCCTAAGATTGGCCCTAAGACTGGCCCAGATAGCGCCGCGCCAGCACCTTGCCCTCTTCCACTGCCGGCTGGTCGAACGGATCGATGCCCATCAGCCGGCCCATCACAATCGTCTCCAGCATGAAATGCATGAACAGCGCACCGAAAGCGCGTTCATCGAGCGTGGGAACGTGAATGCCGCGAACCGGCCGGCCGCGCCGCGCCAATGTCTCGGCCGTGGCGCGCGCTTCGGCCGCGACGAGATCGCCGATATGCTTGCCGGCGAGATAGGAAAGCCCCAGCGCGTCGGCGCGGGAAGCGGGGATTTCCGGTCCCTGGCCCGCCATATCGGTCGTGACGAATGTATAAAGCGCCCCGCCCGGCCCATCGAGAAAGAGCTGCAACTGGCTGTGCTGGTCGACGGGACCCAGCGCCGCCACCGGCGTCGAACCCTGGCCATCCTTGCCAAGGCTTTCGGCCCAGAGCTGGCGCCACCACGGACCGAATGTTTTGAGCCGATCCGCATAACACCACAACACCGTATCGCGCAGCTGTCCGGCGCGGGCCAGCGCGAGATGCAGAGCCGCACCGGCACAGGCGGGAACCTCACGCGCCGAGGACGCGTTCAGCATATTCGCGATCACGCTCGCAGCGCCTGCGCGCAACGCATCGACGTCGAGCCCCAACAGAAGCGCGGGCAGCACGCCCACCATGGTCAGCACGGCATAGCGTCCGCCGACGCCCAGCGGGTGATCGAGCGTCGGGCAACCAATGGCTTGCGCAAACGATTTCAACGCGCTGGGCTTGGGTTCCGTCACCGCGATGAAATGGTCGGCGATATATTTGCCGCCGCCCGCCTTGTCGATTGCGGCGGCGGCCGCCAGCGTCTGCGACAGCGTTTCGGCCGTCCCACCCGATTTCGAAATGGCGACGAAGCGCGTGGTCCTCAGATCGAAGCTCGCCAGCGCGGCTTCGAAGGTGAACGGATCGGCATTGTCGAAAAACGTCACACGGGGGCTGCGCGCCGCACCATATGGCACCAGTTCCGCCAACGCCTTGCCGCCGAGGCTCGAACCGCCGATTCCCAGAACCGCGACATCGGTCGTATTCCCGGCCCATTTCTCGGCTGCCGCCCGCGCCGCTGCGATGTCATCGTGGCGCTGCGGGATGTGCAGCAGTTCGAGCGTGTTCCTGGCATAGGCCTCGCGCAGCCAGCCAAGGGCATTTTCCGCCTCGGCCAGCGCGGCGTCGAAGCCGGCGCGATCCGCCGTGCCGGGGAATGCGAAATCGAGCGACACAGAGAAAGGGAGCGATTGCGTCATGGTCACACCTTAGCATATTGATGGAGCGTGCGGGACCGTGCGCGCTCCAATCCCCTCAACGATGGGCTGCCGCGCCCGCCTTGGCCGGCATATCCGGATTGCCGCCGATGACGACCGTCATGGCGCCCGGATTGAACAGCCGCTTGGCCACCCGTTTCACATCGTCGATCGTGACCGCGTCGATATACCCATTGCGTTTCTGCACATAGTCGACCGGCAGGCCGTCCTGCTGGAACGCGTTCAACTCCGACGCGATGCCGACATTCGAGCCGAAGCCCAACGGAAAGGAGCCGGTCAGGAAGGTCTTGGCGTCGGCGAGTTCCTTGTCGGTCGGACCGTTGGCGGAAAAATCCTTCAACGTATCGCGCGTCACGGCGATCGCCTGACGAACGGAGCCCTGCTTGGTGGCGAATTCGCCGATCACCACGCCGGCGCGGCGAAAGGCGTAGAGCGACGTCGAAATGTCGTAGGTGAGACCGCGCTTTTCGCGCACTTCATTGGTCAGCCGCGATGAGAAACCGCCGCCGCCCAGGATGTAATTGGCGACATAGGCAGGGATGAAATCGCGGTCGCTGCGCAAGAGTCCCGGCATCCCGAAGACCGTCGTCGGCTGCGGCACCGCCATGGCAATGATCTGGATGCCCTTCTGTCCGACATGCCCGACCCAGGGCACCGGCGGCGGCGTCCTGGCGGGAAGCCTGCCGAAAGCGCTGTTGAGAAGCGTCGCGAGCGTGGCAGGATCGATGTCGCCGGAGACCGCGACGCGCAAATCACCCCGCACCCAATGATCCGTCGCAAAGGCCTTGAGATCGGCCTGGTTGATCGCACTAATCCCGGCCGCGTCGCCGCTCACCGGATGGGCGTAGGGGTGATCGTGAAAATAGGCGCGGAAAAAGCCTTTCGCAGCGACGCTGGCCGGATCCTCGTCTTCCTGGGCCAGCGAGGTCAGAATTTGCGCCCGCACACGCGCAATCGCATCGGCATCGAAACGCGGCCTGGACAAAGCGAGGCCAAGAAGGCGGAACGCATCCCTGGCGTTGTCGGTCAAGGTCACCATCGAAATGACGAGGCAATCGCGGCCCGGACTGACCGAAAGCCGGATCGCCCGATTGGCGAGGGCTGTCTGGAACGCCGACGAATTCAAGCCGCCCGCACCTTCGTCGAGCAGGCTTGCGGCAAAAGTCGCAAGACCGAATTTCCCGGGCGGGTCATAGGCGGAGCCGGCGGGAAGCGCGACGCTCATCGCAATCATCGGCAACGTGTGATCGGAGACGTACCAGACTTCCTCGCCGCGGGGTGCGCGCAGCGTCTTCACGTTGACGGCGGATGCCGCGCCGGACGCCACTGCCGCGCACAGAAGCGCAACAAATGCAGGCCATAATCTTCGTGCCATTAGTGCCCCGCCGGTACCAGAAAACCGCTTACCGCTTCGCGCTTGACCAGATCGTTGGCTGCGGCCCGTTGCACCGCTTCGCCCGTCACGGCACGGATGCGATCGGGCCATTCCGTGACGTCGTCGGCCGTCAATCCTATGGCGAGCGCTTCGCCATAGGCGGAAGCCAGCTCGAACTGGCTGTCGCGCCGATAGACCGCGTCGGCGACGAGTTGGGTTTTGGCACGTTCGAGATCGGCGGCCCTCGGCTTTGCCGTAACGAATGTTTTCATCACCGCGTCGACCTCCCGCTCGATCATTTCGAGCGGCACGCCCGGCCGCGGCACGGCGTAGACGTCGAACTCGCCGGCATCACGCGCATAACCGCTGTAAGCCGCGCCCGCATCGGAAGCGAGTTTGCGCCGGACCACGAGCTCGCGATAGAGAGCCGCCGTCGCGTCGCCGCCCATGAGCTGGGCGAGCGTTTCGAGCGCTTCGGCCTCGCCGGGCTTCGCCTCCGTGTAGCTGACGACGCGATAGAGACACAGAAACAGCGGCACCTTCACGTCGCCGAGCGCGATGGTCATGCGGGTCTCGCCGAGCCTCGGCGGCTGGGCGAATTCCGCGCGCAACGCCGTGGGGCGCGCCGGCACTTTGCCATACTCCGCCTCCGCATCGGTGCGCACGTCCTGAGGCGTCACATCGCCCGCGACGATGAGGAGCGCATTATTCGGCGCGTAATGATGCTGATAGAAATCCTCGGCCTCGATACGCCCGATATGGCGGATTTCTTCCGGCCAGCCGATCACGGGGCGGCCATAGGGATGTGAAAGATGCAGCGCCGCTGCCATCTGCTCGCGCATCAGAGCCTGGGGGTCATTGTCGATGCGCATCCGCCGCTCTTCCAGCACCACCTCGCGTTCGGTGCGCACGTTGGGGTCGGACAGATCGAGATTGGCCATGCGATCGGCATCGAGCGACATGACGGTGCGCAAACGGTCGCGGGCGATTTGTTCGTAGAACGCGGTGTAATCGTGCGTCGTGAACGCGTTCTCGACGCCGCCGTTGCGGGCGATGGTCTGGGCGAACTGGTCGCCGGGGACGGACGCCGTTCCGCGGAACATCATGTGTTCGAAGAAATGCGCCATGCCGGACATGCCCGGCGGATCGTCATCGGCGCCGACTCGATACCAGAGCATTTGGGTCACTATCGGCGCGCGATGATCCGGGACCACCAGAACTTGCATCCCGTTCTGCAACGCGAATTGGAAGATCTTGGCGTCCTGGGCATGCGATGGGCCGACTGCTGCGGCTGCGACCAGCGCCGCGGCAAGACATGCCCTAGAAAATATCATCGAACCAGCTGCCGCTATCGGCTTTGTCGCCGTTGCTGTCCTTGCTGATCGTCGCAGTTTCATCCGGCCGCTTTCTGTCGCTGCCGGCGGATTGATCGTCGGCGGGAGACTGGCCGGCCGTTTTGCTGGTGGCGAGGCGATCATATTCGGCGTCCGCATCGACGGGATGCCCCGCATTGGGGTCGGGCCCGCTGGAGAACAGAAGCTGATCGGTAAAGCTGTCATTGGCGGTCGACATCGCCTTGGTGTCCGCGGCGATCTGCTGGCGGATATCGTGATTGGCTTCTGCCGCGCCAGTCGTCGCCAGAATGGTCTTTTCTTCCGGGCTGTATTTATTGGGCAGATTGGCCGCAACGGTAGCGGGATCGTCGCCGAACAGCGCCACCTGGGCCGAATCGGTGGGCGAGGATTGATTGGTCGGGGCAGCGCCCGGCTTCGGCGGTTTCAGGTTGAAATCGGGCGGAATGACGAGCGGAGCCTTGGTGACAACGGCGAATTCGTCCGGCGGCGACTTCGTCACACCCGCCGCTTCGCGAATGCTCTGACAACCGATCAGCGCGACAGCGACGCCGCCGAGCATGGCCGCACGCAAGGAGAGGATCACGCCCAGGCGGTATTTGTTGTTCATTGTCATTTGCTCCCGGTTAACTCATCCGAGCCAGCGGTCTCGGTTTCCGGCCGCAGCACAGCGTCATACAGCAACGCCGCTACCCCGACGGAGATCGCGCAATCGGCCACGTTAAAAACATACCAATCGTAGCCATGCGCGTAAAAGTGAAAAAAGTCAGCAACTTTGCCATAAATCAGCCGGTCGATCAGGTTTCCCAGCGCGCCGCCGATCACCAGCCCCAGGCCGACGGCCAGTATCCGCCGGTTCGTGCCCCAAAGCCACCAGCCGAGCGCTGCGACCGCCCCGAGCGAGAACACCGCCAACAATGCCGTTCCCAACGGACCGTGAGCCGGGAATAAGCCATAAGAGACGCCCGGATTCCAGACCATGACAATGTTAAAGAACGGCAATACGGGAATGCCTTCCCCGGGAGACATCTCGATGAAGTGCAAAACATAGAGCAACAGCAACTTCGAGCCCTGGTCGAGGGCGAGTGCTACGGCCGCGCTGGCGAGGCCCCAATCCCGTGGCGTCATGTCCCTCCCCCTTCCAGCGCGTCGAGCGCGCCGGCGCAGCGTCCGCAAAGATCATTATGCTGTGCGACAGTTCCAACCTCGGGCAGGATCATCCAGCAACGGGCGCATTTTCGTCCCAAGGCCGGCTGGAACATGGCTGCCGCGCCGGGCACATCGGGGAGCCGGAATGCCTCGGCGGGGCCCTCGCCCAGCACGATTTCGGCGTGCGAGGTGATGCAGAGCTCCGCCAGGTCCACCGCGTCGAAAGCCTGCGCGTCCCTGGCATCGCTCACGAAGAGCACTGGTGCCGCCTCCAGGCTCGCGCCGATCAGCTTGTCGCGGCGCGCGATTTCGAGCGCCCCGGTCACCACGCGGCGCAACGCGCGAATGCGGTTCCATTTCTCGACTAGGGCAGCATCGGACCACTCGTCCGGCGTTGCGGGAAAGTTCTGAAGATGCACGCTTTCGTGCTCGCCCGGAAAACGCAGGAGCCATGCTTCTTCCATCGTGAAACAGAGTATCGGCGCGAGCCAGGTCGCGACGCGGCGAAAGATTTCGTCGAGCGTCGTGCGCGCGGCGCGGCGGCGCGGCGCGGTGCGCAAATCGCAATAGAGCGCATCCTTGCGGATATCGAAATAGAACGCCGACAGATCGATGGTCATCAATGTGTTCAGCGCAGCAAAAATCCGCTTGTAGTCGAAATCAGCGTAAGCGCTCCGAATGAGCGGATCGACCTCGGCTAGTCGATGCAGCATCAGCCGCTCAAGTTCAGGCATGTGCACGACTGCAACCCGATCGGCAATTTCAAAATGGGCGAGATTGCCAAGCATCCAGCGCACAGTGTTGCGGAGCTTCCGGTAAGTGTCGACAGTGGTTTTGAGAGTTTCCGGACCGATCCGCTGGTCGTCCCAGTAGTCGGTCGCGCAGGTCCACAAG
>JBAVOL010000064.1:0-20022 GCA_049692035.1 Rhizomicrobium sp.
GCGCATCGGACCGATATCGATCACATGCGCCGCCTTCATCTCGAGTTGCACGCCGCCGGTGAAATCAATGCCGAGATTGAAGCCGTACAGCGCGATCGAAACGATGGAGACGAGAAGCAGCAGCCCGTCGACCGCGAAGGCGTAGTAGCGGGCGCGGACGAAATCGATCTTGGTCTCTTCGGGCAGGAAGTTAATCAGCGGCATAGGCTTGGGGCATCCGAAAGAAGGCCGAGAGACATAACCGCAATGGCGGGAGGCGACAAGCTCGGCGGGCCGGTGCGATTGCCAGGGGAAATTTCGGCGAGGGGATTGGAGCGCCGGCGCCTCGCCCGGCCGCGTTCCTACACGCATCTATCGCGATGTGGGGGCGGTGCGCGGGCAGTCTCGAACACGGCCTCGCTGGCTTCCGGGCACCCTAAAAAGCGGGTAACATTCGCCATGACCCGGTGCTTTCCGGGGAGGAGGGGCAGTTAATATGTTGAATGGGCTGACGTTGCGGCTGACAGGCGCCGGACCAATCGATGGCAGTGTCGTTGCACGCATGAGGCCAACGCGCCGTGCGCGCATCCCTGCCAAAATACAATCTCCATATCCGGAGGTTGCATCGCCGGAAGATTGATCCCGATCATGCGCCGCCGTGCGAATGCCCTGATATCCTGGGGGAAAAATGACCAACGTCCAAAAGACGATTGCCGCTCTGTTTGATTACGCCGAGATCGAGATCGATGGGCCCAACCCCTGGGATCCAGAAGTCCACAACGATCGATTCTACACGCGGATCATTGCCCAGGGTTCGCTCGGCCTCGGCGAATCGTACATGGATGGTGACTGGGATTGCCCCTCGCTTGATCAATTCTTCGACCGGGTTATTTCAAAGCATCTCAGCGACAGGCTCCGCATAACCGCGCCGCTGGTGCTGCTTCACCTCAAGGCACGCATCCAGAACCGGCAGAGCCTGCGCCTTGCAAAGCAGGCCGCGACTGCCCATTACGACCTGCCGGTGGAAATTTTCGAAGCGACCTTCGACACGCGTTTGACCGGAAGCTGCGCCTATTGGAAAGACGCGACAAACCTCGACGACGCGCAGACCGCAAAACTCGACCTCGTGTGCCGAAAGATCGGCCTCGCACGTGGTGCGCGCGTACTCGATATCGGTTGCGGCTGGGGCGCATTCATGGGCTACGCCGCAGAACATTACGGTGCGGAGTGCGTCGGGGTTACGATCTCACCTGTTCAGGTCGAGTATGCGCGCAAGCGGTATGCCGGACTCTGCGTCGACCCCAGGCTCGAAGACTATCGGCGCTTCTCGGGACCGAAAGTCGATCATATCGTTTCGATGGGCATGTTCGAACATGTCGGTTCGAAAAACTATCGCACTTTTTTCAGCGGTGCCCGCAATTTGCTGAAGGACGACGGGCTCTTTCTTCTTCACACGATTTGGGAAAACGAGCGGTACCCGACCATCGACCCCTGGCAGGACAAATACATTTTTCCCAACGGCGACCTGCCCTCTGTCGGCCAGATCACGACAGCGGTCGAAGGCCTTTTCGTCGTCGAAGATGTGCACAATTTCGGCGTCTACTACGACAAGACGCTCATGGCCTGGAATGCGAAATTCCAAACCCGTCGTGCCGATCTGGCGCGCAAGCACGGCGAGCAATTTTGTCGAATGTGGGAATATTATCTGCTTCAGAGCGCCGGCGCATTTCGCTCCCGACACATCAGCGTCGGGCAATTCGTCCTTTCGCCCAATGGCGTGCGAGGCGGGTACAACGCGATACGCTGATCGGCGAACTATCGGGTTGACGTACCGTGACTGATCCGGCCGGGGCGCTCGCCAGCATCGGCGCCCATTTGGCCTAAACCGGCTTCGGAGCTGGTCGCGCTGCACGCACCGCTTAACCGGCACCAGCTTCCTGTCCAAATAGGTCCGCACCCACGTCAACGACGGACACGATACTGAAATGTTTCCGGACCTTCGAAAGTTCGCCGAGAATGGTCTGGAACCCGGCGTGGGAAATCGCAGCGCTCCCCGGAGCTACCATGACCAAGGCCTGAAAGTGAACCAAGACCGGCGCGAGGTCGCGTATTTCCGATCGCAGAAAACCGTCCACGATGTCGCACAGGCTTTTTGCGATTGTGTTGAGAGATTTATGACCGAACGTTTCCGCCAGCGTAACGATTTGATCTGCGCAAGTGAGAATAGCCGACAAATCCGCATCGGAGAACCTGTCTCCCGGCCGTGGCGCATTGACGATATCACCGATCTCGGCAATCGAGCGTACGATCGCGTCGTCGCCCTGCTCATGCATCGCTTCGATGTTCTTGTGTGCGTTTTCCAGGGCGGCAACACGGGAGACGCCGCCCGAACGCGCGACGAGCCTGGAGAGCCGCGTCTTCGGAAAATGGATCATTTTGTAGTTCTTGTTCATCTTGCCTCGCCCGCAGCCCCGACGAAAGGCGCCTAATTGTCGGATATCATCACGTTTTCCGTTCCAATTTGCGGATCAGTTTCGCGCTTGTAGATTCCATCAGCCGGAACCACATTCCTGAAGCGGCGATCTGGCCCAAAGTATTCTGCAGTTTCAAGGAATGGACGATCGGCGCGTGCGACCCAGGAAATGCGGTCGAGCAACAGCCGGGGAGATATGGGCTTCCTTGCAACCAAATTTGCGCCGGCATCGCGCGCCGCTGCAATGTAATGACGCTGTGTATAGCTGGAAAGAACGAGGATGGGCGTGAAACGAACCGAACGGTCTTTCGACCGGCGAACCGAGCGAATCAGTTCGCCACAAAACATGTCCGGAAGCTTTGCTTCCAGAATGCAGAGATCGAAACAATTGTGAAGAATGCAACGGATCGCTTCCGCTCCCGTGTCCACCAGCGTACACGGCTCCGCGCCGAAGCCGCGTATGATCTGCGCGGTAATATCGCGCGTAAAGCGATCGCTGTCGGCCACCAGGGTCGTCATGCCGCTTAAGTTGATCCAGGCTGACATTGCTCCACTCGGACGTCGTCACATATGTGGATTTCGTAATCTGCGACTCATTTTGAATTGCAATGATTAATTTGCCGTTGATTACGTGCAGAATTGCGCGCCGAAATCGCCGATAAATTGAAACTTCGCGGGGCGCGCTGCTCGAAAATTCAGGCATTGTGGCAGTTGAGCGTTCATAACCAGCCCCATTCATTGGTGCAATATTCACCAGATCGGTTCGGTCGATGCCAATTCAAATAGAATCGAACCGCGAAACCCGCCGTTCCAGATACCACGTGAACAACCTGGCCAATCTTCACTGGTGCATTTTTAAACTATTTTAGCAATCCAGGTGCATAATTGTGTTTCGTTTGGTTGTGATTGGGCGCAGGCAAGAGCACCAAGCTCGGATTGATCCAAAATGACGCTGAAAAACCTCTATGAGGCAAAAGGTGCCGCCCTTCAGCAAGCGGAAATAAACGGCATTTTCAGTTCGCAAGGGCGCTACGCGATATGCCGTGGCGGTCAGTTCACGCGACTGAAAGGTGCAAATCTCGATGGCCTGAATCTGGCCAATCGAAATCTTAAAGAGGTCGACTTTTCCGCAACTTCGTTGGTGAAGGCGATCCTGTGTGGTTCGAACCTTGCGCGAGCAAGCCTGTATTGTGCCGATCTACGGGGCTGCGATCTTAGGAATGCAAATCTGACGGGTGCGGACATGCGCGGAGCATCGTTCAAAGACGCCAATCTGTCGTTCGCAGTTCTCGACGGCGCTGATTTGCGCGCCGGAATGATGATGTATGTCGCGTCGGACGGGAACGCTTCGATCATGGACCGCGGCGACCTTTCTAAAGATGCAACCGGTCCGGCGGGCCGTGTTGACTTCTCAAACTGCTCGATGAAAAGCGCGCAGTTTGGAAACGCGAAACTGGACAATGCCAAATTCGACGGAGCTCTGCTGGATGGGGCGAGCTTTAGAGGGGCAAGATTGCGCAATGCGTCGTTCCGAGGTGCCGTGCTCATGGGAGTTAACCTGAACGACCTTGGCGTACCGCCAGAAGCTCTGAAGGACTGTGTGCTCGACGTCTCCCCGCAGGCACTGGCGAAATCCGCCGACCTGAAGGCGAAGCTCGATGCCCATCACACATGGATATCGTCGAACGGAAAGCAGGGAGCCTCGGCGGTTCTCGACGGCGAGGATTTGCGACCGTTGCAGAAGGAATTTTCTGGGCGATGCCTGATCGGTCTTTCCGCCCGCAATGCCTCTGCAATCGGAGTGAGTTTTGCGGGATGTCAGCTTCAGGGGGCAAAATTCGATGGTGCGGATTTGCGGGATGCGGATTTCAGCAAAGCGGACCTCAGTGGCGCATCGCTGAAAGGAACAAGGCTCGCTCATGCGAAATTTGAAAAAGCCAGACTTCACAATCTCCTGCTGGTGAGCGGTGCACTTGTTCGCCCCGACCTGACGGAGGCGGAGGCCACACAGGAACAATTCCTGGGCGCAATTTCGGACGAGAAGCTCTCTGTTCTAGGTCTGCCCACCAAAGTTTGACAGTCGACAGCACCGGCACTCCCGAGAGGCTACAATAGGGGCGGCACGCTTGCACGAAACTCCGCTCGACAATTCCGCGCTCTGATGTCTTCCGGATTCGTTTGCGCGCGATTTCCAAACCTCCGCTTTTTGAGCGATCGCCTAAATGCTTGGCGGGACCTTTGGAACATTTCCGGTAACTACATGCATCTGATAACTACGTCTTGCTGGGTGTTTGGAATGTGATTGACAGCGCTTCCAACCAGAATTAGGCAATAGGATAATAAATACTGGTCGCAAGAGCGGCCGGGCTAAGATACGTGGGACGGCCAGGCTTCGCGGCTGAGCTGGCTTGGCGCACAGGGGCTGGAAGAGTGAGGGGCACTGGCACCATGGCTACGGCGCCAAGCATTGCTGGTGAGATATCCACCTTTCGCCCGACGGTTATCCGTAGTGTATCCGTCGCGCGATTTCCTTCGGCGAGAAAAAAGCCTTTTTAGCTGCAGGTTTGGCAAGTGGTTTGCCGACAGGCACAATTATACGGAGAGGACATGGACGACATAAAACCCCGCATTCTGCCCCTGCCGCGTGAGGAATGGACCGATGCGGCGCGCGAAGTTTTCGCCTTTTGGGGTGAGCCCGACGCCTGGGAGAACGGGTCGAAGACCAACGTCGTCATGGTGATGGCCAATCACCCGGCATTGGCCATGGCGTACAACGCCTTCGGCAAGCACCTGCTGATCGATTCCACTCTGCCGGTCCGCCCCCGCGAACTGGTCGTTCTGCGTGTCTCCTGGTGCCTCAAATCGGAATATGAATGGCACTATCATGTCGGCTATGCCTTGAATATCGGCTTGAGCCTGGAAGAGATCGCGGCGATCAAGGAAGGCCCCGACGCCCCGAACTGGAATGAGCAAGACCGCGCTGTACTGCGCGCGGTGGACGAGATGCGGGAAAACTCGCGCATCTCCGACCCGACCTGGGCGGCCCTCGCCCGCCATTTTAGCCGTCACCAGATCATGGATTTGGTCTTCACCATCGGCCAGTACGTGATGCTGAGCGGGGCCCTCGCCACTATGGGTATCCAGCTCGAGGACGGCGTCGATAAAATAGATTTTGACCTTAAGACCGCATCAGGCGCGCCGCCGGTCGCGCGGTACAAACCAGGGGAGGTAGAGGATTGGGCATCGAACAGAGGATAGAAGCGCTCGAGACGCGCCTTCAGGCGGCGGAAGACCAGCTGGAGATCATCCGGCTGATCAACACCTACGGTCCGCTCGTCGATAGCGGCGAGAGCCAGCCTGCGGCACATCTTTGGATCGAGGGCGGCGTCTATGATATGGGCGGCGTACGCCGGGCTGTCGCCTACGATGATATCGCCTCTGTCTATGACAGCGACGGCCACCGGCAGTTGATCAATACCGGTTGCGCGCATCTGACCGCCACCCCACGCATCACCCTGAACGGGGACAGGGCCGAAGCCGTCGCCTATTCGATGGTGTTGCTCAAAGCCCAGGATGGCTGGAATGTCTGGCGCGCCTCGGCGAACCACTGGACGCTGACCCGCACCGCCGAAGGCTGGCGGATTGTCGAGCGCTATAACCGCGTCCTCGACGGCTCCGAAGCCTCGCATGAAACGCTGCGGCGGGTGATGCGCTGATGGCCCGCTTTACCGGGAAGGTGGCCATCGTTACCGGCGCGAGCACTGGGCTTGGACCGATCATGTCGCGGATGCTCGCCGATGAGGGCGCGCACGTCGTCATGGCGGCGCGCCGGCTGGAACTGGTCGAGCAGACGGCTGCGCAAATCGGCGAGTCGGCAATCGCCGTGCGCGCCGATGTCACCAATGAGGCTGACGTCGCCGCGATGGTCGATATCGCGATGGAACGCTGGGGCCGGGTCGACATCATGATGAACAATGCCGCCGTTCCCGGCACAGACAAGTTCATCTGGGAACAGACCCTTGAGAACTGGAACGCCACCATCGCCGTCGATCTCACCGCCGCGATGCTCTGCAGCCGCGAGGTGCTCAACCGCTCGATGATGGCGCGCCGCAGCGGCGCGATCATCAATTTCTCCAGCGGCGCGGGTTGGGACGGCATGGTCCGCAAGAGCCACTATTCGTCCGCCAAGGGTGCGCTGCGCATCCTGACCAAGGTGATCGCCAAGGAAGTGGGCGAATACGGCATCCGCTGCAATTGCGTGGTGCCCGGCGCCATCGAGACCGAGCTGATGGTGAACTACATGCGGCGCATCGCGGCGGAAACGGGCATGACCGAGGACGACATCCGCGCCCAGATCCAGGCCCCGCTGCCGCTGAAGACCTTCTCCACCCCCGAGGATGTCGCCAACCTTGCCTTGTTCCTGGCCAGCGACCAGGCGCGCACCATCACCGGCCAATCGATCAATGTCGACGCCGGACTGATCATGATCTGAGGATGCCGCCATGACCCTGGACGAATTGCTGGCTCGCGAGGCCATTCGCGACACCATGGCCCGCTACACCATCGCGGGCGACCGGCTGCGGGAGGAGGATTTCATCGCCGTCTTCACCGAGGATGCGGTGATGGAATCGGAAGGCGTGCCGGATCGGGACGCCTTCCGCTATGCGGGTCGCGAGGAGATCAGCCAGTGGATATCGCGCTGGCGCAACCCGCCTGCGGGCGCTGCGCGCACCCATCAGGCGAGCTTTGTCCGCCACCACCTCTCCACATCGCTGATCGAGTTCACCGGGCCGGACCAGGCCAAGGCCCGGACCTACTGGGTGGCCTATACCGATATCGGTCCCGACCATGCCGGTTATTATCTCGATGCCTTTCGCAAAACGGGCGACCAATGGCTCATCGCCCATCGTCGTGTCCGGCTGGATTGGCAGTCGCCCGATAGCCTGTTCACCACCGCGATCTCCAATTCCAGGCGATAGAGCGCATGCATGCTGAAACTCTATCCTACGAAGCAGACGGTCTCACCATGCGGAGGTCGTTCGTCGAACCGATGTACAAATCTTCATTGCTCAATTCGAGAAAATAGACGTATCACACTTCACCTGGCTCCCTGCGCTCCAAGAGAAGCTTCGGGAGACACCCTCCCCTTTTCAACAAAGGTGGCCTGCCGCCCGAATCCCGCAAGGGCGAAGGGTTAGGCGGCAGCGCGCCGTTCAGGCAAATGCGGGCGCCGATCTCAATCCAACGCCGCGGCGGCGCTCACCACGGGGCGGCTCTCAAGCGTGCCGCGCATCCGGCGATCAGGATCGGAGGGATCATTCGGAGAAATTTCGATATGGTCCTCGAACACCGCCAGGATCGTGCCCACGAAGGGCATCTCTCCGAACCGTTCCGGAATGCGATAGGAGACGAGATCTCCGGGCTTGAAAGTCCCCGGATCAAAATTGAATTCGAACGGACATTTCTCACCCGCTTGCCCCATGCCTTCCATGATATCCTCCGCATATTGGTACTCAGGCCCGAGCTTCGAGCCGCGCCGCGCCTGTGACAAGGAGAATCTTGCCGACGGCGCGTCGGAGGGAAATCCCTGCACCGAGACATCGCCCGCCCTGCGCGGCATCATCGAGCCTGTGCGATTCGGATCTCCGAACCCCAGCCTCTTGGCCTTGCCTACGATCTGCCAGATGTTTTTTGGACGCCCCAAATTGGCATTTGTAGCCGACGAATTCACCCGCACCGATCCGAGTGAAATTTGAGTCGAACTCCGCCTATGATCGTTCGGCGTCGGGAGCCTGAGCGAAGCGCGCGCGGAATTCGTCGCGCGTGTTCTCGCTCGGGTAAGGAGTCGCCGGCACGGGGACGCCGAGGAATGCGCAGGGCCGGTCCCAGCCTTCACCGACCTGATAGACGAGCAGCCGCTCCTTCGGGATCGTCGCTTCGACTTCAGCCGTGTGCTTGTGGAAATAGTCGGTCATGAAGGCGCGGTCGTGGATGCGGTCGCCGTAATTCCCCAATAGCGTCTCGAAGAACCGTTTCAACGGCGGCGGCGGGTTCACTGCGCGCGAACCCGGCGCAAAAATCGTGGCTTGCGCGGATTCGAACCAGCTATCCGGATCGCGCACCGTATGCAGCACTTTCGCATCGGGATAATAGGTTGCGAGCTCGCGCCAATATTTGCAGCCCGGATAATCGACCATGGCAGCATAGTCTTTGAAGATCGCATCCCAATCGGGATTACCTTCACCTGCTGCGATCCAGAGCGCAGTGCTTTCGGGGTGCAGGAACACTTCGGTCATGTGATGGCAGGGATCGAAGCCCAGCTGTTCGAGCGCCCGTTTCATCGACATCGTTCCGGTGCGGCCGAGGCCGGAACCGATAATTCTGAGCGCCATGATGTCCTCCGCTCACAATTCGCTATTATTGTCGCGGCGCGGATTGGCAGCAAGTGTTTTGGGAATTGGCCTGCCGTGCCCCGACTCTGGCCGATTCAGACGCGCGAATAGATACCATGGCGTGATACTGCCATGCGCCCACCGCTTGCGACGGGGGCGGTAGGACACACCGCATCCCGAAAGCCGGGCAAACGGCTGTGGCAGCTGTAGGCGGCGTTTCAAGTTGCTTTGAAACGCCGCTCCGCTGAGATCAGGCAAGGTCGAAGCGATCAAGATTCATCACCTTGTTCCACGCAGCCACGAAGTCACGCACGAACGCCTGTTGCGAGTCGCTGCATGCATAGACTTCCGCAAGGGCCCGGAGCTGGGAGTTCGAACCGAAGACGAGATCGACAACGGTGCCCGTCCACTTGAGCTCGCCCGTCGCCCGATCGCGCCCCTCCAACACGCCTTCGGATGTGGCGGACTTCTGCCACTTTGTCCTCATGTCGAGCAGGTTCACGAAGAAATCATTGGTCAGCGTCTCGGGCCGCTTGGTGAAGACGCCGTGTTCGGAATGCCCGACATTGGCATTCAGGACGCGCATGCCACCGACCAGAGCAGTCATCTCGGGAGCGGTCAGCGTCAGCAGGTTCGCCCGATCCACCAGCAGCTCCGCGGCCGCTCCTTGGTGTCCCTTCCGGAGGTAGTTGCGGAATCCGTCTGCGGTCGGCTCCAGCACGGCGAACGAGTCGACATCGGTCTGCTCTTGCGACGCGTCCATGCGGCCTGGCGAGAAGGGAACCTTCACGTCGTGCCCGGCCTTTTTCGCCGCTTCCTCGACGGCTGCGCAGCCGCCCAGAACGATCAGGTCCGCCAGCGAGACCTTCTTCCTGCCGGACCGCGACTTGCTGAAACTGCCCAGCAAGCCCTTCTTCCCGCCGTTGAAATCCTTATGGATCGCTTCCAGCGTCTGGAGGACTTTCGCCAGTTCGGCCGGTTGGTTGACTTCCCAATTTTTTTGCGGCGCGAGGCGAATGCGCGCCCCGTTCGGCCCACCGCGCTTGTCGCTGCCGCGGAACGTCGACGCCGACGCCCAAGCCGTCGTGACCAGTTGGGAGATGGACAGTCCGGACGCGAGGATTTTCGCCTTCAGGGCAGCAATGTCCTGCTCCCCGATCAGCGGATGATCCACAGCGGGGATCGGATCTTGCCACGGCAGCGGCTCCTTCGGAACGAGCGGGCCGAGATACCGCGAAACCGGTCCCATGTCGCGGTGCGTCAGCTTGAACCACGCCCGGGCAAACGCGTCCGCGAACTGATCCGGATTCTCGTAGAAGCGCCTCGAGATCTTTTCGTAAACAGGGTCGAACCGCAGCGAAAGGTCCGTCGTCAGCATGGTCGGCGTGTGCCGCTTCGACGGGTCATGCGCGTCCGGAATCGTGGCGGCGGCGCCTTTCGCCTTCCACTGATAGGCGCCGGCCGGGCTCTTCGTCAGCTCCCATTCGTTGTTGAACAAATTATCGAAGAAGTGGTTGCTCCACTTCGTCGGCGTCTGCGTCCAGGTGACTTCCGGGCCGCCGGTGATCGTGTCGTCGCCTTTGCCGGAGCCGTAGCGGCTGATCCAGCCCAAGCCCTGCTCCTCGATGGGGGCAGCTTCCGGCTCCGGGCCCACCAGCGACGCATCGCCGGCACCGTGGCTCTTGCCGAATGTGTGTCCGCCGGCGATGAGCGCGACGGTCTCCTCGTCGTTCATCGCCATGCGCGCGAAGGTCTCGCGAATGTCCTTGGCCGCAGCAAGCGGATCCGGCTTGCCGTTCGGCCCTTCCGGATTCACGTAGATCAGGCCCATCTGAACGGCGGCGAGAGGATTCTCGAGGTCACGGTCGCCGCTGTAGCGCTCGTCTGCCAGCCACTTGCCCTCGGGGCCCCAGTAGATGTCCTCTTCGGGCTCCCAGACATCGGCGCGCCCGCCGCCGAAACCGAACGTCTTGAACCCCATCGATTCCAGGGCGACGTTACCCGTGAGGATTATAAGATCGGCCCACGAGATTTTCCGGCCGTATTTCTGCTTGATCGGCCACAACAGCCGGCGCGCCTTGTCTAGGTTCGCGTTGTCCGGCCAAGAGTTGAGCGGCGCGAAGCGCTGCTGGCCGGCTCCGGCGCCGCCGCGGCCGTCGCCGACGCGGTACGTGCCTGCGCTATGCCACGCCATCCGGATGAACAACGGCCCGTAATGGCCAAAGTCCGCCGGCCACCAATCCTGCGAGTCCGTCATCAGGGCGCGAAGGTCCTTGATCACGGCATTCAGGTCGAGGCTCTTGAACTCTTCGGCGTAGTTGAACGCCTCGCCCATGGGATCGGACAGGGGAGAGTTCTGGTTGAGAATCCTCAGGTTCAGCCGATTGGGCCACCAATCCCGATTCGACATTGCGTTGTGCTTGTGAGACCCGCCCGTGACCGGGCACTTGCTCTCGCTTTCCATGTCAGCTTCCTTCGCAGTTTGGGTTTGGACTGCCTTAATCTGTTTTGACCAGGTGACGAGCCGGTCTATGTCGGCCCGGTCCATTGGATGGAAGATTTTTAGAATAATTCTAAACTATTGGCAAGAGGCTCAAGCCGACATTCGCCTGATGGCGCGTCGATTCGGCCGCCGGGGGAGCAGCGTCGAGGCGACCATCCGCCGGAAAACTCTAGCCGAAAACGATCCAGTTTTCAGGGCTCAGGTCAATTTGCGCCAAATCAAGGTCGCTATCCAAAATAGCGCTACTGAATTGGTTTTTGGGGATCAATGTGGCAAGCATCGTGCGGCGGCTCGTGGCCAGGACCTACTGCCGATTAGAGGATCAAAGGCACACCATATGAACTCTCCGTTTCTTGCATCGCTCCTTGAGCAGTATCATTGGCAGTTGTCGCTGTACGCCGCCATAGCGATCGGTGTGGTCACCGTCGTCGGCAAGCAGCTGCTGTTGCTGGTTCCGACGTTCAAGGAGGCCCACGAACTCAACGAAGCGGCCCTCCGAGAGAAGATGCAGCGGGCCGAATACGCGGCCAACCAGAAATGGAACCGCAAGTGGGGCCTCATCTATTACGTGATGATATTTGGCCTGATCCTGCCGTTCTGCATGACTCTGGAGGCGCAGCCCTGGTGGAAGATGCTGCTGGATACCGCCGTAATCCTGATGTTCTACGACTTCTTCTACTACCTCGTGCATCGATTCCTGTTTCACGATGGCGGTTTCATGGGCGGTCCGCTGATGTGGGTTCACGCTATCCATCACCGGCAGCACAACCCCTGCCGAATGGACTCCAGCTATATCCATCCGCTGGAAGTGGCGATAGGGCTCGGCCTCTACGCAGCGAGCATCTTCGTCCTGTCGCGGTTCATGGGCAATTTCCATGTGGTAACCATCGTCATTACCTGGGTCGCCTTCTCGCAGATCAACCTGCACAACCACGACCTGTGGAAAGCAGATCGCTTTCCATTCAAATACCTGAACTACATGTCGAAGATGCACCACTATCACCATGTGAAATTCACCGGCGGCAACTTCGCAACCATCTCTCTGCTCTACGACTGGATGTTCGGCACGCTGGACTACGGCAAAGGCAGCAAGGCGAAAGTCTAGCCGAGGCGACGGGCTTTTTCTTCTCGAGACTGGTCGTGAGAGACCTCAAGAGCAGCGGAACGCTTCTGATGCGAGGTGTTCAGAATGAAGCTCGGGTCGTGTCCCCACAGCTCCTACACCACTCTCGGGGACACGACCCGTGCCTCAAGTGAGGTAGATCAATGGATTAGCAGCGAGTGGGACAATTTCATCTCCCTATGCTTTCCAATGCTTTCTGGGCGATTGGCCATTGGTATTGACGCCTTATCTTTCTCGTTCAAAGCTCCCTTGCGCACTCTAATCGGGGACAATTGATATGACTGGGCAGGATCTGGCGTATCCGCGTAAGACGCGCGAACTTCATAACCACCATTTCGACTCAACGATTTGGAACGATTTCCAATTCCGCGACGACGACATTGTGATTGCGACCTATGCCAAGTCCGGCACAACTTGGCTTCAGCAGATTGTGTCGCAGCTGTTGTTCGACGGGCAGGAAGACCTCGAAGTCGCAGAGATGTCGCCGTGGCTCGATCTGCGCGTGCCGCCGAAAGAGATCAAGCTCAAGGCCGTCGAGGCGCAAACACATCGCAGATTTATCAAGACGCATCTACCGGTGGACGCCCTCGTGTTCTCGCCGCGCGCCAAATACGTCTATGTTGGACGCGACGGTCGCGATGTGGTGTGGAGCCTATACAACCATCATGCGAACGCGAACGCGGCGTGGTACCACGCGCTCAACGATGCCCCCGGCCGCGTCGGCCCTCCGATCGAGAAGCCGCCCGCTTCGATCCATCAATATTTCATTGATTGGATGGAGCGGGATGGATACCCGTTCTGGTCTTTTTGGGAAAATGTCCGCTCCTGGTGGGCCATTCGAGACTTGCCGAATGTTATGCTGCTTCACTTCAACGATTTGAAGGAAGACATGCCAGCGGAAATTCGACGCGTAGCCGAGTTCTTGAATATCCAAATCGACGAACGCAATTGGCCGAAGATTGTCGAGCATTGCAGCTTCGGCTACATGAAGGCGCATGCTGTCAAAAGCGTTCCTTTGGGAGGCGCGTTCTGGGACGGCGGTGCCGCAACCTTCGTGCACAAAGGCACCAATGGCCGTTGGCACGACGAGCTGACGGCGAAAGACTGTCTTTGGTACGAAGAAACCGTACGCCGCGAATTGGGCGAGGAATGCGCCAGATGGCTCGCGCTCGGCAAAGGAACGTCGTGAGCCGAAAGCGTTGCTCAGGCCAAAGCCGCCACTGAAGCGGAGCGCGGGAAGAAGGGGAGAATGATGGGCAAGCCACTGGAAGGAATCAGGGTTGTCGAGGTGGCGATGTGGGCGTTCGTGCCCGTCGCGGGCGCCATGCTGTCCGACTTGGGCGCCAAGGTCATCAAGGTGGAGCCGCCCAGCGGCGATCCGCTGCGTGGGCTGAAGACCGGCCTTGGCGAGGAGATGGCGATCGATCTTTCGTGGGAATCCTACAACCGCGGCAAACAGTCGATCGCGTTAGACCTCAAGCAGGAAGCCGGGCGCGAAGTGCTGATGAAGCTGCTCGAAGATGCCGATGTCTTCCTCACCAACCTGCTGCCCCCGGCACGGCGGTCCATGGGGATCGATGCCGAGACGATCCGGGCGCGCTTCCCGAAGATCATCTATGCTTCGGGTAGCGCGCTCGGTCCCAATGGCGCCGATGCGGACAAGGGCGGCTATGACGCGATTACCTTCTGGGCGCGCGGCGGGGTCTCCTCCTCGCTGACCGAGCCCGATGCCGAGCAACCCGTCGGCCCGCCGGGCCCGGCCTTCGGCGATACACTCAGCGGCTCGATGCTGGCGGGCGGAATCTGCGCCGCCTTGGTCAAACGGGCGATGACCGGCGAGGCGTCCACGGTCGATGTCTCGCTGATGGGCGCGGCGATGTGGTCGATGCAGCGGGCGATCGCCCAGGCAACCATGCAGGGCGTCGACCGCCTGGCGCGCCCGCCCGCCGACCGACCGAACAATGTGCTGGTCTACAATTACCGGACCAGCGACGGACGCTTCCTCGCGCTGTGCATGTTGCAGGCGGACAAGTACTGGAAGCGGCTCTGCGAATTGGCCGGCCGACCCGATCTCCCCGTCGATCCGCGCTTCGTCGACGCCAGGGCCCGCGCCGCCAATGTCGGCGCCTGCCTGGCCGAACTCAAGGCGTTGTTCGCCTCGAAGACCCTGGCCGAATGGGACGATATCCTGTCGCAACAGGACGGGCAGTGGGACGTGGTCCGGCATGTCGGCGAACTGCATGCGGATGGCCAGGTCCAGGCCAACCGCTACGTCCAGCCGGTCATCTGTACCGCCGGCATCGAGCTGCCACTGATCAGCGTGCCGATGCTGTTCGACGGCGCGCCCATGCCGATCGGTGCTTCGCCGGACCTCGGCGCGGACAGCGACGCGCTGCTTGCGGGTCTCGGCTATGACGAGGACGCGATCATCGACCTGAAGGTGAAGGGAGTGGTGTTTTGACCGCGCCCGCCCCGGTTACCATGCAAGTGGCCCTTTGCAACGGCGGCTATGGCTACGGCGCCCTGCTGCTGCGCACCGACTGAGGGCTCCCAGGGCCCGGCGCGGCTGCCTTGACAGGGGTCGACCGTCGGAATTATTCTGAATTTAGATAAGTTATTCGGTATTGAGAATTTATAACGATGCGCGGGGAGAGCGGCGATGAATGATCTCGCATTGGCATCACGCCCCTCGACCAAGGATGAGAACTGGACGCTCGGCCCCATCGTCGATGCCGATGCCCACATCGACCCACCTTATGACATGTGGCGGGAATATCTGCCCGCGAACCTGCGCGACCTCGCCCCCGTCATCGAGGAAGGCAACGAATGCGACTGGATCGTCTTCGAAGGCAGCCGCCGCCCGGTGCGGATGATCAACAACCAGGCCGGCCGCACCGGCAAAGACTTCAAGATGGTCGGCAAGCTGTCCGAGCAGCGCACGGTCTGGGAGCCGGCGACTCGCCTGGCCGACATGGATGCCGATGGCATCGACGCCGCGGTGCTGTTCGGCGGCGGCCCGCTCGGCACCTTCAACAACGAACTCTATATCGCCAGCTACGAGGCCTACAGCCGCTGGGTGATGGACTGGAGCTCGGTCGACAAGCGCCGCCTCGCGCCGATCGGCTATGTGCCGATGCGCGACATCGATGAGACCATCCAGCACGTGCAACGGCTGGCGAAGATGGGCTTCCGGGCCATCAACCTGCCCGCCTTCCCGCAGAATCCGGATGGCTGGAGCACAACCTCGGGAGTCAAGGCGCTCAAGGACGGCCAAGTTTCGGCGCTGACCGGCGACCCCAAGGGCAAGCTGCAATACTGGCAGCCCGAGTTCGACCGGCTCTGGGCCACGGTTTCCGACCTCGACCTGGTAATGACCATTCACCTTGGCGCCCGCGTGCCGCGCTTCGGCGAGAAGCAGTATTTCCTGCCCGACATGCCGATGAGCAAGATGGCCATGGCCGAGCCGATCGCCATCTTCATCTTCAACGCCATCTTCCAGCGCTTCCCCAAGCTCAAATTGGCCAGTGTTGAATCCGGCGTGGGCTGGTTCGCCTGGTTCACCGAATATGTCACCCGCACCTGGGAAAAACAGCGCTTCTGGACCGAGAGTCCACTGACCGAATCCCCGGCCTATTACATGGAGCAGAATGTCTTCGGCTCCTTCATCCAGGACCGCACCGGCGTCCTCAACCGCAACCTGCCGGGGGGCAAGAACATCATGTGGTCTTCGGATTATCCGCATTCGGAGACGACATTCCCCCGCTCGCGCGAGATCATCTTGCGCGATTTCGAGGGCATTCCGGCCGAGGATACGCGTAACATCATCCGCAACCGCGCGAGGACGCTGTTCCGCCTCGACTGACCGGGCGCCACGGCAAAACGACAAAGAGAAGAAGCCGTGGAGACCATCATCGATGGAGAAGCGTTGATGCCAGCGACAGAGTCGACGGCTATCCGCAGCGTCAAAGTCAACGCTTCCTCTACCGGCATCGTTGCCTGTATGGGCGGCATCAAGATCGGCGGCCTTGGGCGCGAACGCGACGAGGAAGGCCTGCGCGCCTTCCAGCTGTTCAGCACACCCAACATCGGAGGATGAACATGCACGGTCTGCTTGACGGAAAAGTCGCGGTCATCACTGGCGCGGGATCGGGCGTCGGCCGCGCGGCTACGCTGTTCTTCACCGAACAGGGCGCCAGGGTCATCGCCGCCGACATCAACTTCGCCAATGCCGAGGAAACAGCCGCGATGGCGCGCGCGCAGGGCGGCGATGCCAGGGCCGTGGAATGCAATGTCGCCAGCCAGGAAACGGTGGATGCTGCTGTCGCTGCGGCAGTCGCGGTCTATGGGCGGCTCGACATCATCTACAACAACGCCGGCATTACCGTTTCCTCGATGCCCGGCCGGGGACTGCGCGCGCTGACCGAGCTGCCCAACGACGAGATGTACCGGGTCGAGGATGTGAACATCAACGGCGTGATTTTCGGCTGCCAGGCCGCGATCCGCCAGTTCGAGGCGCAGGGCGGCGGCGGCGCGATCGTGAACACCGCCTCGGTATCGGGCCTGATCGGCTATGGCGGCGTGCTCTACGGCGCGACCAAGGGTGCTGTCGTGGCGCTGACGCGGACGCTGGCGATCGAACTGGCTGCGAAGAACATTCGCGTGAACGCGGTCTGCCCGGCTGGCATGCTGACGAATTACGGAGATCTCGATCCCAATTCGCCCCATGCAGACAAGATCAAGGAACGCATGGGCATGGCCCATCCGCTTGGCCGCGCCATCGAGCCACGTGACACGGCCGCCGCCGCGGCCTTCCTCGCCTCTGACCTAGCATCCAACATCACCGGCGTGAACCTGCCGGTGGACGGCGGCCTCACGGCAGGACGAAAGGTAGGAGGGTAAACGGCATGGCTACCCAGCTGATCCACGAAACGCTGACGTCGGACGATCCGCGCTATGCAAAGATGTTCAATGTCGAAAAGGAAGTGGCGAACAAGGGCGTTGACCTTGAACGCGACTATACCGATGACCTGAACCGCTTACGAGAACAAGCGCCGGTGATGAAGGGATCGCCGCGTGCATTGCTGGGCCTACCCGAGGTCGAAGGCGCTTTCGATGCTGGCCGGGAAAGCTGGACATTCTTGTCCTTCCACGCCTGCGAGCGCGGTTTTCGCGAGAACCTGACCTTCTCGTCCGAAATCCTCAAGGAAAGCGCCGGCATAAAGCTGATCGGCAACACCATCCTCAACATGGTCGGCACGGAGCACAAGCGCTACCGCGCCGTCGCCCAGCCGCTGTTCGTGCGACCGCGCGTGATGGACTGGTGGAAGCGCCGCTGGATCAACGAAACGGCCGATGCCCTGCTCGAACGGCTGAAGGACCGCGATGCGGCAGACCTCAACACGGAGTTGTGCGCCCGCATGCCCATGTATGTCGTCACGCGCGCCATCGGCCTGGAAGGCACCGACGCGCTGCATTTCCGCGAACACCTGACGCGCAGCACCTTCGGTGCGCATTCGGCCACGCCAGAGCAGGTTGCGGAATCGAAGGCGGAAGTAGATCGCATCCTCGACGATCTCATTGCCGCGCGCCGCGCGGTGCCGGGCGACGACGTCATTACCGGGGTACTCGCCAACAATCTCGAGGAAATCGACGGCAGCACCCGCAAGCTGTCGGACGAGGAAATCTTCTCCTTCTGCAAGCTGCTGATCTTCGCCGGCGGCGGCACGACCTGGCGGCAGCTCGGCATCACCATCGATGCACTGCTCACCCACTACCACTTCTGGGAAGAATGCCGCGGGAACCGCAGCCTGATCGAGGCGGCGGTCGACGAAGGCCTGCGCTGGCGGCCGACCGACCCCTATTTCCCGCGCCTGTCGACCAGGGATGTGGAAGTGGATGGCGTCATGGTGCCCAAGGGTGCGCGTATCCACCTCTGCCTCGGCGCGGGCAACCGCGACCCCAAGGTCTTCGACCGGCCCGACGAATATGACATCCACCGGCCCAAGCACCACCACATGGGGCTCGGCCTTGGCCCGCACCGCTGCCTGGGCATGGATGTCGCCAAGCAGGAAATGGTCGCGGCGATCAACGGCCTGATGGACCGCTGGCCCAACATGCGGCTCGATCCGGACAAGCCAAAGCCGCAGTTCCGCGGGTTGGACCATCGCGGCATGTCAGCGCTCACGGTGCGGCTGACATAACGGAGTATCCTTCTAAAACCGCAATGGGCCAAGCCGCTGCGCTCCATCAATGGCTCCGCGCCTTGGCCCATTGCTACGACGGTGCAGATGGAAAAAATCAACCGCCAGACTCCAGGACTGACTGGATGAAAGTTGGGGGCAACGTCACCACCTCAGATGATGCCATATTGGTGGTCGAGCACATGGGACGCGTAGAATTCGGGAGAATTGAGGATGGAGGGCAGGATGTTGGAAGGAAAGGCTGTCGTCGTCACAGGCGCAGGACGCGGCATCGGAGCCGCTTGTGCCGCAGGAGTTGGCCGCCAGGGCGCACGGGTGGTGGTGAACGATGTGGACGCCGAAGAAGCCGAGCAGACTGCAAGGGCGATCAAGGCGCAAGGCGGTACGGCGATCAGCTGCGTCGCCGACATTAGCGACTGGGAGCAAGCGGGCAAGCTGATAGAGGCGTGCATCTCCGCCTTCGGCCGTATTGACGGGCTGGTCAACAATGCAGCGCTTTATCACATCGGCCGGGTCGACGCATTCAATCCCCTGGTTGCGCGCGCGCTCGTCGAAGTCAACGTCTTGGGTCCGATGTATTGCACCGGCCACGCGGTAAAGGCGATGCTGGCGCAGCGGAGCGGTTCCATCGTCAATGTTGTGTCCGGCGCGCATATGGGCATGCCCGGAATGGGCATTTACGGCGCCACCAAAGGCGCGGTCGCGTCGATGGTTTACACTTGGGCGATGGAGCTTTCCGGCAGCGGCGTGCGTGTCAATGCCCTGTCTCCGTTCGGCGCCACGAATATCCTCGGCAACTCGAACCGGCAGCTGCGCCAGCGCTACGGGATCGACACGGCCGACTTCGGTGAGGCAGTAACTTCAGTCGAAATACAGCCGCCGGAAGCCAATTCGCCGATTGTGGAATACCTCCTCTCGGACGAGGCCGCAGACGTCAATGGCCAGCTCGTCCGCATCGACAAGGGCGAGATCCAGCTTTACACGCATCCGGCCCTGCTGCTGCCGTCGGTGAAGCGCGAGCACTGGAATGCGCGATTGGTTGCGCAGGCCTTCGCCGAAGATTTGAAACATCGGCAGGTCAAGTGCGGCGTCATGGGAATGCAATCCCTGCCGGTCGAACTCACCAGCGGGCATTGGAAGCGTGCGGCGACTTCCGCGCAGAAAACGGTATGATGCTTCAGGAATTGGCTTGTCACCATGGCCAGGCGCATCGCATTGACCGCTTCGCATGGCCATCCAGCCGCACCACCGTCAGCAGATCCGGTCCATCTATGCCTTCCGGCCCGGTGACTATTTGAACGCGAACCCTGCGTAGCCCTGCGCGGTCATGCGACGAACCTCCGGTACGTATG
>JBAVOL010000065.1:0-23490 GCA_049692035.1 Rhizomicrobium sp.
CCGCCGGCTACAACTTCAGCCTCCTGCTCAAATGGCTCAGGCTTTTGTTGTTCGCAATCCTCGCCGTCTTCAATGACCCGCTCATCACTCAATCGCTGTAAAAACCGCAAAGTTCACGGGCGACCAAACAGATTGCCGCGCCTCTTAGACAGGTTTCCCGCTTCTTGTCCGGAATGGCGGTTCGCACGCTGGAATTGGCTCAACGGAGAATCGCCGTGGCGATCGAGGCGCTCGAACGCCTTCTGTCGAAACCGCCGCCACCGCCGGCACCAGCGCCATCCTCTCCGCTCACATCGGAGTTTCACAAGCGGGCGCAGCCACGACCGAAACCGCGATAAGATTTCAAACCGTCCTGACCGAGCGATAGCGAGCAGTCCGAATCTTCGCTTTGACGGTTCGACATCTTCGCTGTAGGGCGGTTCATCGAATGGCGCTTCGTGATCGTCGATCTTTCGGATCGTCTCCCGAAATGGCTTCTCAGCCGTATCGTAAAACAAATCGGACAAACCTGGTGCGTTCCTTGAGAAAAAAGAGCACATCCATAATTTCACCGATATCAGCCGGAAAGTGAAAACGCCGGCAGCTTCAGATATTTCCGGACGATCACTTCCAGGGCATTCTTCAGAATCGTTTTTGATCCGAGAAGACCCACGAGGTCCCGCGCGTCATCGAATTGTCCGTTGCCGTACAGAAGGAGGGCACCCCGCAAGATCGCCTCGCTGCTTTGCGCCGAATGGATCGATCCATTCGGCTCCTCGGTGTCAAGCTCGCTGAGTAGTGCCTCCAGACTTTCAGTCACGGTGACGCCAGGAGTCGGCGTGGCGCCCGCATGATCCCGAATAAGGCAGCGCCTGACCCGCGTAAGGTTTCTGGCCATGACATAAGCGAGTGCCTGCGCGCCTATCGTCCAAGATTGGCGGTTGCGATCCGGGCAGCTTCCACCGTTGACCCGGCAAACATATTTGTGATGATCGATAAATCTGATTTCGGTGCACTGGGATAGCGGAATGTCGCAATCGAGCATGAATTCAGAAGTCTTCTGGTCGTTCCAGTACCAGACGTCATCGCGCAATCGCAGCGGGCCTTTCTCGTGTTCCGGATCGTAGGGAGTGACGGATTTCGAACCCGACAGATCGCGGTCGGTAATGAGAAAGCGGTAAGCAGGCGGGCTATAGGCTATCATCGCCTCGACCCAATAGACCCGCTTATCGGCGATCAGCTCGTCCCAGGGCAACTTGAATTGGATGTTGCCGTAAATGGAACCGAAGGCCCACGTGTTCGCCGAAAGCCAAGACACACTGATGCGCGTGTTCTTGAGGCGACTTTCATCGCCGATCAGGCCGGCCTTGATCCGACCGTCTTCCAGAATGCGGAATGCTTCGGGCAGATGAGCCACGTGATAGACCTCGGTAAGTGTCGAGCACGCAGCCTTGTCGAAGCCCCTGTCACCACGGGCTGGGATATGGCAGCGGTATGGAATCCACTCTGCGTCTGTCATCGGTATCTGTGAGGCCGGGGCACGTCACTTGGACGCTTGCACCCCCCAATGCACCATCGTCAATGACGACGGCATCTTTCGCGATAGCTTGTCTCAAGCCGCGACGCTAAGGCCCTGGTTTTGCCCGGGCGTCTCCATAATCGTTTGCGTAAAGTATCAAAAAATGATACTTTATGCAGATGAAAACGGAAATCCTCCACCCCAGCGCAAGAGACTACATCGCCGGATTGGCGACCGGCGGACGCTATCACTTCAGCTCCGAGGAGGCGCAGGCGGCGCTCGGCGTCTCGGCTGACGCCGCCAAGCTCGCGCTGAACCGGCTTTCAAAGCAGGCGATCATCGCATCTCCGGCGCGGAGCTTCTACGTCATTGTCCCGCCTGAATACCGCTCGCTTGGATCGCTCCCTGCGGACCAGTTCATTCCGGCGCTCATGAAGCGGCTGGGGCTCGCCTATTACACAGGACTGCTTTCGGCAGCACAATATCACGGCGCGGCGCATCACCGACCGCAGGAATTCCAGGTCATGGTCGCCAAGAGCCGCAGACCAATTGTTTGCGGCTCAGTGCGCGTCGCATTCATGGTGCGCAAGCGCCTCACGGAAGTTCCTGTGATGAGCTTCAATACGCCGCGCGGCACGATTGCGGTTTCGACGCCCGAAGCGACGGCGGTTGATCTCGTCGGTTATCATGAACAGGCGGGTGGGCTCGACAATGTGGCCACGGTTCTTTCTGAACTTAGCGAGAAGATCGATCCCGACAAGCTGCTCACGGCGGCGCAAACCGCGCCCATGCCGTGGGTGCAGCGGCTTGGCTATTTGCTGGATCATGTCGATGCCGCGCCGAAGGCGCGAGCGCTCAGGCCCTACGTGCAAAAGCACGCGCATCAGTCTGTGCCCCTGCTGCCCGCAGCGCCGCAGAACGCTGCAAAACGCGATGACGTATGGAAGCTTCGCGTCAACGTGGATGTCGAGGCCGAAGCGTGATCCCGCGCGACTACATCACCGAATGGCGCGCGCAGGCACCCTGGGTGCAGGACTTTCAGGTCGAACAGGACTTGGTCATCAGCCGCGCGCTTGTCGAAATATTCTCGCACCCGGTACTGAAAGACGCGCTCGCGTTCCGGGGCGGCACGGCGCTTTACAAACTTTATCTGACACCGCCCGCCCGTTATTCCGAGGACATCGACCTTGTGCAGATGCGGGCTGAGCCCGCCGGCCCGATGATGGAGGCACTACGGGCGGTCCTCGATCCGTGGCTCGGCAAGCCGCAGTGGAAACAAACGGAGGGCCGCGTCACATTCACCTATCGCTTCGGCTCCGAGGATACGCCGTCCGTGCCCCTCAAGCTCAAAGTCGAAACCAATTCGCGCGAACATTTCGCGGTGTACGGATTCAAGCGCATTCCGTTTTCTCTGCCGTCGCGCTGGTACGAAGGGGCCTGCGAAATCGCAAGCTATGAACTGGACGAATTGCTCGGCACCAAGCTCCGCGCGCTCTATCAGCGCCGGAAGGGGCGGGACCTGTTCGATTTGGCGACGGCGTTGGCGACATCTAAAGTCGATCCGCAGCGGATCGTCCAATCCTTTTCCGAATACATGGACAGGAGCGGGCATCACGTGACGCGCGCGGAGTTCGAGCAGAACATGGAAGCTAAGCTCGCGGACCCTCGCTTTACGGCTGACATCGGGCCGCTGCTTGCGCCGGGACATGTCTGGGACATCAACGCGGCGTATGCGAACGTATTATCGCACCTCATACCGCTTATTAGGTCCTGAACATGGGTAACAATGTGGAGTCGCCGAAGCATACCGTGATCTTGAAAGGACGCTCTCGCGCGAGTAGCCACCACGAACCAGCAGTATGAGGAACATAAACACATGGCTGATCCCACCTCTCTACATCTGAACTTGCGCGTCGCGTGGCACGACAGCCGCTGGAATGGCCATGTGTGCCGCGCACCGTCAAAAAACTCGTTCTGCATAGACCTTGATCGTATTCGTCTCGAACGAAAGGACGACCGGGAAGACGAGCTTAATCGCCGACCTTTTTGGGAACTGGAGGAAACAGATATTCCGCCGTGCAAGGCGGATTCAGGTGCATTTATGAATGCTGAGGCTTGGTGGCGGACGTTTAATCATCCGTACCAAAACATCAAAAAGGCGGAGGCGACGCACGGAAAGCTCGTCCCAACGCCGATCAAGGTGCCGCCTTACTCAACCTTCGCGGTACCGTTCTACTGGATGCTTCGGGAAAACCAGAAAGCGATAGACGAGCGCCTCCCAGAGCCGCTCCCCCCCGACGAAGAACCGCCTTTCAAATCGTCCTGGGTATTCTCCCGCAAGCGACAGGAAGCCCTTTGCGCTTTATTTTTTGGCCGGATTAAGCCCAAGCACTCGCTCGTGTTTTTTTATACCAAGAGCGGGCATCCACTTGATGAAACGATAAGCAGGCTCGTCGTCGGGGTTGGCCTGATCGATTCATTGAGTAAACTTCAATATTATAGCGCTTCCGCCGGCGATGGCTATCCGCTTTGGGACCGGCTTTTTTCGCATTCGATTCGTTCCGATGGGCACCAAGGCTTTCTTCTTCCGTATCATGATTATCTTGAGCCGACGGGTGATCTCGATGAGGACGCGCGTCGTCAAGTGCTCTTGGAAGAAATCGCTGTTGTCCCAGAACGCGCTCACACGATGGCGTTTTCCCATGTCGGGGAATATGCGTCGCACGATATTGCTTTGGCCTCTCTGGTCGCGTGCCTGGAGTCCGTGCGAAAGGTTCGAAGCCATGGCATTGCGCCAGGTCCATGGGAAAAGCGTGAAGAATGGCTCAACGAGCAAATCCACAAGGTTTGGCAGGATCGCGGCGCTTTTCCGGGTGTCGGTCCGGCATTGGAAGCGCTGGGCATGCGTCTCGGGACATGCATGGTTCTCGAGTTAATGGCCTCTGGTGCAATTAAACCGAACGATAATCCGTGGATCGTGCTGGACGCGATTCTTCGCGGCCAAAAGGCTGCCCCGCAAAAAGTCTATAACGGCGACATCGGTGCCGTTGCGCCGACATGGGCGGGCCTGTCTGATCAGCGGCGCTCGCTCCTGACGTTGTTGTCTCGCTTTGCACTCAGCCCTAAACAGGCCAGCCGCTGGTTCGATCCGCGCGCACGAAAGACCGCGACGCGCGCGGATGTCAGCGATGAGACCATACTCCAAAACCCGTATCGGATCGCGGAAGCGGACTTAGGCGATTCTGAGGAGCGTCCGGTTGGCCTCAACATTCTGGATCGCGGGTTGCTCCCGGATGCCACAATTTCCGCTTTGCATCCGGTTCCCGCTCCGTCCGGCGTCGCCTCTCAATTGGATTGGCGGCGTGTCCGAGGCGCGCTTGTCACTGTTCTCAGAGACGCGGCCCAACAGGGCGATGCGCTATTGACGGAAGATGAAGCGCTCGAAGACGTGTCGAATCTCAACTTAAGCCAGTCGTGCGCTGTCAGCACGGATTGGCTTGTTGGGAATCTCCCAAAGCTCGAAGGTGAAATCTCGCGCTTCGAGCTTTTGCCGCCGAATGAGCCTGTGATCCAATGCCTTCAGCTTACCGATTTGCTAAAGCGCGAAAAACACCTCGCCAGCATTCTTGGCAAGAGGGCTGAGGCACCGCTTGATGCAGCCAAAGAGGATTGGGCCAGCTTCTTGCGCGATACAATACGTGAGCAGGGCTTCGACGTAAATTTCGCGATACCGCGCTATGCCGAGGCATTGCGCGAACAAAGTGCCGCGTTGACCCAGATCACATCGCGCAAGCTCAGTGTCCTTGTGGGTCGCGCGGGCACGGGAAAGACGACCGTTCTGGGTGCGCTCAACAAATCAAAACTTCTGTCAAAACAGGGCATTCTATTCTTGGCCCCAACTGGCAAAGCGCGTGTTCGGCTTGGACAAAAAACCGGTCAACCTTCGATGACCGTCGCGCAATTCCTCTACCAACAGAAACGCTATGACGCATTGAGACAACGGCCTCTTTTTGATGGTGAGCCGCCCTATGCGCGGGAAAAAACGGTTGTCATCGACGAATCGTCGATGCTCACAATGGACGACCTCTACGCGGTGCTGGCCGCACTCGATCCGGCTCATGTCCAACGCATCATTCTAGTCGGCGATCCAAACCAGTTGCCTCCCATTGGCGTGGGAAGGCCGTTTGCTGATCTTGTCGCTTTTCTGGATGACGCTCGCGAAAAGGGGCGTGAGCAAGGGAAGGCGCTGGCTCGGCTCACGGTCGAAGTTCGAACGAGCGCTGGCGCGCCGTCGGACAGCTTGCGCCTGGCGTCATGGTTCACGCGAGAACCACAACCTGTCGATGCTGACCGGGTTCTCAGTGATCTCGAATCCGGAGAACCGTTCAATGACTTGGAGGTCCACTACTGGAAGTCGCCCCAAGAGCTGCATAAGCGGCTTTCACAACTCTTCGTCACGCAGCTTGGGTTGGCCGGTGAAGCCGATGTTGAAGGATTCAACAAGGCGTTGGGCCTAACCAAAGAAGGTTGGGTGCCTTTCGACGATCATGATGGCGCAGAGAATTTCCAGGTTCTTTGCCCCATTCGAAAAACCGCCAATGGCGTCTACGAATTGAATCGTTGGATTCAGCAACGGTTTCGCGCCGCGCAACTCAAGACCGCGCGCGAGCCTTGGGGCCTCAGCCTCGGCGATGAGGAAATCGTCTGGGGTGACAAGATCATTTTGACGAGGAACGGTCGGCGCAAAGGTTGGAATGGAAAATCGAAGGAAAGTGTCGAGGAATATCTTGCCAATGGAGAGATCGGAGTTGCCGCCGTCGGAAACGGTACCTCCAAGAACAAACTTCTGAATGTCGCGTTTGTCGGACGGCCGGATGTTCGCTTTGGGTTTGGGCCGGAACAGTTTGGACAGGATAGCGCTCCGTTGGAACTCGCCTACGCGCTTACCGTCCATAAGGCGCAGGGCAGTGACTTCGGCAAAGTATTTGTAATTTTGCCGCAACGGTCGCGCCTGCTGACACGCGAACTTATCTACACGGCGCTCACGCGTTCCAAAGACCGCATGATCTTGCTGTTGGAAGGCGAAAATCCAACCTTCCTGTATGAACTCATCCGTGCGTCAGAGACGGCGCGGCGCAGCACCAATCTATTTGTGCCCGGAATTCGCGCTGGCGAACGTTTGACGAGCGATCGTACTCGTGTCGATCGGGATCGGTATGCGGCTCATTTGATTTATAGGACAAGCCGCGGAGAGCTTGTTCGGAGCAAGTCAGAACTGCTCATCGCCGAGAAATTGAATAGCCTTGGAATTCCGTATCTCTATGAACGTCCGCTTGAAGGGACAACGCGGCCCGGTCGCCTCCGGCCCGATTTCTCCTTCATTGATGACGCCGGTGGCGTTCTACTTTGGGAACATCTCGGGCGATTGGACTCTGCGGACTATCGCGAAGGCTGGGAATGGAAACGGCAGTGGTATGCGCAAAATGGATATGCTGAGGGCACAAATCTATTCACGACTACGGAAGAGCAGATCAAAGACATGAATTTCATCGAAGGTATGGCCCAGAAAATTAGAGAGCGATTGGCATAAGGCGCTCCGGCGTGCACGATCGTTTTACTCGCCCGCAAAGACTTACCGGACGACGAAGGCGTTTGCTTGCTTGGCGAAGCCGTTCGGCCACGGGTGTCTGGGCGCAAGTCCAGCCGGTGGCGTGCGTAGCAGGGACACCAGAGGGCGTCCGAGCGCCGCAGACATGCAGATATAGTGTACCTGTGACGCAAAACGTTGCTCGCGCCGATCGTGTTTCCGGGGTAGCGGGCGCAGCGCACTGGCACGATCGCGCTTTCTGTTGACGCTGCCGGATAGTCTTGTGACGAATCGATCCGGGTGGCTAGAATGCTGTACCGAACCCAGTGAACGGCGATTTAATCATGGAGATTCGATCGTTTTCTGGAACAATATATACACAGCAGACACACAGGCGATTTTCATTATAGAATGTACAATAATATCAATGTATTACAAAAGTACGCCTCTCCCACAAGGGGGGAAGGTAAGGCGAGACTGCGTGGATGCATCATCGCAATACCTCTCAGCCTTCCCCCCTTGTGGGGGAAGGTGCCGAGCGCAGCGAGGCGGAAGGGGGCCCGCGCGATGAGCGCCCCCCGCTCCCACTGGACCTGCGAGCCGCCCCGCGATTGCCCGCGTTGCCCACGGCTGGTGCAATTTCGCGCCGACAATCGCGCGCGCTTTTCCGATTATTTCAATGCGCCGGTGCCGAGTTTCGGGCATCCCGACGCGCGTCTGTTGATCGTCGGGCTGGCGCCGGGGCTGCACGGCGCAAACCGCACGGGGCGCCCATTCACCGGCGACTATGCGGGCGATCTGTTGTACGCGACCTTGCGGGCGCAGGGTCTGGCGTGCGGAACTTATGGCGCAACGGCCGATGACGGATTCGAGCTGGTGGATTGCGCGATCACCAATGCAGTGCGCTGCGTGCCCCCGGAAAACAAGCCCCTACCCGCCGAGATCAAGACGTGCCGACAGTTTCTCGCCGGCCAACTGGCGCAAATGCCCAATCTCAAGGCGGTCCTGACGCTGGGCCGCATCGCGCATGACAGCGTGTTGTCGGCGCTCGGCATCGCCAAAAAGGCACATCCGTTCGCCCATGGCGCGCAACACGACACGGGCACGCTCGTGCTGATCGCGAGCTATCATTGCTCGCGCTACAACACGAATACGGGCGTGCTGACGCCTAAGATGTTCGAAGCCGCAGTGCGCGCCGCGAAGAAGGCGGCGGGGATATAACCCACACCCCTCAACTATACCGTTCCTCTTTCCACGGATCGCCTTCATTGTGATAGCCGCGCACTTCCCAGAAACCCGGCCGGTCTTCCGCCACGAATTCGATGCGGTTCACCCATTTCGCGCTCTTCCAGAAATACCATTGCGGCACCACCACACGCACCGGCGCGCCATGCTCGCGCGTCAGCGGCTTTCCCTCCCAGCTATGGGCGAGAAGCACTTCCGTCTCGGCAAACACTTCCAGTTTCACATTGGTGGTGTAGCCGTCATAGCCGTGGAAAATGACATGGTTCGCCTCGTCCGTCGGACGGACCAGCTCAAGGATTGCGCGGCTCGACACGCCCTGCCAGCGATTGTCGTATCGGCTCCACGCCGTCACACAATGAATGTCGCTGACGAATTCCTCCTGCGGCAGGCTGAGGAACTCCGGCAGCGTCCAGACCAGCGGATTTTCGACCAGTCCGGTGACGCGCAAATGCCAATTCTCCGGCTTCACATCGGGCTGGACGCCGAGGTCGAGCACCGGCCAGTTCTTCGCTTCCTTCTGGCCCGGCGGCAAGCGGCTCGCGCGTTGCAGATCGCGTCTTCCGGTCAACAGCCTGCCCTGCTCCGCCCAGTGCTGCTTGGTGCGGATCAGCTTGTCCTTGGTCGGCTCTGGGGTCGGCTCGGGCGTTTCGTCGTCGTCGCTCATGGTATCACCCCTTCGCGCGCATCAGCCGCGCCTTGTCCCGCGCCCAGTCACGGGCCTTTTCGGTCTGGCGCTTGTCGTAAAGCTTCTTGCCGCGGGCGATGCCGAGTTCGAGCTTGGCGATGCCGCGCGCATTGAAATAGAGCCTGAGCGGAATCAGCGTCATGCCTTCGCGCTGCACGGCTTGCGCGAGCTTGCGGGCCTCCACGCCGCGAACCAGCACTTTGCGCGGCCGGCGCGGCTCGTGGTTAAAGCGGTTGGCCATGGTGTATTCGGGAATATAGGCGTTGATCAGAAAGATTTCGCCGTCTTTCGCCTGCGCGTAGGACTCCGCAATCGTCGCCTTGCCGGAGCGCAGCGCCTTCACTTCCGAACCCATCAGCACCAACCCCGCCTCGAAGGTGGAATCGATCGCGTAGGAGTAACGCGCCTTGCGGTTGTCGGCGACGACGTGGCGCTCGGCATCCTCCTTCGTTTTGGCCTTCGCCATCGCCTCACGCCTTGAGGATGCCGGCGGACACCATCGCCTCGCGCACGCGGCCGCGCGCGCCTTCCGTCGCCGCGACCAGAGGCAGCCGCACTTCGTCGGTGCAGAGCCCCAGCAGCGAGGCGGCATATTTGACCGGTGCGGGACTCGCTTCGCAGAACATCGCGTCGTGCAGGGGCAGCAGCCGGTCCTGGAGGTCCAGTGCGCGCGCAAAATTGCCTGCCATGCACGCTTCCTGGAACTCGGCGCAAAGCCGCGGAGCCGCGTTCGCCGTCACCGAGATGCAGCCATGGCCGCCATGGGCCATGTAGCCGAGCGCGGTTGCATCCTCGCCCGACAGCAGACGGAAGCCCGTCTTGCAGGCCAGCCGTTCGCGGCTGGGGCGCGCGAGATTGGCGGTTGCGTCCTTGACGCCGATAATATTCGCGATTCTGGAAATGCGCGCCAGGGTTTCCACGGAAATCTCCACGGCGCTGCGCGCCGGGATATTGTAGACGATGATGGGGATGTCGACCGCATCGGCGATCGCCGCGAAATGGCGGTAGAGCCCTTCCTGGGTCGGACGATTGTAGTAGGGCGCAACCGAGAGCACGGCGTCGGCGCCCGCCGCTTTGGCGTGTTGCGAAAGTTCTATTGCCTCGGCAGTCGAATTCGAGCCGGCGCCGGCGATCACCGGAATCCTGCCCTTGGCCTCGTCGATGCAAATTTCGACGACGCGCCTGTGCTCTTCGTGACTGAGTGTGGCCGACTCGCCGGTAGTGCCGGTGGGAACCAGCCCGTGCGATCCTTCCGCAATTTGCCAGGACACCAACCGGCGGAACGCCGCTTCGTCCACGGCACCGTCCTTGAATGGCGTGATCAGCGCCGGCATGGAACCTTTGATACGCTCGCGCAAATCGCGCATGACAAATCCTTTATGAAAGCCGGTTGCAAAATAACGCTCGTGTGATGCTCGCGGCAAGGCTGGGATGCTGGTCAAAGAAAGACGCAGCCGTTATTGTCGGAAAGTCCCGACGGACCCATGACAATTCCAGCAGGTCTTTGATCTTTATGATGGCCTTGCGTGCCGCGTTGCTTGCCCTGGCCGGGTTCGGCATCGGAACGGTTGCGGCGATGGCGCAGACGGCGGCTGCCCCTGCCCCATCGGGCACCGAAGCACTGGCGCCCGGCCTCATCCGATCGGGCAATGTCGTGATGATGGCGCCGATTGCCGACACCGAGGAGGCCGGCGCCGGGCCCGTGACCGGCGGCGAACGCCGGCTTGGTCTCGTCCACGTTCTGGGTACCGCCGATCACGATCTGTATCAGCAAGCGTTCGACGCCGCCGACCGCGGCGATTGGATAGCCGCGCGCGGGCTTGCGGATCAGGGACATGACCCGATCGCACGGCTGCTGATCCAATGGCGCTACCTTCTGGACAGAAACAGCGGCGCCTCGTTCGGTGAAATCAGCGAATTTCTCAAAAACTATCCCGATTGGCCCGATCGCGACACGCTCTTAGCCCGTGCCGAGCACGCCATCGATCCCGCAATGGACAGTCATGCGCTACTCGCGTGGTTCGGTGACAGGGTGCCGGTCTCCGGCATCGGAAAAGTCCGCCTGGGCGAGGCCTTGATGGCCACCGGTGCGAGCGAGCGCGGCGCAGCGTTGATCCGCGATGGGTGGATCAACGGCAGTTTCGAACCCAACCAGGAATTCGCGATCATTCAACGTCACGGCGATTTGCTGACGCCCGAAGTCGACCGCGAACGCCTCGAACACCTCCTGTGGCGCAACGATACCCAAGCCGCACGCCGCGAATTGGCGCGAGTGCCGGCAGGCGTGCAGCGGATGGCCGAAGCACGCATGGAACTCAGGACGAATCCCCGAAGCGGTCAGCGCCTGCTCGCCGATCTGCCGGAATCCCTGATGGACGATCCCGGAATCGTCTTCGATCGCACGCATTTGTTGCGGCAACAGATGAATATCGACGAAATTCCCCATCTCCTCGTGCGTGCACCCACCCGCGAGATGGCCAAGCTGAGTCCGTCGCGATGGTGGACCGAACTCAATCTCGCCGCGCGCGAGGCCATCCAGACGAACAATTACGCCAGCGCCTATGCCATTGCCGCGCATACGGGACTGACGGCTGATGGCGGAACGGAATATCCCGATGCGCAGTTCATGGCGGGATGGATTGCGCTGCGCTTCTTGAAGGATCCGCAATCGGCGCTTGTTCATTTTCAGAACCTCGCCCAGGCAGTGTCGCGTCCGATCAGCCGCGCGCGCGCCAATTATTGGGAAGGCCGCGCCTATGAAGCGGCGAACGATTTCGCTTCGGCCTGGCAACACTACAGGATCGCGGCAGATGCTCCCGAGACCTTCTACGGCCAATTGGCGCTGACGCGGATCGCGGGCGAGCCGAAACTGCATTTGAAAGACCCGATCATCGACGCAAGCGCCTTGCGTGTCGCGTTCGAACACGAATCACTCACGCGGGCAATCCGCGTGTTGGCCGATCTGGGCGAGGAAAGTCTGTTGCGCCTTTTCGCGGTGCACGATGTCGGCGTCTACGGCGATCCCAGACACATCAAGCTCCTCGCCGAGGACCTCGTGCGCATGGGTTTCAAGGAGGTCGCCGTGAGGGTCGCCAAGGAAGCGAGCTACGACGGCATCACGCTGCTGACCTATTCACATCCCGTCATCGCGTTACCTTCCTATTCTGGTCCGGGAATTGCCCCCGACCCCGCACTCGTTCTCGGCATCATCCGCCAGGAAACCGAGTTCGATCCCAGCGCGGTGAGCAGTGCGGGCGCGCGGGGCATCATCCAGGTCATGCCCAATAGCGCCCGGCACATCGCCAATATTGCGGGCCTGCCCTACCGGCCCAACGATCTCACCGGCGACCCGAGCTATGATATAAAACTTGGCATGACCGAATTGGCCAGCGATTTGTCCGACTGGCGCGGTTCCTACGTTCTCGCGGTCGCGGCCTATAATGCCGGCTCGACCAATGTGAAGCGCTGGATTGAAACCTACGGCGATCCGCGAGATGGCCACATCGATCCCATCGATTGGATCGAAGAAATTCCGTTCAGCGAGACACGCAACTACGTGCAACGGGTGCTCGAAAATACCGAGGTCTATCGCGCCAGGCTTTCGGATAACGACCAGAGGCTGCAAATTCTCGCCGATCTCTATCGTGCCGGCGTCGTTCCCCAGCTGCAACCATTGCCCTATGTGCCTGCGGCGCAAAGCACGGATCGGTCCGATGTTCCCACTCCCATCCCCAGGCCTGCCGCGGACGGCACAGGCGGTTCGCGCGCGGCAACGGCGGATGCATCGGCAGCGTTACCCGGTCCGGCTGGCGCATCCCCGGACCAGCAAAGTTCTTCGAGCGGCGGCTCCACGGCGCCAGCGCCCGACGTGGCACCGAGGCCCAGGCCCGACCATTAGCAGGCCGGCGAAACGATTTTCAGCGGATGATCGACAGCCATTCGCGGGCCAGGCGTTGCGCCTCCGCGATCTGGTTCGAACTCATCTCGTTCGAAATCTGGGCGCGCCATGTCTTGGCGAGGTCACTGCCGCGCATGGCGGCAAGATTGAACCATTTGTGCGCGGCAACATAATCCACGCTCACGCCCTGGCCCGTAGAATAGGCCAATCCGAGATTGTAAAGCGCGTCCGCCCGCCCCTGTTTCGCATCGACTTCGTATTGCGTCAGTGCATCGACATCTATGCATACCATGCCAACCCCCACGAATGAGCCGTACTCAAGGCTCTTCTTCCGTTAGCCGCAGGCGTTCTCCTGCAGGTGGTGCAATCGTTGGCGCGAAGATGCTAAAGGCGGGTTAACGGTAAATTTCAGAAATCGTTAACGAATTGCGGAAAATTCGCGGGAGTTCATCTGTGTACGAACTATTTCATGGGCTCCCGTCCGGGATCGAACGGCCAATGCACGGGTTGGAGCGCGGGGGCTCGCCCGCAATTCACGCATCTCACCAGCTGCGCGCGCTCCGACCGTGCAGCACCGCCGGAGATGACAGGCTCTGCGGACGATTAGCGGCTGCCGGTCCCGGATCGGAAACGGAATAATACGCTGATGTGCGGGTACGGAAAAGTCGGGAGAGCGCTTGCTCGAGGGCGGCGCGCAGTGGCGCTACGCTCACCCGCTTTGGGGCATGGCCGCGGCGTTCCTTGCAGGGCATGGAGCCCTTTCATGGAAGCCGCGGCCTTTGCCTTCAACATGGGTTGCCCTACACGGATTCGGCAGGTGCAGCCTTTTTCGCGCGCCGTACTTTGCGCTTCACGGCCTTCTTTCTTCCCGCGGTCTTGCGGCCCGCAGTCTTGCGACCGGCGGTTTTCCGACCGGCCTTCTTGCGCGTTGTCTTCTTCGCAGCCTTGCGGACGATGCGCTTCTTCGCGACCTTACGCTTGGCTGGCTTCTTCTTCTTTTTTGCAATCATTGGCATGTAACGACTCCTCTAACGTTTCCGGGCCGTGCGACTCGCACCCCCAAAACGTGAAGAATATGAGTGGGTTGCGTTAACGAAGCAATACTACCCCCCGGTCCCGCATGCGCGCCATTTCCGAGAAATTCACGAAACCCAATGTTTTATTGGGTTTCAGATGATCATCAGCATACGGATTGATTTTCCTGCCGCATCCGCCGCCCCGCGTCAACGGCTTGCAAATGTGCGAATCACCCCGCGTCGGGCGATCCCAGGCGTGCCTTGAGCACGTCATTGACGGCCTGCGGATTGGCCTTTCCGCCGGTTTCTTTCATCACCTGACCGACAAACCAGCCGATCAATTTCGGTTTCGCCTTCACCTCTTCGACCTTCGCCGGATTGGCGGCGATAACAGCCGCAACCGCCGCCTCGATCGCTCCGGTGTCGGTCACCTGACGCAATCCGCGGGCGTTCACGACGTCGCGCGGATCGCCGCCTTCGCTCCAGACGATGTCGAGGACGTCCTTTGCAATCTTTCCCGAGATCGTGCCGTCGGAAATCATCGCGAGAATGGCATTGTTCACGTCGGCGCTGACCGGACAATCGGCGATGGAACGCCCGTCCCGGTTGAGGCGGCCGAGAATTTCGTTGTTCAGCCAGTTGACCGCGAGTTTCGCGTCGGTACCGCGCGCCAGCGCTTCGTAATAATCGGCGAGTTCGCGCTCGGCGACCAGCACCCCGGCGTCATAGGCGGAAATCCCGTAATCGGCGACAAAGCGCGCCTTCTTGGCATCCGGCAATTCCGGCAGGGACGCAGCAATGGCGTCGATATAGGCCTGATCGAGCACGAGCGGAAGAAGATCGGGATCGGGAAAATAGCGATAATCATGCGCTTCTTCCTTCGAACGCATCGAACGGGTTTCACCCAGGCGCGAATCGAAGAGCCGCGTCTCCTGCTTGATGGTGCCGCCGGATTCCAGGATGTCGACCTGCCGGCGCGCCTCATATTCGACGGCCTGAGCGATGAAACGCAGCGAGTTGACGTTCTTGATCTCGCAGCGCGTGCCGAGCGCGGCGCCGGGCTTGCGCACCGAAACGTTCACGTCGGCGCGCATCGAACCCTCGTCCATATTGCCGTCACAGGTGCCGAGATAGCGCACGATGGCGCGCAATTTGCGCAGAAACGCCGCCGCTTCCTCGCTCGAACGCATGTCGGGCTTGGTCACGATCTCCATCAGCGCGACGCCCGCGCGGTTCAGGTCGACGTGGGAATGGTCGGGGTGCTGGTCGTGCAGGCTCTTGCCCGCATCCTGTTCGAGATGCAGCCGCTCGATGCCGACGCACGCGGTTTCGCCGCCCGGCAGATCGATGAGGACTTCGCCTTCGCCAACGATCGGGCTCTTATATTGCGAAATCTGATAGCCCGCCGGCAGGTCGGGGTAGAAATAGTTCTTCCGGTCGAACACCGAGACGGGATTGATCCGGGCATTGAGGCCGAGGCCCGTGCGTACCGCCTGCTCGACGCAAAAGCCGTTGATGACAGGCAGCATGCCCGGCATGGCGGCATCGACGAAGCTGACCTGCGCATTGGGTTCGGCGCCGAACGCTGTCGCAGCCCCCGAAAACAATTTGGACTTCGACAGGACCTGCGCATGGACTTCCATGCCGATCACGATTTCCCACGGGCCTTCGCTGCCATGGATGAGTTTCGAGGAACGCGCGTTCATCAGACCCTCCACCAGCTTGCGGGCGTCGCGGTGAAACCGGCCGCCTGCTCCACGGAACGCCCCACCTTCAACACCGTCGCTTCGTCGAACGCCTTGCCGATGATCTGCAAACCGAGCGGAAGACCGTCGGCCGTCAGGCCTGCGGGAACCGCAAGACCGGGCAGACCCGCAAGATTAACCGTCACCGTGAACACGTCGTTCAGATACATCGCCACCGGATCTTCGCTCCTGGCGCCGAGCGCAAAAGCGGGGCCGGGCGTTGCCGGTGTCAGCAGCACGTCGCAATTTGCAAACGCCTCGGCGAAATCCCGCGCGATCAGGCTCCGCAATTTCTGCGCCCGTGCATAATAGGCGTCGTAATAGCCTGCCGACAGCACATAGGTGCCGATGAGTATGCGCCGCCGCACTTCGGCGCCGAAGCCCTCGGCACGGCTCTTCTCGTAAAGATCGACGATATCCTTGACGCCGGAAGCGCGATGGCCGTAACGCACGCCGTCATAACGGGCGAGATTCGACGACGCTTCGGCGGGTGCCACGATATAATAGGCTGGCAACGCGTATTTGGTGTGCGGCAGGCTGACATCGACGATTTCCGCGCCGGCCGCCTTCAGCCATTGCGCGCCTTTCGCCCACAGGGCATCGATCTCGGGCGGCGCACCCTCGACGCGATATTCCTTCGGAATTCCGACGCGCAGGCCCTTCACGCCATCCTCCAGCGTCGCCTCGTAATCGGGAACGGGCACATCCACGCTGGTCGAATCCTTCGGGTCCACGCTCGCCATATGCTTGAGCAGGATCGCCGCGTCGCGCACCGTGCGGGTCATGGGACCGGCCTGATCGAGCGAGGATGCGAACGCGACGATGCCCCAGCGCGAGCACCGTCCATAGGTCGGCTTGATGCCGACGGTGCCGGTCACCGCCGCAGGCTGCCGGATCGAGCCGCCCGTGTCGGTCCCCGTCGCACCGAGACAGAGAAATCCGGAAACCGCGGCCGCCGAGCCGCCGGAGGAGCCACCGGGCACCAATGCCTGGTTAGAATTGCGCGCGCGCCACGGATTGACCACCGGCTTGAAATAGCTCGTCTCGTTGGACGAACCCATGGCGAACTCGTCCATATTGGTCTTGCCGAGCATCACCGCGCCGGCGTCCCACAGGTTTTGGCTGACCGTGGATTCATAAGGCGGCACGAAATTCGACAGAATTCGACTGCCGGCGGTCGTGCGCACCCCCTTGGTGCAGAACAAATCCTTGATTGCGAGCGGCAAGCCTTCGAGTGGACGGCCCTCGCCTTTGGCGATGCGCGCGTCGGAATCCGCGGCCACATCGAGCGCGCGCTCCGGCGTCTCGGTAACGAATGCGTTCAGCACACGCGCCTCTTCGACCGCCCGCACGAACGCCGCGGTCAGCTCCTTCGACGAAATGCGTTTCGTCGCGACGGCCTCGCGCGCGTCGGCGAGGGTGAATTGCGTAGGGGTTGCGGGCAATGACATGGCCTATTCCACCACCTTGGGCACGACGAAGAAATGATCTTCCGAAAGCGGCGCGTTGGCCGTGACCGCATCGGCATCGCCGCCTTCCGTGATTACGTCTGCACGCATCTTCAAGCGCTGCTCGACGACGCTCGTCAGCGGTGCGACACCGGCGACATCGACCTCCTCAAGCTGCTGCACCCAGGCGAGAATCTGATTGAGTTCGTTCATCATCGGCTCGACCCGCTCCTCTTCGAGGGCAAGCCGCGCGAGCTTGGCGATACGCCGGACGGTGTCCTTGTCCACGGACATGGTGCTGCTCTATGTAATATGAATTCCGGGCTTTGCTAGCAATCATGGGCCTTGCTGGCAAGCGAGGGCGCATTTCGGCAGGGACAGATGGATTTCGCCATTTCCAGGATCGGGCAGCTTTAGGTGCCCGTCGTCGACCTCATCGATCTGAAGGCGACGCTTACACCCGGCTTGCGTCTGATGGGCGTCGATCTGGGCGAGAAGACGATTGGTCTCGCACTTTCCGATACCAGGCTTTCCGTGGCCTCGCCGCTCGAGACCCTCAAACGCGGGAAATTTTCGGCTGATGCACAGAAATTGTCCGATCTGATGAGCGGCCACGGCGTCGGCGGCCTGGTGATCGGATTGCCGCTGAACATGGACGGCAGCGAAGGCCCGTCGGCGCAATCCGCGCGCGCTTTCGCCCGCAATTTCGCCGCTCACAGCGCAGCGCCCGTCACCTTGTGGGACGAACGCCTGTCGACGGCCGCGGTGACACGCACGCTGCTCGAAGCGGATTCGTCTCGCAAACGGCGCGCGGAGGTCGTCGACAAGATGGCCGCCGCTTATATTCTGCAAGGGGCGCTCGACCGCTTGCGCAATATGGAGTCGCGATGACCGACGCGCCCGGAACCGAGAACCCGATGGAACCCGACGATGACGATCGCCAGCGGCAGCGAAGCAATCTCGTAGTGCTTGCCGTGGCCATCCTGATCGTCGTCATCGGCTGGCTGGTCATCCACGAAGTCGTGCGCCTGACGAAGCTGCAAGATTGCGAAATGGCCGGCCACCGCGATTGCGAACCCATCGACAATTCCGGCGGGCAATAGGGATATGTGCTCGGACAGGTCGCTGTAGCTCTGGGATCGCGGGCATCTTGCCCGCATAGGCCCGTGCAGCCTTCGCAAATGCGGGCAAGATGCCCGCGGTCCCAGTGAACCCGCCTTCCCGCTTGCCGGATCGGCGCCGCACCCCTATAAGCCCCGTTTTAATGCACGCGCACGGCGACAGCCCGATTCTCCTGACACGCCATCTTCTCGGCATCGAGAACCTGTCGGTCGCGGAGATCGCGGGATTGCTCGACCTTGCCGAGGATTACGTCGCGCTCAATCGTGCCGTGGCCAAGAAGCAGGGCTTGCTGCGCGGGCGCACCCTCATCAATCTGTTCTACGAGGCGTCCACCCGCACGCAAAGCTCGTTCGAACTGGCCGGAAAGCGTCTCGGCGCCGACGTGCTGAACATGTCGGTGCGCAGTTCGTCGGTCTCCAAGGGCGAGACGCTGATCGACACGGCGACGACGCTCAACGCCATGCGTCCGGACATCCTCGTGGTCCGGCACCCGGATTCGGGCGCGGCCGAACTTCTCGCCCGCAAGCTCGACTGCTCGGTCGTCAATGCCGGCGACGGCAGCCACGAACATCCGACGCAGGCCTTGCTCGACGCACTGACCATTCGCCGGCGGCGCGGTTCTCTGACAGGTCTTACCGTGGTCATTTGCGGCGATATCGTGCACAGCCGCGTGGCGCGCTCGAACATCGCTTTGTTGTCCATGATGGGTGCGCGCGTGCGCCTCGCCGCACCGCGAACGCTCCTGCCCGTCCATGCGGATCGTCTGGGAGTCGAAGTCTACACGGACATGAACGAAGCGCTTGCCGGCGCCGACATCGTGATGATGCTGCGGCTGCAGCTCGAACGGATGACGGGCGCGTTCGTGCCCTCCACGCGCGAATATTTCCACTTTTACGGGCTCGATCGCGCGAAACTGCGCCGTGCCAATCCGGGTGCGCTCGTCATGCATCCCGGTCCGATGAACCGCGGCGTGGAGATCGATTCGGCGATCGCCGACGACGTTGAAGTAAGCCTCATCCAGGAACAGGTCGAGATGGGTGTCGCCATCCGCATGGCGGTGCTCGACGCGCTCGCACGCGGCCTGCCGCAGGAAGGGGCAAACGCGCCATGAGCGGCCAGCGCCTCGCTTTCGTCAATGCGCGGCTGATTGATCCCGCTTCGGGTCTCGATGCGCCCGGCGCCTTGCTGGTCGAAGACGAACGCATCGGCGATTTCGGCCCGCGCCTGTTCCACGACGCGCCGCCCGCCGACGCCGAGATCGTGGATTGCCGCGGGCTCGTGCTCGCGCCCGGGCTGATCGACATGCGCGTCTTCACCGGCGAGCCCGGAAGCGAACATCGCGAAACGCTGGAATCCGCAAGTCGCGCCGCCGCCGCGGGCGGCGTCACGACGATGATCGTCATGCCGAACACGGACCCGGTCATTGACGAACCCTCGTTGGTCGACTTCATCAAGCGCCGGGCGGCGGCGACGGCCAGCGTGCGTGTGGTGCCGATGGCAGCGCTGACGCGGCACCTCGCCGGCGAGATCATGACCGAAATGGGCCTGTTGATGGAGGCCGGCGCGATTGCCTTCACTGATGGCGACCGCACGATCGCCAATGCCAGGATCATGCGGCGCGCGCTTTCCTATGCGTCCACCTTCGGTGCCCTTGTCGTCGGTCATGCCGAGGATCCCGATCTTTCGGATGGCACCGCCATGAACGAGGGCGAGTTTGCGATGCGGCTCGGTGTGCCCGCCGCACCGTCCCTTGCCGAGACCATTATCGTCGAACGCGACATCAGGCTGGTGCAATTGACGGGCGCGCGTTTCCACATCGCGCAAATTTCCTGTCGCGCTTCGCTCGATGCGGTGAGCGAGGCCAAGGCGCTGGGCTTGCCGATCACCTGCGGCGTCTCCGCCCATCATCTTGCGCTCAACGAACTCGATGTCGGCTCCTATTATACGTTCCGCAAGGTGAAACCGCCGCTGCGCTCCGAAGCCGACCGTGCCGCCATGGTCGAAGGAGTCGCTTCGGGGCAGATCGATGTGATCGTATCGAGTCACGATCCCCAGGCCGCCGACACCAAGCGACAGACCTTTGCGCAAGCAGCCTTCGGTGCCGTAGGGCTCGAAACATTATTGCCGGTAGCGCTTACGCTCTGTCACGACCGGCGCGCAAATCTGCTGCGTGCGCTGGAAACGATGACCTCGGCGCCGGCCCGCATCCTCAATCTCGACGGCGGCGCTCTCGCCCGGGGCGCGGCAGCAGACCTTGTGGTCTTCGACCCGGACGAACCTTTCGTTCTGGATGCCGATAATCTGCATTCGCGCGCGCGCAACACGCCTTTCGAGAACCGGCGCTTTCAGGGGCGCGTGCAAATGACGTATGTTGCGGGGCGGCGCGTCTACGACCGCACGACCGATACGGATTCGTGATGTTCGACTTCCTTCACTCGATCGATTGGCCGGCACAGGGCCCGATCTTCGGCGCGGCAAGCGTCTTCGGCTATCTCCTCGGTTCCATACCGTTCGGACTGATCTTTTCATGGCTCTCCGGTGCGGGCGATGTGCGCAAGATCGGTTCGGGAAACATCGGCGCCACCAATGTGCTGCGAACCGGCAAAATTTGGGCCGCGGCGGCGACGCTCACCTGCGATGCGGGAAAGGGCGCTGCGGCAGTGCTGCTTGCGCAAAGTTTCCAGCGTGGCGACGCAATGCTCTTCGCCGGCCTTGGCGCCGTTCTCGGCCATCTGTTTCCGGTGTGGCTCGGCTTTCGCGGCGGCAAAGGGGTCGCGACGTTTTTCGGGGTTACGCTTGCGCTCGCATGGCCCGTGGGTCTTCTCGCCCTGGCGACCTGGCTTGTGGTCGCCGCACTGTTTCGCATTTCGTCGCTCTCCGCACTGGTCGCAGCGGGCCTCGCGCCGCTTTACATGGCGCTGTCCCGCAATTCGCTCGACGCCATGTTCGAACTCGTTCTCGCCATCCTCATCTTTGGCATGCACCGCGAAAATATCGCGCGCCTCGCCCGCGGCCAGGAACCTCGCATCGGCGCAAAAACATACAACGCGTCCACTCATCCGCGATGACGTCTGCTGCGCTCAACGATGCCGAACGCCGCGCCTGGCTCCGGCTCGCGCGCACGCAGAATGTGGGGCCTGCGACTTTTGCCGCCCTGATCGGCCGTTTCGGTTCCGCGACTGCGGCGATTGCGGAGGTGCCGCGTCTGGCGCGCCGCGGCGGCGGCGAAACGCTTCGAATCCCCAGCGATAGCGATGCGCAACGCGAAATCGATCAATTGCGCAAACTTGGCGGACGCCTGCTCGTCTCGATCGAGGCGGAATTTCCACCCGGTCTGGCGGCGCTTGACGTTCCCCCGCCGGTGATTTCCATTCTCGGACGCGCCGAACTTTTGCAGCGCGACACGATAGCCATCGTCGGCGCGCGCAACGCTTCGGCTCTGGGGCGCAAATTCGCAGGGCAATTGGCAGCCGATCTGGGACGCGCAGGCTTCGTCGTCGCATCGGGTCTCGCGCGCGGCATCGATGCGGCCGCGCATGAAGCCGCACTCGCTTGGGGAACCTGCGCCGTCGTCGCCGGCGGTATCGACATCGTCTATCCGCCCGAGAACGCCAAGCTCTATGAGCGCATCACAGCGGATGGCGTCGTCGTCGCGGAAATGCCGCTCGGCCAATCGCCGCAGGCCCGCCATTTTCCCCGGCGCAATCGCATCATTTCCGGTCTGTCGCGCGGTGTCGTGGTGGTGGAGGCTGCTGAAGGCTCCGGCTCGCTCATCACGGCAAATTTTGCGCTGGAACAGGGCCGCGAAGTGTTCGCCGTCCCCGGCTCTCCCCTTGATCCGCGCGCCAAGGGCACCAACCGCCTGATCCGCGACGGCGCCACGCTGACCGTAGCGGCGGACGATGTCGTCGCCGTCCTGAGCACACAGGCCCGTGGCTTCCGCGAACCTGCCGGCACGCGCGGCCCGACAGTTCCAGACTTATCCGCCCTCGACGCCGAAACCGACCGCGTGCGCACCGAACTCGACGAGTTGCTGGGTCCGGCGCCCGTCGAGATCGACGAACTGGTTCGCCAATGCGGCGCGCCGGCCGCCGTGGTCCTCGCCGCGTTGCTCGAGCTGGAATTGGCCAGCCGAGTCGAGCGCCATCCCGGCGGAAAAGTCTCACGAAGCTGACGCTGCACGTCCGATCTTTGTGTGGCAAATACAACCTGAGGTTGTATATAATCGCATAATCGTCATATTATACACTTAAAAATTGCATTCTTGATTATCCTTGGCGTTGACATCGTCCCGGCGGGTCGACCAGTGTCCGGCCTCCCGGCTAGAGACAGTCGTCCAACCATGGCCTGTATCGACTCGGTCACACCGCAAAGCAGCTCTCATCCCGCATGAACGTTCTCGTCGTCGAGTCCCCGGCCAAGGCCAAGACCATCAACAAATATCTCGGCCCAAATTATCGGGTGCTGGCGAGTTTCGGCCACATCCGCGACTTGCCGTCCAAGGATGGGTCGGTCAAGCCGGACGACGATTTCGCCATGATCTGGGAAGTCGATCCCCGCGCCCAGAAGCGGATCAAGGAGATCGCCGATGCCGTCAAAGGCGCCGACAAGCTGATTCTCGCGACCGACCCCGACCGCGAGGGTGAGGCCATTTCCTGGCATGTGCTGGAAGTCCTGAAGCAAAAACACGCACTCGGACACACCCATGTGGAGCGGGTGGTGTTCAACGCCATCACCCGCTCTGCCGTGCTCGACGCGATCGCCCATCCGCGCGCCATCCACGAAGAACTGGTCGATGCCTATCTCGCCCGCCGGGCACTCGATTATCTCGTCGGCTTCAGCCTCTCGCCGGTGCTCTGGCGCAAATTGCCGGGTGCGCGATCCGCGGGCCGCGTGCAATCGGTGGCGCTCAGGCTGGTCTGCGAGCGCGAGACGGAAATCGAGCAGTTCAAGGCGCAGGAATATTGGACGGTCGATGCCGACCTTCGCGCCCCGAACGGAACCTTCTCGGCGCATCTCACCCATCTCGACGGCAAGAAGCTCGACAAAATGGGCCTCGCCAACGAGGCCGACGCCGCGCGTGCAGTCGAGGCGATCAAGGCCCGCAAATTCACCGTCGGCAATGTCGAGACCAAGCCGGTCAAGCGCAACCCGGCGCCGCCCTTCATCACTTCGACACTGCAGCAGGAAGCCTCGCGCAAGCTGGGCTTCGCCGCCAAGCGGACGATGCAGGTCGCCCAACAGCT
>JBAVOL010000066.1:0-33429 GCA_049692035.1 Rhizomicrobium sp.
CGGCCTCCTGCTCACGCAAAATCGCGATGATCTGCTCTTCCGTAAACCGCGAACGCTTCATCGTCCGTACCCCTTTCAAGGTGCCGGACTCTACCCATTTTTGGACGAAGTTCAGGGGCTCAGGTCACGATCATGAACGAATAAACGATGTCGATTGAAGGCGCGATCCGGAAGCTTTCGATACAGTCGCGGACATGCAGATGCCAAAGATCACACGCCGGCCAGATTTGTTGGCCGGCCGCATACATCTGGTTTGCTGATTTTGAGACGACGGTTTTTCGTCGCCGGGAGAAAGCATAATTCCTAGTTATGGGCACTTTGGCAACCACGCGGCGCCAACCGAGAACATCGCCTAACCCCTTGTCTGTAGAGCGCGGGGCTGTGGTGTTACAGGGCCGTCCGTCCAAGGCATTGATCATCAAAACAAATCGCCAGCCATGTCATCTCTTGGCAGGTCGATAACATGACTGTCGGCTCGCATGTATTCATGTATTAACGTCAATATTTTTGAGGTATATAGGCCGCATGGGCGAAACAAACATGAGAGAATCGCAATCTTGGATCAAGATCGGATCGAAGGGCACCTTCGCGCCGACCGGCAATCTTTGCAGCTCCGCGCAAGAAATTGATGAACTTCTCGGCCCCGCTCTCGCGACCAAGTCGCACTTGCTCATCCATTTCCACGGCGGATTGGTCGACGAAGCCCGCGGCCTGGAAATCGCCAAGGGCATGGCGAGCCTTTATGGCGATGCTGCGTGCTCGCTGAGCTTGATCTGGGAAACCGGCGTCCTTGAAACCTTTCGAGACAATATCGCTGGCGCAGCCGACACGAAGGTCTTCAAGAAGGCGCTCTCCTGGGTGCTGGCCAAAACGATGCCCGAACTGGGCGGTCCACGCAGCGCCCGAGGTGGCGGAGCCGCGCCCGCCGATCAGGCCCAGATTGAGGCCTTGCTACAGACCGAGAGCGGCATCGACACACTCGATGCCTTGCTCACCTCCGAAGCAAATGATGCTGTCGCCATGTCACGGGCTAAGGGGGGAAGTGTCGGCGAGAAGACCGAGGAGCAATTCGCCGAGGATCTTACCTACGACATTGATGATCTAAGAAGTTTGCTCGAAAGCAGCGCGCCTGGGTCCGAGCCGATCCTCCGGCAAACCGAAGATGAGACCGGAGCGAGGGGTGGCGCGGCCACCATCGCGCTCTTCCTGGCGAAAGTCATCTTCGCGGTCGTGAAACGTTTTCGGACCGGCACAGACCACGATCCATTGCCGACCGCCGTCGAGGAACTGCTTCGCGCGGCATATCTTGCCGAGATTGGCGCCTTTGCCTGGTCCGAGATTAAAGAGAAGGCAAAGAATATGTGGATCGATGACGGGCCGGCCCCGTCTGAGAAGGGCCACGTCGGCGGCTATATGCTGCGCAGGCTCGAAGCGCTGCAGAAAGCGCGGCCAGAAGTGACAATAGACCTTGTTGGTCACAGCGCCGGATCAATTGTCATTTGCGCGATGTTGGCGGCAATCAAAGAGCAGAAGCGGGCGATCAAAATTCGAAACGTCGTGTTCCTTGCGCCAGCCGCTCGACTGGACATTTTCAAGGCAACGGTCACGGCGCCGGCGCCGTTTGATCGGTTCCGGCTGTTTACGATGACCGATGGGGCTGAGAAATCCGACAAGCTCGTCGGTCCCATCTATCCCCGCTCGCTTCTGTTTCTTGTTTCGGGCGTGTTCGAGGACAAGCCAGACACGCCACTTGTTGGAATGGCAAGGCACATCACTGAGCGGACCTCATCAGCCGATGCTTCGTACGATGATGTCAGGCACTGGCTCGCAGCGGACTGCCGGCTCATCCTCTCGCCGTCCGCGGACGAGGCACCCGACGGGTTGCGCACGAAAGCCGCGCATCATGGCGACTTCGACACTGACCCAGCAACGCTCGCCAGTCTCCTATTCCTAGCGAGGACCGCAGCATGAGCTATGCGCCCGACGATTATGCATTGGTTATTGGAATCGATCACTATCCGAAGTGGGCGAATGGCGAAAGATCGCTCAAGGGAGCGGTGAATGACGCCAAGGATTTCCACAAGTGGCTCATCGATCCAAGCGGCGGCGGGCTCAACCAAGATAACGCCCGGCTCGTGCTGTCAACCGAGAAGCCCATCTCGCCGTTGCAGCAGATCATCGATAAGGAATTCACGGTCGTCCGCGAGCGATCAAAAGGCAAACTCCACCGGCGCTTCTATTTCTATTTCAGCGGGCACGGATATAGCCGCGCCGGTTCGGCCGGCGACCAGGTTCTGTGTCTGGCGAACTGGTCGTTGGAAGACCAGGGCGCCGCGTTGCAACTAAGTAGCTATCTGAATGCTTCGGTCGGATGTATTGGTTTCGAGGAAGGGCTATTCTTTCTCGATTGCTGCCGGGTGCGCGAGGTCGCACCTATCGGGAAAACGAGCGATCTCGAATGTGGCGATCCGAAATTCGCTGGCAAGGACCACACCATCTTCTATGCAACGGAGCACTACCAGCCCGGCTATGAGGACGACACGCCCGACGTACGCGGTTACTTCACAAAGGCACTGCTAGCGATTCTAAGAAGAGGGACGATCGAGGTCACATATCTCGGCAAGCTGCTGCGCACGGAAGTTTCGGAATTGGCGAGGCCGAATAACCAGGGCGCTCGGACAGATATAAATACCACTCACGATATTTTCCTCGGCCCACCGGTCGAACCGCCGCCGCAGCATGCGGGCAATGGCGGACCGTCGGGACCGCTTGGCCAGCTTTCGATTTTGCTCGAAACGCACCTGACGACCAACACTTCACCGGAAGAACCGCCTGCTCCATCTCCCGGCCAGATCACGGTGCTTCGAGGCGATGCGATCGTCGGGACCGGACGTGGCTCTTTCAGCGCAGCTCTGCCGCTTGGAAAGTACAGCGTCCGCATCGCGCATGGCGAAGCCTTCGATAGTCGCGAGGTCGATCTGAAGGGCAACGAGACGCTTCAATTTCCCTTGCCGCGCCGCATTTCAGCCGCACCGCTCTCCAGCACCGTCGACAAGCGCGAGTACATCACCGACCCGATCATGGCCGCGAGCCGCCAGCCGGATCGCGTCGCCGGGCAGTCGATTTTTGTCGCAACGCGCGCACGATACGGTGCTCTGGATGCCAAATTCGCTGGAGAATTATGGATCGAGGACGGCACATTCTCGCAGCAGATTACCCAAGGCCTCGCGATGCTGCCGGCGCGCGAGGGAATGTATGAACTGCAGTATCGTGAGATAGGCGGCTCTACACTGACGTTATCAATTCCAGTGGTCGGGGATTGGGACACCCAAGTCTTCATTGTCGCGGACAGAGGGAGGCCGATACTCGAACGGGCGTCGATCTTCATGCAACCGGCGGGCAAGGGGTTTGACCCTTCCGACGGTCTGATCGACGCGTATGAGCTTGCGCTTTCGGATCTTGTCAGTGGTGGCCCCGGCCCCGATCGCGCGACGTTGGATCATCTTCTCGAAGGCAAATTTCGCAATCCCTTGTTCGGCCTGGTGGGTGCACAATTCTTGCTGCGCGAACTGCGATTGGAAAAAACGCGAGCGGATTCCCGGTACAATCTGCTTGATATTGTGATCCAGAACATGAGCCGCCTGCTCGGTGAAAATAATCCTGATGTGATGGCGCTGTACGCCGGACGCGCCCAGCTCCATGGAGAGTCGCTCGCCGATGAAACGTCGAATTCGCCACCTCTACTCAGGACAAGCTTCCAGGCGCTGATCGAAGCAACCGCAGATCGACCGGAGTTGTTCGACAGCCTATTTGATGAAGTCGCTCTCGGGATGGTTGCCGAGTCGCCTTGGACCTGTTGGCGAACGCGGCCTTTAACGGCCGATGTGTCTGGTTCGATCGCTCATGCTACGAGTATTATTCAGCATTACATTTCAATGAAGCCAGGGCCCCGGCTGAACATTCTCGAATTGATTCTGACCGATGAAGGCTTTCGCGTCTCGAGAACGCTTGATGGCAAACGTCACCGTCTTCACGCAGTTGGGGCGGCTTCGGCTACGAATATGGATTTCAAGTCAGTCGGGCGTCTCGCAACGGTGCCCGGCTGGGTCGTCGATGCCATGCGGTTTGAGATCGAGCAAAGCGCACGTATCGATCGGCCGATCGATATGAAGAATCTGGTGCGCCGTCTCGGCCTGCCGCGCGGACTGCTTGACCAAGCAAGGCGCATTGTCCGCCACGAGGCCGCCCCCGAGAGTGCCACACCCACCGACACAAAAATGGCAAAGCTCCAATACCGGACGCCGTGACCTGCGTCGCCCAGACGGCGATGTCGGTTCGTGGAGGCCGGCTACAAGAAAGAGGCAACGGTGGGGCACTCAACTGCTTCATATCACTGGTCATATCAACCTATCTGCAATAACTATCAGTTATCGATGGCCGAGCATCCTTGGAGTCATAGTTAGCGTGCGCAAATATCGTCAGGTTGAAATCTGCCGGCACTATTTTTTGGCAGATCGCGCTTGTCGATCAGTCGGCACTTTGGCCTCGCCCAGCTCTTTCCGCAGCTTCGAGCGGTACCAGGCAATGGATGCCAAGGACGTTGCAGCGCCCGCAAATTGTTTCCTAACGGCGGCAAGCGCTTCGTCGTTAGTGGCTCCGGAAATGATGGCCTTGCGCGCCACTCCCCCGATGCTCTCCTTCCAATAGTTCTCCATCAGATACGTCGCCACCGCCTCGCGGACGGCTTCGCTCACCGAGGCACCCATGTCCTCGGCCATGTCCTCCAGCCCGGCCACATATTCCTCTGGGATCGTCACCGTCAGGCGGCGCATAGGCTTTTGTGGTTCATCCAAGGCCTTACTTCCTCTTACTGTTGCATCACATGTAGGCGTATGCTATCGTCGTCATAGGTAGTCACTACTCTTACTTCGTGTGACTGCAAAAGGCAAGGAATATGAACGAGATAGCTCATCTGGCCGCTCGACTTTCGGGTCCTCAGCCCACAAACCGCACCATTGCCTTTAAGGACCCCAAGTCCCTAAAGCCGCGTGCCACCAATCCGCGCACGCATTCCAAGCGTCAGATCGAGCAGCTGAAACGCTCCATCGCCGAGTTCGGCTTTGTGCGCCCGGTTCTCGTTGACGGCGACGATGGCATCATCGCCGGCCACGGATCGACGCTAGCCGCGATCGAGCTCGGCATGACGGACATCCCGACGGTTCGCGTCGATCACCTCTCGACGACACAGATCCGGGCATATGTCATCGCGGACAACAAGCTCGCCGAGAATGCCGGCTGGGACAGGCAGCTACTGGCGCTTGAGTTGAAGGAGCTGTCGCTCAATTTCGATTTGGAGCCGACGGGTTTCGAACTGCCGGAGATCGACCTTCTCCTGGGCGAGCTCGACACCACATCGGATGCAGCCGACGAGATTCCGGAGATCGACAAGAAACCTCCCGTCGGTCGGCCCGGCGATCTCTGGCAGATCGGGGAGCACTTCCTGTTTTGCGGGGATTCGACCAGGAGGGAAAGTTACGAGGCCTTGTTGCGAGGAGATAAAGCGCAAGCCGTCTTCACGGACCCGCCCTACAACGTCCCCATTGCTGGCAATGTCTCCGGATTGGGCAAGGTCGTCCATTCCGAATTCGCAATGGCGTCGGGCGAGATGAGCCGGGAGGAGTTCACGGCCTTCCTCGCCCTCGTATTCGGTCATCTGGCGGATTCCAGCGTCGACGGCTCGCTACATTATATATGTATGGACTGGCGCCACATGCGCGAGGTCCTGGATGCCTCAAAACCCTATAGCGAGCTGAAGAATCTCTGCGTCTGGGCCAAGACCAATGCCGGGATGGGAAGCCTTTATCGCTCCCGGCATGAGCTGGTGTTTCTCTTCAAGAACGGCACCGCCGGCCATATTAACAATGTCGAGCTGGGGCGCTTCGGACGCAATCGCACGAACGTCTGGACCTACGCCGGCGTCAACAGCTTCGGCAAAAACCGGGACGACGAACTCGCCATGCATCCAACGGTCAAGCCGGTTGCTCTGATAGCGGACGCCATTCTCGACTCGACCCACCGCGGCGGCATTGTTCTCGACGCTTTTGCCGGCAGCGGCTCGACGCTGATCGCCGCGCAGAAGACTGGCCGCCGCGGCTACGGCATAGAACTCGATCCTCGCTACGCCGACACGATCATCAAGCGGTTCGAGAAGGTTTACGGCCTGAAAGCCAAGCATGTCGGTTCTGGTGGGGACTTCAAGGAGATCAAAAGCGCCAGGTTAGTGGAAGGAGCGATGTGATGTCGGAGGATAATACTCGCCGCGGCAAAAGTCGCGGATCGGCAGCGAGCCAGTTCAAGCCGGGCGAATCGGGAAACCCCGGAGGCCGAACACCCGGCTCCCCAAACCGCTCGACGATCCTACGCGAAGTGTTCGGCGAGAAGGTGGGCGCCAATATTGGAGGCAAGTCGCGAAAGATCCCCGTCGGGGAGGCATTCACTCGCAAGCTGCTGATCAAGGCTCTAGAAGGAGATCTCAAATCCATTCGAGAAGCCATGGCGCTCTGGGCGGAAACCGAAGCCAAACTCGAGTCGGCACATGAGAACGCCCATAAATTCGACGACCGCGATCGCGAGGTCATCAACGCGCTGTACGAGCGTATGAAGGCTTGCGACGAGGACGCCTTCCTTGCCTAGATCGACACTCGACAAATACAGGGAACTCCTGCGCAACGACTTCGTCGGGTTCGCGCATCGCGCCTTTCTGGAGCTCTATCCGCAACGCGAGTTCGAGCCCAGCTGGCATATCGAAGTCATAAGCGAGAAGCTCGAAGCGGTCAGGCGCGGCAAGATTCGGCGCCTCATCATCAACGTTCCACCCCGCAATCTGAAATCATATCTCGCTTCGATCGCGTTTCCGGCATATTTCCTGGGACACAATCCATCGTCGGAAGTGCTCTGCACCAGCTATGGAGAAATCCCTGCCAAGAACTTCGCCGGAGATTGCCGCAGCCTGATGCTGAGCCCTTTCTACGAGGGGCTATTCGAAACGCGCCTTACCGAGGATCGCCAAGCGATCGAAGAGTTCAAAACGACAATGGGGGGAGCGCGGCGGGGTCTTTCCATACATGGCAGCATACTGAGCAGCGGCGCCGATCTGATCGTCGTCGATGATCCCATTAAAGTAGAAGACGCCATGTCCGAAACCCTTCGCGAGAAGGTCAATTCGCTTTTCTACAGCTCGATCGACACCCGCATCAATCGCGACACAGGTGCGATCGTCATCATCATGCAGCGTTTGCACCACAACGATTTGTGCGGCTTCGTCCAGAAAAACGAGAACTGGGAGGTGCTTGCCCTTCCCGCACTCGCCGAAAAGAACGAGCTCCATCGCGTTGGTACACCCTATGGCCCGCGCTTCTTGGAGCGCAAAAAGGGCGAAGCGATTCAGCCGCACCGGCAATCCGCGGACTCTCTACGGGAGAGGCAAATAACCCGGGGCTCCCGCACGTTCGATGCGCAGTACCAGCAGAAGCCGCATGGCGCCGAAGGCGCGATCATCGAGCGGGAGTGGCTGGTCTTCTATGATGCAAACTCCAAGCCCCAGGAGTTTGAGGCGATCATTCAGAGCTGGGATACCGGCGTGAAGGCCGGTGAGCATAATAGCTTCAGCGCCTGTACCACTTGGGGCATCCAAAACCGCAACTACTATCTGCTCGCGGTAGCCCACGAGCAGCTGGATTTCCGCGAGCTCAAGCAGAGGGCGATTGCGCTCGCGCAGGAACATCCTTCGAGAATCCTGATCGAAGGCGAGTCGCTAGGGCGTGCGCTTTTCTCCGAGATGGAGAATGATTACCCGGTCGAATTGATATCAGTTGGAAGCGCGAGCAAGGCTCAGCGGCTTATTGCGCATATTAACGTGTTCGAGGCCGGCCGGGTCTTCATTCCTCGCGAGGGAGAAGGCATCGACGCTTATATCGAAGAGCTGACGACGTTTCCGGATTCGGATTTTTCCGACCAGGTCGATTCGACAACTCAAGCCCTCTCCTATGATCTCTCCAACACCAGCTTTCATAGCTGGAAGGAGACAGTGCGTCTGTTGAGTGACGATCCGGACGCGGGGCGTCCCAAGGGCAAAGTCAAGCTCCGTGTCCTGATCGGCGGAGGTCGATTCGAATATTGGGATCACAGCAAGCCCCCTATCGACATCCCCGAGGCCGGCAAGATCATCGAAGTAGACGAAGAAGCAGCCGGGCGGTTGCTTTCGGGTTCTTGGCCGCCAAAGGTTGAGCGCGTATGGGATTGATTTTCGGCCGCGAATTGCAGCGGTTCTAAAGTTAGGCAGCAGCACCGAACAGTGCGCGAGCCAGATATTCCATCGATGATAAAGACCGGAACGCCGACCTTCGGACCTGTCGGATGTTTTTCCGATAGCCCTTCTCGCCCTTGTTGCCACGAGTATGACGGCCTACCCGGTCTCCGAGGTCCGGCAGACGGTGACCCGGCTCCGCGCCGAACCACAGGAAAGGCCCCAGCTCCAGCGTCGACTCGTCAAAAAGAAGCCAGATGACGCAGCCGCTGGTCTTCTTAGCTAGGGCCGTATTGATGTCGACCTTCGCGGTCTTTGCCCCTCTGTGACTGGTCTTCAGCTGAATATGGCGAAGAACGCCTCCGCACTCGACCACGAGATCGAAACCACCGGAGTCAACCTCCGCGCGCAGCACCTCGACGTCGCGCACGCCGGAACGCCACAAACACCGCAACAGGTCGCCCACGAACAGATGCTCGAGGAGCTTCTCCCTGTTGGTCGACCTTTCGCTATGATCGGCTGCGTTCACGTTCGGCTTCCTCGCGCCGCAACAGGTCGCTCCAACGGGCTGGGGAGTCCAGTCCAGAAGTACATATTATAGTAAATAAACTCAGAGTATGTACCGGATCATGTTCTGCGCATGGACATGCGCAAACTGGTCGGCAAGAACGTGCGCCGGGTGAGAACCAAGAAGGGCCTCACGCAGGAGCAGTTCGCCGATCGTTCCGGGTTCAGCCAGCAGTACATCAGTGACCTAGAGCGGGGACTACGCAATCCGACAGTCGTCACTCTGTTCGAGCTTGCGCAGGCGCTCGGGACGACGCCAGTTCAGCTGCTGAAACCGTGAGTCGCTTCTGGGTGGGCCGTGGGTTTCCATAAGCTAATTGCACGTCCGGAAAGCGCCAAGAGCGGTCATTCCTGGACGATCGGCTGGCGGCAAAGCTCACAACCTACCGGTTGTCGCAATGCCGAATTGGGAGCGGCGAAACGTTCTGTATTGTGCGATAAGAAGAAACTTGTGACCCTGTTGCGTTTTGGCCTTCTGGGCGTCTTTTATGAAAGCTGAATACGCAGAGCCTCAAAAGGTCCTGGCTCGTCGGCAGGTGATCCACGGCGCGATATGCGCGCTCACCGTGGACCGTACTAATGCCACCTTGTGCCGCCGCACGTACGTTCGCGAAGTGCGAGAGACGCTGCTCGCACGCGGCGGTTATGATGCTGCCGCTGCCGCACAGCTAAGCAATGAGACAATCGATCGTTGGGAGGCGTTCTACGATTCGGTCACGCAGGCAAGAGACGCAAAGAATCTTAAAGTGGCTTATCTGTGTGGTCCCAACCCCGAAAACGATCTTCGTGTGTTCTGCGCCGCCGGCATTCTTCCAGAGAATATCTGGGCGTTTGAATCCGATGCCGATGTTCACGACAAGGCAGTAGCCTCGGCGCTCGCATCGGAATTTCCTTTCATAAAGATCATAAACGGCGGGATCGACACGTTCCTCGAGGCATCTCCGATGCGCTTCGATATCATCTACCTCGATTTCTGCGGACCTCTGCCCAGTCGGAACAAGAAGCAGAAGACTTTGCTCGCAATCTCGAGGGTGCTGGCTTGTCACGCCTTAAACTCCCCTGGCGCGCTGATTACGAACGTGTCCCTTCCTACAGCGACTGGTGATGCTGCTGGTCGCGTATTGTTAGCGAAATTGGTGGCCTGCTATCTCTATCCGAAATCGTTTCTTGAAGGGGATGGTAGCACGACTCCCGAAGGTCCGATCGCAGAGGGCTACGAATTCGACGACTGGCTCCCAATCGTGTCTGCCAATCTAGAAAGCTACTACGGTCAGTTTGTCACACGCGTGCTGATGGATCACGCTAGCGTCATATCGCCCTACAGCCGCTTCTCTAAGTGTCCGTCCGGCGACTTTGCGAGTCGCGAGAGTCGGTTGGCAATGGCAGAAGCTTGCAAGGCAGGAATCTATTGTGATTCCTTATGTGGCACCGATTCGTTTTGGAGGTGCCCATGTGGACGGCCGAAAATCGCCCCCGCTACAACCGTGACAAGCTGCGTTATCCAAGCGATCTGACCGACGAGGAATGGGTGCTTATCGAACCGCTCATTCCGCCCGGCAAGCGGGGTGGTGGCAAGCGAACCGTCATCATGCGTGAAGTGATGAACGGCATCATGTATGTCCTGAGCACGGGTTGTCAGTGGCGCGCAATCCCGAAAGACCTTCCGCCGCGCAGCACGCTTTACGACTACTTTGATCTGTGGAGTTGGGACGGCACGCTTCAGCGCATTCATCACGCGCTTTATGTGAAATGCCGCGAACGCGAAGAACGAGAAGCGAGCCCCACCGCCGCGATCATCGACAGCCAGAGCGTCAAAAGCGCGGAAAAAGGGGGGCGTGCATCGATCCGCATGGCTACGATGCGGGAAAGAAGATCAAGGGCAAGAAGCGCCACATTCTCGTAGATACGCTCGGCCTGTTGTTGAGCGCTGCGGTTCATTCGGCCGATATCCAGGATCGCGACGGGGCCGCCTTCGTCCTCGACAAGCACACGAGGGCTTTGTTCCCTTTCGTTGTACGCATCTTCGCCGATGCCGGTTATCGCGGCGCACGCGCTGCACTGGCAGCTGCGCGGAGCGGCGACTGGATCATCGAAATTGTCCAGCGCAACGAGCTCCATACCTTCGTCGTACTGCCCAAACGATGGATCGTCGAACGCTCCATCGCCTGGCTCAACCGATGCAGGCGCCTAGCCAAAGATTGGGAGAATCTCAATCGCAAGGCGCTCGCTTTCTTGCACTTCGCCTCAATCCGCCTCATGCTCAGAAAGCTCTGCAATCCTTCATAAACTATCCGGACAGACTCTAAGAGCAGCAGGATCTACTCTAATTTCTTCAAGACGGTGCCGGAGACAGAAAGCAAGGCTCTTATGCTGTCAGCGTTCCATTTCGTGGATTCGGAAGGCTCCGGTGGCGACGTCATCGTAGGTGCCAGCGAATACCCGATTCTCTGGGCATTTGCCGCTTTGGACAAAAAACAAATGCCAAGGACGAGAACTACCCTCAATGGGTGAACCTCGACGAGGATTTTGCCTCGTTTGCGTACCTCTTCCTGTCGCAGCTTCGAACGGATGGGAAAACGGACGAGCTGATTAAGAACACTTGCGAACTAACCTTTTCGATGCTGGCCAACAGTGCCAGCACCGTTTTGGCGCCTCCCCTCGCGAAGGTAGTAAATGAACACCGTTCTCGGGACTACTATCAGTTCTGTGATCTCGTCCTAGGACACCAGCTCGTGGAGTTATTGTTCCGGCAAGTGGCGGTGCCCTACCATGTGAACATCGAAACGACCCGGCGATGGCGCTATCAGGCGAAGGAAACGCCCATGTTCATGGACATGACGATCCTAGACGAATGTCGGTATCTCTACGATTGGATGCCCACCACCGAGATGGTATCCGCTGGTTTTTCCAACACAGAGCGCCAGCTGGCTTACAGATTTGCGCTGGACGCCGTGTCAAAACACCGCCGATGGTACAATAGCGAATACTTTTTTGGGACTGCAGTGATCGATCAGCATACCGACCCGTTCGCGGCAAAGATTCTTCATCCACGATCCGACCTCAGCAGCGAGTAACCTTCCAAAGTTGACCAGTCCGTTTTCTGGCAGAGCCAAGGAGCCGCTCGCCATGCAGATGTCCATTCCCGGAACGAGCGGACGGTCGGCTTCGGGTCAGCGACTGCCTTTCTCGTTGCAGGGTGATAGCATTCCACGCCGCGCGTTTTCGTGCGGAGGGGTGGGAGGGATGGCATGTCGGAGACGATCATGCCCTACGATCACTTTCTGGATGTCTCTAGCCCCTCGCGCCCATGGAACAAGGGACGGCTGATTGGCCAAAAGCGCCCACTGAATCCAAAGGATGTGTGGGCTATCCGCATCAGGCTCGAGCTTTCTGGCAACAAGCGGGATTTAGCGCTCTTCGACTTAGCGATCGATAGCAAGCTTCGAACCTGTGACCTGGTTCGCCTTAAGATTTGCGACGTACAAGTCGGCGGACGCGCGCGAGAGCGAGCAACCGTGATCCAGAAGAAAACCGGCCGGCCAGTACAGTTCGAGATTACCGATTGTACGCGCCACGCGCTTAATGCTTGGGTTCAACAAATCGACCACGCCCCCGATGAATACCTTTTCCCGAGCCGAATTAATGCGCAGCTGCACATCTCGACACGCCAGTACGCTCGACTGGTGCACAGATGGGTCGATGCAGCAGGGCTCGATAATACAGCCTATGGCACCCATTCGATGCGCCGGACCAAGGCGGCTCAAATATATAAGAAAACCGGCAATCTGCGGGCCGTGCAGCTGCTGTTGGGCCACACGAAACTGGAAAGCACGGTGCGGTATCTAGGGATCGAGGTCGACGACGCATTGGCCATTTCGGAGCAGGTCGAGCTGTAAGTCCCGCCTCGCAGCGTCTTCACGATTCCTGCTGGCGCTTCGGCGCCAGAAGTGGACATTCACTTTCGGCCGCCCTTCTGCAATATAGTAGGCTTGCCATAAAAGCAGACTGTCGGCTTAGTCAGTCGCGGTCTGTGCCGGAGCTTGTTGGCTGTAAGCTGCCCGTTTCTCGCGGTAACGATTTCGATGAAGCATTCTCGGTCTTCGGACGCACCTCATGGCCAAACCAAAGAAGCCCAATAGCGGTGGAAAGGCGGAAGCAGTCGGCGCCGATTATGAAACGCGCGCCGCCGCCTGGTACTGCGTTCGAATGTTAGCCGGGTCATTGGCGCAACTGTTTTTGCTTCCCGCTGGTACGACGTTGACCAGCGTGGCCTGTCAGACGGGCGCGGCTGTCGATGATGTGAACGCCCGCACGTCTCATGACGGGCTCATTTATGCCCAGGCTAAGCGCACGGTTCATCTGAGTGAAGCGCCGAATTCGGCTCTGGTGAAGGCGCTCGATCAATTCGTCCGGCAGCACAAGGAATGCGAGGATAAGGCGTCCAAGCACGCTCCGCGCACATTGGATTCCAGCAAGGACCGCCTCGCCCTGGTGACGCGGCGGGCAGGCAGCAAGAAGATCGTTGAAATTCTGGATAGGCTTCTGCGGGCTGTCCGTCTGGACGCCGCCAAGAAATGCCTGGCAGACGCACAGAACTCAGCAGAGGAAAAGGAAGTCGCCGAGACGGTTGATCGCGTCCTGCGCGCCCGCTGGCAGGCCATTTACGGCACAGCGCCCAGCCCAGATCAGCTCGCGGGCCTTCTGCGCCTCATCTGGGTGCAACATCTTGATCTTGAAGACGGCCAAGCCGACGCCATCGCCGCGCAGGACGCGCTCACTACATCGGTGCTCGCAAACGCGGCCGACGGTCCCAGCGCATTTGCCAGCCTGATAAAGACCTGCGCCACGCTGCGCGCCGATAGGGCGACTATCGACCTCAACGCTCTTCAGAAAACCCTCACCGGCGACGGCATTAGCCTGGTGGCCCTGCCGACCTTTCGCGACGATGTGTATGCGCTGCGGAAATGGACGGAAGCCCGGTTTCGGGTCGCGCATCGTTACACCAGGCTCATCGAGGACAAACAGAAGACCGAGATCAAGCGCGATGTTCTGCAGAAATTGCGGGCGGCCGCGGCCAAAGACGATCTCCTCCTCGTAGGCAATCCTGGAGCGGGCAAATCCGGGCTCACCTATGCGCTGGCGAGTCATTTCGCTGGCAAAGGGCGCGATATCGTGTTTCTCCCGGTGGATTGGCTGAACGCGGACCACCTTTCGGACGTCTGGAAAGAACTGGGCATCACCCATCCCGTCGCGGAGGTGCTTCAGAATTGGCCGGGGGATAGCCCCGGCCTGGTGATCGTCGACGCCTTGGACGCCGCCAAAAGTCCCAGCGCCCAGAAAATCATCCGCGAGGTCATCGACGCGATAACGTCTATTCCTGGTGGCCGCTGGAATGTAGTGGCGTCGGTGCGGTCCTATGACGTCAAGCACGGCGCCCAATGGCGCAATATTTTCCGCGGCCGGCCGCCCATACCTGAGCACGCCGACCCAAGCCTCGGCGTGACGAAGCACGTCCATGTCCAGGCGCTTTCGGCGACTGAGATTGAACAGACCGCGAAATCCTTGCCGCAGCTTCACGCGCTTTATGCCAACGCCACGCCGCTGTTGCGCCAGTTGCTGCAAAACATCTTCAACCTGCATCTGCTTGCCGACCTCTTGTCGCAAGGCGTCAAAACGAGCGAGCTTTCGCCTCTGCGCACCCAGTCCCAGCTTCTGGCTGAATACTGGACGCACCGAGTTCGCCAGGATGATGGCAAGTACGATGCGCGAGAGAAAGTTTTGCGGGCCACGGTCGAAGAAATGCTCGCCAAGAAAAGCATGCGCGCGGCCCGCGACGCGGTTCTTGCCAAGGCGGATGCCACGGCCCTGGTCGAACTGGAAAAGGCTGACATTCTCCGCCAGGACGAATTACCTGGTGGCGGAAGCGCCACGGACATTCTCCTCTTCACCCATCACATTTTGTTCGACTATGCGGTCGCGCGTCTGATCTTCCGGGCAGGTCGCGATCCCGCACACCTCATCAGCCGACTGACAGCTGACAGGACTCTGGCGGTCATGGCCAGCCCCAGCCTGCGGCTCGTGATGCAGGAAACCTGGTCGGATGGCGGCAGGCGGGCCGCCTTCTGGACTCTCGCTTTGTCACTTGCTGCCGAACCCGGATTGCCGGAGGTCGCGCGCTTGGCGGCGCCCAACATGGCGGCGGTCGAAACCACGTCGGCCGATGATCTGCAACCGATGCTTGATGCGCTGAAGGCCGATGCGCCTGGCGCGACAAATTTTCTCCAGCATCTGATGAGCGCCTTGCTCATGCGTAATAGCTCCAGCATCGTGCTTCTCGGCGCGAATGCAGGGCCATGGATGACATTTGCAGAGCGCCTTTCGGCCATTGCAACTGATCCCGCGATGTCCGCCGTGCGCATATTCATGGTGTCCGTCCAGGACAAGCCGGCGCTATTGACGCCGCGCCAGCTGAAAAGCGCCGGTGTGGCAGCACGCAACCTGCTGGCCTATGGTTGGAAACGCACCCCTCGCTGGCCGGTTCTGGTCGATGTCGGGCTCATGGCTGTGGCCGAAACGATCAGCAGCGACAAAAGCGCGTCGGTCACGTTGTTGCGCCAATCCCTGCGCCCCGATCACCTCAAGGAATTTGGCCACACGGAAATGCACACGCTGTGCCGCCACATCAAAGCTATCGGCCGGCAGGCGCCAAAGTTCATGGTCGAGATGTACGAGAGCGTGTACGGCTTCGAGGAGGAATCGACAGCAAAGACCGGCCTGGGCAACAGCGCGATCCTGTCGCTGACATCGAACCGCCGCCAGGATTACGAGATGTCCTGGTACGGGTTGCAAGAGGCGTTTCCGCACCTGTTCGATACCGACTTGCCCCATGCCATGGAGGCAATCACCAAGGCGGTCACGGCATACAATAAGCGCGAGCACCCCGGGCCGCACTACGGCAAACCTCTGCCCGGTCAATTTTCCGCCGACGGAAAGCGGTTCAAATTCCAAGAGGATTTGAGCCATATCTGGTTTCGCGACGGCTTCCAGGATCGCAGGGACGCCCCCGCCTTGATTGCAAAGTTCGAGGAGGCGCTGGCGCGGCCGGCCACGGCACAAGACAAAGCCAAATTCCAGACCATGGTCGATACGGTTGGGCGCGAAGGCGGCCCGGCAGTGCTCTGGGCTAGCTTGCTCAATCACGCGGCAAACCGGCCAACGGTGGCGCCCGCCATCGCGTCTGTCGTGGTGGCGAAGCCCATCCTGCTTAGCGCCGATACGCGGCACGCTGTAGGACGCTTTCTGGCGCAAGCCTATGGCGTTTTGAGCAAGAAACAGCGCAGCGCCATCGAGGACGCCATTCTTCGCCTAACCGGGAAAGTCGGCAGCCGGTATCGCGAGATTTACGCCAATACCATCCCTGAGAAGCTTGTCGCCACAACCGGCATGAAGGCACTGCGCAAGGATCTGGCCAAACGCGGGGTCAAGGCTGCGAACACACCGGAGAACACCTTCGAATTTTCCCGCAGGCCCTATGACACCGACACTTATCTGGAACGCCAGGGTGTCGATCTCAAGGCCGCGCCTGTGATGGCGCTCCGCGACGCGGAAAAAGCTGTTCAAGCTCTGCCGCGAGAGAGCAACGGAAGCACCATAACGAGGCAAGTGATAGCCGAGCGCCTGCCCGTGATCGAAGCGCTGCACACGGCGATCTTGCAGGCGAAAAAGGATGGGGTGGGCGCGGCCGCCACGGAACACGCCGAGGGGATTGTCGCGGAAACGGCGACGACGCTCAGCCTGGCGCCCGTCAACCAGGTTGACGACGCGCACCGCGGCCGGCTCTCAGTCCTTCTCCTGTTTGCGATGCAATCTGCCTATCCGCACTTCGATGCGAAAATCGAGGAACAATTCAAAACCTCGGTCGGCTGGGGCGGCCCTTCCGCCCGCACTTCGGCCGCGATGGGGCTGATGCTCCTGGCACGCCCGCCTTTCCCGCCTTCCCCCGGCATCCAATCGGCAATTACCAAGGCCGCCAGAGACGCGGTTGGCTCTGTCCGCTATCAGGTGATCAGCAGGCTAAATCAGGCTTTCAAGGAGCGGCCCGATTGGGTCTATCAAGAGATTGAGTACGCGATCCGCAATGACCCGGCGGACACGGTGGTGTGTGCCGCCATCAACGCGCTGGGCGGCATCACGCTCGACGACATTCCCCGAGCTATCAGTCTCATAAAGCAGGTGTTCGACCGTTTCGGACAGGAGGACGACGATAGTGGCGACAAGTGCGTATCCTTTGCCATCAACCTAATCACGGATTTGGCGATCAGCATTGGCAACACTGAGGCACAGGCTATTCTTGACGGTTATATCGCCAAGATCAGGTCTTATCCCGGCATCATTCGCGGGCTCGTGGCGCGATACTCCGACAAGTTGATGATTGGCAACCCGTCCGACCCCGCCGATGAAAGGCATGCGATCCGAAAGCGCGCGTTCGCCTTCTATATCAGTGTGGCTGACGCCGCGCGGACTGAGAGGGATCGCGTCGCTGAGGGGCGCAGTGTTAAAACCTCGGGTACCTGGAGTAATGAGGATCAAGACGCTTATCGGGAGATGTTGAGCGTCTTGGACGAGATTGCCATGCGCCTGCTGCATTGCTCAGGCGGCGGTTACAACGAGGGGACGCCCGACCCGACCGCTCTGCAGGCCCGGCTCTACCAAGAGGCGGCGCCCATCATGGCCCGGCTCCTGGACATCGGCTTTCCACACGCCACCCACCATATCGTGCAATATCTGGAACGCTTCATTCCGGTGGACCCTGCCGGGGTGTTCGCCCAGATCGTGCAAACGGTCAGAATGGCTGAGGTGTTCGGTTACGCCGTCGAGCAATTGGCGGCCGACCAGATAGTCGGAATTGTGGACGAATATCTTGCCGACCACAGCAATGTCTTTGCAGATGAAGCCCGGTTGAAAGACTTGGTGGACTTGCTCGACATCTTGATCCGGGCGGGCTGGCCTCGCGCCCAGGAACTCAGCTTCCGCCTGGTCGAAATTTGGCACTAGCCGCCAACGTCAACCACATGCACCAGCTCGGCGGCTTCCATGGGCCGATGATGGAGCCAGACCTCGATCTTGGGCGCCCCGATCTTTCGGGCTTCGCCTTCAATCGCGGTTAGCAACTCGTCGGCCAGGTCGTAGCCATAGTGAAGATAGACGGCGCGTTCATAACCCGCGACGCGCACGAACTCGCTCAACGTTCCGACATCCTTCTCGATACCGATAGGACTGGCCGTCTGCGGCTTGATTTCGATCACGGCATAGTTGCGCGCCATGTATCCAGGTCCATGCACCAGCAAGTCCGGTATGGCCAGGCGCATTTCGCGCTGTGAAAGTACCGGATGGGCCTTTTTGTCTACTTCACCGTTCAGTCGAAGTTCAGTGCCTTCCTTGGGCCAGAGGCATCGCATTTGGTGGTAAAGCTCATAAGTGTAGACGCGCTCGCGATAGATTGCTGGGCCGCCTTCAACAGGCAGCTGGAAGTATTCTTCCGTGATGTTTGATGTTGCTCCTCGCAGGATATCTTCAAATTGCCGCATCGACCTGATCGTGTCCCTTTTCCCGCAGCCACAACGGATCACAATTCCAGTGATCGAGTCGCTAGAAAATTCTATTCGCCTCGTAAGTAAGGGGCACTATTGACCTTTTCCGGCCGCCGTATGAATTCCCAGCTGCATGACCATCGCATCTAGCAACGGAAAGGGCTTTGCGCCCGTCTCAATGAACCCAAAGCTTCATCTTTTGACCAGCCCTTGAGGCGGGCGTGGTTGACCGCGCGCTGCAGGGGTGGCGGACGTCGGCCGATGTCAGCTTTGGGTCATAAGCGGCCACATTCGATAGTTTGGCTAACCAGTTGGCCAGCATGTCGCCGATTTCGCCAGAATATTGCTCCTATTCCGCTCGACTTCCGGGCGCGCAAGAGCGTGCATGCTGGCGGAAACGGTCAGTCGCAGCCACCGCGGGCTGCAGCAACGTTTATAGATTTTGGCCCCCGAGCGCACCTCCCGCTCACCGGGGCTTTGGGCAGTAGCGGCACTGACGCCGCTACAACGATGGAGGATATCATGACGAAAACCAAGAAATGCATCGCTGCGACGCCGTCTCGCACGCGACAACGCGCATCGAAGACGCTGAAAGGCAAAACCAAATTCCCGGCAGCCGAGAATCGGGCAGCGCGGGCGGATTCCAAAACGAGCGCCAGCTCGGTGGCGCCGACGAAAGGTAAGCTCGCGACCATCATCTCTATGTTGCGCAAGGCGCCGGGCGCCAGCATCGCAGCCCTTTGTGATGCGACTGAATGGCAGGCTCACTCCGTGCGCGGCGCCATCTCGGGAACGCTCAAGAAAAAACTTGGGCTCAAGGTTGAGTCCGTGAAGCGGAATGGCGTCCGCTTCTACCGGATCGCAGGCTAGGCGACGTATCATGGGAAATGTGGGAAAGGCGCGGCAGCGGATTGCTGCCGCGCCGGATACGGCTGACGCGATCGGGACCGAACTTGAGTCTCTTTCGCGTCTGCCAATTGGCGAACTGCGCACCATCTGGCGCGATCGTCTCGGGTGCGAGCCTCCAAAGCTTCGGTCGCGCAGCGTTCTCCTGAATGAGCTTGCGTGGCGCATACAGGTCGACACCTTCGGCGACCTCGACTCGGTGACCGAGCGAAGGCTTGCCGAGATCGGCAAAGCTCTGGAGCGCGACGGCGATTACGAGCCCAAGGTCCGGCGTGACTTCTCACCCGGCGTTGTCCTGACGCGAGAGTGGAAGGGGACGATTCATAAAGTGACGGTCATGGCGCAGGGGTTTCAGTACCTCGGCAAACGCTACAAGAGCCTGTCCGATATCGCCCGTACCATCACCGGGACCCGCTGGTCGGGGCCCAGGTTCTTCGGACTCGAACAGAAGAAGAAGGCCACGCGGGAGGTGGCGCCATGACTACCAAGCGCTCCATCCGTTGCGCCCTCTATACGCGCAAGTCGACCGAGGAGGGACTTGAGCAGGACTTCAACAGCCTCGACGCCCAGCGTGAGGCCTGCGAGGCGTACGTCACAAGCCAGAAGGCCGAAGGCTGGATCGCTTTGCGCGAGCGATATGACGACGGCGGCTATTCCGGAGGGACATTGGAACGCCCCGCCCTCAAACGCCTGCTGGCGGATATCGAAGAAGGCCGCATCGACGTCGTGGTCGTCTACAAGATCGATCGGCTCAGCCGCTCGCTGATGGATTTCGCCAAGCTCGTCGAGGTGTTCGACCGAAGGTCTGTCACCTTCGTCTCCGTGACCCAGTCGTTCAACACCACGAACTCGATGGGCCGATTGACCCTCAACGTCCTTCTCTCCTTCGCCCAATTCGAGCGGGAGGTCACCGGCGAACGCATACGGGACAAAATCGCTGCCTCGAAGAGGAAGGGCATCTGGATGGGTGGCAACCCGCCACTCGGCTACGACGTCGCCAACCGGAAGCTGGTCGTCAATGAAGCAGAAGCCGAGACCGTCCGGCATATATTCCGGCGCTACATCGAGGTCGGCTCCGCCCGCCTCCTCTGCGCTGACCTCGCGCGGAACGGCATAGTCTCGAAGCGGCGCGTGTTCCAAACCGGCGAGCAGCGCGGAGGCAACCCGATGACCCGCGGCGCACTCTATGCCCTGCTCAGCAACCGGACCTATCTGGGCGAGACGCAGCACAAAGGCCGCTCCTATAAGGGCGAGCATGCGGCCATCGTGCCCGCGGACCTGTTCGCTGTGGTAGGCGAGAAACTATCCGCCGGCCGCGGCTCCATCAGACCCAAGGTTACCTCACCCCAGAACGCGCCCTTCCTTCACCTGTTATTCGATGAGACGGGAGAGCTCATGCTTCCGACCTATACGGTCAAGGCGAACGGAGCGCGGTATCGCTATTACGCGAGCCGGCCCAACCTGAAGGGCGAACGCTCCGAAGCCACTCTCACCCGTATCCCTGCCCCAGCATTCGAAGGCTTTCTCATGGACGTGCTCGCGAGGCTGGGGCTTCCGTCTGTCGGTCAGCCGGAACAGCTGCGCAGCGCGATCAACCGCATCGAAGTTCAATCCGATGCCGTCGTCGTGCGCCTGCAGAAGGACGCGGCCCTGGAACACTGGCGCGCCTCGACGGCCGATCTGGTGCGGGCGTCCGAGGAAGACATCGTGGCCGAGCGCCGCTCAGATTTGGCGAGCGGCGAGACGCTAGCCGAGCATGGCCAGCAGCTGGTGCTTACTCTTCCCGCTCGTGCCCGCTTCCATGGCGGGCACGCCGCCGTCATCTATCCATCCAGCGGCGAGCCCGCTGAGCCCGTGCCAGACATGGAGTTGATCAAGGCCATCGCCCGCGCCCATCGCTGGCGGCGCATGTTGATCGATGGCGAGGTTCACTCGATAGAAGAACTCGCAGTACGGCTCGGCCAAGATCGCGGCCATGTCGGGCTCACACTCAAGCTCGCCTATTTGAGTCCTAGCCTGACGCGATCGATCGTGCGCGGCGAACAGCCACGCGCGCTCAACATCACGCGCGTCATCAATGCTGACTTGCCGCTCTCCTGGCGAAAGCAGGCGCAAGTGTTCGCCGGCGATGCCGACATCTGACCCCATCAAAGCTCTGTCGATCGGTTTTCTTAGATGAATTCGGGGGTATCCGGGCACCCTCCAAACGCATTAAAAACATACCGATAAGTCCTCATCCGCATGGTCTAGCGAGGCTTGGTCGCGCAACTCGACTGCGTCTTTGCTTGCTGTCCGAGCGCGCCGAAAATACAGGAAACGCGCCTATGCTGTTTCCTGATACCGATGAAACGTCTCCTGATAAAGCGCAAATTGTTTCCTGTTATTCGACGGAATTTGGCGCCCTAAAAAGCGCACTAAGGCCTTGAAGCATAAGTGTTTTCGATATGCCCAAGCCGCGGCTCAAAGTCGGAGAGCAGATTCTCTCCTGTATTTTTCCCGATTGTGGAGGACGGAGATTGGTCGAGTTCGTATCCGGCTTTGCCCTCCACGAACTCGCACCTTCACAAAGCCGGAGATGTGGAGGTCTCCTTCAGAGCCGCAGAGACCGCGGGGAATGCCTTCGCAAATGTCCCCTGTTCTGGCGAAGCGCGCCGCAAACGGAGACGGCCGAATGCGCGCATTCCGGCCGGAATGCGCGGGCTTTCCGGAACGACGTGAGGCTATGCGAGGGTGTGGAAGTGCATTGGTACAGCTGGGTGGATTCGAACCGCCGACCTCCGGATCCACAATCCGGCGCTCTAACCAACTGAGCTACAGCTGCACAGGGTCCTGCCGGACCCGAAGGGCCGGAAATTATGTGCCAGTCCCGGCAAATGCAAGCCGCAGCACGGGCCTTGACCCGCATTTTGCCCCTTTGGGGCACAAACACCCGGCCGTCGCCGCTGCCGCCGAGGAAAATCCGGGGAATGCGGTGCATGGCGCGAGACGGCATCGCCCCCGCCGTGAAACCGAAAAAGCAAAAAAGCCCGGCAGCCGAAGCTGCCGGGCACCAGTGTTCGATATTGCCGCCGGGTCAGGGTTTTCACTTGCGTGATCGTGAACTCCAGGCTGCGAAATTCGCGGCACTTTCGGCAGCACCGGCGCCCAGAGCGAACACCCAATGAACATGCGGCTCAGCGAGAGTTCGCCGCTCGCCCATAGTCCCGCCCGACAAGCCCGGCTGGACCACGAAGAAAACCGCAGGGGATTCCGACGCTCCCGGATTCTTCGCACGGCGGCGCGAAGGCCGGCGCGTTCGTACTCCTTAAAATGCGTACAAACCCTTCAGGAGCAGGTCGAAACCGCCGAAGAGCTTGGCGAGAATGACCGCGAATCCGATGGCAGTGATGAGAAAATTCATATCCGACTTGCGGTCGAAATGGGCCTGGCCGAACCGCTGGCGGGCATTGAGCACTGCGAAGCGCGGAATATCGGCGCGCACATGCGTGCGCAGATCCGAGTGTTCGCCCTCGACCAGCTGGAACACGCGATCCTCTTGTTCGATCAGGGCCTGTTCCTGGGCGCGCAAGAGTGCGCTGTCGCCCAGGAAGACATCGAGCAGTGTCATTTTCGTTACTCCCTTCAATGCAAATAGCGAACGCTTGGCACGGAATTGGCGAGGCATGCGCGGTCTTCGTCGCGCATCGCGACGTAATCCTGGAACGCCGCGCGCATCTTTGCAGGCGCCGGCAGCGCGTCATATTCCTTGCGGAGTTGATCCTGCTCGGCCGCGCTCCACGTCCTGAGCGGCAGACATGCGATTCGAGGCGGCAACGAAATGGATGCAGGCTGGCCCGCACAACCGGCCGTCACCGGCAGAACGGCGAGCGCGAAGAGAACGACACCGAGTCTCATAGCGAATGCTCCGCCAGGCATTCGTCGACAGCGGCATCGCTCTTCGGACCTTTCGCCGCGGACTGGATTTGCAGATGCACGGATTTCGCGTCGTGCATGCTGAACGCGACACCGGTGCCGCTCAGGATCACGCCGCTGAAATAGCTGACAAACGCATTTGTCGCATCCGCATCTGCGCCGTGCCTGAGGAGCGCCGCCGTCACGATCGGACCGAGCCAGATCAAGCCGGCGCGTATCCATTTCAGGACGAGCGCGCGCACCCAATCGCTCCTGATGGTCCAACGGCCGAGATTGGCAAGAAATTGCATCAGGGCTTCTCCGTGACGCCTTCGCCGTAATTGACCATGCACATGCGCACGTTCGATTCGGCCCGGGATTGGCGCGAATTATCGTCGGTATGAATGCCGAGCAGCGCGCCGAAGAGGGTGTAGCCGGCGGCGGCTTCGACGGCTTGCACCGTGGCGAGTTCGGCCGCGCTGACCCAGGCGCCGATCGAGGATTGCGCCGCCTGCTGCAACATGCCTTTCCAGCCCGACGGTGACACGGCGCTTTGTTGCCGGATCAGCGCTTTGCAATAGGCGAGGTGGGCGGCCGTTTGCGACGTCGCCAGCGCGGGATCGAGCGGCGGGACGTAATTCGACAAATCGGCGGCGCAGCCGGTGAGCGCAGGCGCGACAAGGAGCGCCGTTACAAAATTCCATTTCATATCGTTGCTCCTTGCTCGCGCATGCGTTGCATCAGGATGCAGCGGGTGCGGGCGCCGGAACGGCGGCGCCGACAGCCGCGAGGATCGTGCTGGCGCCGGCGCCGATGCCGGCGGCTTCCGCCGCGGCAGTCGTATTCTTGACAACGGACGCCAGGATACTGCCGGTGTTCTTCGTGTCGCCCGACGCCAGCGCGGCGGCTTCTTCGGTTGTCAGATTGGCGACGGCGCTTTGCGCGATCGGCAGAAGCGCACTGAACTCCGCACTGACGAGATTTTTCAGGAACGTGCCGAGACCGCTGAAATCGGCCTCGATGCCGGATTCGATACTGGTGAAAATGCTCATCTGTTTTTCCTCGGGTTACGATGCGACGGGAATCGCCGCATCGGCGGACGATCCTTTCCCCCGGCGTCGCACCGCGCCCGAGAACGCTGCGACCAGTCGCAGGGAAGGATCGCCCACCGATAAGGCGAAGGGAAAATCATTGCTGGGGCAGCGAGGCGGGCATGCGGCCGGGACGCCGGGCTTCGTCTCGCTGCTTCCCGTGGTTGGCTTTTGCTTCGGGCGGCGTCAGGGCAGCTTGTAGAAGCTCTGGTGCCCGACGATGGCGCACGCCGGAATTTCCCGCCCCCATGCTTTCGGCCAGGGCAGTTTCGTCGTCTTGTAAAATGTGCAGCCATCCGTCGGATCGACAAGCGTTCCCGAGATCGCCTCGTCCGCGATCGCGCCACACGCCGCAATCACCGGGTCGTCCTTCGAGAAGTCGAGCGCCAGAAGCGCGGCCCGCTGGCTTTCATCGGCCGCCGCTTCGTTCCAGCAGGAGAACTGCCACGGCGCGAGACATGCACCGCGAATCGTTCCGTCGCCGAATTGCCTGCGTCCCGCGCTTGCCTTGACGCGGTTCACGATCACCGCCGCGACCGCGCGTTTGCCGGACAAGATTTCGCCGCGCGCCTCACCCCAGATCGTCGCGGCCAAGACTTCGCGGTCGGATGTGAGATCGGTCATGAAGAACCCCAATGGTGGACGAAATGGTGGTGGTGTGGTTGGGTTGGGGAATAAAGAGGGGACGGACGATGAGCTTCTCAGGGTGGGACCGTGAGGACGAACCGGATGGTGATGAGAAACCACAATTTCTCCTCACGACAATAGCTGTTTGGCTTGGATTTATCGCGCCGGTCGCTTCGGGTGCTTACGCAGGCGCAGTCGACTGTTGCCCGCCAAAGCTGGCATCCTGCGCCAAGCAGTGAGCGATACTACCCTTCCAAGGCGACTTTCGAGCAGGCTTTCCCTTTGGATGGCAGGCCGCAAGGAATATGTGCCTGCAGCAGCCGAGATGTTGGCGAATTTCGATCACGTTCCAAGCCTCGACGGCCTGCGCGCCGTAAGCATATGGCTCGTGTTGCTCGCCCACATCGTCAACCAGCATTTCTTCCCTGGCGGCCTCGGCGTTCTTACCTTCTTCGTGATCAGCGGTTTTCTGATCACGCGATTGCTGATCGGCGAGAGGAAGCGCACCGGCAGCGTCGACGTCGCGGAGTTCTACAAGCGCCGCTTCCTGCGACTTTATCCGGCGGTCGTATCCTTTGTGCTCGTCGTCAGCGTTGGATTTTTGGTATTCGCACCATCGCAGTTTGACATTAATGAACCGTTCTGGACGCTGGCCTATGGGGCGAACTATCTCGCTGTAAATCGAGAGCTTCACGGGCCAACGATGACGATGCCGTTTGTCCCGTTTTGGTCGCTATCGGTCGAAGAACAATACTACTTGGCGTTCCCCTTGGTCATCCTGATGACCCGAGGAAAGCTTCGGCCGTTGTTTTTGATTGCCTTAGCGGCATACGCCGTACCACTGGCCCTCCGGTTCACCTACGCCACGCTCTGGCCCCAGCTCTTAACTCCGGACAACCACTACATTTATTTCCGCACGGAGACCCGTATCGACTCAATTGCGACCGGCGTCCTCATAGCTGTCGCGTGTGAAACCGAGCGTGGTCGGAAGTTTGTCGAACGGCTTGCGCATCCGCTCGCCTTCGTCGCTGCGATCATGGTGCTGCTGTTCTGCCTCGGCTATCGTGATACATTCTTCCGCGAAACCATCCGCTACACGCTGGAGAATGTGGCCGCTGCGACTATCCTCTGCTCAGTCGTCTTTTCGAACCGGCTCTGGCTCGTGAATTGGGCGTTGAACGGCTGGCTGACGGTTTGGTTCGGCCTCGTGAGCTATTCGCTCTATGTCTGGCATGAGGTAGTGGCGGGTGTTGCGCCGAATGTCCTAGCATGGCTCGGAGTATCCGCTCCAGCCATGCTCCAGAAGGTCCTCACGTTCGTTCCGATAATTGCAGCGGCTGCATTTTCCTACTACGTCGTCGAGAGGCCGATTCGCGGTCTGCGCGCTCGGCGTCAACGATAGTGACAACACTGGCTTAGATCGATGCTGCCCAAGTCGAGATCAGCGTCGTGAAGAGCGCATCGTCCGCAGGAACAGAGCCATTCATGTAGGCCTTGTCGAGTAGAAGCCAGCCTTCGAACTGGCCAAAAAACGAATTCCCGCTATTGAGGGCGGTATATCCGAATGGCTGAATATGGTCGCCAGGAGTTGGCGAATAAGCATAGCTTCCCATCGCGGAGACAGAAACCGTCGAGCTGTTGCGTCCGCCGCGAAGAACATAAGTGCTATTGTCCCAAGAGTACCACACCACCGAAGTCGTCGTGGCGGGAAGCAATGAGGCCAGAGTAATGCCATGCGTGCCATCGGGACGGAACTGCAGATTCCCACTACTGTCGAAATAGCCCCAGAGGCCGTCGCTGCTGCCGCAGAAGTTATGCACGCTTGGCGGCGAAGCATTCACACGCACGGACGCAGCAACCGTGAAGCTCGCCGGCATCGTCGTGAGCGAACCGTTCAGGCGGTAGCCGCCAGCAAGCTGCATGCAGCTATTGTTGCCGCTGCCAAGACCATTCAGCGGCGACAGGTCGATCGATGGCAGACCGTTGAAATTCGAGTCGGAGGCATTCTTGGTCGCGGACGACGCATAGGTGCCCACGGTGATAGGATTGCCGAGGCGATCAACGATTCCCGAGCTGAGCGGTATGGTCGCGGCAAATTTCTTAGCCCGGAGATAAGCGAGCACATGGCTTGGACTCGCCGGGCTGCTGGTACCGAGTGCGTAGACGGCGCGATCAACTGCGTCGGTATTGTACGTCGGATTGCCAGAAGGCGCCACGGCACCCGGATTGCGGAGCACGGTCTTAAAAGCGTTGGTCATCGCTTAGTTTCCTGTAAAGACGATTTGTTGATGACAAGCGTAGTTGTACATTGGCGTCGAGCCGGTCACGGACGAGCTGACGTCTGTTGCGGAATCGCGGATTGGCGCACGGGGGCTGATCGTTGGTCCACATACCTGACCCAGCGTTCCGTAAGCATAATCGGCGATGCCCAGCATGCAACTTTGTCCGGAGATAGACGACGCGGCAGTGCACTGAATTTGATTAGTGCCGACGATCGAAAAGCCAGACAGCGCGACGTTGCTGCCCGACCCATTTAACAGCCGAATGCCCCATTGACCGTTCGGATCGCTCACTATGCTGGTATCATGGACGAGCTGCGTCGAGGCGTTGAAGGTGATGGTGATCGTGGTACCGCTGTTGCTGACTGATGTTGCGTAAAGCGCGGGCGGCGACGAGCCGGCACGGAGCTTCTCGATCGCTCGTCCGGTGTATTCTCCATCGAGGCGATAGCCTTCCGCTGTTTGATGTTGGCCGGATGCCGAATTGTAATTGCCGATGTAGTATTGAGGACCGACTACCGCGAACTTGGTCGGGTTGGCGACCACAGCTGCGAGCTGCTCGTAGATATTCGGCGCCGTCGTATAGCTGTAGAAAGACCACGAGGACGGCTGCATCATCAGCAATTTGAGCTGCGCCTGCGGCGTCTGACCAATCTTTGTCAGGATATTCCCCAGCGCTGTATTGAGTTGCGACTGAAGCTCTGTCAGTGCCGACAGGTAAGTACTTCCAGCGGTCGTATAGTCGTTCTCGCCCTGGTCCATTACAACGCACGGAATTTCCAGCGTCAGGCCGTTGAGTTTGCACCAAGCCGCGACACGTTCAGCACAGCGGATGACGCTCGCGAACATAGTACCGCTCGTGGCTCCGCTCGTCCCCACCTGGAGCATCTGGTCGATGTTTGCGCCGCCTTGGCCAAGCGTGGCGAACACCATAACGGAAGTCGATTCCAGATTGGAACTTTGCCCCATCCAATAGGAAATGCCGCCGCCGTAGGTCTCGCCGTTGAAGCCGCCTGGTTGTTGGACCTCAACGAGTTCGACAAGAGTCTGAAGCTGCGAGTCGGAGCAAAGAATTCCTGGTGCGGGAAAGGCCGAGTTATACTCCTGATACGGCATCGGACCGCCGTTGAACATGAACGCGCGGCTGAACACGTTAGACGATGTCAACACGGCCGCCGTCGTGCCGTTCGACAGTGACTGGCCGATCATCGGAATGAAGACGATTTTGTTGATGCCTGAGATCGCCGTCACGGCTGCGGCGCCTGCGAAATTGAAGAGCCGCGCTTCGTGGTTGGGCGTCGGATAGGTGAGGCTCGAAAAGCCATCAGCCGTACCGTCATCCATCCATTTCAGAAGATTGTTGGTGTCAGGTTGACCGAGCCCGCGAATCGCCGGAGCCGGCGTCGCGGCCCATGAGCCCCTTGCCGATGCGATAGGAACATCCGGTGTCGAAGTGGGTCCGAGCGCACAGACATAGCTTGCACTGTCGATATAGGCGACGTAAGCATTGTAGGCCCCACGTGCCCACCGATAATCGAGCAGATTACCGTTCACGTCGGCAAGGCCAATGTCGCCCGCGATATTCGACACGTCATCGGGCCAGACTTGATCTTCCGACGGTAGGTTGACAGTGATGGCTGTGGCAATCGTCGATGCTACCACCGACGAGGCAGTCGATGAAATCAGCGAGGTCGGGAGAGGGAAAAGAAGATTGCCGTTCATGTCGGCTAGGCCGATATCACCCTCGATAGTCGAGACGTCATCGGGCCACACCGGATCGTCACCTATGGCCTGCGGAGGAACGCTCACCACGCCATTGGAAGCACCATTGGGAAGTAGGCCAAAGAGAGGATTTCCACTGCCGTCAAAAATACCGCCCGCATAATATGGATCGTCCGGGAAGATGACGTCGTTCTGCAGCGTTTGCAGGATCGCGATAGCGTCTGCATTGGAAGCAGTGTTCGTCGTCAGCGTCGTCTCAGCCGCCTCCGCGCGAAGTGTCTCTATCGCAACCTGGGCACTCGCGAGCGAGTTTATGTGCGCATCTGTTACAGGAAACACCAAGTTCCCGTTCATGTCCGCGAGGCCAATGTCGCCCGCAATGTTGGAAATGTCGTCGGGCCATACCGCATCGTCGCCTACGGCCTGCGGGGGGACGGTCACCACACCGTTCACAGCGCCATTGGGAAGCAGACCGAAGAGAGGATTTCCGCTGCCGTCGAAAATCCCCCCTGCGTAGTATGGATCATCCGGAAAGATGACGTCATTCACGAGGTTCGCTGCCGCCGGAGAGGCGTTCGCCATCAACCCCGCCTCCGCCGCTTCCGCCCTTGCGGTCTCTGACGCCACGCCCTGTGGGCCGTTGACCTGCACGGGGCTGATCGCCGTCGTGCCGATTGTGATCGCGCCGAACGATAGCGGCACGGCGTAGGTGTTGCCGATATTTGCCGCGCCGCCGGTAACGAACGCTGCCAGATTGCCGAGCAGCGCCGCGGTGTTCGCATCGGTCGAACGCATGAGGATATAGGGTGTCGACGCGCCGCCTACCTGCGTCACCACATAGATGCCGTTGTTCGCCGCACTCGCTTCGTTCTTGATCCACAGCCGCATGCCGGCGGTCGGCGTGACGCCGTCGATCGCCGCGAGCGCGCCGTTCGACGATCCCGTCAGCGTCGCGCCGACGCCCGCCGTGCCGTTGGCGTAGCTGTTCGCCGGCAGCGCCGTGGTGGTCGCGCACGCCACCGCAGTCGTATAGTTCAGATCGGTGTATTGGACCGAAGGGCTGAGCACGGTGCAGCCTTCGCCGACGAGCGCCTGGATGTCCGCCACCGAGCCGTTGGTGACGACGATGATGCCGTTCTTGTCCGCGGTGTAGTTCCATCCCGACGGCGCTGCCGCGAAAATCATGCCGGGCGCCGGCGCAAGCAGAAAGACGGGAGTCGTTGTGGTCATTCCTTAAAACCTTGTCATGGGCCGCCAGCGAGCGGAGCGACGCGCGCGCGGGCCGCCCAATTCGAATCCTGCGCCGTTTGATCGTCTGGGTGGCCCGGTCATCCTCGCGAAAGCGGGGACGGGCCATGACAACCCTGGTTTGAGTCACGGACGGTCGATGTTCACCTTTTTATGCGCTGGCGCTTCCGTCTTCGCCGAGGCTTCGGCGGACAAGTCGCTGCTTGAGCGCTAGCCGATCCGCCATGTGTTCGCGTTGTCCGCGTAGACCGGCGTGAAATACGAGCCGCCGCCGACCACGGCGTTGCCGAGCCCGGCGGCCAGCGTTGCGGTCGAATCGGTCACATACGCGCTGCTTCCGGCGATTGGACTCGGCAGAGCGGCCACCGTCGTCACCAGTCCGCCGGTGAGCGCCTGACAGCCGGCCGCGATCAGCGCTTCTTCGTCCGCCACCGAGCCGTTGGTGATCGTCACCAGCGCGTATTGGTTCGAGGTGTAGCTCGCCCCCGACGGCAGCGACATGAACGTCATGTCGGGCGCCGGCGCGAGAAGGACGACAGGGGTTGCAGCCATTTCTCTCAGTCCTCGATTGCCTATCGCGCGGACGAACGGAAAAGTGCTTCCGCCTTCGCCGAGACTTCGGCGGACAAGTCACACTTTTCCTGGCCGTCGCTCAATATCCCTTGATCTGGTAGGACAAGCTGATGTTGCCGGAAGACATGAAAAACGAGATGCCGGTCGGGTCGGCCGACAGCGTGTTCGTCAAATCGCCGCCGCCCGTCGTATGAGCTAAAGCACCCCCGTTGAGTCTGCTGCTCAACGAATAGTCGAACTTGACGGAACCGCTTGTTCCGCCGCGGTAGAGCCGCACGAATCCTAACGCGGTATCCGCCGCCGAGAGGTCGTTCAGAATCTGCACCGCGGAATCGCTGTTGGCGGCTTGCCCTCCGGTCGTGGGCGCACTCACGACATAACCGACCCAGTCGTAAGTTGCCGTCACGTCGGCGCCGGCAATGCGCAGATTGGCCCGGAAGTTCGCGCCGGCGGCGGAGGGTGCAATGGCCCACAGCGTTATTTCGACGACGTTGCAGGCGAGCACCTGCGGATTGAAGTCGATCGAAGCTTCCGAGACGGTCGAGAACGATCCCGATTGCAGCACCTGGCCGTTGTTGATTCCGGCGGTCGAGGCGTTGAAGCCCATACTCGGCAGGGAATCGCCGATCGCGTTGATCGCCACCAAATAATAGAGCAAATTCCCTGAAATACGAGTCGCGAGGGATTCCCCCCGCGGACGAGCTGTGATTCGATTCTTCTGGTGATTGCCGGGAGATTCGGATGGGCAAGCCCTACAGCATGGATTTGCGCGAGCGTGTGATGGCGGCAATTGAGGGCGGGATGTCGACGCATCAGGCGGCGGCGGTGTTCTCGATTGGAATAGCGACGGCAGGCACCTGGTCGCGGCTGAAACGCGCGACGGGCGATGTTATGCCCGCCAAGCAAGGCAAGCCGAAGGGCTCGGTCCTCGATGCACATGGGGACTTCATCTTCGGTCTGATTAGAGCGATACCGGACATCACACTGGAAGAGATTGCCGAACGCCTTGCAGACGAGCGTGGGGTGAAGGTCGTTGCGACCGCGGTCTGGAAGTTCCTCGATCGCCACGACATGACGCATAAAAAAAGACCGCCCATGCGAGCGAACAGGAACGCGCCGATGTGAAGGCGGCGCGCGAGGAATGGCTCGAAAACCAGCCGGAACTCGATCCCGAACGGCTGATCTTCATCGACGAAAGCGGCCTCTCGACGAAGATGGCACGCCTGCGCGGCTGGGCGCCGAAAGGTGAGCGCTGCCGCGCTCCGATCCCACATGGACACTGGCAAACCACAACCTTCGTCGGCGGATTGACCCTGTCTGGAATTTGCGCGCCCATGTTGCTCGACGGCCCCATGGACGGCGAAGCGTTCCTGGCCTGGTGCGAGCAGATGCTGGCTCCGGTCTTACGGCCGGGCGATACCGTCATCATGGACAATCTGCCCGCTCACAAGGTTGCGGGCGTACGCGAAGCCATCGAAAGAACCGGCGCGATTCTACTCTATCTGCCGCCCTACAGTCCCGACTTCAACCCCATCGAGAACGCCTTTTCCAAATTCAAATCTCACGTGCGAAAAGCCGCCGCACGCACCGTCGAAGCCCTCGAAGCAGCTGTCGCGAATGCTCTGCAAACCTTCGTACCCGCCGAATGCGCCAACTTCTTCGCCCATGCAGGTTACGACTTGGATTAACGGGAATCTGCTCTAGAGCGTTAGTTTCGATCTACAGCCGAAGCTATATCGGGCACGGAGAAGCCGGCAGATTCTTGAACATCTGTCGTTTCAATAAGGTGACCGACAAGGATGCGCTAACCGGCGCATGCGAAGCTGACGCATTCAAAGATCAGCAATACGTAAAGCTGCACCAGTCCACATTGCGAAAAGTTGATATGCTAACCAACATCTTCGAACGAGCCGAAGATGGTAGCTTAAAAACCGAGGCGCGTTGGCTGGAAATATACGGGTTGCACCCGCAGATCATCGTGGAGTTCATTCGCGAACATTGGATTTGGTCATCTTTCGCAATGGTCGCCGCGATATTCGGCTTCATTTGGCATTTTATCGGATAATCAGCGGAACGCCTTTTGTATGCGCCCGAGTTTTCCGCGATCCCGCCCCTATTGCCGCGGCGGCAGGGGCCCCGGCGGCGGCTGTATGATGATGGTGTGCGGAGGCCAGACCGCGCTGATCGACCACACGAGGGCGACAATCCAGCCGACCACCGACCATCCGAGCAACAGGTTCAGCACGAAGATCGCCGCGGTCGATTGATGGCCGCGCACACCGGCAACGATCGAGGGCAGGAAATACAGTCCCAGGCTGACTGCGAGGAAAACCATCAACACCGACATCTCAAAGGCCCTTCCGGACATCCTCCACTATATATGTTCTCACACCCCAACATCGGCAACCACGGGGTCCGATGCTCGATAAATCTGCGTCAGATGGCCTGTAAGCCGGGTTCTGTTCCCGAATTGCTTCGGGAGATGGCCATTCCTCTGGGACGCCCGTTGCCGGACGCCTCGCGCGACCTACCCGGACGGCGATCCGGAAACGGATGAGTTGCCGTCCCTATTTGGTCTTGCTCCCGGTGGGGCTTGCCGTGCCGCGTCCGTTGCCGTGCGCGCGGTGCGC
>JBAVOL010000067.1:0-25829 GCA_049692035.1 Rhizomicrobium sp.
CCAAAACCGCAAAACGAAATCGCAAGCTTTCGAGGCTCCAAACCCCAAAATCCTGCAATCTCAAATCCGTCAGTTCGACAATAAACGAATCCCGATCAACCGCTTGGCCATTGTTCACGGACGACTACCGACGTGGCACGGGCGCTGCCGCGCTGAACCCCGCCCCTCTGCGAGAGGCACAGAGACGACGAGGCGAATTCTACCTTTTTTGCGTCAACGCGTGCATGTGGTTGAGCGGACCATGGCCGCGGCCGTAACCGGGGGCGTTCGCGATGGCCCCCTGCAGATAGGCATATGCGCACGCGACGGCGTCGTCGAGGGAAAGATGCCGGGCGAGGCCCACCGCGATCGCGGTCGCGTAGGTACATCCCGTGCCATGGGTATGCGGCGTGTCGATGCGCGCGGCCTCGAATGTTCGATGGCCTTGCGGCGTGACGAGCGTATCGGTGAACATATCGCCCGTGCCGTGGCCGCCTTTGATCAGCGCAGCGTTCGCCCCCATCGCCAGCAGAGCATGGCCCGCGTGCAGCACATCGTTCGGCAACGCGCATTCGAAGCCGACCAATGCTTCGGCCTCGGGAATGTTGGGCGTCACGAGCGCGGCTATCGCCATGAGCCGGGTGCGAAGGATTTCGATGCCGTTTGCATCGAGCAGCGCCGTGCCGCTGGTCGATGCGATCACGGGATCGAGAATAATCGGAATGCCGGCGGCGCGTTCGTGCAATACATCGGCAACCGCGGCGGCGATTTCGACCGAGCCCAGCATGCCGATCTTGATCGCGTCGGCACCAATGTCTTCGAGACACGCCAGAATTTGCGCGCGGACGATGTCGGCAGGAATGGGGTGAACGGCATGGACCCCGACCGTGTCCTGCACCGTGACCGCGGTGATTGCCGTCATCGCATAGGCGCCGAGCGCGGTTGCCGTCTTGATGTCGGCCTGGATGCCGGCGCCGCCGCTTGAGTCGGAACCTGCAATGGAAAGGACGCGAAGAAGTCGCTTCGAGTCGGTTGGTTTTGGTTCGAACACCATTCTAGCTTTTACCAAACCTGTCATCCCAGGCCGAGCGCCGCGGAACGCGAGGGGTGACAAACTATGTTTCGGCCATAACGTTTACAGTGCGAAGTGAAGGTTGCAGCCGTTTCAACTTGGCTTGGGGATATACCATGGACATCGACACGGACAAAATTGATGAAGCTGTTCTGGCCTTGCTCCACCTGACGCTGCATGACGGCTACAGGGCCTGGAAGTCCTTCGATTGGGAAAGCACGCAACGTCTTTTCGAGAAGGGCTTCATCGAGAACCCGGCCAACAAAACGAAATCGGTTGTGTTGACGGATGAGGGACTGCGAGAATCCGACCGCCTGTTCAAGAAATTGTTCGTCAAACCGTAACTGTTATGCCGCCGCTTCCTCGATCGCGGCAACGACATCATGCACGACCGCGCGCACCAGCGCTTCGTCGTCGCCTTCCGCCATCACGCGGATGACCGGCTCGGTGCCCGATTTGCGCACCAGGATTCGTCCCGAGCCATTGAGGCGCGCCTCGCACGCCTTGATGCATTCGGTCACGCGCGCATCGCTGAGCGGAGCACCGTGCCGGAAGCGCACATTCTCCAATATTTGCGGCAGAGGCTCGAAGATGTGCGCCGCCTCGCTGGCCGGCTTGCCCTCTTCCGCCAGCACCGCCAACACCTGCAACGCCGAAATGACGCCATCGCCCGTCGTGGCGAAATCGTTGAGGACGATGTGGCCGGATTGTTCGCCGCCGACATTGAAGCCACCCTTGTTCATCATCTCGATGACATAGCGGTCGCCAACCGCGGCGCGCGCGAGCTTGAGATCCAGGCTCTGGAGATAGCGCTCGAGACCGGCATTGGACATGACCGTGCCGACGACACCGCCGCCGTTCAGCCTGCCGGTCTTCGACCAGGACCGCGCGATCAGGCCCAGAATCTGATCGCCATCGATCAGATTGCCGTGTTCATCCGCCATCACGACACGGTCGGCGTCGCCGTCGAGCGCGATGCCGAAATCGGCACGGCGCTCGCGCACCTTGCGCTGCATCGCTTCCGGCATCGTCGAACCGCATTCGTTGTTGATGTTGAGACCGTTGGGCTCATCGCCCACCGCAATCACTTCGGCGCCCAACTCCCAAAGAATGGCGGGCGCAACCTTGTAGGCCGCGCCATGGGCGCAATCGACGACGACACGAAGCCCGTCGAGGCTCAGATGTTTGGGGAATGTGCGCTTGGCGAATTCGATGTAGCGAGCCCCTGCATCGTCGATACGCTTGGCACGACCGATTTTGGGGGGCTTGGCGAGGCCATCCTGAAGGCCGTTTTCCATCAGCGCTTCGATTGCCGCCTCGCGCTTGTCCGAGAGCTTCTGGCCGTCGGGCCCGAAGAACTTGATGCCGTTGTCCTCGAAATGATTGTGCGAGGCCGAGATCATGACGCCGAGATCGGCCCTCAGCGAGCGGGTCAGCATGGCGACCGCGGGCGTCGGCAGCGGCCCGAACAGCAACACGTCCATGCCGACCGAGGTGAACCCGGCGACGAGCGCGTATTCGATCATGTAGCCGGACAGGCGGGTGTCTTTGCCGATCACCACGCGATGCAGATGGTCCCCGCGGGTGAATATCCGCCCCGCCGCCATGCCCGCCTTCATGGCGATTTCCGGCGTTACGGGATAGGAATTGGCGCGACCGCGGATGCCGTCGGTGCCGAACAGCTTGCGGGTCATGGCGAAGCACCCCCTCGGAACGATAAATCAACAACCAATTCTAGCAGCATTCGTGACGACTTTCGCGGTCTTGGCCGCAGTATGGAAAACGCGCGGCAAGGCCATTTTCCTAGTTCGCAGGCGCCGGACCGAGCAGCGCGCGGCGGATCGCGAGCCCATCGGCGAGCGCTGCCGGATCGTGGGTGCGGATATAGTCGGCTCCCCGTTCGACCGCAAACATCTCGGCGACGAGCGTTGCCGCACCTGCTTCGGCCAGCGCCCGCCCCGTCAGCTTTCGCAGAAAGGACTTGCGCGACACCGAGACAAGCACGGGCAGCCCGAAAGCCTGCTTGAGCGCCGACAATTGCCGCAGCATCGTGAAGGAGGCCTCGACCTGCGTCCCCAGAAAGAATCCCATTCCGGGATCGAGGATGAGGCGCGTGTGCGCGATGCCGGCTTTCTCGAGGGCCGCGACCCGGGAATCGAAAAACCGCAACACCCGCTCGACGATGCTGCCGGGATCGACCGAAACGCGTTCGGCCCGCCCGGCACGCTGAACCGCATGCATCACGATCAGCTTGGTGCGCGCATGCGCTGCGAGGTCGTCATAGAGCTCGGGAGCGGGAAAACCTTGAATGTCGTTGAGATAATCGACGTCTTGGTCGAGCGCCCAGCGCTGCACCGGGAGTGAAAAGCTGTCGACCGACACCGCGATGCGTTCGCGTTTCAGCGCGTCGACGACGGGCGCGAGGCGGGCAATCTCGATTTCGGGAGGTACCGGTGCGGCGTCGGGATTGGACGCAGCGGCGCCCAGATCGATAATCGACGCCCCGCCCCGCACCAGCGATTGCGCCTGCGCAACCGCCGCAACGGCCTCCAGGTATCGTCCGCCGTCGGAGAACGAATCCTCCGTGACATTGACGATCCCCAGGATAATCGGCGCCGCGCTCACCGGCCCGGCTGCGGCTCCGCGACCGGCCCGATGCCCGGCCCGCGTGGCCGTCCGGCCTGCGGCACGCTCGGTCCCTGGCCGCGCTGCGGCTCCGGCTCTTCGTATGGCGCGCGCACCGGCTGGATGCCCTTGAGTAGTCCGGTAATCTCGTCACCCGTCAGCGTCTCGTATTCGAGCAGTCCTTTGGCGATCGTGTGCAGGTCTTCGATGCGCGTGCTCAGGATATTGCGCGCACGCTGATAGCAGGCGTCTATGATGCGCCGGATTTCCTGGTCGATTTTCTGCGCCGTCGCTTCGGATATGTTCTGCGTGCGCGCGACGGAGTGGCCGAGAAAGACTTCTTCCTGGTTCTCGCCGAACTCGATCGGTCCCAGCTCGTCGGAAAAACCGTAGCGCGTGACCATGGCGCGCGCCATGCGGGTTGCTTGCTTGATGTCGGAAATCGCCCCGGTCGTCACCTTGTCATAACCGAAGACCAATTCTTCCGAGATACGCCCGCCGAATGCGACACAGATGTCGGCGAGCATTTTCTGCCGCGTGATGGAAAGCTGATCGTGCTCGGGAAGACGCATCACCATGCCGAGTGCGCGGCCGCGCGGAATGATCGTCGCCTTGTGGATGGGATCGGAACCCTCGACGCTGAGCGCCACCAGCGCATGGCCGCCTTCGTGATAGGCGGTGTTGCGCTTTTCCTCATCGGTCATGGCAAGCGACCGGCGCTCGGCGCCCATCATCACCTTGTCCTTGGCGTCTTCGAGTTCGCTCATCGTCACGACGCGCTTGCCGCGCCGCGCTGCCAACAAGGCGGCTTCGTTGACGAGATTGGCGAGATCGGCACCGGAAAAACCCGGCGTGCCGCGCGCAATCACACGGGCATCGACGTCGGGCGCCAGCGGCACCTTGCGCAAATGCACACGCAGGATCTTGTCGCGGCCGCCGAGATCGGGATTGGGAACGACGACTTCGCGGTCGAAACGGCCCGGACGCAACAATGCGGGATCGAGAACATCGGGCCGATTGGTCGCCGCGATAAGAATCACGCCTTCGTTGGCCTCGAAACCGTCCATCTCCACGAGCAATTGATTGAGAGTTTGTTCGCGTTCGTCGTTGCCGCCGCCGAGGCCGGCACCGCGATGGCGGCCGACCGCATCGATTTCATCGATGAAGACGATGCAGGGCGCGTTTTTCTTCGCCTGCTCGAACATGTCGCGCACGCGGCTGGCGCCCACGCCGACGAACATTTCGACGAAGTCGGAGCCGGAAATCGTGAAGAACGGCACATTGGCTTCGCCGGCAATGGCGCGTGCCAGCAAGGTCTTGCCGGTGCCCGGCGGGCCGACCAGCAACACACCCTTGGGGATACGCCCGCCCAGACGCTGGAACTTCTGCGGATCGCGCAGGAAATCCACGATTTCCTTGACTTCTTCCTTGGCCTCGTCGACGCCGGCGACATCCTCGAAGGTGACGCGGCCCGTGCGCTCGGTCAGAAGTTTTGCGCGGCTCTTGCCGAAACCCATGGCCTTGCCGCCGCCCGACTGCATCTGCCGCAGGAAGAAAATCCACACCGCGATCAACAGCAGCATCGGGAACCAGTTGAGGAAGATGCTCATCAACGACGGCACACCGTCATCTGTCGGCTGCCCGCTGACGTTGACCTTCTTGGCCTCCAAATTCCGCATCAGATCGGGATCGCTGTAGGGGACGTAGGTCGTGAACTGCTGTTCGTTGCTGAGCGTGCCGCGTATCTGGTCGCCCTGGATCACGACGGATTTGATAGTGCCGTCCTGAACGTCCTGCGTAAATTCCGAGTAGGACAGGGTCTTCGCATTGGGATGCGTGGTTGTGCCCTGGAACATGTTGAACAGGGCAACCAGCAGCAGCGCGATGATGATCCACAGCGCGAGATTTCGAAGATTGTTCACGACCGTCCTTTCCTGGGCCCCAACAGGCGGCGGGTGCCACAGAGCCGTTATATCAGATAGGAAGCCTTCTAGTCCGTTGCCAGCCATCAAGACGTTAAGAAATTTGAAGTCGGGCGGCAACGGCGCTTTTGGGCGTCGATTCAATGCTGCGGTTTTCGTTACGGCCGGCGCGGGCGGCCCTTCTCCCGCGTGACCACGAGGGTTTGCGGGCCGAAAATCGCCTGTTTTTTCGCAACCCGCCCGATTCGGCAGCCGTGCAAGGTCCGCGCGGACGTCGGCCCGCCCTCGCGGATCAGCGCAAAGAGGCGTTCGAGGCGTTCGAAACGGGGCCTGTAGGCCTCGCCGGAGACGTGCGACAGGACATGGGCAAGCGCCCGCAAACCGACTTCCGGAGCAACGCAGACGAAGCGGCTTCCATCGAGAACGATCCGCTCGACCTCGAATCGGCACGCTTCGTCCAGAAATTGCAGCGTGGCGTCCTCAAGGGCATCGCGCGCGCGCGCCAGATGACGCGATGCCGCCGCGATGCGCGCCGCGGTAAGCCCCAGTTCGGTCAAAATGGGCCAGGCTTGGCGCAGACGGGCCCGGGCGAAGCGGGGATCGGAATTCATCGCATCCTCCAACCATTCTGCACCGCGGCCGCGCAAATAGGCCCGCAGATCCTCCCGTGCAAATCCAAGTAGCGGGCGCACGACGCGCAAATGGTCGAATCCGGGCACGGGGTAAGGCGCCAGCGGCCGCATCGCCGCCAGACCGTCGAGGCCACTGCCGCGGGCCAGACGCAGGACAAACGTCTCCGCCTGGTCGTCCTGCGAATGCGCCACGTAGAGGCCGCGAAGATCATGTCGGGAACACCACTCGCCCATCAGCGAATAGCGCGCGATGCGGGCTTGCGCCTCGATATCGGCCTCGGGCTTCACCCCGCGCCACGCCAGCGCATGGGCCGCGAGCCCCATTTGGCGGGCCGCTTTGACAACATGGCGGGCGGCGTGTGCCGAACCTTTCTGGAGCCCGTGGTCGACGGTCAGCACGATGGGAGGGGCGAGCGAGGAGGACGCCGCCCATTCGGCAAGAAGCAGCATCAAGGCGATCGAGTCGCCGCCCCCCGAAACCGCCACGGCACCCGGCCAGGGTGCGCCTTGTGCCAGACCATGCGCCATCGCTGCGGCAAATTGCCGCGATGACGTGTCAGCCCGCGATCTCGCCGTCAACGGTGGCAACCGCCGGCCCTGCGCACCGCTTCGGCCTGGCTGACGATGGTTTTCGAGGCACCGGGATATTTGCTCCCCAGCGCTGCCAGCGCGGTGCAGCCCTCCTGCTTCTGGTTCATGGCAAGAAGCGACTGCCCCAGCTTCAGCATGCTCTCGGGCGCGCGCGGGCTTGACGGATATTTTTTCAACTCCTCCGCGAAAGCGCGCGCGGCAGAGGGATAATCCTTTTGCACATAGGCGATATCGCCCACCCAATAGACCGCCTGGGGCGCCAGGGGATCCTTCGGATAGGTGTCCGCAAAATTGCGGAAGGCACCGCGCGCCTCATCATACTGCGCCTGCGCCAGCAGGTTCATCGCCGTATCGAACTGGCTGCGCGTATCGACGCTCGCCACCTGCCCCGCGGCGCCCGCTGGTGCGACGGGCTGCGGCAGATTATTGAGCGCATTCTGCGGCAGGGTGCCGAGCACGCCCGGCGGCGGTGCCAGATGGGTAACGCCCGTAGGTGGTGCTGCCTCGGAAGGCGGTGCCGTCGCCGCCATGTCCTGGCCGGAATTGCACGGGATCGCCGTGGCGTCGCCCGGCGCGATTTGAGCGCCCAATTGCTGCGCCGACAGGGCGCACAGTTTGTAGTCGAAATCTTTGCGCAGACGGTCGATGCGCTGGTCGAATTCGCTGATCCGATGGTCCAGCACTTCGACCTGCCCCGTCAGGCGCCGCAGCGTATCTTCAAGGTCGGAGACCTGCTGGTTGAGCGTGGCGAGGCTCGAATCCTGAGCCTGTTCGCGCTGCGCGGCGGCGGCCTCCGCCGCCTTCTCTTCGTCCGATTCTCCGAAAAAATCCGCGACCTGGACTTCGCCGCTGTCGGCTGCGATGCGACGTTGGAGCGCGCGAGCATCCGCCATATCCGCAGCAAGCCTCGCATTCAACGCCTGCATGTCGCTCGCACTCTGCGTGCTGTCCGCCGATACCCCGGAAAGCAGGCCTCCGCCCGCCGCCAACAAGGCCGACAACAACACCGCCCGCAACACGCGCGATCCGCTTTTCTTCATCAGTACCATCGCTTGCCTCGAATGAATTACCGGCTGGTCCGTTTTCGTCATGTCCGCCCAATATCTAGCCGAAATTGAGGCTCATGTGACACCCCGCGAAACGAAAAAGGGCGCCCAAAGGCGCCCTTTTCCTCAATTCCACGCGCGACGGCGTTACGACGAAGCGCCGCCCGAAATCACCGTCACGCCACGACGGTTCTTCGCCCAGCATTCTTCCGTGGACTCGGTGCAGATCGGCCGTTCCTTGCCGTAGGAGATCGTGTCGACGCGTCCCGACGACACGCCCAAGCTGACGAGATATTCCTTCACCGCATTGGCACGGCGGGCACCGAGGCCGAGATTATATTCCTCCGTGCCGCGCTCGTCACAATTGCCCTGGATCGTCACGCGGATTTGCGGATATTTCTGCAGCCATGCCGCCTGACGCTGGAGCGTGTCCTTGTCCGCATCCAAAATGTTGGACTTGTCGTAATCGAAGTGAACCGTATCGCCGACATTGACGCGCAAATCTTCGGCGCTGCCCGGCATGATCGTTGATTGCGTGGTCGTCGGACCCGACACTGGAGCCGGGGGAGGCGCTTCCGCCGTTGCCTGCGGCTTCGTGGTGCATGCCGCCAAAAGAAAAACGGCAGCAACAGCCGACAACATCATGCCTGAGGAAATTCTCGCCATGGGATACCCACTCCAGAATAGGATCGTTCAAACCAGTGCGCCCGCCCCCTCTCGGGTGGTCTCGCGTTGCTACCTTAGCGCGAATCGCCGCCAAAAGCTCCATGAAACCTTCGTCATCTTGGAAAAAAAGCACCTATTGGATCAACGGCGACCAAGCGGGGTCGGAAGCATCTCCGGGAGTCAGCACGCGGCGCTCGTTGCGTCCGGTTATATCGACCGACCATATCTGAGAGCCACCGCCCCCCCGCAGCGTGCGGGTAAACATCAGAACCCGGCCGTTCGGCGCCCAGGTCGGGCCTTCGTCTTCCCAGCCATCGCTGATGATACGCTCGCCCGAACCGTCCGGCCGCATCACGCCGATCCGGAAAGTGCCGCCGGCCTGTTTGGTAAACGCGATCAGATCGCCGCGCGGGCTCCACACCGGCGTCCCGTTCTTGCCGGCACCGAAGCTGATCCGGTGGGAGTTCGAGCCGTCGGCATTCATGACATAAATTTGTTGCGAACCGCCGCGATCAGATTCGAAGGTAATCTGCTTTCCGTCGGGCGAATAGGACGGCGAAGTGTCGATGGAATAATCGTTGGTCAGGCGTGTGACGCCACGGCTGCGCAAATCCATCACATAAATGTCCGAATTGCCGCCTTTCTCGAGCGACATGATGACCTTGTTCCCGTCCGGCGAGAAGCGCGGTGAAAATGTCATGTTCGGAAAATCGCCCAGCAATTGCTGGCGGCCGGTTTCGAGATCGAACAGGTAAACGTGCGGCTTTCTGCCGATATAGGACATGTAGGCGATGATCTGCGCCGTCGGATTGAAGCGCGGCGTCAGTACGAGATAGTCGCCGCGCGTGAGAAAGCTCGGATTGGCGCCGTCCTCGTCCATGACGGCGAGCCGCTTCTTGCGGTCGATCAGCGGACCGCTCTCCGAAATGAAGACGATGCGCGTGTCGAAATAGCCCTTTTCGCCGGTGATGCGCTGATAGATCGCGTCCGAAATCATGTGAGCGATGCGGCGCCAATTCTCCGGCGCCGTGGAGTATTGAAGTCCCAGCATCTGCGTTTCGCCGAATACGTCCCACAGGCGGAAATCGACGCGCAACCGTCCGTCCGGCTGGGTGACGATCTGACCGGTGACCAGCGCCTGCGCAGCGATCACACGCCAATCGGCGAAATCGGGCGGAACGTTGATGTCCTTGATCTGCTCGATGAAAGATTTGGGATCGAGCGGGCGGAAAAGACCGGAGCGTTCCAGATCCGCCCGCACCACGCTTGCAATGTTCTGTCCGGCACCGTTCGGTGTCCTGAAATCGGGAATGGCGATGGGCAAAGGCTGGAGGTTGGCTTGATTGACATCGACCTGCAGCGCCGCAGAAGCGGGCGCGATCGAGGAAAACATCAGTGCGGCAAGAGCTCCCACTACCAGCGCAAGTCTCGTCATTCGCAATCCTCTTCTGCTCGTCATTGACCCACCAGATCGCGCGGGTCGAACTTGATGGTGCTGTCGCGCCAATCGGCATAACGATCGACGGGAAGCTTGTAGGGCGCGCATACATAGATCGCGCGTATCGCCGCATCGCGGGCCGCTGCCATGAACGGATTGCCGCTGACTGCCGCACTCGATTGTACTGTCAATTGTGGCGGCCTTGCGACGCTGCCGTCCGGATTGAGCGACAGCTCGACATAGACGATGAGTTGCTCGGGATGCGGCGCGCCGGCGGGCGGGCTCCAGCATTGCTCGATCTGATTTTTCAGCGCGTCCACCAGATCCATCGTCATCGCATTCTGCGCACCGATGCCCTTGCGGGATTGCTGCGCCACCTTTGCGGTGGCGGTCGTCTGGCTCGGCGCCGGCGCGACCTTGTTCAGCAGCGCGAGCACATTGTTGATATCGAATGATTTCTTTTTCTCGGGCTGCACTTGCGGCCGGGCTTTGGGTGTAACGACGGGAGGCGACGGTGCCTTCACCAGCGGTTCCGATGGTGCAGGCTCGGGCGGCGGCTCCGCCGTTTCCGGCGCGACGACCGGCTGCGGCACGACCGGCTTGGCCGGTTGAACCGGGGGTAGTGTCTGTTTCGGCACGATCTTCGGCGCGGCCGGCGCGATGTTGGTCTTCTTTGCGATGGTGACGAGATCGACCGGGACGATCGGCGGACTTTCCTGCGCGATATCGAGAGGGTGTTGCCACGTGAACAACGCAGCCGCGACAACCAGGGCATGAATCGCCAATGCGCCGATGAAGCCCACCGGCGAACGTCTGGCGCCCGCCCCCGACTCCAGCGAGATTCTAATCCTCGTCGTGCTTCGGCTTGGCGACATCGGTGACGAGCCCAATATGGGTGAACCCCGCGGCGCTGATCAGCGCCATGACTTCCATGACGCGTCCGTAATCGACCGATCTGTCGCCGCGCACGAAGATGCGCTGGTCGTAGCCATTGCCGGAAATAGCGGTCAGGCGCGGCACGAGATCGTCTTCTGCGATGGGCGAATTCTGCAGATAGATGCGTCCGTCGCGGCGTATGGTGACGGACAGGGGCTCACGATCCTGACCGAGCGCCTGCGCCTTTGTCTTGGGCAGATCGACGGGAACGCCGACGGTCAAAAGCGGCGCCGTCACCATGAACACGATGAGCAGCACCAGCATCACATCGACGAACGGCGTGACGTTGATCTCCGCCATGCGCTGCCGGTGCCTGCGGCGGCCGCCTCGTTCGGCGCGACGCAACATGATGGCCATCACTTCGCCTTTTCGTCGAGCTGGCGCGACAGGATCGCCGAGAATTCGTCGGCGAAGCCTTCCAGCCGGCTGGTGTAGCGGCCGATTTCGTCGACGAACTTGTTATAGAAAACCGAAGCGGGAATCGCCGCAAGAAGCCCCATCGCCGTCATGAACAATGCGTCGGCGATGCCGGGCGCCACGACCGCGAGCGTGGTGTCGTGCCGCGCCGCAATCGCCGAGAACGAATTCATGATACCCCACACCGTGCCGAACAGGCCGACGAACACGGCCGTGCTGCCTACGGTCGCCAGGAACCCCAATTGCCGCTCGATGCCGTCGCTCTCGCGCATGATGGTGACCGACATCGCCTTGTCGATGCGGTCCTTGATGCCGGGCAGCAACGCTTCGCGCGGCGGACCGGCCTCGAAAGCCCGGCGCCATTCGCGCAGCGCGGACACGAACACCGCCGCCATCGGGTGATCCGCATGCTGCGAGAATTGCGAATAGAGTTCGTCGAGCGAGAGACCCGACCAGAATGTCTTTTCGAACTTGTCGGCACGGCGGCGCAAGCTTCCGAGCGCCAGCCATTTGTTGATGATGATTGCCCACGACCACAAGGAGGCCACAAGCAGCAGGCTGAATACCGCCTTGACGATCGGATCGGCCTTGAGGAACAGCGACACGACCGAGACGCCTTGGATACGTGCCCCGTCCATGCCACCGGCCGGCGTTACTTCCACATTGGCGGTCGGCGCCGCAAGCGGTGCGGTTTGCGCGTCTGGACCCGTCGGCGCCGCACTCGGCGCGCTTTGCGCCCAGGACGACCCGCTTGCGAAAAAAATCAGCAACAGAGCAGCTACCGCGGCAGCCAGATACCGGACATTCATCAACAGACCTCTTCCGCACAGGGACCCGCGCAACGTTCCCCTGCCCCCACGATTCGAGCAAGAACAGTCAAATCGGCGGGTACCAGGACATTCGAACGTGGCCGAATTTGGGCGCCAATCGTTAAGCACCTGTTTCTACTAACAAAGGTGCAAGTTTTTTGCGCATTTCTTCGGGAATGCGCCGCGGCTTCCCCGCCAGGGTAATGACGCAGGCCTCGATTTGTCCCCGCGTCAAAAGCGCGCCGTCGCTATAGATGGTCTGGTCCGCCACCATCCTTGCGCCGGTAAGCGCCGTGCAGACGGTATGCACCTCGATCAGATCGTCGACGCGCGCCGGGCGAAAATATTCGAGCGCCGCCTTGCGCAGCGTCCACACTGTCGGCTCCGCGGCATCGAGCATCGCGAGCCTGGTGATGCCGGCGCAGCGGAAATATTCCGAGCGGCCGCGCTCCATGTAGCGCAGATAATTCGCGTGATAGACGACGCCGGACAGATCGGTATCTTCGTAATAGACGCGCAAAGGCAGGATGTGGACCTTGCCCTCGAACCGGCCGAACGCCTGAACCTCTTCGCTGCCCATCGTCACGCTTCGTCGTGGTTCTGGCCGCCCGCGAACAGAGCGAACTGGGTGGGATCGCGCGGCGGCGCCGTCAACCCCAGATGGGCAAAGGCCGCTCCCGTCACCACGCGGCCGCGCGGCGTGCGTTGCACGAAGCCCTGCTGCAGCAGATAGGGCTCGACGATTTCTTCGATCGCGTCGCGCGCCTCGCCGAGTGCGGCGGCAATGGTTTCGATGCCCACCGGCCCGCCGCCGAAAGCTTCGGCGATGAGTTGCAGATAACGTTTGTCGAATGCATCGAGACCGCGATGATCGACTTCGAGCCGCGTCAGTGCGGCGTCGGCGATGTTCGCATCGATACGGGCTTGCCGCGCGACGGAAGCGAAGTCGCGCACGCGCTTCAGGAGGCGCCCCGCAATGCGCGGCGTGCCGCGGGCGCGGCCGGCAATTTCGCGCGCTCCCTCGCCCGTCAGATCGAGCCCCAGCAGCCGCGCACCGCGTTCGACGATCAAAACGAGTTCGTCGGTCGAATAGAAATTGAGCCGCACCGGAATGCCGAAACGGTCGCGCAAAGGCGTCGTGATCAGCCCTGAGCGCGTCGTCGCGCCGACCAGCGTGAAGGGGGCGAGCGCAATCTTCACCGAGCGCGCCGCCGGTCCCTCGCCGATGACGAGATCGAGTTCGAAATCCTCCATTGCCGGGTAAAGGATCTCTTCGACTGCAGGGCTCAAGCGATGGATTTCGTCGATGAACAACACGTCGCGCGGTTCGAGATTGGTGAGGATGGCGGCGAGATCGCCCGCCTTGGCGAGCACCGGACCCGATGTCGAGCGGAAATTGACGCCGAGCTCGCGCGCCACGATCTGGGCGAGCGTCGTCTTGCCAAGGCCCGGGGGGCCCGAGAACAGCACATGGTCGAGCGCTTCGGCGCGGTCGCGCGCCGCTGCGATGAACACGCCGAGGTTCTCGCGCGCCTGTTGCTGGCCCACGAACTCGCCGAGATGGCGCGGCCGGAGGCTTGCCTCCATCGAATCGTCCTCGCCGCGCGCGGGCGCGACCAGACGATCGATTTCAGGTTTCGGTTTCGGTACCGCCATATCAATGGACCATCACGATGAAGAAAAAAGTCTTACCACAGAGACAGTGAGGCACAGAAAAGGGAAGTAGGGCGCGACCAGCCTTCGCCAAGGCTTCGGCTGGCGAGCAAGAAAGTCCTCCGAAGCTGCGGAGCAGCCAAGGGGGAAGCGCCAGAATATTCTCACTGCCTCTGTGTCTTCCGCCTACGCCTAGGCTTCGGCGGACAAGCCGTTTCGCAAGACCCGCCGAAGCTTTAGCGGAGGTGGGCTGTGGTGAATCCATTTTATTCACCGCCCCATCGCCCGCAAACTTTCGCGGATCAGCATATCGGCGCCCGCCGTTTCGCCCAGTTCGCGCACCGCGCGCGCCACCGCTTCGGCGGCCTGGCTTTGCGAATAACCGAGCTTGACGAGGGCCGCGAGCGCATCGCCCTCGGGTCCACTCGGCTTTGCGACACCGGCAGCGGCGTCTTGCGCGCCGCCGCGCAGCATCATCGACGGCGCCTTGTCCTTCAGCTCGGTGACAATACGCAAGGCGAGCTTGGGTCCGACACCTTGTGCCCGGCCGATCACCGCCTTGTCGCCGAGCGCCAGCGCGCGTTCGAGCTCGCGCGACGACAACGCTGACAACACGTTGAGCGCCACGCGCGCGCCGACATTCTGCACCGTCTGCAACAGGCGAAACCATTCGCGCTCCTCGGCGCTGAAGAAGCCATAGAGCCGGATCGTTTCGTCGGTGATGCGGGTTTCGATCATCAGCGAGGCGCCCGCACCCACCTGCAATCGCGCCAGCGTCGAGGCCGGACAATGGACGAGATAGCCCACCCCCGCGACATCGAGGATAATATGATCGGGGCCGAGCGAATCCACGACGCCGGAAAGCTTGCCGATCATGCGAGAGCCGCCTGGATGCGCGCGCGCGTGCCCGACAGATGGGCGTGGGCGATGGCGCAGGCCAGCGCATCCGCGGCATCGGCCTGGTCCACCTGGGCGGTAGGCAGCAGACGGCGGACCATGGCGAGCACCTGCTCCTTGCCGGCGTGTCCCGCGCCGACGACGCATTTCTTGATGTGGTTGGGCGTGTATTCGGCGATTTCGAGGCCAGATTGGGCGGCGGCGAGCAAAGCGATGGCGCGGGCATGGCCGAGCTTGAGCGCCGCGGAAGGGTCCTTGTGCACGAAAGCCTGCTCGACCGCGATGGCCGCCGGCGCATGCTCGGCGATGACCGCGGTCAATGCCGTGTGCAACACCAGCAATCGGCCGCCCAGATCGGTCCTGGCGTCGCTCGTCAGCACGCCATGGGCGATGTGCTGGAGCCGCGTGCCCGACAGGACGATAACGCCCCAGCCCATGCGAGCGAGGCCGGGATCAAGACCCAGAATGCGAACGGTGCGCATGCGCACGCCCTGGAGAGAATCGCGGACGCGAGTGTCGCGGATGCGGCGGGGCCGATGCAACTGGTGCTTGAGCCTCGCCTCACCATGGCCGAGCTTGACTTGACCCCATGGGGTCAGTCTCGGCCATGGTGGGAGTTATTGATTCCGCCTGCTGTGAAACGCCGCCAGCACCCTACCCCGACAACTTCGCCATCAGCGCATCCGACAGTTCGTAATTGCCGTAGACGCGCTGCACGTCGTCATGGTCGTCGAGCACGTCGAGCAGCTTGACGAGGGTTTCGCCCGCCTCGTCGCTCACCGCGATATTGGTCTGCGCCCGCCAGATGATCGCGGCCGATTGCGGGGCTCCGAATTTCGCTTCCAGCGCATCGCGCACGGCGCCGAAATCTTCGATGCGGCACAAAAATTCGTGGCCGTCTTCATTGGAGACGCATTCCTCGGCGCCCGCTTCGATCGCGGCTTCCAGCATCGCATCGTCGCTGCCCTTGTCTTTCGGGTAGACGATCGAGGCGACATGGGAAAACAGAAATGCGACGGAATTGGTCTCGCCCAGCGCCCCGCCATATTTGGAAAAAGCCGCGCGGATGTCGGCCGCGGTGCGGTTGCGGTTGTCGGTCAGCGCTTCGATGATGAAGGCGGTGCCGCCGGGACCATAGCCTTCATAGCGCACCTCCTCGATATTCTCGGCGTCGCCGCCGGTGGCCTTCTTGATCGCCCGCTCAATATTGTCCTTGGGCATGTTTTCCTCGCGGGCCGCGAGGATGGCCGCGCGCAGGCGCGGGTTGTGGACGGGATCGGGCAGGCCGTGCTTGGCGGCGACAGTAATTTCGCGCGCAAGCTTGGAAAAGAGCTTGGAGCGCTCCTTATCCTGGCGCCCCTTGCGGAACATGATGTTCTTGTACTGGGAATGACCGGCCATGGGGGAAACTCTGCAGCGAAAGACGGCTGTGAGATAGCCGGGGGCATGCTGCTTGTTCAAGTCCGGAGCCCAATCCAGGCAACTGCCGCATGCGTCATCGCGACCGGAGGGTGTATCTGAATGCCAGGAAAATCGAGCTAACCCTACCTCTTCGCTGCGCTTGACTCGCGGTCTCCGCGCTAGCAGCGTCGGCCATGGCCACTATGGCTGCCGCATGCCTCAGAAGAACGCCATCATCCGTTCCGACCCAGGATTATCTGGAAAATGTCGGCGGAGGATTGATTCGCTTCAAGATTATGGCCTTCGACGGCGAATGGAAGCCATGCAGATAAGTCGCATATCGCTGTCAAGGCGCGCGGAGCTCTGGTGCCGCCATACGCTCGGTTGCGATCCGTTGTTTGCCGGCACTCTTGCAGCAGCCCAGCTTTGGCTGGGATTGCTTTGGTTTTTCTACTGGGGCTATGGCATCGAGCGCGGCATCATTCTGGGCGTTCTGTTGATGGGCCTGGTGGTGCTGCGGTTCCGGCCGCGCCCGGCCGCCGCCGAACAGCCTGCCGGCGCGGCGCTGCTACCCCGCACATTGCGCGGCCTTCTGATAGCGGCACTCCTGCTCAATCTGGGCATGATGGTGGACGGCAACACACGCAACCTGCGCACCTGGTCCATTCCCATGGACGAAGGCCAGACCAGTTGGCGTGCCGCGCGTCTGTTGTGGCGCGGTGAAAACCCTTATGGTTTCGGCGCGTTGACAGACCTGAACGCTTATCTCGGGCGGGTACGGCAGCGCGAAGCGGCTGGCGTGGCAACAAAGCTGGCCGGCTCGAGACTCACGGCGGAACTGGCGCGCTACGATACAACGCTCGATCCGAATATCCGCCACGAATTGCTTCCCGCTCCGTCCGCTCTGAACGGCGCTGCCGCGCGCGAGATGCGGCTCGGCGGTTACAAATACGGACCCGTCATCGTTCTGATCACGGCGTTGGTCGCACCGCTTGGAATTCCAACCATAGTGCTGTTTCTGAACGGGCTCGCCTGCTTTGCGCTCTATGCGGTCAACTGGCGGATATTGCGCCGGATTGCAGGACCCCAGCTGGCGCTCGCCGCCGCGGCGATGCTGGCACTGCTGCTCGACCGGCACATCAACCGCAGCTATATCAACCAGACGGCCACCGATGTTTGGGCGCTGCTGTTCGGCTCGCTGGCCGTGCTTGCCTGCATGTCACGGCGCCCGCTTGCAATGGCTGCCGCTATCGCTTTTGCTGTCGGCAGCAAGAGCGTGCCCGGACTTCTCTTCCTGCCGCTCCTTCTTCGGTTCCGTTCGCCCTATCCGGTTCTGCTGTTCGTGGGCTTGGCTGGAGCGATTTATCTGCCCTGGCTACTGTGGGATGCGCAAGGCATTCTCTACAATGTCTTTCTTTGGCCTTTCTTGACAGTGAAGAGCACCAATTCGTGGCAGTACTTCGCCCCGCCGGTGGTCGCGCTTATTGCACGCGGGGCAGGCGTATGCGTAGTGACCGCCCTGTGGCTGCGCTATCTCCTGGGAAAGGAAACGCGACTGTTCTGGACGCTCGCCATGTCGAGCACGGTCGTGTTGCTGGCAAGCGGCTATCTGGCCAACAATTACATTCCCTTGGCATCGTTGTGGGCGGTTGCCGCGATCGTCGAAGCCTTCGCGCACCGCCGCACACCCGAAGTGCCCCCGATCGCTGCGCCGGAGATACTACACGCGCCAGCCCGTTTGGCATTCGACCTCGAAACGTGATTGCGCGCGGGATTTCGTTGCCGCATCAAACCGACGGAATAGACTGCTTCAGTCGCCCCCCTGCCCGCACCGGCTCGATGCGGGTCGCAAGACCCTTCGTATTCGTCGCTACGAACACGCCGCACAGCGTGGCGGGTCCCGTGGCGGGCGTGAAGCGGCTGGTCGGCATCTTTTTGGTGAAGCGCTGCAGCGGCTCGAACTTTTCCATGCCGATCACCGAATCGTAGTCGGCGCAGGCGCCCGCATCGGTCTGATAGGCGGTACCGCCGGGGAAAATTTGCGCGTCGGCCGTCGGTATATGCGAATGACTGCCGACGACGAGACTGGCGCGGCCATCGCAGAACTGCCCCATGCCCATCTTCTCGGACGTCGCTTCGGCGTGCATGTCGACGATCGCCGCGTCGCAGGCTTCGCCCAGCGGACAGGCGGCAAGTTCGGCGTCCGCGGCGGCGAACGGATCGTCAAGTGGCTCCATGAACACACGGCCCATGACGTTGACGACCAGCACATGCTCGCCCTTGCGCGTCTCGAAGAGACCCGCACCCCTGCCCGGCGTGCCGGGAGGGAAATTGCGCGGGCGCAGGATGCGATCGTCGTGATCGATGAATGTGAGTATCTCGCGCTGGTCGAGCCAGTGATTGCCCGATGTGATCACATCGACGCCGAGGGCAAACATCTCGTTGGCGACGCTGCGCGTGATGCCGAAGCCGCCGGCCAGATTCTCGCCATTGACGACGACGAAATCGAGCGCGAGCGCTTCGCGCAAGCCGGGCAATTGCGCTGCGACCACTTCGCGCCCCGGTCTGCCGATGATGTCGCCGATGAACAGAATATGCATGTCGCTCTCTGAATGTGCCGCGCTCAGGTCCGCGCAAAATGCCTGACGCCGCGTTCCGTCACTACCCCGTCGAGCGGCTGGTCATGCGCCTCGCGTGGAAGGGGCTCCGTTTCCTGCCCCGCATAGGCGATGCCGATGGCGACAACAGGCCCAAGCGCGCGCAGTTCGGCGAGGCTGCGGTCGTAATAGCCGCCGCCATAGCCCAGGCGGAAGCCCTGTTGGTCGAAGGCGAGAAGCGGCACCAGAACGATCGCCGGCGTCGAAACGGGCGCATTGCCCAAAGGTTCCTGCACGCCATGGGCGTTGGTCCGCAGTGCATCGCCTGCACGCCACAGCCGGAACACGAGCGGCTGATCGCCCCCCGCAACGCAAGGCAGCACGATCTTATGGCCTTGCGCGCCAAGCGCCTGGGCCAGCGCGCGCGGGTCGGCCTCGTCACCCAGCGGCCAAAAACTCGCGACAACCGCTCCGCCGGGAATACCGAGGCCCGCAGCCAGGCGCGCGATCACGCCGGCATAATCCGGCAGATCGGCCGCCAGCTTTGCCCGCCGGGCGCGGGCCGCGGCACGAAGGGCAGCCTTGGATATCATGGAAATCCGCTCGTGGCGGTAGTGGACGGGACCGCCACCGCCGTTGGATTTGGATCCTCACGGGCCTGCAGTTGCAGGTGGGCGCCATGTGTCCGAAACCACGGCCCCGGACAGGGACAGCTCCCGGTGAGTACCATTAAGGCCCCTGGGTATCGCTTTCCTGACGCGCGGGGCAGTACCCGTCCGCCCCTAACCTAGGCCTGCGCAAGGCGCGCGGCAATATCGCCGACCCGCTTTGTAGCGGATTCCAACACTTCGACAGCGCCCGCTTCGGATTTGCCGAGCTTTTCCTTCACGTCTTCATGGACGGCCGAAAGACCGTCCAGCTCCCGCGCGCGCTTGTCGAGCTGCGCGACGGCATCGAAATAATCGTCGGTGATGAGCAGGGCTGCCATCAAAAGCAACCGTGCATCGCCCACCTGGCCAACCGTCTCCAGAAGTTCGCGCACCCTCGAATCCACGTGTTTGGAAAGGTCGCGGAGATGTTCTTCCTCGCCTTCGTCGCAGGCGATCGTATAGGCGCGCTGGTTAACCATGACATTGACGAGGGGCATAGCCATCTCCCTGGTGATCTGTTGTCCAACCGGCCAAAGCCGCGTGCCGACGCTAACGCCTTTAGCGGGCGAGCGCAGTGCGAATTTCGGTGATGGCGTCGTCGAGACGGCCTTCCACCTCGTCGGTCACGCCCGCGAGCGCCCGCGCCTCTTCCTCCAGTTCGGCAATGCGCGTCAAGAGATGTTCGCGTTCCAGCTTGAGCTCGGCAATTTCAGCCGCGTCTTTCGCGGCGCGCGCCTTGAGCTCGACAAGCGGCAAGGCAACCTCTTCCAGCCGGTCGAGCGCCGCCATCAACTGGGCCGCCATCGGGTCGAACTGGGCCATCAGCACCTCATTGTCAAAACGTCGCGACCTTAGGCTCTCTAGGGAAATTGGGTCAACGACGGATACGCCCCTTGACGCAAGAGAGGCCACCTCGCTATGGCCTGAAGCACTTTTTGGGGCCGAACGCCGTATGAACATCGCAGAAACTGCCCCTCAAAGCGCGCCCGTGTTGCCGGTTCTCGATCAAGCGGGAACGCGCCGGCTCGCCAACGCGATCCGCGCCCTGTCGATGGATGCGGTCGAGGCTGCCAAATCCGGCCATCCCGGCATGCCCATGGGCATGGCGGATGCGGCGACGGTTCTGTTCTCCCAATTCCTCAAATTCGATCCGGCGGATCCCCATTGGCCCGACCGCGACCGCTTCGTGCTGTCGGCCGGCCACGGCTCGATGCTGCTCTATTCGCTGCTGTTCCTGACGGGCTATGCGCGGCCTTCGCTCGACGACATCCGCCGTTTCCGCCAATTGGGCAGCCCCTGCGCCGGGCACCCCGAATATGGCCATCTGGCCGGCGTCGAGACGACCACCGGCCCCCTTGGCCAGGGCATCGCCACCGCGGTTGGCCTGGCGCTCGGCGAGCGCATCCTCAATGCGCGGTTCGGCGACGGCCTCGTCGACCACAAGACCTATGTGATCGCGGGCGACGGCGATCTGATGGAAGGCGTCGCCCAGGAAGCCGCGAGCCTGGCGGGCCATCTGCGGCTCAACCGGCTGATCGTGCTGTTCGACGACAATCATATCTCGATCGACGGGCCGACCTCGCTCGCCGACTCGACGGATACGCGCAAGCGCTTCGAAGCGATGGGCTGGAACGTTTTCTCGTGCGACGGCCACGATGCGGCCGATGTCGCGCGCGCGCTGGCGGCGGCGCAAACCAGCGACAAGCCCGTGCTCATCGCCGCGCGCACCGTCATCGGCTTCGGCGCGCCGACGCGTGCCGGCACGTCGAAAGCGCATGGCGAAGCATTGGGAGCCGAGGAGATCGCCGGCGCGCGCGAAAAGCTCGGCTGGCCTTACCCTCCCTTCGTGATCCCCGACGATATTCTCGGCGATTGGCGGGCGATCGGTTCGCGCGGCAAGGCTGCACGCGAAGCCTGGTCGACGCGTGCGAAGATGTCGCCCGAGATGCTGGGCGAGCTTGATCCCGGTTACATCCCCGAATCGCTTTGGTCGGCGCTTGACGAATTCAAAAAGAAAACAAGCGCCGAGCGGCCATCGCTGGCGACACGCAAGGCGTCGGAGAATGTGCTGGAAATCGTCAACGCTCACGTGGCGAAGACGATCGGCGGTTCGGCTGATCTCACCGGCTCCAACAACACGCGCACCAAAGCGATGAAAGCAATCGCGCCCGGCGATTACACGGGCCGTTTCGTGCACTACGGCATCCGCGAGCACGGCATGGCGGCTGCCATGAACGGGCTGGCGTTGCATGGCGGCGTCATTCCCTATTCCGGGACGTTCCTCGTTTTCTCCGATTATTGCCGTCCCGCGATCCGGCTCGCGGCGCTGATGGGACTGCGCGTCATTCATGTGATGACACATGATTCCATTGGCCTTGGCGAAGACGGGCCCACGCATCAACCCGTCGAACATCTCGCGGCCTTGCGCGCCATTCCGAATCTTCTCGTCTTGCGTCCTGCCGATGCGGTGGAAACAGCGGAATGCTGGCAGATCGCACTCCAAGAAACCGGGCGCCCGAGCGTCATTGCGCTAAGCCGTCAGAATTTGCCTACGGTGCGCACGACCCATACGGACATCAATCTCTCACGGAAGGGCGCCTACGAACTTGCACCGGCAGACGGCGCCGCACAGGTCACTTTTCTCGCGACGGGTTCGGAGGTCGAGATTGCCCTGGCCGCCCGCGCAATCCTTGCCCAGGAAGGCATCGCATCGCGCGTCGTCTCGATGCCGTGCTGGGAACTCTTCGAGATGCAGTCGGAAGCCTGCCGCGAAGAGGTGTTAGGCCCGGGCACGGTGAAGATCGCCGTCGAGGCCGCTTTGCCGTTCGGGTGGGATCGCTATATCGGGCCCTCAGGGCGTTTCGTCGGCATGCACGGCTTCGGCGCCAGCGCGCCCGCCAGGGACCTTTACAAACATTTCGGCATCACACCCGAGGCGGCGGCCGATACCGCACGTGTCGCTCTCGGGCTGAAACAGTAGGAGAAAGCCATGGCCATTCGTGTCGCCATCAACGGTTTCGGTCGTATCGGACGTCTCGTTTTGCGCGCAATCCTGGAATCGGGCCGCAAGGACATTGTCGTGGTAGGCGTCAACGATCTGGGCCCTGTCGGGACCAATGCGCATCTGCTGCGCTACGATTCAGTCCATGGCCGCTTTCCCGGCGAGGTGCAGGTTGACGGCGATCTGATGATCGTCGGCGGCCAGAAGATCCGCGTCACCGCGATCAGGAATCCGGCGGAACTGCCGCACAAGGAATTGTCCGTCGACATCGCGCTCGAATGCACCGGGATTTTCACCTCCAAGGAAAAAGCCTCGGCACATCTGGCGGCCGGCGCCAAACGCGTGCTGGTTTCCGCACCCGCCGACGGCGCCGACCTGACAGTCGTCTACGGCGTCAATCACGACAAGCTCACGAAGGACCACGTGGTCGTCTCCAACGCGTCGTGCACGACGAACTGCCTTGCGCCGGTGGTGAAGGTGCTCAACGACGCCATCGGCATCGAAACGGGATTCATGACGACGGTGCACAGCTACACCAACGATCAGCCCTCGCTCGACCAGATTCACAAGGACCTTTATCGCGCGCGCGCCGCCGCGGTGTCGATCATTCCCACCTCGACGGGCGCAGCGAAGGCTGTCGGCCTCGTGCTGCCGGAGTTGCAGGGCAAGCTCGACGGCGTCGCCGTGCGCGTGCCGACGCCCAATGTTTCGATGATCGATTTCAAATTCGTGGCCAGGCGCGCGACATCCGTCGACGAAGTGAACAACGCCGTCAAAGTCGCCGCTTCGGCTTCGCTGAAAGGGATACTCGACATCGTAACGGCGCCGCTTGTCTCGGTCGATTTCAACCATGCGCCGGCGTCGTCGAGCTTCGCGCTCGACCAGACCAAGGTGATGAACGGCACCTTCGTGCGCGTCATGTCGTGGTACGACAATGAATGGGGCTTCTCGAACCGCATGGCCGACACGGCGGTCGCGATGGGCAAGTTCCTCTAAAATCCCAAGCACGCAGAAAACGCCATGCAGGAATTTCGCACGCTCGACGAAATCGTGGTCAAAGGCCGGCGCGTCCTGGTGCGCTCCGACCTCAACGTGCCGATGAAAGACGGGGTAATCGGGGATTTGTTGCGCATCGAGCGCCAGGCGCCCACCATCCGCGAACTGGCGGAAAGAGGCGCGCGCGTGATCGTGCTGTCGCATTTCGGCCGTCCCAAGGGAAAGGTCGTGCCGTCCATGTCGCTGGCGCCGATCGCGCCGGCCCTTGCTTCCGCCATCGGGCGGCCGGTCGCGTTTGCCGAGGATTGTATCGGCGAAAAGGCACAAGCCGCCGTCGCCAAACTCAAGGACGGCGACGTCCTTCTGCTCGAGAACACGCGCTTCCATGCGGGCGAAGAGATGGACGATGCGAATTTCGCCCGCGCAATTGCTTCGCTCGGCGATATTTTCGTCAATGACGCGTTCTCTGCCGCCCATCGTGCGCACGCGACGACCGAAGCGCTGGCGCGGCTTCTGCCGGCCGCCGCCGGCCGCGCGATGGAAGGCGAACTTCGGCATCTCCACCAAGCGCTGGATCATCCCACACGGCCGCTGATGGCCGTGGTGGGCGGGGCCAAGGTGTCGAGCAAGATTGTGCTTCTGGAACATCTGGTGAAGCGCGTCGACGTACTCGTGATCGGCGGCGGCATGGCCAACACGTTTCTGGCAGCCCAGGGTTTCGAGGTCGGAAAATCGCTGTGCGAGCGCGATCAGCTCGAAACCGCGCGCCATATCGTCCGCACTGCGGATGCGGCGTCCGCGGCGATCGTTCTGCCGAAGGACGTCGTCGTCGCACGCGAATTCCGCGCGCTGGCGCCCTGCCGCACCGTCGCTGTCGATGGCGTTGCAGCCGACGAAATGATTCTCGATGTCGGACCGGCCACGACCGATAATTTCGCGGCGCGGCTTCGCTATGTCCATACGCTGGTATGGAACGGGCCGTTCGGCGCCTTCGAGATCGAGCCCTTCGATCGGGGGACAGTGGCTGCTGCGAAAGCCGTCGCGGAACGCACGCGCGAAGGAAACCTCCTGTCGGTCGCGGGCGGCGGGGACACGGTCTCGGCACTCAATCATGCCGGCGTCGCCGATAAATTTTCCTATGTCTCGACGGCTGGCGGCGCATTTCTGGAATGGATGGAAGGTCAGGAACTGCCGGGCGTCAAAGCGCTCAAGCAGTCCAAGGAGACATGAAGATGGATCATCAGGAGCTGGCACGCATTGCGCATGCGATGGTCGCAAAGGGCAAAGGCATTCTTGCGGCGGACGAGAGTTCGGGCACGATCAAAAAGCGCTTCGAAAACATCGGCGTCGAATCGACGGAAGCAAGTCGCCGCGATTATCGCGAGCTGTTGTTCCGTACCGACGGCGCGATGAAGAATTATATTTCCGGCGTCATCCTCTACGACGAAACGATCCGGCAGAAGGCCAAGGACGGCACGCCGCTCGTCGCGCTGATCGAAGCGGCCGGCTCCATTCCCGGCATCAAGGTCGATTCCGGCGCCAAGCCTTTGGCGCATTGTCCGGGCGAGACCATCACCGAAGGGCTCGACGGCCTGCGCGAGCGTCTGGTCGACTATCGCAAGCTCGGCGCGCGCTTCGCCAAATGGCGCGCCGTGATCGACATCGGCAAAGGCACTCCCACATACACGGGCATCGTCACCAATGCGCATGCGCTGGCGCGTTACGCGGCGCTCGCCCAGGAAAACGACATCGTGCCGATCGTCGAGCCGGAAGTGCTGATGGATGGCGGCCATTCGATCGGGCGATGCTACGAAGTGACCGAGGCAGTACTGAAGACGGTGTTCGCCGAGCTCTATACGGCGCGCATTTTCCTCGAGGGCATGATTCTCAAGCCCAACATGGTCGTGCCGGGCAAGAAGGCGCCCAAGCAGGCGTCGCCCGACGAGGTCGCGGCCGAGACGCTCCGCCTGTTCAAGAACTGCGTGCCGATCGCCGTGCCCGGCATCGCCTTCCTGTCGGGCGGCCAGTCGGACGTCGAGGCGACGGCCAATCTCGACGCGCTCAACCGGCTGGGGCCGCTGCCTTGGGCGGTGACCTTCTCCTACGGCCGGGCATTGCAGGCCGCGCCGCAAAAGGCCTGGTCGGGCAAGGCCGCCAATGTCGCGGCGGCGCAGGCGGCCTTCGATCACCGGGCGCGGATGAACGGCCTCGCGAGCTTGGGGCAATGGTCGGAGCAGCTCGAAAAGGCGGCCGCTTGAGCGAGCGCCGCTGCCGGCAACACGGGATGCGGAAAGCCGCGCTCGGCCTTCCGCGACCGCCCGGCGCCTGATCGATTTCAAAAGATCAGAGCGGGATTTTCGCGAAAAACCGGTATCCACTTTTTCGCATCCCGCTTTAAGCGGCTTGGCCGCTTTCCGCCGCCGCCAGGTCGCGCATCGCTGCTGCCGTGTGCGGGTCGGCGGGGAAGAAGGCCTCGATCGCCAGTTCCGACAAAGTAATAT
>JBAVOL010000068.1:0-92721 GCA_049692035.1 Rhizomicrobium sp.
TATTCGATCGCTTTGCCGCCAAGAGCCGCTCCGGACACCGCGCCGGCGCCGGCCTCGGCCTCGCCCTCGTCAACCGCTTCGTCGAACTGCATGACGGGTGGGTCGAAATCGAGAGCGTCGCCAACCATGGCACCACCGTGCGCTGCCACCTGCCGCGGCGCCTGCACGAGCCGGAGGGGGGCGACAGCATGCGCAAGGTGGGGTAAAATCAGCCATCGAGTTCATTGCGTTCGTACATAGAGATCGTCATCGACGCTTTATAGCTGGCCTCCCGCCAATGCGGATGAGCCGTCTCCGCGCTATCGCGCGCATCTCTGACTTTTTCCAGAACGGGCAGCGCCCGCTCGGGCATCAGCTTCAACAGACGGACGCCTGCAGCAACACGGACGGCCGGATCGGGATGATCGAGAAGCGGCACAAGCGCAACGCGACCGTCCGGCGATCGCGCGTCCAATGTCGCGACGATCGCGTGTCTCCTTCCTATATAGGACGCATCTTTTCGATTGTCGTCCTCGCGCAGAGCGTCGGCGCTGATGATCGCATATTTCACAAATTTGTCGATCAGCGTCGCCGTGTCGTCGTCCAGAAGCTTTACTTCCGGCTTGACGAAGGTCTTCGGTTGGGGCGCATCCTCGCCCGGCCGCAAATTTCCGTCTTCGTACATCCACAGCGTCTGCAGCGCGTGACGCGTCGCGCTTTCCGAATGTTTCTCACTTTCGTCGCCCGGCCAGGCAGACGCTGCTTCGTTCAGGACCGGCAATGCCATCGCGGGCATCGACGGCAAAAGATAGGTCGCCGCCGAAACGCGGACGCCAATATCCGGATCGTCGAGGAGCGGCCGCAGCGCGGCGACAGCCTGCGGCCCGATTGCTTTCAGTGCCGCGAAGGTCCCCCTTTTATCGTAAACGCCGTTGAGAGCCGAAACATCGCTTCCCTCATCTTCTTCACCGTCATAGTGCAGCAATGCATCCTCCCGGAAGCCTTCGACCAGCTCGGCGATTTCGGCACCCGCCTCGGCGTCGTCGGCCGGGACCGCATCGGGCGCTGCCGCCGCAACGCTGCCCGCCGGCCGCTCGCCGCGGGGAAGTTCGCTTCGCGTCAATATCCCGAATAGCGAAAGAACCCGCAGCGTCCACAAGCGGCTCAATTCGGCCGGCTGCCATTCCAACCATTCTTCCAGCGATCGATCGGGAATCTCGTCTCCGTGGCTGCGGAAATGCTCGGAAACGACGAGGTTCAATGCAGACGGAAGCCGGATGACATTGTTCGCGTTATCCGCAATGTCCCGCGACACGGCATTCGTTTCCGGCACGATATAGCGATAGCAATATCCTTTCGGCAATGCGCCGAAACGTTCCGAAAGTTCGGAGATGTCGTCGAACGGATACGAATCTGTGCTCACCAGAAGTTCGTCGAGCGTCCGCGAGCCGCCGCCGGCAAATGCCTGCATCGCGGCTACATCGGTACCGAGCTGCGCCATTATCCCCTCGGCGCTTTCCGTCTGCTCGTCAAATTCATTCAGAACGCCGCGCAATCCCTCCCGTAGCTTCTCGCCATCCGGGTCCTCCTTTGCGTCTCGCCCATTGTCGGCAGTATCCAGCAATGCGTCGATCAATTTCTGCTTGATGCCTGCCACGAACGAAGATTTCTTTTTTGGCATTTTGCTGTCCCCTTTGCTGCTACTCCACGATGATTCCACATTCCCGAAGAATTCTGATTCCCCAATATCGCTTCACCGCGACGGGTTGCCCTTTCAACCAATTGCGAAGAGACAAATTGCCGGATTCGGCAATTTTCTTTCCATAACGCGCACTGATCGCTTCGTGCAGAATCGTGGGGATGCGGACAATATTATCCGTACTCTCCACCACGCTTGCGGCTTCGCCGGCGCTCCTTTCGACGATGTGATGATATTCCATCCCATCTCCCGCCGGACCGAATCTTTTCTCGAGGTCGCCTTCGGGCGCCGGCACAGACTCCACTTTCACAAATGCCTTGTAGTCCGGAAACGTCAGCGACTCAGCGCTGACACGCAGGTCTGCAAGCGTGTGCGCCCCCTCATTCACAAATCGTGTCGCAGCCTTGATCGCAGTTCGCAATTCGGCAAATTCCTTCACGAACCTGTAGACGTCGTATACGGCGTAAAGGTCGGCGACTTCTCCGACGATTGGAATTTCGCTCAAAGCGAGTTTGGAACCGATCTTCTTCAGCGCCTCGAGAGCCGCGGCACGAAATGCGCGACGAGTGGCAATGCGAATTGTTTTCTTTTCGGCCGAAAGCGCCAACTCCCGGATCATAGCACGTGTCGCCGAGCGGGCGGCTTGACGTTCCCCGGCTTGTTCGACCGCTTCGACGCCTGCAGACGCAGCGTTTCTTGCGCCGGAATTTCCGGCAAGGCCGTTCGTCTCGCCTCGTGCGGGATCGTCCAGATTATCCAGATAATCCGTCGGATCGCTTCCGCTCTGGTCCTCGGCTCCCTGATTCGATTGGGTGTCGCCATCTTTCGGCGCAAATTGGCCGCCTTTGCCGCCGGGCGTTTTGGCCGGATAGTGGTTGAAATTGATCTTGAGCAAACCCGACCAGTCGAGCGACACGGCAAGTTTGACGAGCGCGTCCGGCAAAAGCGCGCCCTTGGCGAGCGGCGGAATCTCCGGAAGCTGCAGCAGCACCGTCGCGATCTGCGCCCGGGCGACATCGCCGCTGTTGAGCGCCCGCGCAACCGCCGCCAAGCCGCCCGACTTCGCCGCCACATCGACCGGCAGGCCGTAAGCCTCGCTCAGCGCCGCGGAAAGCTCGCCGCCGTCGCGCGGTACCCAGATTTCCCCGCTCCCTGCGCCCGCCTCCCGCTTGAGCAGAGCGACCGCGCCCGCGAACGCGCCATCCGGGCCGCAGGAAACACCCGATGCGTTCCGGGTCGATGAAAGGCGGAATTCGCGCATAAAAAAGGACATTCAGAGGACTTCTCCCAAGCCGAACGATAAGAACAAATCATGAACATAAGCCACAGTCAAGGACATCGTCGTTCTGAACGGTAGTCTTTTTTGTCACCACCCACTTGGAGGAAATGGCATGATCCGCATCGGCGTTTTTTGCAAGCAGTTCGCCTTTCGACAGAGATCTCAGCTGAAACCTTGATCGTGCCCCTTGACGTGGTGTGGGAGCGCGGCGCTCTCGCGTCCGTCGTTGTGCCGATGCATGCTGTCGACAGCCGCCAGATTCCAGGCCGGGGTGGATGAAAGCGAGGCAGCGTCGCCTTCCATCAATTGCGCCGGCAGCCTCAAAATTTATCGAAAAATTGAATGAAATCTGTCTCAATCACGGCACGTGTTTGACTCGATGTCGCGCAAAATATTGCACGCCAATTTAGCGTTGATGCCAACAATGGGGCGAATTAACCCCACTGCATCGAACTTTAACGATCCGTTTCAGCCGCCCGCAAACGGAAGCCGCCCAAATTCTCCCCGCGTTCGGTGGTGGAGAACAACATGCTCTTTCGAGCCCTGTTCTGGATAGCGGTGGTGTCGGTTCTGATGCCGCATGAACCCGATCTCGGTCTGGGCCGCCCCGGCGCGCATGATTCGTTGCTGCAATCCGTCAGCAGCTGGGTCGGCGGGCAGGCGGCACAGTCGAAGTTGAATTGCAGGAATGACCCGGCGTCCTGCCGGGCGGGTTGGAGCCTGCTGGATTCGTTTCAATCGGTCACGGTGCGCAGCCTCTCCGAGGTCAAAGCCGATATCGAAGAACAGGAGCGCGCGCGCCTCCGCCAGGCGGCGGACAGCCGCGCCGATTGACACAAGGCGGTGCGCCCTGCCCGATTGGCGCCGCGGCCGCTCACAGTTAACCCTTGCCGGCCGATGGCCGCATGCCGTATCGAACCTTGCGAAGGGGCGGACAAGCTGCCTTTCTTCGCTGCAAGACCGTTTGCTTCAAGCCCCACCAAAGGACCATCGATGCGTTGCGCCGCCGTCATGGACGCTCATCCGATCACCGTGCGTGCCGGCGACAGCGTCGCCGTGGCGGCCGACACGCTGATCGCCCAGCGCAGCACCACTTTGGCCGTCGTCGACGCCGACGGGTGCTATGTCGGCGCATTCGGCGTCGACGATCTTTTGGGGCTTATCGTCCCGCGCGTCGCATTGGCCGGCAATCTTGCGCCGAATCTGCGCTTCATCGACGACGATCCCAAGCATCTGGGCGAACGCTTTCGCGCGCTGAAAACGCGCCCCGTCGGCGAAGTGGCTGACCGCAATGCGCTGGTGCTGGCGCCCGAAACGCCGCTCATCGAAGCCTTTCGCATATTGTGCCGCAGCCGCGTCTCGCTCCCCGTGGTCGAGCCGGCAAGCCGCAAGCTGCTCGGCAGCGTTTCCTATTGGAACATCATCGCCGCCGTCACCGCCGAGGCGTAACCGCTTCTGGTATCCGCCCGGCCCTGCTAGGCTTTGGCGAACGCAAAGGGACATTCATGCGTATCAACGCCGTTTCCCGGATCGCAATCGTCCTCGCCGCGGCGAGCTTGGCGTCGGGCTGCATCTTCTTCTCAAGCCCCAGGGATCGCGCCATACGCCGCTCCCCGTCGTTCAGGGACGGCTATGCCGATGGTTGCGCTGCAGCGACGACGCAGGGTTCCGATTTCCGCTCGGGTCCCGAGCGCGACGAGGCCCTCTACAAGACCGACAGCGTCTATCGCGCGGGCTGGGCGAACGGTTACCAGACCTGCAACCCGCTGCAGCGCCGGGAAGGCACGGTGCCCGAGACGAACCCCATTCCACAGCCTGTGCCCGGCCATTGACGGCGTTCGGCCGGCGATTCGCCGTCGCAGGAACTTCACCGAAGTTTCGCGTGACTGAAGCAAGCGGTTAACACGCCGTTAATGCGTCTGCCCCACATTTCCGCACACGGACTATCTCACGCTTGAAACACGCGTGCACAGAGCATATTTTTTTTTCGCGGTGGGCGGCGTGACATCGGAGTATCGGCGATGTTGGGTCACTTGGTTGTGGGCCGCTTTGGCTCCGGTTCGGGAGAAAGAACCTCGCCATCCCCTCAAAGCGGGTGGATGATGCGGCTGTTCCGTGCGCTGTTCCGCAAGAGATCATGAACGCAGCGGTGGACGGAAACGGCTGATCGGGCCTTTCCCGTAGGCGGCCGCTTTAATATCGCGATGTGCGCAGGGAGCATCTCCCCGCACCCCCGTCACGAATAGGCCTGCTCTTCCCACCATGGGAAAAAGGACGGCATGTCCGCGGACACCTTGTCCGGGAACCTCGCCGGCCGCTTTTCGAGGAAGGCAACGACGCCCTCCTTGGCATCGGCCGAAGCGCCGCGCGCATAGATGCCCCGGCTGTCGATTCGATGCGCCGCCATCGGATGATCGAGCGCCGAAAGCCGCCACATCATCTGGCGGATCAGCGCGACGGAGACGGGCGAAGTATTGTCGCGGATTTCGGCGGCAAGCTCGTAGGCGCGCGGCAACAGTTCCGCGGGGCTAACCACCTCCTTGACGAGGCGGCCGCGCAACGCTTCCTGCGCATCGAATACGCGGCCCGAATAACACCATTCGAGCGCCTGGGGGACGCCGACGATCCTGGGCAGGAACCAGCTCGAACACGCTTCGGGCACGATGCCGCGCCGCGAGAAGACGAAGCCGAAGCGGGCCGTATCGCTCGCAATGCGGATGTCCATCGCGAGCTGCATGGTGGCGCCGACTCCGACCGCCGGCCCGTTCACCGCTGCAATGACCGGCTTCAGACATTCGAAGATCGCCAGCGTCACCCGCCCGCCAGTGTCGCGCGCGCGCTCGTCGCTCCAATTGGTTGCCTCACCCACGCCCGCCTGGCGGTCGGAATGATCGGTGTGTTTCGCGTAGTCGAAGGTGGCCGCCCCGGCTGAAAGGTCGGCGCCCGCGCAGAACGCCCGTCCGGCACCCGTCACCACAACCGCGCGCACCTCGTCGTCAGCGCTGGCGCGCCCCAACGCATCGATCAGCTCGCTCATCATGGCGTCGGTGAAGGCATTGAGCTTTTCGGGGCGGTTGAGGGTGATGGTGAGGATGCCGTCTTTCACGTCGGCCAGGATTTGCTCGTAAGCCATTGGTCGTCCCTCGATGGTGGTTTCGCCGGCCAGTGTAGAACACATTTTCCGGGAGGCGCACGGGCGGGACAATGCACGACGTGCCAATTCGCAAGAGATGGGTGAAGGGCAACATGCCACCCCCGCAATTCCGAACACCGACATGTGGTTTTCAGCCAATCTTAGGAATTGCGGCCGATAATCCGGGGCAAGCGCTCCTTCAAGGGGGCGAAAACGCGGCACGCCAATGCCGCAACCGTCAGGGCAGTGGCAGGGACAATTCATTTTCGGGAGCGATCCCGGAGGACATCTTATCGTGGCAGCCCTCAGGTCCACTGCGGCAAACAAGCCGTCCGCGCCGCAAATCCCTCCCGTCAACGCGGCGTCGCTGAAGAACGAAACCGTCGTCATCGCTCCGTTGATGCCGGAAGACACCGGCCATCTGTTCGTCTGGATGAACGATGTCGATGCCGCGCGCCTCGATCTCGCCTATCGGCCGACGGACTGGATGACGTTCAAGGCCTGGCTCGACGAACTCGCCCGCACCAACACGCAAATCCTGTTCGCGATCCGCAAATTGTTCGAACCGCAGATCATTGGTTTTGTCGTCTTCAAGAACATCCAATCCGTCCATCGCTCGGCGGAAATCGGCCTGCGCATCGGATGCGAAGGCGAGCGCGGCAAGGGTTACGGCAAGCGCGCTCTGTCGCTGGCGCTGACCTATGCGTGGAATCATCTCAATCTGCATCGCGTCAGCCTGACCGTCTTCGCCCACAATGCGCGCGCCATCGCCGCCTATCGCGCCGTGGGCTTCGTGGAAGAAGGCCGGTTGAAGGACGGCGCGTTCATCGACGGCGAATGGGTCGATGTGGTGCTGATGGCGGCGCTGCGGCCACAGCCGGCGGCGCGGACGTGAAAGCGCCGTCTCGTTCCGTCGCCAAAAATACGCGAATATCGGCGATCGCCTCCGCCAGGCCGCAGCGTTTGACCGGCGCGTCGGGCGGAAACGCCGACAGCAGCCGCGATGGCGTTGCCGGTTCGAGAATGACGAAACATCCCTTGTCGTGCTCGCTTCTGATCAATCGCCCGAACGCCTGCTTGAGCCGCAGCCGCGTCAGCAGATCGTCGTAAGAACGGCCGAAGCGGGCGCGCCGCGCCTTGTGCAAAATCGTCGGCTTGGGCCACGGCACCTTGTCGAACACGACGAGGCGCAACGAACGTCCTGGCACGTCGACGCCATCGCGCAGCGCATCGGTGCCGAGCAGGCACGCATTTTCTTCGGCGCGGAACAGATCGACCAGCGCGCCGGTGTCGAGCCGGTCGACATGCTGCGCGTAGAGCGTGAGGCCGGCGTCCCCAAGGGGCGCCTGGATGCGCTCCTCCACCGCGCGCAGCGCGCGCACCGCCGTGAACAGGCCCAGCGCACCGCCGCCCGCGGCGATGAACAATTCGCGCATGGCGGCGGCGAGCGCATCCGCATCGCGCCGCTCGACATCGCGCACGATGAAGATTCGCGCCTGCTCGGCGTAGCGGAACGGCGAGCCGAAGCTCGCGCGGCGCGGCGGTTCGAGCAGATGATGGGCGCCGGTGCGCACCTCCGCCGATTGCCAATCGCCCTCGCCCGATTCGGCATCGCGCAAAGTGGCCGACGTGATCAGCGCGCCATGCGCCGGCGCGAGCACTTCGCCGGCCAGCGGAATCGTCGGATCGATCCAGTGCCGGCGCAAGCCGACATCGACGTCGCGACCGTCCTCGCGCGCGATCTCGAACCAGTCGACGAATTCGTCGCCCCCCTCATCGCTGCCGAGGCGATCGAGCATCGCGATCCACGCCGGCAGGATCAGCCTGGCGCGGCGCTCGATGCCGCGCGCCGCCGCTTCGATGCGAGCGCGCGACGCGGTTTCGAGAGCGTCGGCCTCGTCATCGAGATGCTTGCGCAACAGCGCGGCCAGCCGGCGCAACGGCTCGGCCAGGCGGCGCAATTGGCTCGCCAGCCGCGCGGCAGCTTCGCTCAGTTCGCCCGAGAGCGTTTCGGTTCCGGCTTCGCGCGAATAAAAGCTCTCGCGTTCGTCGCTCTGCGCCGACACATGGACGTAGGCCGCGGCGAGAAACGCTTCGCCGCCGCCGCGCGGCTGGCCCGAATTCACCCGGCTCATCCAGCCTTCGCCGGCCAGCGCACTCGCTGCGGCGAGCGCTTCTTCCAGCGCGACCCGCGCGGCCTGGTCTTCGGCCACGAAATCCTTGAGCCGTTCTTCGAGGCCGCGGGCACGGCTGCGCGCGCGCCCCTCGGAGCCGCGGATCCAGCGGCGCAACTCCGCCATCTCGGCGCCGGAAACGAATGCGGCAAATCCCGAATCCGCCGCATCGAACAGATGATGGCCTTCGTCGAACACGTAACGCACGCGACGTTCCTGCGGCGTGTCGCTGGTCTCGTCGCCGTTCAGCCAATCCTGCGCCGCCTGGGCAATGACGAGCGCATGATTGGCGACGACGATGGGCGCGCGGCGCGAACGGCGGATTGCGCGCTCGATGAAGCAGACGCGGTAATGTGCGCACGCCGCATAGACGCATTCGCCGCGCCGGTCGGTCAATTCGCCCACCGGCACGGTCGCGGCGAGAAACGACGGAAAGCCGGCGCCGGAAATGTCGCCATCGGCACTTGCGGCGATCCAGCGGGCGATGAGGCCGAGCGCCACCATGCGCTGGCCGGGCGCCAGCGCGGTGCGCTTCGCGGCCTCTTCGAAATTGAGCAGGCAGAGATAATTCTCGCGTCCCTTGCGCATGACGGCTTTCTCGTCGCGCTCGGCCGGATCGGGATAAAGCCGCGCCAGTTCCTGCATGATCTGGCGCTGCAGATTGCGCGTATAGGTCGACAGCCACAGCCCGGCGCCGTTCTTCTCGGCCCACAGGCTGGCAGGCGCCAGATAGCCGAGTGTCTTGCCGATGCCGGTGCCGGCTTCGAGCAGCGCGATTTTCGGCGCTCCGGCGCGTTCGCGCGGAGCGAATGCGTAAGCCGCCGCTTCCGCATAGGCCACCTGCTCCCGGCGGGTTTCGCCGGCGCTGCCGACCAACTGGCTGAGCCGCGCGCGCACTTCCTCCGGCGTCACCGGCAGCGAAGACGGTTTGGCCGGCGGTGCTTCGTCTTCCCATTCGGGAAGCCCGCGCCAGACATCGAGGCCGGCGATGGGCGAGGCGATTTTTTCGGGGGAGCCGACGATTTCGCCGACCGCCGCGCCCCAGCGCCAGCCGGCGCGCGCCAGCAGGGCCACGAGCGGACGCATGCGGGCGCGCTTCTCGGCGGTTTCCGCCCGCAATTCGGCGAGCAGCAATTCGGCCGCCCGGCGCAAGGTGCGCGCCGATTGGAAAGAATCGCCCGGCGGGTTGAGTCCCAATGCCCGCGCGAGTCCGACCGCACTCGGCACGCAGGGCACGCCCGGCCGCACGAAGGCGAACAATTCGAGCACGTCGAACAACGGTTCCTTCGGCGCCGTCTTCAGCCTTCCGGCGACGAAGGCGGCGTGCGCCACCAGCACGGCCCCCGAGCGGAACAGCGCCCGCGCCTCGTCGAAGGCGGCATGCCGCACCGTCCCGTCCGGCAGCGCGAGCGCTGCGCCGCCGGGCGCCGGTGCCAAGGCTGCCACATCGAAAAACTCGTTCAAGAAACCGCAAATCCGAACGCTTCAACCGCGATCATGCGCAGAGACGCGGCGAAAGATAGGGTGGGCCTTTTCCCAATTCTTCAGCGTCGCTAAAAGGCCGCAGTCCGGTTTGCGGCCGGGTACTACGCTAAACGCGTAGATTTATCTTGCAAGAACTACGCGGTTAGCGCAGTACGTCCATGGACTTCGAATGGGACGAGACCAAGAGCGATCGCAACCGGAGCGAACGCGGGTTCGGCTTCGAGGTGGCTGTCCTGATATTCGACGGGCCGGTGATCGAATGGTGTGACATTCGTGAGGAATGGGGCGAGGCGCGCATCGTGGCCATCGGTGCGGTCGATGGCCATGTTCTCGCAGTCGTCTACACGGATCGCGGCGACATTCGCCGTATTATTTCGGCCCGGCGCGCGCGCAAGAAGGAAGTGGAATTATGGCGATCATCCGCAAATCCCTGAAGCAAGCCAAGGCGACGAAGCGCGAGGTCGACTGGTCGAAGGTCGAAGCCACGACCGAGGAGGACATCCGCCGTCACATGATCGAGGATGGCGAGAATCCCGATCGCGAGCCGCGCATCGAAGATGTCTTCACACCTCAGATCATCCGCAAGCGTCTGAACATGACGCAGGAGCAATTCGCACGCGCCTTGCGTATTCCGGTCGCGACGTTGCGCAATTGGGAACAAGGACGCAATTCGATCGATCCTGCCGCCCGTTCGCTGCTGATCGTCGTCGCGCGCGACCCGCAGGCAGCACTTGCGGCTCTTGCAGCGGATGCTGCGTAACGTTTGTCGGGTGTGGTATGAGCGGCGGAAGCCAAATCGACTCTGACAAAGTCGCGGGCTGAAAGTAGTGCGTGTCCCCACTTTCCGGGGCGCAAACCCAAACAGCAGCCGCACGATCAGCCGAAGCTCATTTGAGCGTTTGGGGAACGTTGCCGCTGTCACCTTATTTTATACCTTATTTTATATTTTATTTCGTATTTGCCCATTCTGTAACTGAACCGAGCGATTACAAGCCGGATGGAGTTTTCGGTATGGATAGTCATAGTTCAAACCAATGGATACATCCCGGCGGCTCAGCTCCCTTGAAAAACTCTATGGCTGCTTCTTGCGCCACCGAAAATGGCACGACAAAGCGATTAGGAAACAACTCAGGTTCCAGCAAACTAGTCATAAAAAAAGTTGTAGCGCCGCCTGATGGCAGACTATTTGTCATTCCGATTGACCTTAGCCCCGGATGCCCCTCCGCGGGAAAGTAATGGAGGCTAGCGAAGTCGCCATTGACAACAACATGCAGTGCTGGAAACTTGCCCTCCGAGTGCCGCAACCAAAATGCATTCACCTCATCGCCGTATCTTGAAGCCAGAGCGGCAACGATCTGCTCGAAACTGTTTACCGTTTCCTTCTTTCGGAAATCCTCGATGTTCATCTGTAACTTCATGACGATTCCAGTCTACTGCGCCAGCTTTGGTATTGCACTGTTTCCAACGTAAATTGTTGGCGCAGCTACGGCCATAGTGTTGTTCGGGAAATGGAATTATGGCGATCATCCGCAAATCCCTGAAGCAAGCTAATGCAGCGAAGCGCGAGGTCGACTGGTCGAAGGTCGAAGCCACGACCGAGGAGGATATAAGGCGCCATATGATCGAGGATGGCGAGAATCCCGACCGCGAGCCGCGCATCGAAGACATCTACACGCCGCAGGTCATCCGCAAGCGTCTGAACATGACGCAGGAGCAATTCGCACGCGCCTTGCGTATTCCGGTCGCGACGTTGCGCAATTGGGAACAGGGACGCAATTCGATCGATCCTGCCGCCCGTTCTCTGCTGATCGTCGTCGCGCGCGACCCGCAGGCAGCACTTGCGGCTCTTGCAGCGGATGCGGCGTGAGTCTTGTCTGAGGCGGAGCGGTGGCTGCGAAGTGGACCCCAGAAGCGAGGTACGAATAAGAGAGGACAGTTTTTTGCTCCGAACTTATGACCCCTGGTTTTCGGATGCGCGATAGGCTCGGATTGAGCCGCTTTTGCGAAGAATGTGCACGGTAAAAAGCGTGTGGATGATCGGGTGGGTGCGCGCAACGGAGGACGGTCGATCGGCCAAGGTTGCTTTTGGGCTGCCGTTTATCATCACATCGACGAATCTTGCGATGCCGTTCTGTTCGCGCCATTCCTCGGCACCACGAAATGCGGCTTCGGCAAGCACCGGATAAGTCTTTTGCGCGTGGAGAATGGCGTCGAAGACAGCGGCCGCACGGAGCTCGGAAAAGAGCACGGCGGAACCGATGCGCGCCAGCGCGCGGCCGGGACTCGAGCGATAGGGCGCCACGCAGGGTATACCCGATGCGATCGCCTGCGATATGATGCCGGAGCCACGACCGCCGCTATATAGGTCCCAACGATAGGGGGCGACGACGAGATCGCTGCGTTCGATCTTGCTGGGAAAGTCTCCATCGTAACCCAGGAGTGTCAGGCCGGGATGGTCCTTCAGCGCCTCGGGAAGCATCTTGTCCGTCTGCGTCAAAACCTTGAATCCGGCTTGCAGGCAGCGAGCGATCACCCGGCCGACGACAAGCCGACCCTGATCGTCGCGCTGTGCGCCGAAAATGCCGACCGTCGTGAGCTCCGTCCGGCGGGAAGGTCTGCCATCGACCGGCGTCGGCAAGCGGACAGGATCGAGTTCGCCCATGAAATGTTGGAAGGCTGGGAGGCCTTCAGCTTCGACAGTGCCCATTGTTAGAGTCCGATGGCCTGCGGCGCGTAGCGCCTTGGCGGATATTCGCCACCACTCGCCGGTCTCGGCGAACGGGATACCCAACCCGTCGTTCGGCGGAATAAGGAAGCATGCGCTGATCCGGGCATCCGTGTCGACCATCGCGCAGCCCCGAAGTTGATGGGCGAAGGCCGTTGGCCATAGCCACAGATCGGCAGGGTCGACTTTTTTCAGGTCCCTGGAAACCTTTCTGGCACCGACGAACTGTCGCTCTATCTCCCCGCAAATCGGGTCAAATTCGCTCGCGACGCTATAGGGGTTGTGCACAAACATCGGCTCGACGCGGACGGCGCCGTCGAAACCAAGCAGCGCGGCAGGATGCGCGTGCACATGCGCATAAACGGACACTTCGTGACCCAAGGCAACTAAACGGTTCGCAATTCGTATATCCCAGTCATGACTATGACCGATGACCGATAACAAGCCCGGGTCCAGGATATTTATCTTCATGTCGCTGATTGACCTGTCCACGATACGGGGCGGCGCGGCGTCCGAACGGATTTTATTCTTGTCCGAATTTCTCCGATTCGGTCGACATATTTATTAATCGAGCCTCGATTGAACCATCGATATTCTCATATGCAAGAAGATCGGGCCGAAGTAAATATTGTTCGCATTTGTCTGTGCCCCGCTCCATGACTCCACTCCACCTGTCGCGGAATTCGATCGTTCGCGTCGTTATCTTCCGCGCCTTTCTCAGCCGGCGTTGTCGCCGCTTGGGCATCTCATCGCTCTTGACCGGCACACGCCCGCACGCGATCATTTTTTCCAATCGCTGATGTTTTCGCTGTTACCAGGGAACCCGATTTCCGGCCGGCCGATCTCACGCCGCGAGTTCCGGATAGAGATGAGCGAGTGCGCTGCGCACGCGCCGATGTTCGCCGAGGACGTTCTGCGCCGCACTTTTCAGTTCGTTGGCACTGTCGCCGTCGCGCGCCTTTTGCGCGAAGGCGCGCGCGGCGGCCGTCAGCGCGGCGAGGCCCAGCCCGCCGGCCGCACCTGCGATATCCTGCGCGATGCGGGTGGCGTCTTCCCAGCCCTCCTTGTCGCTTACTTGCACAAGGTCTGCGCACAATTGTTCCGCCGTCGCCGTGTAGGATTGGAGGATTTCGATCAGCGTCCCGAGCCCCAGCGATTTTTCGAGCGCGGAGAAGGCGGGTGCGTCGATGGCCGCGGCCGCTATCCGGCCGGAATCGAGCAGCCCGGCATCGACCCCACGACCGAGCAGATCGTGGAGGCCCGCATAAAGCGCCCCGGCACCCGCCGGCCAGCGCAGGACTTCGCCCGCCGCGGCCGGCAGGCGCGTGCCCGGCGGAACGATGGCGAGGATCGGCGCCTTGACGCCCGGCGCCGCCGCCATCGAATCCGCATCCGCCGCACAAGCGATGATGCCGTCGAAACTTTCGCGGCCCGCCATTGCGGTTGCATCCACCAGGCTTGGCGCGAAGACGAGCCGGTTGCCAAACGGCTCGAGCATGTGGCCGACCTGCGTGCGGATATTTTCGTCGGCACACCATACGAGAAGCGAGAGCCCCCAGGGCGGCTGCGCATCGGCCGCAATCGGCACGCCCACCTGCCGCTCGGCATATCCCGTATCGATTGCCGGAACGCTGAACCAGAAATTCGAACCCTGTCCCGCTTCGCTTTCAAATCCGATTGTGCCGCCCAGCTGCTCGACGATCCGCCTGGCGACGGCAAGGCCGAGACCGGCCCCTTCCTGGCGACGCGCATAGGAATAGTCGCCCGCCGCGAACGGATCGAATATCCGGGCGGCAAATTCGGGCGGAATGCCGAGGCCCGTATCGGTCACCGAGAAGCGCAGTCTTTGTCCGCTCTCGCCCGGCTCCTCGGCCTCGACGCGCAACTCGACGCTGCCGCGTTGGGTGAACTTGATCGCGTTGTCGGCGAGCTTGAGCAGCACCTGGCGCACGCGGCGCGGATCGGCGGCGACACGCGGCAGGTTGGACGCCGCGCTGACGCCGAGCTTCAGCTGCTTCTCCCAGGCGCGCGGCTGCAGCAGACGCGCAACCGTGCGCGCGGCCTGGCCGGCATCGCAATCCTCGTCCAGTTCGTGGCGCGCTTCGCCCTCGTCGCGCGACAGAGCGATGACATCGTCGAGCAGCGTCTTCAAACCGCGCCCCGCTTCAAGCAGCACTTTGACATGGCCGCGCTGCGCCCGGTCGAGTTCGCTGCGTTCGAGCAATTGCGCCATTCCGAGAAGCGCGTTGAGCGGCGTGCGGATTTCATGGCTGATATTGGCGACGAATGCCGATTTCGCGCGCGTGCTGGCTTCCGCCATGTCGCGCGCGGTCTCCGCTTCGGCCTTCTCGCGCGACAGCTGGGATACGAGATCGACATTGTCGCGACGCAGGCGAATGCTCTCGTCGAGCAGCTTCGCGATGCCGTCGCAATGGGAATAGAGAATGCCGCCGAAAAAGAGCACGAGCACCGCGGAAAGGCTCGCAAAAAGGTTGCCGGCAAGCAGTAGCTGCAGGCAGAGCGGCCCCAGCGACAGGGCCGCATGCGCGACATAGGCCGGCCGGTACGCGCAACGCGCAATGAATTCCGTCGCCGTCATGCCGAGAAAGGCAATGGTGAGGAACGCCTCGGCGGGAAAGGCGTGCGGAATGAACCAGAGGAAGGCGCCGACGCCCCAGGCAGCGCCGGAAGCCGCCGAAACAAAGGTGTAGCGTTGGGCCCACAAGCGCAGATTGTCGCCTGGCGCACGCTCTTCGTAGGCACTGGCGAGCATGCCGGTCGCAACGGCCGCCGCGATCTGGAGAAGGAACGGGATGATGGCGAGCCAGATTGGGACGCGGCCCGTATAGAGCAGCCCGACCACGCACAACGCCGAAAATGGCAGGAACAGGTGACTGCGTCCGAGGCGATAAAGCAGTTCGATGCGGCCGGCGAACACCGCGTCGGCGTAGGCGTCCCGCGCGTCGGACACTTCTTCTTTGACGCGCATTTCGGTCGCCCTGCCTACACCAAACATTGACGGCCTCCCCTCGTCGAGCCTAGCTTCAGCCCCTTTCAAAACGCTTAAGGTTTCCAATGCCTTCCGCCCTCATTCGTCGTTCGCAAGAACTGGCTTTTGCCGCCCGCGCCTGGCCTTTCGAGGAGGCGCGCAAGGTCGTCGCGCGCGTCGAAGCCCGCGCGGCCCATGGCAAGCCGGTCGACACGGTCCTCTTCGAGACCGGCTATGGCCCGTCAGGCCTGCCCCATATCGGAACTTTCGGCGAGGTGGCCCGCACGACCTGGGTGCGCCGCGCATTCGAGGCGATGTCGGATATCAAAACCCACCTCATTTCCTTTTCGGACGACATGGACGGCTTGCGCAAAGTCCCGGGCAATGTACCGAACCAGGAGATGCTCGCGGCCCATCTGGGCAAGCCGCTGACTTCCGTCCCCGACCCGTTCGGCACCCATGAGAGCTATGGCGCCCACAACAATGCCAGGCTCAGGGCCTTTCTCGACCGCTTCAACTTCGCCTACGAATTCCTCAGCGCGACCGAATGCTACAAAAGCGGACGCTTCGACGCCGCCCTGCTCACCGTGCTCGCGCATTACGAAAAAGTCCGCGACATCGTCCTGCCGACGCTGGGCGCCGATCGGCGCGCCACCTATTCGCCTTTCCTGCCGATCTGTCCGCGCAGTGGGCGCGTACTCCAGGTTCCCGTCGTCGAATGGAACAAGGAACGCGGCACGATCGTCTACGAAGAAGACGGACAGCGCACGGAAGTTCCTGTCGTCGGCGGGAACTGCAAATTGCAATGGAAGGCCGATTGGGCCATGCGCTGGCTCGCGCTCGGCGTGGATTACGAGATGTCCGGCAAGGACCTGATCTCTTCGGTCGAATTGTCGTCGAAAATCGTCACCGCACTCGGCGGCACTCCACCGGACGGCTTCAACTACGAACTCTTTCTCGACGAGAATGGCGAACGCATTTCGAAATCGCGCGGCAACGGCCTCACCATCGACGAATGGCTCACCTATGGTCCGCAGGAAAGCATCGCGCTTTTCATGTTCCAGAAGCCGCGCTCGGCCAAGCGTCTCTATTTCGACGTCATTCCCAAGGCCGTCGACGACTATATCGAGGTCTTGAAGCAATACCATGCGGAGGAAAGCGATGAAGCCCGCGCGATGGAAAATCCTGCGTGGCACATCCACAACAAACAACCGCCGCAGGAAACCTATCCGGTCAGCTTCGCGCTTCTGCTCAACCTCGTGTCGGCCTCGAATGCCCATGATCGCGACGTGCTGTGGGGATTCATCCGCGCCTATGCTCCCCACGCCAACGCCGCGGCAAATCCGGGCCTCGATCGGCTGGTCGGCCATGCGCTGAAATATTACGACGATTTTGTGAAGCCGCAGAAACGCTACCGTGCGCCGAGCGACAAGGAACGCGCCGCGCTCGGCGAGCTTGCCGACACACTGGCGGCGCTGGGTGGGGAACGCGACGGCGAGAAAGTGCAGAACGCGGTCTACGAAATCGGCAAGCGTCACGCCTTCGAACCCTTGCGCGACTGGTTCAAGGCGCTTTACGAAGTGCTGTTCGGTCAAACGCAGGGACCGCGTTTCGGCTCGTTCGCGGCGCTGTTCGGCTGCGTCGAGACGGCCACGTTGATCCGCCGGGCGTTGGCCGGCGAGTTCGCGAGGGATGCATGAAGGCACTCGCAGGCGCAATGTTGGCGATTTGTCTGGCCTTGTCTCCTGCTTGTGCGAAAGAGACGCCGCTCGCGTTTTTCCTTGCCGGACATTTCGCGCAGGCCGAGGCGGCAGGCCTCGCCCAAAACAACGCCCAAGGCCTGGCCATCGCCGCCCGCGCCGTGCTTGCCGACGACATGATGCGCGATCAACCCTGCCTCGAATGCCTCAAACATGCCGAGGATATTTCGCGGCACGCGATCGCCGCCGATCCGAAACTGCCGGAAGCGCACATCTATCTTGCGGCCGCAATCGGATACGAGGCCCACATCATCGGCGACTTCGCCGCCCAATCCAGGGGCTTTGCCGACGAGGCGAAGCAGCAGCTCGATGCGGCGTTGGCAAGCGATCCCAACGATCCTTGGGCGCTGGCAGCGCTGGGAAGCTGGCACATCGAAATCGTGCGCAACGCGGGCACGACGTTGGCCAATTGGCTCTTCGGAGCGAAATTTGCGACCGGCCAGGATTATTACGCAAAGGCCTTCGCAATTGCGCCGGACAATCTTGTCCTGCGGTACCAGTATGCGTTGGCGATCTCGGCCTATGACCTTGCGAGCTATCGCCAGGACATAACAGACGAACTCGCCCGCGTGACGGCCGCCAGCCCCGGCTCCGCCTATGAGACATTCGTGCAGGAGCGTGCGCAACAGCTTCTCGACGCGCTGCACGGCGGCGATCTCGCCGAGGTCCAACGCCTGGTCCGGCATGATCTGGGCTATCCCGACTCGGCCTGACGGAGGATGCGCCCGCCGTTAGACTGGGCGGAGGAAGAATCACCACGCGGACGATCTCGATGTTGATGGACGCCGGCGCGGCTCTGGTCAGGCTCCTGCCGCCTGAGGCTGCGCATGAGGCAACACTCGCGCTGGTGCGCTGGGGCAATCCCTTTTTCCCGTGCGCATCGGCCGACGATCCGCGCCTCGGCGTGTCGGCGCTCGGCCTCGACTTTCCCAACCCGATCGGGCTGGCCGCGGGCTTCGACAAGAACGCAATCGTCCCTGATGCGATGGCGAAATTCGGTTTCGGCTTCGTCGAATGCGGAACCGTGACGCCGCGGCCGCAGGGCGGCAACCCGCGCCCGCGCCTCTTCCGCCTGCGCGAAGATCGCGCGGTCATCAACCGCATGGGCTTCAACAATGCGGGCATGGAGGCGATGGCGCGCCGCCTCGAAGCGCATCGCGGCAAGACGATCCTCGGCATCAATATCGGCGCCAACAAGGACAGCGCCGAGCGCAGCGCCGATTACGAGCGCGCATTCCTGCGCCTCGCCTCCTTCGCGCATTACGTGACCGTCAACGTGTCTTCGCCCAACACGCCGGGGCTTCGCGGGCTGCAAAACCGCGCCGAGCTCGAACATCTTCTGACGCGGTTGACGCAGGCGCGTGCCTGCGCCGGTTCACGCGTCCCCCTGCTTCTCAAGATCGCGCCCGATATCGACAATTCCGCTGCGGACGACATCGCACACGTCGCCCTGGCGAGCGGAATCGAAGGATTGATCGTCAGCAACACGACGATTGCGCGGCCCTCCTCGCTCAAAAGTCGGCATGCGCATCAATCCGGCGGACTGTCCGGTGCGCCGCTGTTCGCTCCGTCGACGGCGCTGTTGCGCGCAATGCGCGAACGGGTCGGTGCGCGGCTGGTGCTGGTCGGTGTCGGCGGTATCCGTTCCGGAGCCGATGTCTATGCCAAAATCCGGGCAGGCGCGACGCTCGTCCAGCTGTATACCGCGCTGGTCTATGAAGGTCCGGACCTGATCGCACGTCTCAAGAAGGACCTGCTCGCGTGTCTGGCGCGTGACGGCTTTGCCAGCGCTGCCGATGCCATTGGTGCGGACATTCATTGACAACCCGCACAAAGATTCGCCGCATTGCTCAACTCCTGGGCAAGAAAAATCGCATTCATTTTAAATGAAGCGGCCTTGTACGCTTGGCGAGCACGGGCATGATCGGGCACAATCCGGTCCGTGGGGATGTTGGTGGGCGTGATGAGTGGAGCGAGCTGGAAGGATATTTGGACCCTGATTGAAAAACTGGTGGCTGAGCAGCCTCCCTTCATTCAGATCGCCATTGGCTTGGGCGCGGCGTTCAGCGTGTTGATGTTCGTCGAGGGCCTCAGGGCCAATTTCTTCCGACGCCGCCCTCGTCTGATAAGTACCACGCAGGACACGCCGCCCTCGTCGTCGACCCGTTCCGCGGCCTTGCCGACATCGGCTACGACGAGCACCTGGCGCAGCGTGAGGACGTCAGCCAGCTTCGCGCCGAGAGCTTTGCCGCGCGCCGTGAAATGCCGTGCGGACGCCGTCAGCCGCCATCGCGCGCTGCGCCCGAAGATCCGCCGTCCCGGATCGACGGTCTATCGGGCAGAGGCGGCACAGCCCGTCGACGCTTCCACGGCCGGCGCCATTGAGGCGATGGCAAACGAAATTGCGCGTCATCAGAGCGCGGAAAGCTTGCCCCAGGTCGCATCCTTCGAAGGCTGAGCCCGTCCTGACGGCTTTCGCCTCGCACCTGCGCACGCGATACGCTACCGTGTTCGATGTTGCGATTGCCGGGCGCGATTGCGACCAACTGGGGGGCGTTTCATGAGTAACGATATCGGCAAGCTGGTCGCGCGACTTTCGGTCAGCATCCTTTTGCTGTTCCACGGCGTGCACAAGCTGCTGAACGGCATCGAGCCGATCAAACATATGGTCGCACAGCACAATCTGCCGGAAATCTTGTCTTTTGGCGTCTATCTTGGCGAGATCATCGGGCCCCTGCTGGTCATTTTCGGCGTGTTCTCCCGCATCGGCGGGCTGCTGATCGTGCTCGATATGGTGGTCGCGGTGTATCTCGCCGATATTCACCGTTTGTTCGTATTGAACGGCCAGGGCGGCTATGCGCTGGAGCTTGAGGCGTTTTATTTCCTGGGCGGCTTGTGCGTCATGCTGTTGGGCGCGGGCCGCTTCAGCCTCGGCGGCGCGAACGGTCATCTGAACTGACATGCTGGCCGAGCGTCAGCCGCCCGGCAGGAAATGGCCGCGCCGGGACGCGAGCAACGCCGTAAACGGAGCAGCGGGGGCGCGGAAAATTGACGTCATGTCATGATTCTGTAGAATTGCTTCGCGTCGAACATGGTACGCGCTGTTGGAACCGGGCCAAACGAAAACCACATCGAGGCTGCCGCCGAAGCCGGGCGGAAAGCGGGAACTGACGAAGGCTCAGAACCGCCATACGATTCTGGAGGCGGCGCGACAGGTCTTTGCCGAGCTTGGCTACGGCGCCGCCACCGTGCGCGACATCATCCGGGCCACACCGCTCGCCTCGGGCACGTTCTACAATTACTTCACGTCGAAGGAGGAAGTGTTCCAGGCGATTCAGGACGAAAGCGCGCTGCGCATCCGCCCGCGCCTGCATGAGGAGCGTGCCAAAGCGGGCTCGATTGAAGAATTCATTTCGGGCAGCTTCCGCACCTTTCTCGAATATGTCGCCAGCGATGAGTCGAATTTCCGCGCGATCCGCCGCAACACCGACACGCTCAGGGTTCGCATGGACACACAGGAGATCATTGCCGGCTTTCAGGAATTGCGCGAAGATCTGGAACGCGCCATCGCCAAGGGGCTGTTTCCACCCGTCGATGCAGACTATCTGATGGCTGCGTTCGTCGGCGTCGCCTTCGAAATAGCCGAGCGCATGCTGCGGCGCGACGATGCCGATCCGGCGGCCGCCGCCGAATTTGCCACTGCGCTGTTTCTGGGAGGGGTGAAGGCGTTGCCGCATTTGCCCGCGCTCGCAGCCCCCAATGGCGGTGTCGATGGCGTGCCGGCCGCATAAGAGCGCGGGCCTTCTGCGGCGCCAGGCGCCAGTGACAATCTGCGCAGACTTCGTCTCGAAGACGCGAGCCTTAATGCCTCAAGCGCCGAGTTTGTCCAGCGCCTTCAGGATCGCGTCCGTCATTGCTGCCGTGCCGAGTTTCGTCATGCCGCTCTGCATGATGTCGGCGGTGCGGAAACCATCCGCCAGCACGCGCTCGACGGCGGCTTCCAGGAGTTTCGCATCCTCGCTGCGGCCGCAGGAATAACGCAGGCACATGGCGAAGGAGAGAATGCAGGCAATGGGGTTGGCAAGGCCCTGCCCGGCAATATCCGGCGCCGATCCGTGGATCGGTTCGTAAAGCGCGGGTTGTTTGCCGGTCGCCGCATCCTTGGCACCGAGCGAGGCCGAGGGCAGCATGCCGATGGAACCGGTGAGTTGGGCCGCTTCGTCCGACAACACGTCGCCAAACAGATTGTCCGTGACGATCACGTCGTATTGCTTGGGATTGCGCACCAGCTGCATCGCGCAATTGTCGGCCAGCACATGGCTGAGTGCGATGTCGGGGAATTCGCGTGCGTGCACGCGGGCAACCACTTCGCGCCACAACACGCCGGTGACCATGACGTTGGATTTCTCCGCCGACGCGACGCGCTTGTCGCGCAGCCGTGCCAACTCGAACGCCACCCGCGCGATGCGCTCGATTTCGTGGCTCGTATAGACTTGCGTGTCGACGGCGCGCTTCTCGCCATTGGGCAGCGTCGTGATTTCCTTCGGCTCGCCGAAATAGACCCCGCCGGTAAGCTCGCGCACGATCAATATGTCGAGCCCCGACACGATCTCGGGCTTGAGGCTCGAAGCATCCTTGAGCGCATCGAAGCAGAGCGCGGGGCGCAGATTGGCGAACAGCCCAAGCTCCTTGCGCAGGCGCAGCAACCCCTGCTCCGGCTTCTTGTCGAAGGGCAGCGAATCCCATTGCGGTCCGCCTACCGAACCGAACAGGACCGCGTCGGCGGCCCTGGCCTTGGCCATCATCGCCTCGGGCGCAGGCGTGCCATGGGTTTCATAGGCACAGCCGCCGACCAGGTCCTCTTCGAGGGTGCAGCCGAAATTGCGGTTCGCGGTGAACCAGCCGAGCACGCGGCGTGCCTCGCCGATCACCTCGGGCCCGATGCCGTCGCCGGGCAGCAAAAGGAAATGGGTCACAGCCAGGGCATCCCGGTTTTGCGGCGCGCTTCGAAATCCGAAATTTTGGTTTCATTCTGCAGCGTGAGGCCGATGTCGTCCCAGCCGTTCAGCAGGCATTGCTTGCGGAACGGATCGATTTCGAACGTGATGCAGCCGCCGTCGGGCCCGCGGATTTCCTGGGCGGCGAGATCGACCGAGACGACGGCATTGGCGCCGCGCATCGCATCGTCCATCAGCTTATCGACGTCGGCCTGCGGCAGCACGATGGGCAAAATGCCGTTCTTGAAGCAATTGTTGTAAAAGATATCGGCGAAGGACGATGCCACGATGCAGCGTATGCCGAAATCGAGCAGCGCCCAGGGCGCGTGCTCGCGGCTCGAGCCGCAGCCGAAATTGGCGCCCGTCACCAGAATCTGCGCCTTGGCATAGGCCGGCTTGTTGAGCACGAAATCGGGATTGGGGCTGCCGTCGGGGCGCGTGCGCATTTCGTGGAAGAGCGCGCTGCCCAATCCCGTGCGCTTGATGGTCTTGAGGAATTGCTTGGGGATGATCATGTCGGTGTCGACATTGATCATCGGGAGCGGAGCCGCGACACCGCTGAGCGTTTTGAAAGGTTCCATGGCGGGGGAACCTAGCGGCAAGCGATGGGCCGCTCAAGGTAGAACCGTTCCGAAAAGTAACGGGCTGCGCTTCGCTGAGGCTTCCCGAGGGAAGTAGGGGGCATATGTCCAAATTCCTTCTGGAAAAGCGGGTCATGGGGCGTTCTTGGATTTCCAGGGTTCCGTATCATGGAACCGGTGGAGGTCGACTTCCATCCGCCCGCTCGCGTGGCGGTGCAGGACGTCGACAAAGCGCCGGCCGAAGACGATATCCTCGGGCGAATAGGCATGCCGCGCATAGATCGTTTGCGACAGCGTTTCGTCCATGCCGCTCAACAGGACGATGATCTCCATCTGCTGGTCGTAGAACGTATCGTGCGTGGCGCCGTAAAGCGGGCTCGTCCGGTCGATGGGATGCATCATCGTCCATGAGAGGGCGAACAACGGCGAGCGCGCACGCACCAGCTTCAATTCCTCGAAGCGGCGCATGGTGGTGCCCTCTGCGGTCGTCACCTGGCGGGCAAGCGTTACCGACGCGCTCGCATCGAGAACGAGATTGCCGCGCTGATTGGCGGCGCGGAGCATCAGGGTCGGTACGCCTTCGAAGGGCACGATCACCGCGACGTTGCTGAACACGATGCGGGCGAACGGCCGGGAGAAGCGGGCGAAGATAACGCCGGTCACCAGCGCCAGTTCGACGATGCCGGCAAACGTCTCGACCGACGCGACGATGCGGACATAAGCCGATTGGGCCTGCATCGTGCTGCTGACCGAACCGATCGTCTGGATACTAAAGAACAGGGCGTCCCAATAAGAGCCGGCGCGCGCATTGCTGATGCCGTGAGGATCGGCAACGTAAAACAGCGCGAAGATCGCGTTCAATCCGACGAAGAAGGCCGCGAGCCCGAGAAAGAACGCCCACCACGGCGCGGTGAGCACGCCATGATAGAAATCCGTCCACCGCGTGAGGTCCTGGCCCTTGACGATCGGCCTGCTGCGGCGGCGGTGGTGGGGTGCGACGGGGCGCGCGTGTCCGCCCGCGTGACGGGCGGTGTGCCCGTCGGCAGGGGCAGGGACGTGGTCCGCATGGGCATGACCTTTGTCGTGGATATCCGGCGCCGCCATGGTCCCGCCCTGCCCTGTCGATATGACAAACCGCGCAAGGCTGTCGCTGGTTAGGGGCCGACAATCAGGCGCAAGCGGGCTAACCTTTCAGCAAGCCCTCGACACTCAAATCCTCGTCGATCAGAGGCCAATGGATACCGTGCCCGGCGGCCGCGGGCTCCCACAACGCGCGCTGCTCCGCGCTCGCCGATGCCAGGCGCGGAAACCACGCCAGCGGTACTTTGATTTCGCGGCCATCCCTGAGTTCGACGATCAACGCCACATCGGTCACTCGAACCGCAGCGACGCGCGGATCATGAACGGTCGTTGAAATACCCATTCCAAGCCTCGATAAATTGCAGCCGCTCCGTGCGCACCTTGTCCTCGATCGCTTTCAATTCTCGCGCCGCAAATCCGATATTGCGCGCGACCGATATGGTTTCCAACCAGAATTTTACGGTTTTGCCGTCCTTATCGACATGAATGTGTGGCGGCTCAAATCCCTCATTGCTGAAAAAATAGAAGCGATAGCCATTCCAGCGTAGGACTGTCGGCATCCCTACCGTTCCAAATGTTTCGCCCGCAGCGCCGCCAGATAGGCGCTCCATTTCTGTTCGCGCCGAACCCCAAGTTCGTACAGATAATCCCAGCTGAACAGGCCCGTAGCATGGCCATCGTCGAAATCGATGCGCACGGCATAATTTCCGACCGGCTCCAGCCCCACGATCTTCACGCCGCGCTTGCCCGCCACGATCTGTTTTTGAGCGGCGCTGTGCCCCTGCACTTCGGCGCTGGGCGATTCGACGCGCAGATATTCCGCGGCCAGCGCGAAACTCTCCCCAGAATCGAAGGCGATTGTCAGCGTCGTCTTGTTGGTGTCGAGGCGCAATTCGACGGGCCAGGGGCGCGACGGCGCGGTCATGGTGCCCTCATTTCGCGAGGCGTTCGGCTTCGCTCAATTCGCGCGCTTCGCCCGGCAGCATGATGGGCACGCCGGCGCGAATCGGAAAGGCAAGGCCGGCGGCACGGCTCACCAATTCCTGCTTTTCACGGTCATAGGCAAGCGTTGTCTTCGTCAAGGGACAGACGAGAATTTCGAGAAGCTTGGGATCTGGTTCGATCATCGCAGGCCTCAATTGAGGGTGGAGCCGCCGGGCGCGGGCGCGCCGGCCATCTCCAGCAACGCCACCAGCGTATCGACGCGCTCGGCCCAGCCGGGCGCTTCGAGCAGCGCCTGCTTCTCCGCCGGCTCGAACGGACACAGCATGGCCAGCGCGTTGACGAGCACATCGGCGGGCGCGCTCATCACCGAACCCCAATCGGCCTTCAGCTCGCGGCGGGAGAGATAATCCTTGAGCGCAACGGCGAGGCGTTCGCGGGGAAAATTCTCCGGCGGCGGCGCGGCCATATCGCCGAGGAACGGCGCATAATCGGCGCGCACCTGACGGAACGGCGTCACGACGTCGAGTTCCTCGCTCACGCGAAACCGGCAGATGCCCAGAAGCGTGATCAGAATGCGGCCGTCTTCCGTCTCGCGATAGGACACGATGCGTCCTGCGCAGCCGACTGCCGAAAGCGCCGGTTTCAGCACCGAATCTTCCGGTTCGGTCGGTTGAATCATCCCGATAAGACGCGAGCCCGACAGCACCGTGTCGACCATGGCGAGGTAACGCGGCTCGAACACGTTGAGCGGCAATTGTCCGCGCGGCAGCAGCAGCGCGCCCGACACGGGAAAGATCGCAAGCGTCCGGGGCAGTTCTTCAATCGAGCCGTAGTTGCGCATGGGGGACTTACGCGAACAGCAGCGAAGAAAGGCGCCGCCGCGCGGCAACCGTGCGCGGATCGGCCGGGCCCATCGCGTCGAACAGCGTGACGAGATGCTTGCGCGCGGCCTCCTCGTTCCATTTGCGGTCGCGCCGGATGAGCTCCAGCAATTCCTCGATTGCGCCCTCGCGATTGCCTTGCGCATCGAGCGCGAGCGCCAACTCGTAACGCGCCTGGTGATCGTTCGCGTCGGCCGCGAGCCGCGCGCGCAACGTCGCAGCGTCACCCGCCTTGCTCGCCTGCTCCCTGAGACGCAATTCGGCCTCGACGGTGCGGATCGCTTCGTCCTGGGCGCCGTCGGGGCGCACCAGGCCCAGCGTCGCGCGGGCCCGTTCGATGTCGCCGCTGCCGAGATAGCAGCGCGCCAGCCCTGCGACTGCGCGCGGATGACCCGGATCGTCCTGCAGCACATGGCCATAGGCCTGCGCCGCAGCGCCGAGATCACCGGCGGCAAACGCCTCGTCGGCGACCGCCAGCACCTCCGCGGCGTGGTCGGGATGACCGTGCTCGCCGCCGGCGCCACCGAGCAGTTGCGCGACGAAGGCGCGCAGCTGGGATTCGGGAATCGCCCCCATGAAGCCGTCCACCGGCTGGCCGTTCCTGAACGCGTAGACAGTGGGGATCGACTGGATGCGCAATTGGCGGGCGATTTCCTGGTTCTCGTCGATATTGACCTTGACGAGGCGGACCGCGCCCTTGGCCTCGGCCACGACCTTTTCGAGCGCCGGACCGAGCTGCTTGCAGGGCCCGCACCACGGCGCCCAGAAATCGACGATGACGGGGACTTCGCGCGAGGCTTCGATCACGTCGGCCGCGAAGGTTTCGAGCGAGACATCCTTGATGACGGCGCCGCCGGAGGCCGGCTGCGCCTGGGTTGGGGCGGCGCCCGCCGCGTTGGCTGCGCTTACCAGGGGCCGCCCGGACAGATCGATCAGAGGCATGGGTTCATCTTTCCTGTTCTGCTGCGGAACATGGTCGCAAAGGGGCCGAAAGAAAAGACCCGAAACCGGCGGAATTCGCCGGCGATTGGGGGAACGGATTCGCGCCACGGCGCAGGACGCGGCAGTCTTTGCGACCGCTTTACCGGCTGCCTATTGAAAAGTGCCGCGCGCCGGGCGATAACCCCCTCCCTTTGGATCGCGGGCGTAGCTCAGGGGTAGAGCATAACCTTGCCAAGGTTAGGGTCGGGCGTTCGATTCGCCTCGCCCGCTCCAAAAGGTTCCAATGATTTCAATAGCATAGAGTGTGCCGCCGAGTGGCGATAACACGCCATGATGCGTCGCCGGACACATAGCGGACACTTTAGGAGCGGTTTTCGCGAATTTCCACGAATTGCACTGTGCTGGCTATGCTCTCCCCAAAATACGAAGTGGGGTTATCACAATGAGGCGCATTCCGGGCGCGGCTTCATTTTCAGAAAACGAGGCGTTGGACAGAGTGGCCACAGTCCGGCGCCAGCTTCGTGATCGATACGCGCAGGAACACGGCTTCAATTTCGACGACGGACTGCGACGCGTGAGTTCGCATGCACAGTCTCCAATCGAAGCGATGATGGCCCTCGGGCTCTACTACGTGATGTACAGCGATATGTGGTTCGGTGGCGATGGCGGGGTCACATATTTCGAAACAAGGCGCACATTCACCTTTGACGAAATCGTCGGCGAGGAACCCAGCTGTGAAGGGATTGTCGTCTGGCCACAAGCTACGGTCGGACCGTATCGGGCGGACTTCGTCATCCGCTATGCGGACTGGAGGGGAGGATGTGTTTTCGGCGCGATCGAATGTGACGGGCATGATCATCACGACCTAACGAAGCGCCAGGCCCAACATGACCGCCAGCGCGATCGTCATTTTCAGGAACTTGGTTTGCTCATTCTCTGGTACCCGGGATCGGAGGTTTGGCACGATCCTCTCAAGTCGGCCGTCGACGCGCTATCGATCCTGGCAAAGAGAGCCAAGCTATCGACTGCGCCGCGCTGGAGGGACGACCCATGCATTCCCAGTGGCTCCGAATGAGCGTGCAGGAAGCCCCAGCGCGGCCGGCGCCGGCGGGCATCACGATACGGCACCCATGACCAGCCCTGCCAGCCGCGGTGCACGTCTGGGCGCCAGCGTGCGCGGCGGCCACCCCAGCAAGGAACTACCTAAAAAACGTCGCGGGTCCTTCCCAGAGAGATCAGGTCGCCACGGGCAATTCGCACCCCGATGTCGGTCACTGCCTGCCGGTTTACAGGTGTTTACACGGTATGAGATCGTTTACACGGCGGGCTGGAGTTGGTCTCGCGTCGAAGTCGAGTTGATCGAGAGACCAACACGAGTTGGTCTCGCGTGGGTCTACCGGTGGGCGTTGGTCTCGGGTTGGTATCGAGACCGACGCGAGTTCGTCTCGACATACAGAGACAGAGACAGAGACAGAGACAGAGACGGAAAGGACACAGAGACGAGACAGAAAAGAAAAAGAAACTGAAATGCTGAAAAAAGCGCGAACTGTGGATAACCCGCTGTGGATGAACCGAACCCGAAAAGAGGCTTAGGAAAAGTGGCCGGTGCGCCCGGTACGGCCTACGCCACGTACGGCCAAGCACCCTAAAGGGAACGAGCCGCCAGCTCCGGTGGAACGGATCGACCGGCGATGGCGGGCCAGTGATGCGATCCGTGCCAGTTCATCGCTCGACGAATCGTCCGATCTGCTCCGCCGCAACACCGTCTGCACCCAATGCAGCCATCGCGGCGCGACGACGATCGTGCCGTCATAGGCCGAGAGCGAGAGTCAGTCAGAAAACTACGGACGCTCCGTAAACCCTGCTTGACAATACTGCGGAGCGTCCGTATATAGAAACCATGCAAACGGTCGTCGAACTGCCCCGCTATATCAAGACAGCCAAGGACGCCGGCATGTCGGAAGTGGAGATGACGGAGGTCGTGACCTACATCGCGCAGCATCCCGACGCCGGCGACGAAATCAAGGGAACGGGTGGTTGTCGGAAATTGAGATTTGCCGGAAAGGGCAAAGGCAAAAGCGGCGGATATCGGGTCGTCACGTTCTACAGCGGCGTCGATATCCCGGTGTTCCTATTGGCGGCCTATGCCAAGAACGACCGTGCGAATTTGACGGCGGCGGAGGCAAAGGCGCTCGGCAGCCTGACGAAAGTGCTGGTTGACAGTTACAAAAAGAGGGTCACCCCTCTGAGGAGCGCGTGATGACGAAGAAAAAGACGATGTTCGAGGACATGAAGGCGAGCCTTAACGAAGCGATCGGCTTCGCGAACGGCACGGCCGATCTGGAGGGCTATCGCATTCACATCCCGCCCGAGATGGACGTGCGCGCGCTCAGAAAGCGGCTCGGCATGACGCAAGAGGAATTCGCAAGCCGGTTCGGCTTCAACGTCGCGCGGCTCCGGGATTGGGAACAAGGCCGCACACATCCTGACGCTGCGCTCCGGGCCTATTTGATGGTGATCGAGCGTAAGCCGGAGGCTGTTCAAGAGGCACTCGCGGCGGCGTAAGGTGCGCGACAGGGCCTCAGAGCTTCGTGACAAGAATTGCCCCCAAGAAGCCGATATGGGTTGACAGTCCAACCGGCATTGAGCCGCTCCCGGGTTCCTGAAACGAAAGAGGCCCGGCAGCTCTCGCCAGCGAGCCATGTTAGTTTTTCCAGCCTCGAATGAGGCGGCGAAAAGTTACGTACGGGAAGGGGGCGACCAATGGCGCTGACGAAGACCGAAGAAAGACTGCTTGGACACATCATCGATTTGGTGACGCTCTCGTCGGAGCTGGCGTCGGCAATCATCGCAATTGCGCATACAACCCCGAACGGGGAGCAAAAGCTGGCGGCCATCCGTTCACTCGAAAAGGCAAACGCCCAAATTCAAACGATCCTGAGCAACACCGCCCGAACGGCGCAAGGCGTCGAATAGGGCTCCGCGCGAGAACGAAAAGCCCCGGACATGACGGGGCCTCTCGCATTCCGATGAGCGCCAACGCTACGCCGCCAACCGGGCAATAAGATTGGGCCGGTCATTCCTGAAATTGCCGACCGCCTTCCCGGCAGGCCGGCACTCCATGCGCGCCGCCGGGAATGACCGGCGCAGGACAGCATCGCGATCACCTGCAGACTTCAAGCGCGGCCATCACGATCCCAGCGAGTGGGCAATCCACCCCGAATGAGCGAGCAGCCATTGCAACGTGAAGCCCGCGCCACCACAGATGCAGAGCGGGACCATGCACCCCATCGCTCGACCGACTTTTCTCTCACGCCCGGAACGCGTCAACGGAATCCCGATTTTCCGGGAAAGCCGCCCCTTCGCGGCGGATATGCCGAGCGCGCGCTTCCACGAAAACGACAGGCCTGGAATTCCACCCTTACGTCTGCGAGCCATATTCCCCTCTATCAATTGTTTCCGATGGCGGAGCGCGCAATCATTTGGCGGTCTTCGGCTTCTTGGCCTTCGCCTGAGTGGTGAGCCAGTCCGTCAGGATTTTTTCCATCAAAGACGAAAGCGAACGATGATCAGCCTTTGCGGCGCGCTCAAGTGCCGCCTTCGTCTCCGGCGGCAATCGTAGCGATATGGGAAGTGTCTTGCTCTGCATGTAGTCACTTGTAGTTGACAGCAATTGCAACTACGTTTAACATCAATCTCGCTACAAAAGCAAACGAGCCGCCCGGGCGCTTCCAACATCCGAGCGGCCCTAACCCTCACCATGGAGTACACCATGACCAAGGCTGATTCGGAGCTTATTCGAAAAAACGACGCGCTGGATGTCGTCGAAACGCGCGTCGCCGGGGCGTCAGGCGTCATAACGGCCGTGCTGGCGACCTACATATGGCAAAAGGTGGACGAAAGGGAGCATGTGCTGTCTGCACAGTCCATGCTCGACGCGCTGGGCGCGGCCCACTCTCTTCTCAATGACGCGCGAACCGCAATAGATATTCTGGTTGAGCCCCCCAGCACAAAAGAGACGGGAGAAGCGTGATGCGGACAAAATCCAAGGACGCCCCTCTCGCAGCAAAGGAGCGCCGGCCATGAAACCCATGATGGCAAGACAAGCGGAATTCGACACAGCCACGGCCGAGCCGGTCGCGATCGGCGAAACCGTGCGGCACATGATCGAGAATGCAATCGACGCGCATCTCGACGCGGCCGAAGCGCTTATCCTCGCGCTGGACGAGCTGGACAGCGATGCCGACCTCGAACCGGCGCTTGGCGCTCCCGAATGGGCTGGCAACTTGTTCGCTTCAAACGCCGATCAATCCAATTGGGCGGCCGGTGAAACGGACGATCGCGAAGAGGACGCGGGCGATATGGCCGAGAAAATCGTCATAACCGCAGGAGGGGTGCTGTGATGGCCCGGAATTCCAAGGCCACAACGGATCCTGTTTTCGCGCTGATCCGGGCGCACGAACAGGCTGCCGCCGCGGCGGATCGCGCGGCTGCGGCCTTTGAACGGCGCAAGGCCAAGATCAAAGCAGCTGAGGAAAGGAAAGACCCGTACCACTCGCAGATGCCCAGCTTGACCGACGCGTTCCCGCGCTTTCTATACCGCAATGCCTATTTCTTTGCCGATCACGACGACGTCAAAAAGCATGTCGGCCGCTACCTGCCCGATGATGCCGGTCGCTATGGACCCAAGACGAAAGCGGCAATTCTTCGCCACCGCAAAGCTGCCGAGCGGGAGTTGTGTGCCTTGTTCGACCGCTACGTTGCGGATTGGAACAGGCAGCGTCGCGCGACCGGCCTCACCGTCCTAAACGATGCTTTCGTGAAGACGAGACGCGCGGCGAATGAGGCGCTGCGGCGCCTCTATACGACCAAGCCGATGACCCGCGCGGGGCTGCTCGCATTGCTTGACCACGTGAAGAAGTACGAAGGGACAATGGGCAATTACGAGCTTGATCCCATCTGGTCGACATTGGCGGGCGCCGTGAGACGCCTGGCGGCATAACGTGCTTCTTTCGGTGCCATGCGAAGCCCCGGACATCGTCCGGGGCTTTCGTTTATGCCGTCGCCAAGCCGCGCCGGTTGTCCATCTTTTGTTGACACAGTGTAAGAAATATACTTACATAGGCCATGATCCGGTCGTTCAAGAGCAAAGCGCTGGCCGAACTCTTCCAGACTGGGAAATCGGCCAAAATCGCCGCCAAAATGCACAAGCGCATCCGCGTCCGGCTCGATGCTTTGAACGAAGCGGTGCGCCTCGAAGATCTCCAGGCGCCCGGATACGACTTTCACGCCCTCAAGGGACACAAGCCGGCCCGCTACACGATCCATGTCAACGGACCATGGTGCATCACCTTCGAATTCGACGGAACCGACGCCTATCGCGTCGATTTCGAGCAATATCACTGAGGAACGCAGACAATGACCGAATATGCCGCCAAGCGAGACAGGAACCGGTGCCCGACCCATCCAGGCGCCATGCTCGACGACATCATCCCCGCCACCGGAAAGCCCAAGGCGGAGATTGCGCGGCTGCTCGGCATTTCCCGCCAGCAGCTTTACGACATCCTGGCCGAGAAGAAGCCGGTCAGTCCGACGATCGCCGCCAAGATCGGCAAGCTTGTCGGCAACGGACCCGGCATTTGGCTGCGGATGCAGGCGGCCTACGACGCCTGGCACGCCGAACGCGAAGTCGACGTGAGCGGGATCGAGACCCTCGCCGCGGCCGAATAGTGTCCATCGCCGCCGGTCGCGAAGTACGCCTATCGTTCGAACAACCAATCTGCCGCTTTGACGAAACCGGCAGACGGATAGGCGATCAGCTCTTTCGATTTCAAGGAACCGCGCGGGTTCGTATAGCTCGTGGAGATCGCCGAATACCCGGCGGCTGTGGCCGCATCATCGTTTGAGACGGCTTTCGGGAAGCGCTCGGCGATTGCGGCAAGGATGCGCCGTTCCGGCCCCGGCAATTGATCGAGAACGAAATCCAGGAGCGGGCCATTGATTTTGTTCGCTGCGGCCAAGCCGGCGCCATCGCCGGTGAGCATCAACCGGTCGGGCGATGGATATTCGAGCAGGCCCTTGCTGCGGAGCGAGCCGCGCGGATTGGTGTAGGAGGTCGACGTCGGGCTATAGCCCGCCATCCATGCGACCTGGGCATTGTTTGGCCGCTCGCTGCCCATTTTGGCCCATGTTCCCAGCGAGTTGATGATGCGCTGTTCCGGCCCCGGCAAGCCGCCGTCGGCAGATTTGGTGCGCCCGGCAGGATTTGAACCCGCGACCCTCGCGTTCGAAGGCTCTGTCCGCAGGGCTACGGGCGCTGGACGCGACGCGACCTCCATGGCGGCCTCCGGTGTGCGGACGGCGCTCAGCACGTCCTGGACCGCTGCGAGGCAGGCAGCATAACCCGCCGCATACCCGCGCCTCTCGCCTTCGGCCAGGCCCTTATTCCGGCCCCTGGATTCGGCGGCTTCCTCGATCTCGGCGATGGCGTCATGCGAAAGGTTGTTTTTCGATACACTTTTGGACCGTGCGGGAAGAGTTATACTCAGCGCTGCCCGAATCCCTTCGATATCGATCTGACCGAGTTCGGTGGGTGCGTGGATTTCCTCGCCTATTCCCGGCGCGCGCGAACTGTCGAAGGTGTCGATCATCGGGAATTTGACGCGCTCCAGCATCCCGAGCTCTGGGGAGTAAATCCAACCTTCACCGCGGGGGAGACCCGGGAGCGACGCCAGCATCTCTTTCGCCACGCCGATATCGCCCTGGACCTTCACCCATGCTTCCGCAGCCTTGATATCCTGCGGGGCGATCATGCCAAGCGTGATCAGCGTTTCGGCCTGGGTGAGGCTGTCTTTGTGGACCTTGGCAGAACGCTGACTGATCATGGTGATGCAGAACCCCCGCGATCGGCCGCCGCTGACCAGATTGTTGGCCGCTTGCGTCATTTTCGCGGACGCCCGCGACGGCAATTTCGCCTGCGGCATGAACAGGTGGCATTCGTCCATGAACAGATGAATGCGCCGTCGGTTCGCCGCAAAAATCGCTTCTGCGAAATCGGTGAAGAATTCCGTTCGCCTGTCGATCCCCATCTTCGAGGTGTCGATGATCCAGGAGAATGCCGCCTCGGCGACCAACTTTCCGAGTTTGGCGCCCATGCCTTCGGAAATCTCGATGTCGGCATGGTCGCCGCCGAAGATCGCCATCGGAAAGGCTGGGGTCTTGCCGTCAGCGTTCAAACGCATACCCCACCATGCCGCGGTCGGATCGATCACGCCGACCCGGGAACCGCTCCGCATGATCGCTGCGGCAGCGCCCTTCGCGGCAATGGTTTTGCCCTTGCCGGTCTTGGCAAGGATCGCGACGTGCTGGTCCATCGCTTCGAGAGGAATGCCTGTCATTTCCAATACCCTCTTTCGCGCATGGTGGCGGCGCGCGATTGCATGCGTTTCGCGATGTGCTCCGGCGATTGCGTGCGCCCGCTAAAATGGATACGCGCATGCTCGGATCGGTTCGTCAGCGCGAGATTCTCGGCGCCATAATTCAGCTTGTTCTCATCTTCGTGGTGCACGATTTCATCGGGGCCAAGCGGGCGGCCAATCGTCTTCTCCATCGCCACCCTATGAGCATGACGCTCCTTGATCTTTGGATAGGATGTCGCGCCACGGCGATCATTCTTGTCCTTGCACGCGCGCGAACAAAAAAGCAGGTGCTTGCGCCGGATCGAATAGAAGGGCTCGCCACATTCCGCACAGTTTGCCTGCTCGCCTCGGCGCTTGGCCGCATAGAAACAGAGATTGTTGCAGAATCGTGGTGTATCCTTCACACGCTTAATCTGGCACGCCATTCGCTCGAATGGTGCGCCGCACTGCTCGCAAGTGAACGTGATCCGAGGAACGCGAGGTCGCATCAGAATGGCCCCAGAATTGCGTTGCCCTGGCTCGCAAGCGCCTGGGCGTCAAAATGCGGGAAATTAGGGGTGATCATCGCCGGCGACCGGGCTTACTGCATCCGTGGCGGCCGGACGGTGCCACCGCAGTGCATAGCGACGTTGACCGCCAGCCCGATCGCGCATGCCGCGCTAATGGCATATTGGCCGAATTCGACCGGGCGGTATCCCGGCTGTTCGGCGCGGACGCACCATCCTCGGCCGTCATGCACGGCTCGTAAAACGGCACCATGCAGATTCGCCAAAATCCTATCATTGCGTGCATGTTGCATTCGACGGCCCCTGGAGCGGCGGCCCTTGGAACCCGCTATAGGCGCTTTCCCGGCCTGCTTGTTTATGATACCAAAAACCCATGATTGCAAGATTGACGCAACCGAAGAAGAGGAAACCGGGGCGGCCGGCCACGGGCATCGGCACGCCAATCCAGGTCCGCGCTTCGGAAGAGTTGCTCAATGCACTCGACGAGTGGCGACGAAAGCAACCCGATATACCGACGCGGCCGGAGGCCCTCCGGCGGCTGGCAGAGCAATCGCTTGCCGCGCCGGCAAAATCGAAGAAAGCGAGAGGCGCGCGGTGACCTTCAACCCGCAATGTTCGAAGTCACCGGCCGGCTTGTCGCGGAACGGCTCTTTCGCGGCCGGGCGGCCCTTGTCTCTGTAACACCGCTCATTGAGGGAGCCACCCATGCGACCGCAACTGAAAACCTATCGTTTCGTTTTTCTCGACACGCTGCAGCGCGCAACGGGGTGGCAGGAAGAGGATTATCCCGATGACATCGCCGCGATGGCCCGCGCCCAGGCTTTGAGCACCGCTCATAATGTCTCTGTGTGGGAGCGCACGCGGCCGGTTGGCGTCGCCGCAATCGGCGGGGCGTCGGTCTACCGGTTCAAGCTCTATCGCAAGCCGGCCGGCCCCAATGGCTGGCGCCATGCGGCGACCGCGCCGCTCAATAGCATCGATCGCGAATTCCCGGATGATGCCGCTGCGATCGCATTCGCGCGGTCGGAATTTGCCCTACCCGGCGGTGAGGTCGAAATCCACCGCGGCGGGCGGCTGGTCGCCCGTCTTCCGACGTCGCCGGAGAGCGAATAGGACGCACCGTGGCGGCCGGCGTTCGCCGGCGCCGACGCCTACGCCGATCAACGGCCTCGCCCGCGCTGACGCGTCTATAGGGTTTGACGCGCTGTTCCGGCAGCAATGGCGGCCAGCGTTTCATGGCCTCCGTTACCAATCACCTCGAATTCGGGTGATTTGTCTCATGTGAAACGTCGGCGGCACGCGTGCGCGTTCGGGCGCGCGCGCGATGCACGTGAAACAGTTTGATTTGCATCGTGAAAATCTGATTGTCGCACGTGAAACACGATGTGCCACGTGGAACATCTTACGGGTCATCGAGAGGCATGGAGCGATAAAAAGTCGCTGGAATTGGCCGGAACGCGAGTTTCTATCGGCGACCTTGGCCTCCATATACGCGCGCCTGGACGATTGCCAATCGCCGCGATGCTTTAACCAGCGATTGTTGCTCGAAAATCCTCAAGGGTTTCGGAGCGCAGGCTATCGAACAGTTCGCGCACGGCGTTTCGCTGGTCGGCCGTCGCTGCTCTGAATTCGAGCAACGCCCGTTCGGCGAGATCGAACAAGGCGCCGAGCATTCGCATCAATCCGGCGCACGCCTCACGCGCATCTTCCAACGGTAGCTGGTCGGGTGCCCCCGCGAGATCCCGCCATAGCCGGTCGTACGTGAGCGCGGCCGTTCGATTTGCCGCAGCGAGCGCCTTTTCGACCTCCTCGTTCAAATTGGTCCCTTTGCCGAAGTCGGCCGGCAAGTTTGTCAGAAATTGTGACAGGATCGTCAGGTGCGCTTCGCTCAGCCCGTCGCGGCGAATATGGGGCTCCTCGATGATGGGCAGACGCTTGGGCTCGAGTGCTTTCGACGCGGCTGCAAAAGCGGGCCCGTCGAACAGGGGCAGCGACGATACAGCCTGTGCCGGCCATGCCGAGATCGCGTCTCGCACTGGGTTGGCTGCCAGCGGTCGCAGCTCGGCGTCAATGCCGAGATAGGATAGCACGTCCTGCAGATCGAACGTCCAACCGCCCGATTGATCGCCGCGGCTTTGGACCGGGAAATGCGGATCAGTTCTGAGACGCTTGTCGAGCGTGGGGCGCGACCAGCCGAGCTTGGTGGCCAGTTGGCTCTTATTGAGGAAGAAAGTTCCCACAGATGCTATCCCTTCGGTCCTGGCGGCTCTGGCTTCGCGTCGAGGTAGGCGCGCACCCGCATGACGTCGAAACGCCATGCACGGCCCTTATGGCGCGCCTGGACGGGGAAATTCGGGTCGCTGGCGATCTCGCGATCGAGCCGGCGCCGCGTCCAGCCGAGCGCGGCGGCAAGCGCCCTGATGTTGTCAGTTCGCCGCGGCGCCCTGGCGGGCGGGAGCACCGGTTTTGCCGTGAGATGTGCGCTCACCGCCGCGAGATCAAATTCCCATCCCCCGCGTCGATCGCCGCGGGCAAGAATTGGGAAATCAGGGTCGTGTCGCAATCGCCTGTCGAGACGCGGGCGCGTCCAGCCAAGCGCCCCAGCGAGGCGATTCTTGTCGAACGCCCTCTTGCGGGTGGGCGCGATAGCGGCCTCCTCGGTTGATGCGGCCGGCGGCTCGGGCCCGGCGGTGGTCCTGAGATAATCGACGACATCGGCAAGGATAAATACCCAGCCGCCGCGTTGGTCGCCGCGCCTATGAATGGGAAAATTGGGGTCACTCTCAATCCGGCGATCGAGACGCGGGCGCGTCCACCCCAGCGCGGTAGCCAGGAGTATCTTCCCGACCTGCTCGCGCTGGGGTGGGATTGTCACGGGGCCTTCGCGGGGGCCGTGACAATCGGTAGATTCGAATGTCGGCGTGCGGTTCACGGCGCGTTGGTGGTGAAATCCTTAAATGCGCGATCCCATGACTTGGCGGCGGCTTTGTCGAGACGCCGGCGATGCACCTTCCGCAGATGGGCGCGAGCGACCGATACTGGAATGTAGGTCGCTGCCGTGAGCTGCATTGCCAAATCGAATTCCGCAGTCGCGGCAGACTCGGCGAAGATGGCCGCGCCGCGCGCACGCAACGCACGTTCATCACGCGCCGTTGCTTTGCCACTCGATTTCATGCGGTTCGATAAAGCACGCTTTTGGGTTGAAAATGCCATGGCGTAGGCCTTCTCCTTCACGTGTTTGACATCAATCTCGGCTGATTTGAAGTGTGCAAACTCTGTATCGTCGTTGCTCATGGATTTTCTCCGCTGCCTAATCTAATGCACGGGTTCGTTGATACCGCCGATTGCTTCGGCATATGATTCTGCCGCCTCCTCGGCGCGTCGCTTCTCTTGCCAGCGGCGAATGCCTTCCCGCATGACAGGCGTGTTGAGATGAGCAAACGTCATCCGTTCGAAGCTGGCAACATCGTCATCGTCGGGATTGGTCGGCTGCTTCGGGTTTTCCATGGTACGTTCTTTCTCTTCAGTTGGGTCGCGGTTTAGTCGATCTCCACGCTAGACCAAAAATTATATTCTTGATCGACCCAATCCCGGAACGCGGGGCGTTCGCCTCGGGGGATTCGCATCAAGATGTCGATCGGCATCGATTCGGTGAGGAGGAGCGCCAGGCGCTCCGCGTCCGTGCCAATAAAGCCGGCAACACGGTTGTGATCGCATTGCGCTGAAATGTCCGGCTGCCTGGGAATCCTCAAGGCGCGCGCGGCGACGGGGAAAATCTGCCGGCCGGCGGCGCGGTACGCGTCGACCGCTGCATAGATATCCCTATTCAGGGCGACGATTTTTTCGAGCAGGTCCGCGCGGCGTTTTCCCATTGTGACGGCCTCGGCCCAGATGGTTCGAATATTTTGGGCGTGGATCGCGTTTTCAATGCGACTGACAGCCGCTCGCGCTTCTTCGACCGCAAGCTCGACATCTTCGAAAAGTCTCGCCGCGTCATCGCGTTCGCGCGTTGCTATGGCCATGCGGGTGGCAGCGGTGTCCTTTTTTGCTTTCGTTGCGGTCAAATCGCCGAGAAACGATGTGCGCGCCTCATGGCGGCGTTTTTCTTCGGCGGCGGCCAGCCCGGCGCGGGCTTCGTCGCGTTTGGCGAGGATGGCGGTGAGCGCCACCTTCGCGGCTTCGAGTTGGTGTTCGAGGGGTTGGTCTTGGGTCAGTTCAGACATTGATTTTCTCCAGTTATTTGTTGGTGTTTAGGCGAGTTTGGAGGCTGGTAACCAAACCCCGGGGACTATTGGCGTCGTCTTGCGGTGACGCGTTCGAAAGTCGTTTGGGGCCTCTCCAGTTTGGATTCCAGGTTTGCTCCAGCGCCTCCATCGCGGCTTCGCGTAGGCGCTGCGAGACGATGGACCGGATTTGTTTTTCGATACCGATGTAGGTGGCGCCACTGGTGGGTGGGCTATGTTTGAACCAGAGTTCGATCAATATCTCTTCGGTCGCATCGTCGACCTGGACCATGCCGGCTTTCACCAGCGCGTTTTTTGAGCGCTGAAATTTTTCGCTATCCCACGGTGTTAAGTCGTCGCAGGCATAACCCGCCGTCAGACGAAAGACCCCGGCGCTGTTCTGATGGGGACATGAGAGCAGATAGAGGAACAGAAGTTTCGCATCATCCGGTAACTTACGAAATCTCGCAGATAGCCATATCATCGGGGACACCATCGTGAAGCTACGCATCAGCCCCCCGTTTCGCCCGCGATGAGTTGCAGCGGCGTGTTCAGCCGATAGCGGCCATGGTGTCCGCCGTCGGGCCGGCCGAGTTCCATCGAGATGTCGAGATTGTAGAGCGCCCGCAGCCGCAGGATGCGGCGCGCGACGCTTACATGCTTCGCCACCAAACCTCCATCGCCGGCATTGTGGAGCGCGCGCATCGGCCTTGCAGCGTGAATTCAGCGCCATCAGGAAGCTTTCGGAACGTCAGGGGTGGCCGAGCGCTCATAGGTGCAACCCTTGGCGGGTGCGCGTTGAACGCCGCCTGGTTGCGGGCGTCAGCGGTGCATGGACCGCGTGGCAGGTGCCGTCCCGCGAAAACATGGCAGCGGTGAGGCGCGATCGGCCGCGGGAATCGATGGATTTTCGTGGGCGGCGAAAGCGCTTGCCATGCGGCAAGTCATTCGTTAGGAATTTCATTGCTCAGTTCCTTTCGATAAATGCAGAACCCCGGCTCGCGTTGTCAGCGCGGCCGGGTTTTTTTTGTTTAGGCGGCATGACGCGGACCTGTGTCGGACGTGGAGCGACGCTTACAGCTCGCGAGGAAGGCGTCGAGGTCTTCTTTGAGGTACGCGACGCGTCGGTTGATTTTGAGATAAACCGGGCCCGTCCCGGCGACTCTCCAATTTTCTAAAGTCTTGGGACTGACGCCAAGGTATTCGGCTGCGGCCGGCGTGTTTTTGGGAGCCGTCGAGGCCGTTTCCTTGGTGTTTAAGGTATCGATGGGCATTGTGGCGCATCCAAATGGTTCGCAGTGGGCAGCGGTGAAGATGCGCGTAGGTGCGGGGGTCGGGAAGATTATTAAATTAGAACCGCCGAAATCCGCGACCGCGCTCTCAGAACGCCGGGCTCCACGCCGGACCGACGTTCAGCTCATGGGTGACCGGACCGGAACTGTCGACGGTGACGCGCATACCGGGCGGCCCGTTGTTGAAATCCACCTTGACATGGGTGATCGCCTCTTCGCGTGTGGCGTTGGATGCTTCACCACCATACAGCGACCCCGCCCCGAAGGCTGATTTCGGGTACGGCGCATCGGCCCGGCCATCCCACGCCGGAGCGGAAGACATGGCGTGCGTGATCGTCGACCAGTGGCGCGCCTCGACGCGCGCCGCGCCGTTTTTGCTGCTCGCGAATTGGCGCCCGATATATTCTGCCGCTTCGATGATCGGTCGCACGATGGGGGCGATTTTCTTCCACGCCGCGTCGAAAATCTTGACGATGCCGTCCCATAACGTCGCGAAGAAGGTCTTTACGACCGCCCAGGCGCCAACAATGGCTTTGACGGTTCCCTGCGCCCAGGCGGACAAATGCGCGCCGATCCATGTCGTCGCGGCGAGGAAGACGCGCTCCGCCGCTGTCCAAACGCCGACAAAGAAACCGGCTATTTGGCCCCAATTATCGATGATCAATTTCACGATCGGACCGCCCGGCAACCATGGCAGGACGTTTTCGTAGCCCCATTTGAACGCGGCAACGATATCGTTCCACACCGCGCCGAAGAATGAGACGACAGCATTCCATGCGCCGCTCACCAGGTTCAGCGTATCCGTGCCCCACGCCGACAATTGGGCGCCAATCCACTTGATCGCCCCATCGAACGTCGTGCGCACCGATTCCCACAGGCCCACGAAGAAGGCTTTGATCTGAGGCCAGTGCTCATAAATTTCGTAGGCCGCGAAGGCGACGGCTGCGACCGCGACGACGATTGCCGTCAGGATGGGGCTCGCGAATGCAAGCATGATGAAAGCGCGGCCAAGCCCGAGAACCGCTCGGATCGTCCCTGAGAACATGATGCCGAGCCCGGCAATGGCCGTCCCCGTCGGCCCGAGCATTGCGATGAAGCCGCCGATCGTTCTCGCAATACCCATGATGTCGTGGCCGACCTTGGCCCAATCGATCTTCTTGAGCACGTCGGCGACGTTGCTCGCCCACTTCGCGACGTTTGAAGCGATGATTCCACGATTGGCGGCCATCCATTCGGTAAGTGGTCCGATCAATTTTTCGATGGTCGGCGCCAGCGCCTCGCCCACCGCGTCGCGTACGCCCTCGGTGGCGAGCTGGAACCGGTCGAACGATTCGGCCAATTCTTTCGATGCGAGCGCGGCAGCCTTGGTCATCGGGCCGTGCAGATGGTTGAACTCTTCGACCATCGCTTGCGTCGCCGCGCCGCCTTTTACCAGCATCGGAATAAGATCGCCGCCGCTGCGTTCGAACAGCGTCCATGCAGCGTTGGTTTTTTCAACGATCGATTTGCTGTTCTTGAACTTATCGGCTAGCTCGGGAAAAAGTTGCGCGGCATCCTTCAGGGATCCGTTGGCGTTGCGGATGGAGATATGCATCGCCCGAAAAAGACTGACGTATTGTTTCTGCCCCTCTGCGGCTTGCGCGACGGCGCGGTTGAGGTGCTCCAAACCTTTGTCCATCGCCTCGGCGCTGATCCCAGCCTCTTTCGCGGCGAAGTGAAACGCGCCGATCTGGTCGACGGCGATGCCCGTTTTCTGCGATGCCAGATAAATCTGCTCGCCATACTCGGCCGCGCCCTTCGCCGCCTCGATGAGCCCTCCAATGCCCGCGATGCCGGCCAGGGCGGCAAGCGGCGTGAGAACGCCACGAATGTTGTCGGCGAGGCCGACGAATTGTTCGCCGGCATTGCGCGCCGCTTCGGCCAGCTCCGGCAGCCGCGCTTCCTTCGCGAGATTGGCGGCGGCCTCGCTCACGCCGACGAATGGCGCTTTCATCGCGGCGACGCGCATGTTGACCGCGCGCAGCGTTGCCGAGGCCTTGTCCAGAGCGGTGATGACGATTTGGAACTGCGAGGCGCTATTAGCCATGACGCCGGACTTTCATCACCGGTGCGTATAGAGCGGCGATTCGCTCAAACGCATCCGCCACATCCATTAGCGGCGAGTTCGCCATGGCAGCAATCGCATCCGCATACGGGGAATTTGTGATCGCCAATAGCGGAGCGCAGGCGCCGCGATCGAGCGCTTCGATAAACGGCGCGCCGGCGCGCGTGAGCGCATCGGCCAGTTCGATCATCGTCCCGGATTTTCCAGCTTCGCTATTCGCGACGCCTGCTTGTAGGCCTGTTCCAGTCTCGACACCGGCCATGCGAACACCCCCTTCACATCATGGAAGAATCTGGCGAGTTCGTAATACGCATCTATGGCGTCTCGGGGCTCGATTCCCCGAAAAAACCAAGGACTTCTCCCAGCGCGGTCATGAAATCGCGTGGTGCCAGCATCTTCGCGGATGATGGCGGAATGTTCGCGAGCACGGAGATATAACGAAGCACCGCCGCGCCATCGACCTTGCCGGTCGATTGGCCGTTGGTCCCAACCGCCATCTCGAACGGAAGCCCGCACTCGGCAATGTCGCCGCCGTTCGGCTCGCGCAATTCGAGTTCGGAGACCTTCTGTCCGTGTGCTTCAATTGGCTTGGTGAGAGTGATTTTAACAGTCATGGCGTTTCGGCTTCTCCTTACTGCTCTTAGCTAGTTCGTCTGTATCCAGACAAACCTCACTAAGGCGGGAGGAAACCGGACTGACGCGTGTGTGTATATTGCAATCGACGTTTGCAGGGTGGTTTTATTCGGCGGGCGCCCTGGATATGGTTGCGGGCGTGAGAGGCACATGCTTCTGGAGCCACTGGCGCATTTGATCCGATAACACCCACTGCCCCTTCGATTCGAAGCGCGGGAAGTTTATCGCATCGCCGCGTATTTTCTCTGCGGTGCGGAGGAACGTGAGCATGTTGCCGATACCGCAAGGAAATGTGGCGATATTGAACCGTCGGTGTGGGTGCGCCTTACCAAAAGCGATGTGAGCCGCCCAAAGATGTGCGACGGTCCGATATTCCCCCCAACGTTGTTGAGCGAGGCTGCCGTGCTTCTTTTCGAAAATCGTTGCCCCATGGGCTGGTATTTTGTTCTTCTTCGCGGCTGGGCTCATTTCGTTTAGGTCATATGCGCGTACAATCGCGTCGTTCAAATTGTGCTTTGGAAGACCAAGCACGCCGCCGCCTTGCATCCTGAAACCGAAACCAGCCAGATCATTGGAGTCCAGCACTCGTACCAGCGCTTCGCCAGCGTTAAGCCCTCGCCGCAGCGCGTCGAAGAAATGCGGGTGTAGCATGGTCAACGCCCGTACATGATCCGAATGGTTGGGGCTGATATTCTCATTCGTGCCGGCCGATCTACACTTTTCGTCGATGTAGGCCTTCACCGCCAGATAGAAATGACTTCGATGTCGGGCGTGGCCCTTAGCCTGTTTATGCGTCGTTTCCGCGAGGGGCCAAAGCATTCGCGTTGCGATATGGATCAGCGCCTCGCGGCGCCCGTCCGCGGTCACAAAGTCGTCGGGACGCAATTCTAGCGTGGGCATAGCACCTCCGCGTGGTGCATCCGCAAAAAGGAAAGTCGCGCGGCGGGCCCATGCGGAATGGGCATTCGGGGATCAGCCTAGCCGCGCCACATCGGATTATGGGTGATTCGGTTCACCGGACAAATCGAGGACCTCGCCAAATTCCGTTTGCGCTCTGTCATGCATTGGCGCGCGGCGCGATATTGACAATCTGAGCGCCAGTCTTGCCGTCCAGTGCATCCAGAAGCCGCGCAGACACGCGATCGGCTGCAGCGAGAAGCGCGGGATCTGGCGCTGTCGCGTAGCGCCCGGTGATGCCCCGCTTCGCGTGCCCGATCATCGCACCGACGATAAGGTCCGAATAACCCAATTCCGTTGCCGCGCTCGCATACCAGTGCCGCAGGCCGTTAATCGTGACATCGTCAATGGATGCACGCGCTGCGAGGCGTTGCCAGATTTTCGGAAGACCGACGAGATGGCCGGTTTTGCCGTCGCCTGGGAAGACGAACTCTGACGCTTGAGCGCCGGGCGGCTTGAAGCTTTCCAAATGCTCAAGCGCCCCCCGTCCAAGCGCTCGGATTTGCTTGCCCGTCTTCGTTTCCTTGAGCCGGAGGCAGCGCGCCTGCCGATCGACAGCGCCCCATTTCAGCGAAAGCGCCTCCTCGCGCCGTCCGCCGGTCAGCAACAGATGGCGGATGGCCCGCATGCCGATCTCATTGTCGCCGTCGGTGATCGCCGCGCGCATCGCGTTGCCCAGTGCCGCGACCAGTTCGAACGAAAACGGGGGCTCGGCGGCATTGTCCTTCGGCCGCTTGATCCCCCGCACCGGGTTAGCTGCCAGAAGTTTGCGCCGCACAGCTCGCTCAAGGATCGTCCCCAGCATTCCGAGCGTTCGGGAAGCCACACCGGGGCCACCCTTCGCCACACCGCCGCGGGGACGTTTTTTCTTGGTGCCCTGTTCGTCCGGCTTCGCACGCTTGGTATGCGCGCCAGCAATGATATCCCGGAGAAGCTTTTCCATGTCGTCGGCGGTGAGGCTGGCGACCGGCCGCGATCCCAACAGCGGCTTCACGTGGCGCTCGATCCGGCTCTTATCCACCTTCAAGGTACTGGCCTTGATGCGCCCTGTCTCCGCCTCGAGGTATTCGTCGCACAGCTCGGCCACGGTGAGCGATTTGCGCGCGACCTTGCGGTCGGCGGATGGGTCTTCGCCTTTTTTGACCCGAGTGAGTGTCTCCCGCGCCATCGCGCGCGCCTCTTCTGGCGTCAATACCCCGATGGGACCCAGCGTCAGCCGGCGCGTGCGCCCGTGAATGTTGCGATACTGCACGGCCCAAGATTTCACGCCTGAAGGCAAAATGCGGATTAGGAAGCCCTTGACGGCGCCGTCGCCGCTGTCCCGAATGATCACGTCGCGCCCATTGCGGTCGGGTTTCAAGGCGTCGACTGTGCGCTTGGTAAGCTTTGGCAAGGTTCTAACCCATCAATCGGCGGACACACGGCGGACACATGCGGACACAAAAACCTTACGAGTTGTGCCCGGTTCTTCCAAGTGTAATTTGACAGATTGGCCTATCTTGTAAGGCTTTTTTGGGAAGGTTAGAGAAATATTTGTACCGGCTTGGAATATATACTAACCTTGCCAAGGTTAGGGTCGGGCGTTCGATTCGCCTCGCCCGCTCCAAAGGGCTCTATAAAATCAATAACTTGTGCTCTCACCTTCTTCCGTGCACTGATCGTTTTGGGAATTCCTTGGGAAAACAAGGGACAATCCGTGCGGCGCTGGACGCGAACGAACCACGCATCGATCGCGCTGCCGCCTCCGCGAGATATTCGGGGTCCCACTCGCCATACCCCGCGGTTGTCCGTAGGCTGGGCCGCTGGTTCCCGGGCATTGCTGAAATCTGATCCTCGGGAACGTGTGCCTGCCGCAGGATCGTCGTTCCCTTGTGGCGAAAACTGTAGGTTGAAATTTTCGGGATTCCTCTCAGCAACCTCTGTCTGGGCAGGATTTGTCGCTGCCCCCGACGCTGTCGGCGGCCGGTTTTGCGAAGATTGCGGTGTTGCACAAGTCGTAAAGGCTGAGGCCGGTTTGCGCTACGGGGTGCGACCCTACGCAATCGACCCCGTGATGGCCAAAGCGCTCTGGACTAACAGCGAAGAGATGGTAGGCGAACGCTTCTGAATGTAGAGCAGCATGGGAAAAAGAAGGGCGGGCGTCAGCTGAGAGGTTCCTCGCCTTGCAGCTTGGTGCGGTGGAGCATGCGGCCGCAATCGATCGGATAGGGCATGGCACGGTGCAAGGTACCGGTGTTGTCCCACATCACCGCATCGCCCACCGACCATTTGTGGCTGTAGTGGAAAGGTTTCTGCGTCGCCCAGTCGCGTAGAAAGACCAAAAGCTCGATGCCGTCGAGCGGGTCCATGCCGAGGATGTTGACGGCGCTGTTGCCGATGACGAGCGACTTACGGCCCGATTGGTGCTTCCACACCAGCGGCAGCTCGGCACGCCCAATGGCGCGCCATTCCATGAACTTCTCGTAGCTGGGTTCCGGGTCCACATATAACTGCGTGGCCGCCAGCGCATGCACCGCGCGAAGGTTCGCGATCTGCTGCTTGCGCTCATCGGGCAAGGCTTGATAGGCGGCATAGGTATTGGCGAATTCGGTATTCCCGCCGGTCGGCGACAGCACCTTGCTGCTAAGGATCGAGGCGCGAATCGGCACCTTGTTCATGAAGCCGTCGAAGTGCCAGTAGAATGCGCCCTTGAGGTATTCGGCGGTGGCAGTCTGATTCTTGTCGAGGGTGATCTTGTAGATCTCCTCGCCGCGCATTTCCGGTGCGAAGGTGCCAAGGGTCTTGGTGAAGGCAATCTGCTCTTTGTCGGTGAAATGCACCTGCGGGAAGACGAGAACGCCCTTCTGCTCAAGCAGTTCGCGAAGCTCGGCAGCATGGACGCCGCTCAGCAGCGCTGCTTTGTCGGCAAGGATTTCTGCGCCGATCTCCGGCTTGATATCGCGGTATCGAAGGCGGGTGTTTTCGGCTACGGCCATGGCAAACTCTCCCATCGGGTCGCAGCATCGGATGTGAAACATTCGTTCAACATCATGCTGCGACAAAGCTAGCGAGAACGCATCGTGATTGGCTTTTCGGCCTGCTGCCTTGATTTAGCGCAAATTTCACCGGCCAATATTCACGATGCCCCCGTATCTTCATGGCCCCAAGCGATGCTACGAAAGCCAGCCTGATCAAGAATATCGCCCGGTTCGATCCCGATGAGGCGACCCGCCGGGAGACTTCCACCCCGCTGGTGAAGCCGGAATTGCCGCGAGCTGTCCCCTTAGCTGTCGTTTCGTCCGGGTACGGATTTCACCCTGTCGCCTATTTCTGGATTTTCGGCAGTTCGATCTCTGCCTTTGCAGTAGCCAGGGTCGTGCCCAACTGATTGGTCATCTTGCAATCCACTTGCACGATGGATCGTCCCTGATCATCCACCAGCTTGTCGATCACATTGGCGTTCATGACCGTGATATCGCTGGTGAATGCGGGGCCGCGGTAAAAGGAATTGCTGTGCACCACCTGCCCCCACTCGCCCGCCCAGCCGGCCAGATAGTCGATAATCCACGCTCCCATCGAAGCGCCATAGCCATAGGCGCGCGGCATGCCGATATAGCGGGCCCAGCGCGGGAAGAGGTGGCCGCGCGACGGACCGAAATAGGCGCCGTCGGTCAGTTCGGGGTTGATCCGCTCCATCACCCCGTCGTTCTCATGCCCGGCCATGGCCGGGTCGAAGCCCATCGCTTCGAAGTCGAGAGTCGGGCGGTGTGTCCCACCCCAGATCGTGAAGAGGTAGGAACGCCATTCGGTCGCCAGGCTGGCGATGGTGTGCGGACCGAAAACGCGCTCCGGCAGCTTGTCGCCGATGTTCACATCGTCCCAGCAGCGCTTTGCGTGCCCGAGATCGCGCAACACCTTGATCCAGGAAAACTTGCGCTCTTCCAGATCGGCAATCTGCGCATCGCTCCATTCGGGATCCTCGGTCTGGCTTAGCGATCCCATTTCGACCGCAAGGTCGTGGCGATAGCGGATCCCGGTGGAGCGCTGCTTGGCGATCAGGTCGCCGTTCTGGTTGTAGTAGTTGTTGTCGCCGCGCTGGAAGCAGGTCGGCCCGGCGAACTTGGTTTCCTTGACGACGTAGTCATAAGGGATGCGGTCGTTGTGGATCATGTCGCCGGCAAAAATGTGCGGGCCATAGAACCACCATTCGTCGCCACCAAAGATCAGGTGTGAACCGGGGACGGAACCGATACAGGCGGGGCCGGCCCCGTGGCCGTCGTCGGTGCAAACCGCAAAGGACTGAGGCGCGACAAGCCGACCGTAACGGCCCTCCACGGCAAAGTCGGCATCGTAGTGCAGCAGGTTCGGGTAATGCATCGCCTGCACCCAGCGGCGGAAATCGTTGTTGTGCAGCGGCTCCTTCATGCGAGCGGGCTGCATGGGCTTGCCCATGTAGTTGTCCAGATCGGAGCAATCGAGAGTCCTGTCAGTCATCGGGGGACTCCTTTGCTAAGCCTGTCATCGTCGCAGGCGCGTGGTTGTTACGCTATAGATTCGGCCGGTTGGCCGGACGTCATCCGGACGCCTTGCTGCATTCACAAGAATGGCTCCTCAGCGCGACACCATCGCCAATCCCACCGCGTCGTAGCGTGCTCCCTTCACTTGCCCGACCGGCACGGCTCGCTCGATGGCGGCGACATCGTCCGCCGAAAGGCGGACGTCCGCAGCGGCGACATTCTCTTCCAGCCTGTAGACCTTGCTCGTACCCGGGATGGGGACGATGTCCTCGCCATTGTGCAGCAGCCAGGCCAGCACCAGCTGGGCCGGTGTGCAGGACTTCTCCCGGGCGAGGGCGGAAAGAGTCTCGAACAAGCTGAGGTTCTGTTCGAGCGCCTCACCCTGCCAGCGTGGCAGGGAGCGCCGGAAATCATTCTCGGCCAGATCCTTCGCCCCGCCGGCGAGAAAACCACGACCCAGCGGGCTGTAGGCGACAAAGCCGATGCCCAGTTCCCGGCAAAGCGGAAGAACCCCCGCTTCCGGATCGCGCGTCCAGAGCGAATACTCGCTCTGCAGGGCCGACACGGGATGGACCCGGTGCGCGCGCCGGATGGTCTCAGAACCCGCCTCCGAAAGGCCGAAGAAACGTACCTTGCCCTCCGCCACCAGAGCCGCGACCGTACCGGCGACATCCTCGATCGGCACTTTCGGATCGACACGGTGCTGGTAGAACAGGTCGATCGTATCGATTCCCAACCGTTTCAGGGACGCGTCGCAAACTTCGCGGATGTGCTCGGGCCGGCTGTCGACACCTCGGGGGCGGCCGCCAGCCGGCGGGATATCGAAACCGAACTTGGTGGCGATGACGATGCGGTCTCGCACTCTCTTGAGGCCCCTGCCGACCAGCATTTCGTTCGTGAAGGGACCGTAAATTTCGGCCGTATCGTAAAACGTGACGCCGAGTTCGATCGCTCGGTCGAGCACCTTGCGGGCATTCTCCTCAGTCGGCATCACGCCATAGGCCATGCTGAGGTTCATGCATCCCAGTCCGATTTCGGAAACTGCCAGGCCTTGTGATCCAAGCGTGCGGATTTTCATGACTGAATTCTCCCAAACCTGTCCCGTTCAAGGGTTCTGCCACAGCAGGAGGGCAATCGGGAAGCATAGGATTGCTCCCCGCATCGCGCCTTTTTCGCCAACTCAGCTGGTCTCCACGCGAATGCGCTGTATGCGCAGCGTCTTGATCTTCCAGGCTTCACCGGTCTTCTCATAGGTTTCGTGGTAATAGCCGTAACCGGTCATCACCGCGAACGGCGCTCCGGCCGGCATGAACAGCCGGTCCGTCATGGACCAGATGGCACTTGCGGTGCTGTCGCTGGTCAGGGCGACTTCGCAATTGTGGCCATGGTGGGCGCTGACGATCCCCACCGATGACAAGCCGGCCGAGGACCAGGACGCGCTTCCGCGCATCACGATGTTCATGGCAGGCAGAAAGTCGCGCCCGGTCGCAGGATCGGTGCAGCACCCCATGTAGTCGAGGACGCACTCATCGGCGAGAATGCCGCGCACCAGTTCGGCGTCACCGGTGTCGACGCCCCGAAAGTAGCGCGCCTTTACCTGCTTGATCTCCTCGATCGCCGTCAGCCGTTCAACTTCGTTCATGCTAAAACCGGCGCGTAAATGTCGGCTCGTCCGGGCCGGGCAGGCCCGGGGGCGGGCCATAGTCCGGACAATCGACAAACGGAGCCGACAAATCCGCCGGGCCGCGGTAGTGAAGGCCCCAGTGGCGCCACTGGAACAGCCAGCGGCCTCCCTTGTCGACATACCGGTCATAATAGACCCCGATCGTCATGGCAGCACTGCCATCCATCATTTTGGCGAATTCGGTGGCATCGATCCTGCCAACCGCCGTCCCCTGCCCAACCTCCAGGACAGGAACGCCGAGGATAATCCGGACCCGCTTGCAGGCGCCCAGCAGCTTGGCAAAGGTGCTGCCGATCTCGTTACGCCCCCGCATGTGCATGGTAGCAATTTTCCACTCCGCATCTTCAGCGAAGCAATCCGCGAAGGCATCGGCATCCTTCCGCCAGACGGCATCGACGAAGCGTGCGTGCAACTGGCGGATCGCGCAGTCGGCGACCAGGAAGTCTGTCATCTCGTTCTTCTCCTCACGATTTGGTCTTTATCCGGCTAACGCTCCCTCGAGCGCAAGCCCGACGGCTATGCCGAGGCAATGATACTCGTGGAGCAGGGACTTGATCTTTTTTGCAATTGCGAAATACCCGGAGAGGCAAAAAAACAGGCCGCAGGCGTCCAATGACAGATACTCGCGTTGTCCCGTGCGATGGCTTGACCCACCCAATTAACTGGCACTAATGAAGCGTTCAGCGCCATTTTTTGAGCATTGCCCCGTTGGGCGTCATCCATGGATGTCCGTAACCCTGGCCTCCATTGCGTCGCGTGATCGAACGACTAGTCGGAGAAGCAATCTCAATGAAAATCGGTGTCTCTTACCCCACCACGGAAGTTGCCGGCGATCCGGATGCCGTCCGCAAATTCATCAGAGCCGCTGAGGAACTCGGATACGAGCACATGATGGCTTACGATCATGTCGTCAAAGCCCCGCATGAGGGGCGCGAGCCCAAGCTGGCCGGCCCCTATACGGAAAAGCATTCTTTCCACGATCCTTTCGTTCTGTTCGGCTTCGCCGCTGCGGTGACCGACAAGCTGGGCTTCGTCACCGGCGTCCTGGTCCTGCCGCAGCGGCAGACGGCGCTGGTCGCGCAGCAGGCGGCCGACGTGGACCTGCTCTCGCGGGAACGCCTGAGGCTCGGCGTCGGGATTGGCTGGAACTATGTCGAGTACCAAGCCTTGGGGCAGGACTTCCGCACCCGGTCAAAGAGGATCGAGGAGCAGATCGGCCTTCTCCGCCAACTGTGGAGCACGCCCGTTCTTACCTTCGAGGGCCGCTTCGATCATATCGATCGGGCCGGCATCAATCCCCGTCCCCGGCGGCAGATTCCGCTTTGGCTTGGCGGATATTCGGAGCCGGCCTATGAGCGCGGCGCGCGGCTGGGCGACGGCTTCATCTTCGCCGCCAACGGAGCCGGCGCGGTCGAGGCGTGGGGGCGCGTCAAGCATCACCTTGGCGCATTCGGGAGAGCCGAGGAAAACTATGGCCGCGAGCTTCTCGCGATCTTCACCCGCAATCCGCAGGAAACGGCCGACCACCTTAAGATCTGGCGCGATGCCGGCGGAACCCATGGCTGCGTGCCGTCGATGGACAAGGGACTGGGGAACAACATCGACGCGCACATCGACTACGTCGCTGAAGTTAAACGGCTTCTGGATGCCGGATGAGCGACGAACGACTTCTTCAGGCGCATTGCGGCGCTCCCAATTGTTCGACGATTTGGCAGGCCGGTGCGCGACTGCCAAGATGATGCATTTTTCAAACTGAAGGAGCCCACAATGCCTGAACTCAGATTCGACGATCGTGTGGCCGTAATAACGGGCGCAGGCAGAGGACTGGGGCGCGCCTATGCCTTATTGCTCGCTTCGCGGGGAGCCAGGGTCGTCGTCAACGATCCGGGCAGCAGCCTGCAGGGCGACAGTAGCGATGCCATTCCTGCGGAAGAGGTGGTGCGGGAGATTAAGGCTGCAGGAGGCAAAGCAGTCGCCTGCACCGAGTCCGTCGCCACGCCTGAAGGCGGCAAAGCGATCATCCAGGCGGCGCTGGACCATTACGGCCGGATCGACATTCTCATTCACAACGCCGGCATCGTCCGCCGCGCCTCCTTGAAGGAGATGACGCAAAAAGACTTCGATGCGGTCCTGGATGTCCATCTCCGGGGGGCATTCCACGTCGTTCGACCTGCGTTCCCTCTTATGTGCAAAGCGGGCTACGGTCGTGTCGTGCTGACCTCGTCAGACGTTGGTTTGTACGGAAATTACAATGCGACGAACTACTCCGTAGCCAAGGCGGGTACGATCGGCTTGTCTAATGTCGTCGCGCTTGAGGGTGCCGCAGAGGGTGTGAAGTGCAACGCGATCGTTCCCGCGGCCGTGACGAGAATGGCCGAGGGATTGGACACGAGCGCCTACCCTCCAATGCCGCCGGACTTGGTTGCGCCCGCTGTGGCCTGGCTCGCCCACGAATCCTGCTCAATCACGGGTGAGATGCTGCTGTCCGTAGCCGGTCGTGTCGCGAGAGCCTATGTGGCTGAAACGCGCGGCGTGTGTCGCAGTACATGGTCGATCGAACAGGTGGCCGAACAGATGGATGCGATCCGAAATACGGACGCAACCGTCAGCTTTGAGGTCGTCCCTTCGGGGCACGTCGATCACCTTCGCTACAGTTTCCAAATGGCCAACAAGGCTAAGTCTGCATAAGGCGACGGAGTGTTCGAATGGAAGAGCGACAGACTTTTACGTAGCGTTTGGTCAGGCCAAGCATTCCATGCATGGAAAATGCCGAATTGGAAGGAGCAGTGATGACAGCATATATGATCTTTACGCGTGAAGGACCCGTTCGTGATGAAGGGGAAATGGTCGAATACGGGCGTCTGAACCGGGAAAATGCCGAAGAGTTCAGAACCCTATACAAGTTAACGCCACTGGTGGTTTACGGCGCACTCGAAGCCTTAGAGGGACCGGCGCCAGATGGTGTCATCATTCTGCAGTTCCCGACCGTGAAAGACGCCAAGGCATGGTACAACAGCCCTAACTATCAAGCTGCAATTCCGCACAGAATGAAAGCAGCAGACTATCGGGCGATAATCGTCGAAGGCTTGTGAATACCCAGCCCTGGCCTCCTCACGAAACGGGCGAAGGACAAGAAGTCGACGATGAAAGCAGCTTTCGCGCAAGAACGCTGGCCCCGGTTTGTGAGACAGGTTCTGCGATATTTAAGGTGGAGTTCGGTGCCTCGGTTGAACGCCGCCTGCATGCATAGCGCGTGAGGCGACGACGGATCGCATCAGACCAGTGGCCGATGTCGTCTACGATCTTGACCGGCTGTCCGAAGCGATGCGCCTGATGGAAAGCGGCAGGTTCTTTGGAAAAATCGGAGTCAATCTCTTTTGATCGCGGCTATTAGGGTCGCCTCGTTGGGGTGGTCAGTTTTTGAAAGAGTTCAAACCAATACAAGGAGACGTGATGACAAAGACGGCATTGGTGACGGGAGCAGCGGCAGGGATCGGTCGGGCGTGCAGTCTCAGACTTGCGCGCGAGGGCATTGCAGTTGGCGTGCTCGATCTCAACCTGGATGGCTGCGAGAAAGTTGTAAGGGAGATTGAAGCGGAGGGCGGCCGGGCCATCGCCCTTCAGGCGAATATTGCCGATCGCGGCCAAGTGGCGGCGGCGGTCACCAAGCTACGCAAGGCGTTTGGTCCGGTCACCATCGTGGTCAACAACGCCGGCATCTCGAATTTCATTCCCTTCGAGGAGCTGACGGACCAAGACTGGGACAAGATGTTCGAGATCAACACCAAAGGTACCTTCATCGTCACGCAGGTGGTGCTGCCCGACATGAAGGCCGCGGGTTGGGGCCGGGTCGTCAACATTTCCTCGTCGAGCGCACAAACCGGCAGCTTGGAACAGGTCCATTATTCGGCATCAAAGGGCGCGGTGATAGCTATGACCCGATCACTCGCCCAGGCGCTGGGGCCGATGGGTATCACCGTCAATAATATCCCGCCGGGTTCGGTGATGAATACGATTATGTCCGAGGCCAACAAGCACCGGTTCCAGATGCCACTGGAGCAACTCACCAAGTTTATTCCGGTTCGGCGGACGGGCGTGCCCGAGGACATCGCCAACGCTTGTGCCTGGCTTGTTTCGGAAGAGACCGGTTATGTCACCGGCCAGACGATCGGCGTCAACGGCGGGCGCGTTGTTTCCTGAACTGTCGCTTCCTCGCGCCGGGGATTGCAACCGTCGCCGCATCGTCCTGAATCGCCGTGCTCATAATCCAGCCGCCTCAGCCGTGCATTCAAACAAATCTACTGCTTAAGAGGCTCTGCTATCGTCGTTGAATGTTTGACCTGAGCCCCTGAATCTCGTCCAAAAATGGGTAGAGTCCGGCACCTTGAAAGGGGTACGGACGATCTCAAGCCCTTGTTGTGATCGACAGTTTCGTGGTCCGCCGTAAGCCCCAACCGCGGCGGCTTCGTTCGTGAAGATCGGGTTTGTCAGATCGCAGGTCATTTGCAAGCTCCTATGCCTGCAAATCCCTAGGGTTTGGCGCGCTAAATCAAGTATATAATCGCCCTGAAATATCCCATAAAGCAGCCGATGGTGCTGGCAGCGGCACGCTAGGCTCCCAACTCCCGCGCGGCCGCCACCGCCCGGGCAGCGTGGTCATAGGGGCTGATGCCGGCCTTCAGGTCATCGATACGCGGCACTTCGATGCCGATCTCCACATCTACCGGCAGCGCCGCGATCCATTCGCGCAGGGGAAACTCGCCGGTGCCCGGGATCATCCGGCTGAACATCGCTTCCTGCATATAGGTGCCGCCTTCAGACACCATCGGCGCATCGCATAGCTGGGCATAGCCGATAAGGTCCGGATCGAGCGCCCTCAGGTCCTGCACCTTCGCGCCGGAGCGGAAGAAATGCATGGCATCGAACAGAATGCGGCAACGCCCGCGCCCAACATGCTCGACTGCAGCCAGCGCGCTTTCCAGCGAGTTGATCGCATTGGGCGGCGCGAATTCGATCGTGAACTGCATGCCGCGCTCGATCACCATGTCGGCAAGGATCGCCAGCTGGTCATAGGTACGGGCCGTATCGGTTTCCATGCTGACCGCATTGATCCGCACGGCGCCAAGCTCTGCCATGAGGTCGAGGCCCGCGCCGCGGTCGCGCAGGTCGCCGTCCGGGCGGACGCGGAAGCCTTCGCCCAGCCCGATATGCACGCCGGAATCGCGCATCGCCGCCTTCATCTCGCGGCGCAGGGCCGGATCTCTTTCCAGCGACCATTCGGAATAGGGATTGAAGCCGGGATAGCCGAACTGGTCCAGCGGCAAGCTCGACAGGCCGGTGGAGATTGATACGCAGCCGAGTTCGGCAGCAAGCTTCACATGCTCCACCGGCGGCATGCCGAGCAGGGTGAGCATTTCGATGCCCAAGCGATTTTGGGGACGGTTCATCATCTGGCTCCCACGGTTTGGCGCAGGGCTTCCGGAATGCGCGGACGCCCGCTGTCGCCGGCTTCGAACTCTGCATGCTTCGCACGGATGAAGTCATCGTGTGAAGCTGCGTGCTTGTTCAGAGTTTCCCATAGTTCGTCATGGGTGGGGATGACGATCCGCCCGTCGCGCATGCCATCCGCCAAGATCGTCGCGGTCTCTTCCTGCGACATCAGCGAAAGGTGGCTGCCGGGCGCGCGCATGATGTAGTCGGCGGAAAAATGCTTCATGCCCTGGTTTGACGTGGTCATGACCGGGCCGGGACACAGGCAACTGACGCGAATACCCTTGGGCATCAGGTAGAGCGCAAGGTTCTCCGACATGGAAACCACGGCCGCCTTGGACGCCGCATAATGGATGCGGCTGCTCGCGAAAGGATACAGGCCCGCAAAGGAAGCGGTGTTGACGATATAGCCGCTGCCGCGCGCCAGCATCCGGGGGAGGAAAACCTCGATGCTGCGTACCATCCCGAAGAAGTTGATATCCATCATCCGCTGCCATTCGGCGACAGGGATATCCTCGGGATTGCCGCCGCTGATGATGCCGGCATTGTTCATGACGATGTCGACCGGCCCCAGATGGCGTTCGGCCTCGTCTGCTGCGCCAAGAACCGACTTGTCGCTGCTGACATCGCAGCCGAGGGCTGTCGCGTCGCCGCCTTGCGCCTTGATCAACTGCGCCGTTTCTTCCGCGCCCGCAACATCGATATCGGCAACTGCAACGCGCGCCCCGCGCCGCGCGAATTCAAGCGCGACGGCGCGGCCGATATTGCGGCCGGCGCCGAATATGATTGCGGTCTTGTTTTCGAACGGCGCCATCGCGCCGGATGCGGTTTGATTGTCTCCCTGCATAGCTTTCACTCCCTCTTTTTATAGGCCCATTTCAGCCAGGAACGCGGAAGCCTGATCGATCCCCCTTGCGGCGCGCACTAGTCTATACTTTCTAGAAGATAATCAAACCGCTTCGAGGTGACGGTCACGGCATCACCTGCGGTTACGGGCCGGATGAACCGTCCGCGTTCCAGCCGCTCGGCGAACAAGCACATGCCCTGGCCGTCATGCAAAGGGTTTGATGAGGTCGCAGCGCTTGCCACGGAACAACAGACTTGCCGCCATCTTGTGCTCGGCATCGAGACGCCGATGCCGCATCAGACAGAAGCCGGTATCGGCCCGGGTGAGCGATTCGCCCCTTGTGCTGGAGGCGTTCGGGATATCTCGGCGCAATTGGAGAACCGATCGCTGTCACTCGCATGGCAGGGGTGACGGGAAGAACTGCCGCCAAGAATGTCGCTCTCAACGAGATTGTGATCGGGTTCGATGGAGTTTAGCTTTGCTTCATCGGCACGGCCGAGTGACCCGCATGGATTGTTGAACCGGTTTGCCAGGATGCGCGCCGATCGATACTGGTGTAGCTGGACAGAGACCTGAAAAGAGTTGGGAGAGGCATGATGGATGATTTGGGGACGCCACATTTGCGGTTGGAACGGCGCGGTCCGTTGGCCTGGTGCATCATCGACAGGCCCGAAGCGCGCAACGCGCTGACCAGCCGCATGTATTTCGGAATTCGCAGGGCGGTTGATCTCGTCAATAGCGACCCCGATCTCAGGGCCTTGGTGATTACAGGCACCGGCGATGTCTTCTGCCCGGGGGGAGATTTGCGCCGAGACGTCCAAAACGCCGACAGCGCCTCGGGGGCTGTAAATATCGGCGAGCTAATCGGAACCGACATCCTGCCATTCAAGGCCATCAGGCAAAGTCGCGCGCCTGTGGTCAGCGCCATCAACGGCATTTGCCAGGGCGGCGGCCTGACCATCGCCATGCTTTCTGACATCGCGGTCGCCAGCGAGAGAGCGACGTTTCGCGGACCGGAACTGCTGCGCGGCATCACCGACACCTATTACGCGCAGATCATGCCTGCCCATATCGGCATCGCGCTCACCCGCGATCTGATGTTCACAGGTCGTCGTCTGAATGCCGAGGAGGCCGTACGACATGGTCTGGTTTCGCGCATGGCCGCGCATGATGAGCTGGAAGCCGCCGCCGAGCAGGCCGCCCGGGAAATCCTGCAGAGCGGCCCCGAGGCCCGGCTGCAGTTCAAGCGCATCGTGAACGCAGCATATGGGATGGTCGACGAGGTGACATTTGCTGCATCGCTCACAAGCGCGGAATGCCGCGAGGGCATGACGGCGTTCGCTGAAAAGAGAGCGCCGAACTGGGTGCCCGAGGCCTATCGCGAAAGCCGGCGCCTTTAGGACTTTGGCGCCGCGCTCTGGAAGCTGACCGCCCGATTGCCGAGGGAATGGGCCACCCCAACCGAGCGCACGGGATAGCCGAACCGAAACCTGAAAAATGTCGTGAGAACTGCACCATGATCCGTGTGATTGACCACATCAACATCGCCACTGAAAAGCTTGCGGAGACCCGCGATTTTTTGTCGACGTGCTCGGATTCGAGGACGGGCCGCGGCCGGATGTCGGCATCCCTGGCCATTGGCTCTATGCCGGCGGCCGGGCGATCGTGCATCTACAGTTGGCCAACGGGCCGGTGGTGCCGTCGCGCGCGAGCGCACTCAACCACGCCGCCTTCGAAGTTGGCGATCTCAATGCTCTTGCCGCCAGGCTGGATCAGCGCGGAGTCGTCTACCGGATGTTCCAGCTACCCGGTGCGCCGGTCCGCCAGATATTCCTCGAAGATCCGAACAGCGTCCTGGTGGAGCTGAACTCCCCTCGTCCGGCCGCGGAGCCGGCGAACGGCTCGCTGTGAGGTTTCGACAGAGAATCCATCGGCCCGTGCCGGGAGAATCTGAAGGTGTCGAAGCCCCTTGAGTTAAAACTCCATTTCTGGGAAGTCCAAGCCTCATTGTTCTACGTGTCGCTCTCAATGTCCTCAAATAGATGTTAGTGTCTGGATTGCATCAGACGTCTGGTGCGAGCGCCGTTGCCCCTCCGTTGCCCTTGAGCGTCTCTGCGGCACGCCAGCCGGACCATACGCAATCACCCAGTGAAAGGCCGCTCACATAATAATTGGAGCAGATACCAACGGCCGTGCGGCCAGCGGCAAACAGTCCTTTGATCGGTTTGCCGTCCGTCCCCAGAACCTCGCCAGTGTCTTCGTCGACCACCAGCCCGCCCATGGTTAGCGCCGGGATCGGCGAAAGCTTGAGGTCGGCGCCGATGTCCGTGGCATAAAACGGCCCGGCCTCGATCTTGCGGTGCAGCTTTTCCGACTTGCCCAGCGGGTCAGGCACGCCAGCCGCCACCTGCCGGTTATAGGCATTGATCGTCGCAACCATCTTGTCGGCCGGGACACCGATCTTTTCGGCGAGTTCGGGCAGCGTATCTGCCGAGACCGTGTACTGCTTCATGATCGCATTGAACTGAATCTTCTGGAAAAGCATCTTCTTCATCTGCTTGATCTCGTCCCGGACCACCTGCTGGAGGGGCTCGTCGAGGATCAGCCAGCCCTTGCCGCGACCGCGCTTGAACACCGCTTCGCCGGTACGCGCACCGTAGAATTCCTCGCTGACCAGCCGTTCGCCGTCCGGACCGATCGAGCAGGACTTTGTCCAAGACGCCGGCGGATAGAGGAATTTCCACGCCGATATCCTGTCCAGCAGGTCTGTCTTCGCCCCCAGCGTCATGCCCAGCTTGATGCCCGAACCGTCGTCAGCAATCGTCCCGAGCGGCGCGGTCTTGAGGAAGTCCGGCGCGGTCTTGGCCATCATCGTGCGGTTGTAGGTGAAGCCGCCGGCCGACAGGACGACGCCCTTCCTCACCCGGATGCGCATCGGCCTTGCCGCCTTCTGCTCGATAGCAACGGCGGCGCTGTGCACCCTGCCGAGCAGCTTGAGCGCGGCCATCACGATATTGTTGCTCAGACCATAGAAAAAAGCGTGCTGCTTTGCCGCGAGGCCGGGCGGAATCCGCATTGCCTCCAGTCCGACGATCTCGCCATTGCGATCGACGACCATCCGCATCGCACGCGTTTGGCGGAAGAAGCGGACATTGGGCTGCCGATCGATAGATGCGATGAGCGGCGGCAGGAGATAGGTGCCGCTCAGCGCGGTCGGCTCGCCGCCCCCGGGAGGCTTGGCGCGGTGCCCGCGCTGGGCCGGCGTCGCTACCGCACGTCCGGCCGGCGTGATCTCATTGCCGGAAAAATAGAGGCTGGCATCGTTGGGGTATGAGGTCTTGTCCTCGGTGACGGGGCCGCCAAAGCGGGCGCCATGTCTCTCCAGCCAGGACTCGAAGCTCGTGCTGGCGCGAGCGAAGCGCTGGAGCGTATCAGGCCGGACGATGTCGCCGGTCTCGAACGCCAGATAGTTCGCCATGTTTTCCGGACTGTCTTCGACGCCGGCTTCCTTCTGTGCCTTAGTCCCGCCACCCATGTAGATGACGCCCCCGCTCAACTTGCTCGCACCGCCGCCCATGCCGCGGTCGATGGCGATCACCGACAGATTGCGGTCCTCGGCCGCACGCAAAGTCGCCGAGGCGCCGGCAAGGCCGACGCCAACGACAAGCACATCGCAGCTTTCATCCCAGGCGAAGCCGTCAGGATTGTCGACGACGAGCGCCGGCTCGACGCGCGTTGACGTCTCGGTGAGATCGTCGAGAAAGCGATGATCAGGCTGCACGTCGGGCATACTCCGAAGAGATAATGATCAGTGGCGCATTCGCGCGCGGGAGGTCGGACGTTGAAGCCAATTCCACCTTGCCCATCTCAGCCGTCCTCTTCCGCATCGAACAACCGTTTGACGGCGGGGCGATCGACCTTGAAAGACAGGGTCTTTGGCAATGCGTCGACAAAGCGCCAGTGGACTGGAATATGGGTGGCAAGCACATGCTGGCGCAGGTGGCTTTCAAGTTCAGCGATACTTGGCGTTTCGCTTTCCGGCCTAAGCTGGATAGCAGCCCCGGGAACCTGAGAGAGCCGCTTGTCGGCAACCCCCACTACACCGGCCGCCGAAACGGCGGGGTGCAGCAGCAGCGCACGCTCGATCGTTTCGGGGAGTATCTTGAACCCGCCGCGCATGATCGCACCATCCGCGCGGCCGCGGTGAAACAGGAATCCATCCTCGTCGATCACCGCAATGTCGGAGGTACGGATCCAGCCCGGCCCGATGCGCGGGGATATGACCTCGAGTATGCCCTCCTGTCCGGGCCGCAGGACTTCTTCCGTCTCCGGGTCGATGATGCGCAATTGCGCACCGCCGATGGTCCGCCCGACGCTGCCGAATTTCGCCTTGCCCCAGTGGGCGTGAAGATCGGCGGTCATTGCGGTGACCGGGCCACCAAACTCGGTGGCGCCATAGGAGAGCAGGATCGGAATATTGTAGCGTTCCTCGAAGGCGCGATGGACGGTGGGATCGAGCGGCGCAGCGCCAATACCCATGGTCTTGATCGAGGAGATATCTTCGGGCGGGATGTTGGCATCGAGCAACATCTGCACCGCTGCGGGGGGCACACCACTTGCCACAGGCTGGTAACGCCGCACGTAGTCATGCCATTTCTCGAGGGAGAAACGCTCAAACAGGACCACGCGCAGCCCTTTGAGCATCGTTGGAACCGTCGAATAGATGCCCGAAATGTTGCCCAACGGCATAAAGAGCGCGAAAGGCGGCTCCTGCGAGTAATCCTTTTCACCGCCCACCATCAAATTGGTGCCGGCCAAGTACGTGGCGATCATGGCGTAGCTGATCGGGAACTGCTTGGGCGGGCCGGTGGTACCGCTGGTGAGGATTTCGATCTGCGGCTCGAGCGGCGTGTCTGCGACAAAATCGGGCCGGGCCCGTTCAAAACCGGGAACCGCGTGCGCATCCATATCCTCTACAGCGATGCCGGCGATACCCTGTGCACGCAGCGCTTCCTTGACCTCCGGTGAAAAATCCTGCGGCGCTGCAATCACCATCGGCGACTTCAAACGCTCAATGTTCCGCGCGATGCCTGCGGGCGATTGGAACGCATAGACCATACGGATCGTTCGGCCCTGCGACATCAACGCAAACAGCGTCGCAAGTGCCGAGGGGCAGTTGCGCGGCACGAAAATGACCGGCGCATTGGGCTCTATGCCGCTTTGCTCCAGCAGGTTGCAGACCCGATCGGCCACGCGCCGCAATTCGCCCCAGCCATACCAGCGCCCCTCATATTCGACAGCGGGCATCGCGGCATCCCGCGCCAGCGCGGCGGCACACATCTGTTCCAGCGTGGTCACAACTCAGCCCACATCCTCTGCTGACGTTTCAAACATAGGCGTTTCCTCCGCTTAACCGGCATCATCGCGATGCCAATCCCTTCCCTTTATCGTCCATCGGCGCGATTGCTTCGATGCAGCCGACAGCAAGACCCCGGTCAAACCGAACTGCCCAAGCGCACATCAGTCTGTTTCGGCCAAGCCGAGCACCCGCTCGTAATTGCGATGGAAATTGCGGATGATCGATTCCTGATAGGCCGAATACCAGACATAGTCCGGCTGCTTGGTCTTCAGGCCTTGATGGACCGACGTCATGTTGGCGCAATCCTGGTCGAAGATCTTGGCCAGAGTCCCCAGTTCCGGCGCATTGGTCCAAGATTCATCGGACGACAGGAAATGGGTCTTGGCAGGCGGCGGCTTCGGCTTGCCTTCGGGCCACGGCGCCAGCAGCATCGCTTCCATGAGGCATTCGTCGGGATTGTCGCCGTTCGGCCGGAAGCGATAGACGATGCGCGCCCAGCCGCCCCAAGGGCTGAAATTGGGGAACAAATTGTTGAAGGTCTGCTCGTTGAGTTCGGCGTCGGAGAACTGCTCGACCTCGTCCCCGATCAGGCTGCGCAGATATTCGCGATTGAAATCGGCCATTTGCCGATAGGCTTCCAGCGCCGTCTCCTTGGATGAGATGAGCCCGCGCTGCGGGCTCGAAACGCTGACATTGACATGGCCCAGGCGACCCCAATTGCCGAACACATCGTAACGTGTGTCCGCCAGATCGCCGCCGCTCAGCAGCAATTGGGGATGGGTCGCGATGGAATGATAGGCTTCCAGAAACGCCTCCATCGCAATCTTCCAGTTCGCCTTCATCAAGCGGATGACATGGGCGTGCTTATAGCGGTTCTCAAGCTTGTATTTTTTGTAATGGGCGATCATTTCCGGGCCCATATGCTCTTCGAGCGAGATTGCATTGGGGTCCGGATTGATAAACACAAAGCCGCCCCAGGTCGCGACCTTCGCCCCGGGAAGTTGCTTCACGTCCTGACGCACACCGGGGAAATCCCATTCGGTCGTCAGTTCCTTCAGCGAGCCGTCGATCTTCCAGCTCCAGCCGTGATAGGGACAGCGAAACTCGCCGGCTTTCTTGCCGTCGCACTCACGCAACAGACGGCCGCGATGCAGGCAGGCATTGACGTGCGCCTTGAATTCCTTTTCGCCGGTGCGGACGATCAGATAGGAGAGGTTCGCGATCTTGTAGACATGATAGTCGCCGATTCCGGGAATATCGTCTTCCCGGCACACCATCTGCCATGTCTTCTTCCACAGCCGCTCGACCTCAAGGTCATGATATTCCTTTTTGTAAAAGCGGGCCGTTTTGACCTTGCGCGGCGCGCCGGGCATCGGCGAGCTGCGCCGATAGACTTGCGGGATCAGCTCAGGCCGGCGATCGTTTTCGAGAAAATATTCGAGCGGAATATAGGACGCCGAACGCATCCCCTGTTCGGTCTGCTTGCCAGGATCGCCCACATAAGGCGCCACAATGCGCGGCCGCTGTGCAGCATCTCCGCCGCCGCTGCGCGCCGGGTTGGCGGTGGTCTTCGCCATCGGTGCGCCCTCGACGGGCGGCATTACCGACCAGAAGATATCCTTTCCGGGCGGCAGGTCTGGACCGCCAATGATGTAAAGCATATGCGGATCGGCATGCGTGAGCTCACCTTCGAGCCAGGTGCCGTCCCAGCGGAAGATTCCGTGTTTTCCGTGCGCGCGGTCTTCCACACGGACTTTGCCGTCGCCCAGTTCTTCGTAAACAGCGCCGCTGATCGGATGGGGTTCGCGTCTCATGGCAGATCCTCTTCCTCGTTATAGTTGGCCGGCGTCGCGCGGCGGTACATTGCTGTATCGTCGCCCTTACGCGCGCGTGCCGCGTGCGAAGAGCCGGCTTGTCAATGTGGTGTAGCTGGGGTCCTCGATTGGGTTGGGCGCGCCGCCCGCCGGTGCAGGCACCGGACGGACGCTGCGCATGTCATAGGTGACGACGCGCTTGGCAAAGCGCCAGCGGCGGTCCTCTTCCTTGCGATAGCGGTCGATGTAGCGGACAGCCATCAGGTCCTCGAGCCACCCGCCCTGCCTGTCGGGGATGATGTGATAGGCGATGACATAGACTTCCCCTTCGCCCTCGTCGCCATCGACGCTGATCAGGTGGTTGCAGATATGATGGCCGCTGTAACGCATATGGGGGAAGGCCTTTTCAAGAAAATCGACATAGGCCTCCGCGCCGCCGTCGAACGTATCGCCATGGGTGTCGGTAGCATCCTTGGTGTAGAGCGTGCGCAGCAGCGCAGCATCCTTGCGGTCGACCCCGCGCGAATAAAGCATCGCGAGTTCGCGAATTTCTTCCTTGGCGATCAGCGTTTCAAGTGCCTTCTGGTTCGTAGCCATTGATCAATCCTGTTCGTCAACCTGCGGTTATGCCCTTATCGATCACTATGACGCTGCCGTGATGTCCTTTCGCCGCATCGGAAGCGAGAAACACGACCATGTCGGCCACGTCATCCAACTCCACCAAACCACGCAGCGGCGAACAGCGCGCCATCAGCGAGGGATCGCCGTTCTGCAGCGAAAGCATGTTGCGGGCAAGGGCGGTCATCATTCCACCCGGTGCCACCGCGTTGAAGCGGATGGGCTTGTGCATATACTCCATCGCCAGCGACTTGGTCATGTGATTCAAAGCCGCCTTGGTCGCGCAGTAGGCGGCCGTGTAGGCCTGCGCGACGATACCGACGGCCGAGGTGACATTGACCACCGCCCCGTGGGTTTCGAGCAGATGCGGGATCGCCGCCTGAATGAGGTAGAAAGGTGCGGCGAGGTTGACCGCAAGCGTCGTCTGAAAGGCAGCAACCGGCATTTCCGGCGTGTGACTCGGGATCATGACGGCCGCCACATTGCAGAGGGCATCAAGCCGGCCGAACGCATCGACGGCGGCGGCAACCACAGCCGGGCAATTGTCCGCAACAGCCAGGTCGACCACCTGAACAAGCGCCTTCACGCCCAGGACACGCACTTCGTCCGCAACTGCTGCAAGCTTGTTGGCGTCAATATCAACCAGGCTAACATCCGCCCCCGCCTGCGCCAGCTTCAACGCTGTTGCACAGCCAAGACCCGCCGCAGCACCTGTAACGATCGCGGCCTTTCCTTTCATGGTTCCCGGCTGGGGCAAACGCTTCCTCCAAATAGTGTTGTTTCAACTCCAAACCGGCAGATCACACTTTGTCGCGCTGCGGAATGTCGAACCTGTGGCAGTAATCGCTGAAACGTTCTCGTACCTGGTCTTTGGAGAACCCGTATTCTTCCAAAGAATATTCGTGGTTGCCGTGGCGGCCCTTCGGATTGGCCTCCAGATAGGCGACCATCGCGTTTTCGGCGGCTTCAGTCCACGGCTCGCCGAAATGGCGGTACAGCTTTTTCATCTCGCCGATGGGATCGTGCATCTGATCGGCATATTGCAGATCATAGATCGAATCCCCGCCGCGCTTTTCCCTGTAAGCCAGCATCCGCTCGATCATCTTTTCAAAGGTATCGAGCATGGTTTCGCCGATATAGGCTGCGTCCACGCTGTCGCTGAACATCACCCGCACATGCTTGATCAGGCTGCACGCCGAGCCCACGACATCCACCGGGTCGCGATGGGTCATGACCAGCTGGGCATCGGGATACACCGTCGTCAGATCATCGAGGAACAGCGGGTGCCAGGGGTTCTTGAGCGTCCAGTGGCCGGGCGCCTCGCTTTGCAGCAACTGCAGCAGTCGCTTCTGATAGCGGAAGGCCGGCAGATAGTTCGTCTCCAGGAACCATTTCCGGTAACTGGGTATCTGGGCGATCGCCTCATAATATTGCGCGCAAAAGGACTGCGACATCGCGAACTGGCATTCAGTCGGGCTGTCAGCATCCTCATGGTGGATCGCCGAAATATGAGGCGCGTATTTCAGCGACATGTCGACGGCGGCCTGCGCCTTCTCGAAACGCGGACCGGCATGCAGTTCACTTGCCTTGGGCGGCGGAACCGAATCGAAAGCCTCCCAGCGCAGAAAACACCGGCGAGCCGGGTCCTCGTTCAGCAGGTTGATCGTCAGCGTCGTGCCGGTCCGCGGCAGGCCGAACACGAACATCGGCCGGTCGATCGGTCGTTCCAGAAGTTCGGGATGCTGCTCCAGATAATCCTCGACGCGCAGGCGGTTCACCAGCATGCTGATGAGCGTCGTCTGAATGCTCTTTTCGCCGCGCTCGGAGAGATTGGCTTCGCGGTTCAGCGCATCGACCAACTGATTGAGGCCGACCAGAACGCCATCGTCCCCGAGATTGCTGAATTTGGTCTGATTCCTGGCAGTATCCAGCAGATTTTGGATATTGATCATCTGCAATATTTTCCATATATGGAAATATATGACTATTTAGTGGAAATAATCTCGCTGATTCCCGCACTTGTCAATGATCGAGAAACCGCATGCGCATAAGAGATTATGGAGTGGGCGATAGTTCCGGACCGAATAGCCGCGCGATTAACGTCATCAATTTTCTTGCCGCGCACCCCGCGGATGCCTTCACCCTGTCAGAGCTTGCCGAACAACTCGACCTCAGCCTTGGTTCGGCGCACCGCGTTCTCACGACGCTTGTTGACGCTCGTTATCTCTCACGCCACGCCAAGCATAAGACCTATTCCCTGGGCGTCGCGCTGGTGGCGATCGGACATGCGGCGCTGGAAAAGCATCGCAGCATCGACATTGCGCGCCGGGAAATGGCGCGCCTGACCGACGAGTTGAAAGTGCAGTGTATCGCCGCTGCTGTTGTAGATGACGAACTGCTCTTTTTGGCCAAGGAAGGCATACCCCAGACCCATGACGGGCTGAGCCGCGTCGGCGAACGCCGCCCCTTCATACCACCATTGGGCCTCGCTCATGTGGCATGGGCCGATGAAGGCGTGGTGGAGGCCTTTCTCGCCAAGGCGCCTTCGAATCTCAACGACCGGATGCGCGTTCATCTAAGGAATGCGGTGGGGCTGGTGCGTGAGCGCGGCTACGCGATCGCTGCCAATGGTCCAGCGCTTCGGGCCCTTCGCCAGACCTCCACCGTTCCCATAGGCTATCAGCGCGACGAAACCTACTGGTCAAGAGTACATACGCTGATTGCCACGCTATCGGAGGCCGAGGTCCAGTTGCTTAGCTTCGAGCATCTGAACGCTGCAGGCGTTTGCTACATCTCGGCTCCGGTCTTTTCCCCGACCGGGGATGTCGCGCTGGAACTGACGTTGAGCGGTATGCCGCTCAATCTGAGCGCGGAAGAAATCGAGCGTTACGCTGAACGGTTGCGCACAGCGGCTGCTGTCATCACCAGCGAAACCCATGGTCGCATGCCAAGATAGCGATGCTGGCTGTGCAGGTTTTCCATCCTCTCCGGTCCCAACTTTTGGCCTGCCGGCAGGAAGATGTTGTTCCGATTCGGCCATGATCGCGAGCGCGCTGCGTCATGACAAAAGGGAAATTACAACCCAAGGGCCGCAAGCGCTCCGCCGTCGACTCGAATGTCACACCCTGTCATGAAGTTCGCAGCCGGAGAGCAGCCGCACCGCATCGAGGTCACAGAGCAACAGCGGCCAGCCTGTTGGCAACATTTGTCGGGCCGTAGCGGAACCGATGCCTCCAGCCGCGCCAGTCACGATCGCAATCCCTTCAGGGTATTGTGTCATATTCATCTGAGCTTCTCCGCGCGGCTTTTCCTATTGTTCTCAGAACAAAACCTTACAGCTGAAAAACCGATACTATTCTCTCCGCCCACCGGCGACGCTGAGGTATTTCGCGTGCGGAATATCTATGTCGCAGTCTCCGCTCATGTCATTGCGTTCTTGACCAGTCAGGAAACCGAGAAACCGGCGTCCACTGCGATCTCCTGATTGGTGATATAGCGCGCCGCTGGCGTCGCAAAGAAATAGACAGCGGCGGCAATGTCGCGAGGTTCGCACATTCGGGCAAGAGGTAGCGCGCGGCGTGCCGGTCCATCGGCGGGCGGCCCCTTCGCATCCCTCGCTCCAGGCGTTGGAACAGCTCCCGGCATTACTGTGTTCACCGTAATGCCATACTCTGCCAGTTCGAAGGCGCTGATTTTGCTGAGGCCGACCAAAGAGCCCTTCGAACCCACATAAGCTGCCAGCCCCTTCACAACAGAGCCCCGCAAACCAGCTGTTGCGACGTTGACGATGCGCCCACCCTCGCTCTTCGCTACCATGGCGCGACCAAGCTCGCGGGTAAGCAGGAACGGCCCGCGTCCGTTGACCGCGTTCATGCGGTCCCACTCCTCGGCCGTGCCTTCGAGCAGGAGCTGTCGATCCTGAATGCCGGCATTGTTCACGAGTATCCAGGGCGTCCCGAAGTTCGAAATAGCCTCGGCGCAGGCACGCACGATCGATGCTTCGTCCGCAATATCCACTTGAACGCTTCCCGCGCTGTGTCCTGCCTCCTGCAAGCTTGCGACCACTGCTCGGGCCGCGTCCTCGTTTCGGTCGGCTACGACCACGGTCGCCCCGGCCTCTGCCAGAACTGTCGAAATGCCAATACCAATGCCGCTCGCGCCACCGGTCACGAAGGCGACCTTTCCGCTAAGGCTAAACGAGGCAACCGGAACTTCTGCCATATCTTTAAATTCCTGATAGGGTCCCTAGGGACGATAAAATAAACAGAAGGAACACATTCCATCTGCCAATTAACCGAGGAAGGCCCGGTGTTGGTTCAGGAGAGTTTTCAGCGGAAAGGGCGCACATTAGCAACCCCACTTTAGCCTGACGGAATCCGTAACAAAAACTCGACGGGGAGGCGAAGCCCATGGAGTAAGCGACAGACTTCACACGTTCGCCCGTCGAAAGCAGGCGTTTTGCGTTTTCCAGCCGTCGCTGCATGACGCAACCACCGATTGAAATTCCTCGGCTTATTTTGAAACCACAAGAGAGTTGTCGCTCGGAAAGTTTGCAGATTGCTGCCAGTTCGGAGAGCGTTGGGGCCTGCTCCACTTCCGGTATTACGCCCTGACCGACACGCCCTCCAATTCGCCCGCCCGCGCTACGACCGAACCGAACAGGCAGTTATGGTAAAAAATGGCACATCATCGCCCCCGCGGAACCCGCGCTCAGCGCCCGCCGAGTGCAGTCCACCGCTCCGGCGTCATCCAGACATATTCGAGATAATGGCCGACAACATCGCGGGCATCGAGATAGAGGAACTTCAGCGCGTCACCGCCGCCCTCAAGAACCACCGGATAGCCCTTCTGTTCGACTCGAGCGCGGAAATTATCCCACTCGGGTAGTCGCATGCAGATGTGATGAAACTTGAGGCCATCATCGGCCGGCAATTCGTCGCTGTAGATATCTACAAACCCGGAGACGGGTTGGATCAATTCATATTGCAGATTGTTGACCCAGATGAATGCGAGCTTGGATACAGCCGTGCCGCGGCCTTTGGGGGTCGTCACCTCGACTGGTCCCTCGAAGCTAATCACATCCTCCACGCCGCAACGGCTGCGGAAGGTGACAATCGCTTTTTCTATATCGCGCGTGATATACGCATTCTGGTAATGTTGTCCTTCCAGCATTTCCGCTCTCCAAGGTTTCAGGGTGACCGCTTCCATCTTTGCCGCGGGTATTGCAGCATATGATGTGGTAATATTGATTACTAGAGCAGTGTCCCGCCGTCGACCGTAAACACTTGCCCGGTGACGAAGCTGGCACGATCGGAAGCAAGATACAGCACTGCCGCAGAGATGTCGTCCGGCCTGGCGAACGGCCGCTCCAGCACTCCCTTGCGTTGCCGTTTGGCCGTGTCCGACGGGCTTGTATTCCCGAACGCCTTGCGAAAGAAGTCTTTGTCCGGGCGGAACCGGCTGCCGCGGCTATAATCCGCAGGATTATCCGACAATGTGCCATAAGGGGCAACGCAGTTGACGGTTATGCCGTAATCCGAAACCGGAAAACCGGATCTGATATCCAAACTTCGGAGAGTACCATGAACACAATATCGAGCGTACGCGTAGCCGTTGTTACCGGCGCGAGCTCCGGCATCGGCAAAGCGACCGCGATTGGCCTCGCAAAGAAGGGCTGGCGGATCATCGGCGTTGGCCGCGACCTGGCCCGCAGCGCTGCCGCCGAAGTGGAAATCCGTGCTGCCTCGTCGGGCGGCAAGGTCGATTTCCTGCGCGCCGACTTCGAACTGATGTCGGATGTCGCGCGCGTGGCCGCCGAGATCGCCGCGCTGACCGACCGCGTCGACGCGCTGATCAACAATGCCGGCGGCATGCGCAATGAAGTGCGCCTCACGCCCGAGGGGAACGAGATAACCTTCGCCTCGAACCACCTTGCCCCGTTCCTGCTGACCCGGCGCCTAATGCCGTTACTGCGCAAGACCGCCGCAGCACGCCCTTCGAATAGTGTCCGGGTAATCGCCGTCTCGTCCAGCGGACATGAAACCTGCCCGGGCATCGACTGGGACGACTTGCAGCTGACCGAAGACCACGTCGCCCCCGGCCAGACCTATTGCCTCGCCAAGCTGGCCAATATCCTGTTCACCCGCGAACTGGCCAAGCGCGTCGCGGCTGACGGCATTGTCGCCCAGGTCATGCATCCGGGCGTGATCGACAGCAATTTCATCTCGCACACCGATGCCTCGACCCAGGCCTATATAGCGACGCTAGCCGCCAGGAGCCCAGACGAGGCAGCCGATACCCTGATCTGGCTCGCAACCTCTGCCGAAGCCGGCGAAGGCAGCGGGCGCTATTTTCACCAGCGGCAGGAAGTCCCCACCGCGCCCGTCGCACAGGACGATGCTGCGGCCAAGCGCCTGTGGGAAGAGAGCGAAAACCTACTCGCCAAGCTGGGCTATTGATCGAAGGCGAGAGTGCGCCCTGGCGGGAGGGAAGATGATATCCTGAGCCATCTCTGGTCACGACATGGGCTCTTTGCTCCACATGACGTATGACCCGTCGTGTTCGATGAGCCGGGTTTCTACAGGCCGCGGATCGTCGTCTTTCTCGGCAAAGAACCGATCTGCCGTATTGAGTCGGTCCAACAGCGTTGCCAACTTCTCTTTGCCCTGGACGAGCAATTCCCGTCCGGTTGCAATCGCACTCTTGTCGCTCAACCATTGCAGGACGAATGTCGCTTCATCGGATGGCGACATCACCGGCCAGCCGCTCATCCGAAGAAGCAAGAATTTTCTAACCCGAGTGGTCCAAGAATGGGGGCAAGTTCAATCAACCGCCAGACTCCAAGTATCACTGGATGAAAGTTGGGGGCAACGTCACGGCAGCTCTACCTCGTTGCAGAAAACCCATATCTCCCCTATCGATGCGCAAAACTGCGAGAGGAAGGATGCGATGAGCGAGCTACCCCAGGCTGATCGGTTTTATGATGACCGGGACGACAATCCCTATTGGAACGAGAGCGTCTGGTTCTCTTTCTCCAAACCGGAACAGAAGATTCACGGTTTCGTCCAATATTATTTCCGGCCCAATATGGGAATGTTGAACGGAGGACCGGTGATGTGGGACCCTTCGGGCACCTATAGCTGGAACTGTTTATATTATAATTGGAGTCATTTGCAGGCAATGCCGCCTGGTTCCCGAAAGTTCGACATGACGGCCGCGAACTCGCTGTCGGTCAAAGTGCTTGAACCGTTGAAGCGTTACGCCATCCGCTATGACAATGAAGGCTTTGAGATGGATCTTGAGTGGGAAGCGATCGGCCCGGTGCACGAGCTTAAAACCGGTAACCCAGGGCAGCAGGCAACCGCGCGCTTTCATATCGAGCAGCCCGGGCGCATGCGCGGCACGATCCGTCGCGATGGAGAACCATTCGCTATCGACTGTTTCTCGATGCGTGACACCTCCTACGGCGCGCGCGAGTACGGTTCGCTCGCCAGCGGCGGCTATTTCTGGGGCATTGCGGCGGACAGCTCCTTCCATGCGATCGCAATGGGCGCAGGAACCGAACAGAAGGTTATCGGTGGCTTCATATGGAAAGACGGCGAGCTTGCGAGCCTCGTTTCCGGCACTCGACGCGTCACGGATTACAGCACTTACGGCCCTAGGCGCGTGCTGTTCGAAGCTACGGACAAGCTGGGCCGGAACATGACGGCCACCGGCCGGCTCGATGACGGGCTGATCTTCACGGGTTACACCGACCATACCGTGGTCTGGTCACTGATCGAATGGGATTGGGGCGGGGTGACGCATTGGGGCGACAATCAGGAATTCTGCTCTGCAGTGAATTTTCGTAAGATCGCCCGCGGGGAGCTCGCACTGGGCTGACACAGACCATTACGTTAAACATGCTCGACCGGCTTTGCCCGCGTCGATGTTGAATTCGATTGTACACGGGAGAGAGAGATTGGCCGGACAGATCATCATCGTCAGTGGAACATCGGGCGCAGGCAAGTCGACCACCTGTGAATTGCTCGCCAAGCGGTCGGACGACTTCGTTCTGCTTTTCGGGATCGACCAATTCCTGTCGGGGAATTATCCTGCGAAATTCAGCCAGCACGGCCCGCGAGCAAGCGAGGGCATCTACGCCCATCCCGTCGATAAGAACGATCCTGATGGCCCGTTGCGCTGGAGCTTCGGCGAGAAGGGATGGCAGGCGATTCATACGCTTCATGAATGGATCGCCGCAGCCTCCCGCGAGGGCTGCAACATCGTGCTGGATCATCTCATGATGACCGATCCACCGGTTTTGCAGGACTGCATCTGGCGATTGAAGGGCTTACCGGTGCTGTTTGTCTCGTTGAAGCCGCCCTTCGAGGTGCTGGTGGAGCGTGTCGCCACGCGAACAATGGACAAAAAGGTTCCTGCCGTGGAGATTTATGGCGAAGAGGGGCTGAAACGCGCCGTCGAGAGGCTGAGACGATTGCGTCCGTGGTTTTACGAAACGGTCTATGCCAATGATTGCTACGACCTGGAGATTGATACGGTAAAGCATGCGCCCGTAGAGGTCTGCGCCCTGATCGAACAGCGGTTGGCAGAAGGGCCAGGAACCGCTTTTGATGAGCTTCGCGTCCGCTACCCCATGTCCTCAGCGTAGGGGGCATGAAGCTCAATCACGTTCCCTGCATCGCGATAGGTGGATTGAACCAGCCGAAGGCGCCAGGAGAGCGATCGATAAGTTGATAATGCGGATAACCGCAGCACTGAGAGCGAGATCGGGCCGTTAACGCAAAAAGATGCTCCAATGCGCCGGTCAATCGAGAGCCGAGGCACTTTACCGGATCGCTCTACGCCGCGATCGCCCGTCGACAAAATTCCCAGATATCGGTGGCCAACTGAACCCGACGCACCCGATCAGGCTGAGCAGTCTCCTGGGCCAACAACTCCGTATGCACTGTGGTGGAAACCAGATTGTATACCAGAGCCGCCAGCCGCTGTGGGGCGTAGTCCCTCACCAATCCGAGATCCATGCCATCGGACAATTGCTGGGCAATCAATGTGATCAGCGGGCGCAAAGCCGCCTGCAAATCATCGGGGCGGGATTCCGCCAACCGCAAATGCTCCCGGCTTAGCGCCGCCCCGCGGCGATTGCTTTGCTCGCTGTCCGCCTCCTCCAGCGTGCTCTTGCCGAGGACGATACAGGTGACGATCAGTTTTAGTCGCTCCATGGGGTCAGACAGTACCCTGACCTGCTCGCTGAAATGGCTGGCAGCAAACCGAATGGTCTGCTCAAACACTGCCAGCACCAAGTCGTCCTTGCCTTCGAAGCGCTCATAAAAGGCGCGCCGGGACAATCCGGTTCTCTTGAGCACCCCCCGGATAGTCAGCCCCTCCAACCCCTCTTCTTCCAACAGTTCGTAAGCCGCCCCGACGATCCGGCGGCTGCGCTCAAGGATGCGCTCACGACCGGCCTCGGGTACACGCTTCGACGAGCGTCCTTCCTGGCGAGCCGGCGTTTCGAGATTGGCCCTGCTAGCGGACCGGACAGATTTTGAAGCCAGAGCCATCGATCTTCAGCCTGATGAGAACAAAGTTCTTCCCAAATCGCTTTTCCAAGTGATATGCATAATCGGTGAGAACGCTGTTCTCGTCAAGAGAACGTCGTTCTCACCGATATCACGAAATCTATCGAGGAAAATGACATGGCTTTTGTGACCTATGTCGAGCACGACGGCAGCCAACACAAGGTGGAAGTGCCTAACGGCGAGTCCGTCATGCGGGGCGCCGTCAATAACATGATCGAAGGCATCGTCGCCGAATGCGGTGGCGGTCTCGCCTGCGCGACCTGTCACTGCTACGTCGACGAGGCTTGGATCGACCAGGTCGGCCCGCCTTCTTCGCAGGCGGAAAAGGATATGCTGGAAGCCACGGCCAGCGAGGCGAGACCCGGCAGCCGCCTCAGTTGCCAGATCACCGTCAGCGAGGAACTCGACGGCTTGATCGTTCGCGTACCGCAATCGCAGTTCTGAATCGTGGAGCAGAATGTCGGCGGATACGAGAAGCCACCGCAACACCTGCCTATCGGGTTGAGCCGACTACGCCACGGGATCTGAGCAATTTTAAAATTGAAGGAGAGTGAAAATGGGAGCCACACAGGCCTCGGACAAGTTTGATGTACCGGCCCATGTTCCCCCGGAACTGGTGCGGTCGATCGGCCTTACCGAAGGTCCCGAGTTTCTCGCCGCGCCCCATGCCTTCATGGCGAAGCTGCACGGGACGCACCCGCCGATTTTCTACAACGTGAGCCCAACGTTAGGGAACGCCTGGATGCTCATCAAGCATGCGGATGCCTTCTTCAAGCTGCGGCATCCCGAAATATTCTCCACTGAGGGAGCAACACCTTTCCCGCGCGACCCCGCTTATCCGTTCAAGTTCATCCCTCTCGAGATCGACCCCCCGGATCACCGCAAGTACCGCGCCATCCTCGATCCGATCTTCTCGCCGCAAGGTGTGCTCAAGCTGGAAGGTTATATCCGCAAACTCGCCAATGATTTGATTGACCAGTTCATCGACAGGGGGGAGTGCGAATTCACCAAGGAATTTGGGCGTCCACTGCCGGTTTCAATCTTTCTTGACTTGATGGGCCTGCCGCAGGAAATGCGCGACACCTTTGTCAGTTGGGCGATGGGCCTTTTGCACTCGCAGGACCGAGCGGTCGCAGCGTACTCCATGCGTGAAATCACCGCCTATCTCAAGAAGGTGATCAAAGAGAAGACCGAAAAACCTGATAGCGGCGTCATCAGCACAATCGCCCATGCGCAGCCCGATGGAAAACCAATGACTGAACTCGAAATCTTCGGCTTCGTCGTCTTTCTCTTCATCGGCGGACTAGACACGGTTTTTGCGACGCTGAACAATATCTGGCTCTGGCTGGCCCAGAACCCGGATCGCCGGAAGGAGATCATCGACAATCCGCAGAACATCATGGCCGTTGTCGAGGAACTGCTGCGCGTCTTCTCGGTCACATTCTCGGGGCGCACGCTGACGCAAGACTATGAGTTCCATGGCATCAAGATGAAGAAGGGCGACAAGGTGACAAGCATCCTGCCCGCCTGCAACTATGATCCTGATGTCTTTCCGAACCCGACCGTGTTGGACTTCCACCGCCAGCGCAAGCCGATCCTCGCTTTCGCCGGCGGTGTGCACAGCTGCATGGGCGCGCATTTGGCTCGCCTGGAGATAAAAGTTTCCATCACCGAGTTCCTGCGACGCGTCCCCAATTTCCGGGTTAAGGAAGGTACCAAGATTGAATATTGGCCCGGTGGCGTAATCGGTCCGAAGACCCTGCCTCTTACCTGGTAACCGCACGCCATAATCGCGGCTTAGGGAGTGAACAAGTGTCGCTCCCTTTTTATTTTGCAGACCTACGCGCGTCCCAGTCCACTGCCCGCGCCCGTTACTGCGGCCACACGATCGTCGAATCTGCGTTCTGGCATTGAGCGTTCTTCTCGGCGGGCAATAGAATAAATTAAGCACTGGCCCGTTGCGCTGACGAGTAGCGCGAAGAACCGCACTACCTGCCGAAACCCGCCTCCGTCAAATGCCGAGACAGTGTCAATCTTTCGCGTCGAGTTTCACAGGATCAGACGTGCCTCTAATGATTGATCACCCGCAGTCAGGCCACGACCTTCGACGCACGCAACTCCTCAATCTGATCGGATGTGAGACCAAGAATATCCCTTAATATCTCATCGGTATGCTGTCCAAGGACTGGAGGCGCGGTCGGAACAGGTTGCCGATCGTCTGGAAATTTGATTGCGCGATTCACGATGGGGATTTTCCCCAACAACAGATGATCGGTCTCAACAACCATTTCCCGGGCGACTGCCTGAGGTTGCGCAAGCGCATCCTTGATGCCCAATATGGGCGCATGCGGAACTTCATACTGCGTGAAGAGGTCCACGAGTTCGTTCATGGTTTTTCGGCTGGTGAACCCAGAGATCATCTCGTTCACCAGGCGGCGATTGTCGCGGCGTTTTTCTATAGTTTCGAAGCGGGGGTCCTGAATCCAATCCTGCCTTCCTAAAGCCTGGCAAATGCGCTGCCAGAAGCTATTGGTCAAACAGGCGACGATTATTGACCCGTCCTTCGCCGGAAATATCCCGTATGGAACCAGATTTGGATGTTCGGATCCCTGAGGCTTCGGATTTTCCCCCGTGAAAAACGCCAATTGCGCCAAATAGCCGAGCATGCCGATCAGGCCGTCAAGCAGGCTGACATCAATCAAACGTCCGCGACCGGTAAGACTGCGCTCGTACAACGCTGCCAAAATGCCCATCGGGCCGTTGATCCCGCCCACCAGATCCCCGAGAGGAATCCCCAGTTTCGTGGGTGCGCGACCGGCTTCGCCATTTACGCTCAGAGCGCCCGACAGAGCCTGCAGAACGATATCGAAGGATGGCCGGTCACGCAGCGGGCCCGTCATTCCAAAACCCGAGATCGCACAGTAGATCAGCCGCGGATTTACGGCGGAAAGTGCTGCATATCCCAATCCAAGGCGATCCATGACACCCGGGCGATAGTTTTCGATCAGGATATCGCACTTGGCCGCAAGATCTCTGACGAGCGCCACGCCGGCATCGGACTTCAAATCTACAACGATGCTCTTTTTCCCGCGGTTCACGCTCAAGAAATAGTGGCTTACGTTCTCGCGGAACGGCGGAAAAAGACGGGTCTCGTCTCCTGTTCCAGGGGGCTCGATCTTCAACACCTCTGCGCCGAGATCGGCCAGAGCGAGAGACGCCGAGGGGCCCGCCAACACGCGAGTGAAATCGAGGACACGAATTCCCTGAAGGGGGCCGGCCCAACTCGGAGCAACTCTCTCTTGCATATGCGTTACTCTGAGATATTGCGTGTCGCCAGCGCCTCAAAACACGAGGCCGCGATTTTCTATGGACGCGGCGAGCATCGCCATCGGCAGAAATGAACGCCTATCATGCAACTCATCGCATAATCCTTGCCGTTCCGCCAGCTGCCCATCCCGGCCGCGCCCCCATCGAGGGTGCGCTTCCGAGATGCATGGCAACCGAACTATGGCTCAGCGGGCGTGAGAGCGGCTGGGCAATTCTACGATGGCTGCGCCAGTCGCGGACGTTTCATTGCGATGCGTCATGGCATTCTGGCGAATTTCTACAAGATGCCTGCCGTCCTCCACAAATTTGCGGCTGACCGTACCATCGATAAGCACGACGTCGCCGTCAGGATTGTGGCGACGGATCTGGCATTTGCTTTTCCGCAGAAAGCCGTCATCGCCCATCCAGTTGGTGATGTGATGCGTCAACCAGGAGCAGCGCTCGGGGCCATAGTCATAAGCACCCGGCGCGCCGACTTCGAGCGCGAATGCCTCGTCCCAATGAACGCGCTCGGGGCAATCGGGCACGTTGAAGCGATTTTTGATGCCCAGGCCCGGATGCTTGGAAACCATCTTGTAAGCGAGTTTGTTCGCGCGGATGTAAAGACCGCCCCAGCCCTGCGCATAGGCGATGAAGCCGGTAACCGTCATCGGGCCTTTCATCATGCGGGGGAGAGCCTCGCCTTCCTTCACGTCTTCCCAATACCGTGGGGTTGCGCCGCGAATTTCTTCCGCCTCGTACAGCTTGTAGAATTCGGCGAGTTGTTCATCCGTGAAGCGTTCGACACGGCCGCGAGCTTCCGTGTATTTCGTGCCGCGCTCGCGCGCCTCGTCACGATCGGTGCGGAAGACCCACGAATCGCATTCCGCCAGCTTGTCTCCGTTCTGGTTGAAGAAATCGACGTGGTAGATCTGCTGAAAGCTACGACCTGCGAAACGGGTCTGATGCTCGATCATATCCTTCAGGTGCGCCTGGGTGGAGATGACGTCGCCGCGCAGGACGGGCTTGTGCCACGCCCAATCTGCGCCCGCCCACATGGCATGAACACCGGAGAGACCGCCGCAATAACCCGATACGATACGGCTGGTTGAGAATAGAAAGCTGGGCAACGCCACGATGGTCCCGTACCGTGTCTTTTCGGCATAGGCAGGATCGGTCCATAATGGGTTGTCGTCGCCGATGCCATGCGCGTAATGGCGAATGCCGTCACGGGTCGCCTCATAATTCCATGGCTCCAGCGTATCGGTGATCGGAATGCCAATGCGCTTGCGGAGGTCGTCGAGACCTTCTTCAGTGATTTTGGGGAAGCGGTCGGTGGTAGTGGTGTCAAGCGTCGGCATTCGTCTTTTCTCCTGGGATTTTCAGTTGCGGATCGCGGCAGCGGCTTCGCGATCGCGTAGGACCTTGCGGTGAACTTTTCCCGCCGGGGTCTTGGGAAGTTCGCTCACAAATGCGATGTGGCGCGGAAATTCGTGCTGGCTCAGCCGCTCGCGCGTGAATGTCTTTAGTTCCTCGACAAAGTCGTCGCCGGGCGAACGGTTGGTGACGATGAATGCTTTTGCGACCTGCCCGCGCGTAGCATCCGGCACGCCGATGATGGCTGCTTCTCTCACATCCGGATGTTTGAGCAACGTGTTTTCGATCTCAACCGCGCTCATCGTCCAGCCGGCGGAGATGATCACGTCGTCCGCCCGGCCGGCATGATAGAAATAACCATCCTCGTCGATCTTCGCGAGGTCCTTGGTGGTCTCCCACCTGTCGCGTCGCCACAGCATCAGTTCACCGACGACGCCCGGTTCCGTCGGGGTCCCGTCCGGCTTCTGTACCTGGAGCTTCAGACCGGGCACCGGCTTTCCCAAAGAGCCCGGCTTGACGACATAGTCGGTTGCACCGGGGTAGTTGACCAGCACCACGCCTATCTCGGTGGTGCCATACATGCTGCACGCCGGCACATGGAAAGTCTGGTCGATAAACTCCAGCGTCGCCGGATCGATGGGCTCGCCGGTATAGGACAGCTTCTTGATCGAGAAGGCGAAGTCCTTTGCCTTCCCAGAATTCTTCATCATCCTGTAATGGGTGGCCGCGGCCGACATGTTCGTGATCTTGTAATCTTGGAGCGCCTTCATCAGCCGCACCGCATCGAAGCGGCCGGCGAAAGTGCCGGTCGTGACGCCCAGCGCCAGCGGCGCCAGCGTGCCATGCCAAAGGCCGTGCCCCCAAGCGGGCGAAGAAGGACAAAAAAATTCGTCGCCTGGCCGGATCCCGGTTCCGTACAGCGCAGCAAACATCAGCGTCACCAGGGCGCGATGGGAGTGCTTCACCGCTGCCGGCAATTCGCGGGTCGTACCGGATGTATACTGGAACACAGCCAAATCATCGGCACGGCTCGCCGTTTCATAGGTATTCGGAAAGCGCGCAATCTCATCAAGCAGGCCGGCATCGGCCACGACAACGCGGAGCCCTTCGATTTTATTGGCGATACCCGCCTTTTCCGCATTTGTAATCAGCAGTTTCGGCTTGCAGTCATCGACGCGCAGCCGCAGTCCGTCAAGCCCGAAGAGCGTGAACAGCGGCACACTGATCGCGCCCATCATCATCGCGCCGAATAGGCTTAGATAGAAAGGCAGCGACGGCTCCAGCATGAAGGCGATGCGGTCCCCCGGCTGAATGCCGTTCTCCACCAACCAATGTGCGAAGCGCGAGGAACCGGCGGCGATGTCGTCGAAGCTCAGGAACTCGTCAGTTCCGTCAGCATGCGCGATGCGCACTGCGGTGCGGCCCGATCCATCCGCGTGGCGGATTATGCATTCGTGGGCGATATTGAGGTATTCGCGATTACCATCGAACAACTCCCACAGCGCCCGTGAATCGGCAAACTTTTGGGCGTCTGCGTAGCTGGTGTATTCGGTGAGTTTCGCCATCGATCTAACAGTGTTTTTCTCGAAACCGCCGCAGATCGGCATCATCATTCAGCATGGCCGGAATATGCGACAAGAGATGGGTCATTGTAAATATAGAATTTTATTCTACATATAGAACACCTTCCCCCGTTCATCCGATCCCTCGAACGGAGCGATCGGGAGAGCCGCTTCCCGACGCATTCGCCTGTCGGCAGAAGCACTCGCGAACGATTTTGAGAGGCTGGCGGTCGCCGTCCAGCATGTCCCATGGGCCCGGAGAAATGGCGAATCGCAGTACATCGGAAAGCATCGGCGGGGGTGAGTTTCAACATCGTCGCCGGGCACCTGTTCAGTGCCAGCTCGGCGCTCGCGTCGCGGGATTGCGGCCGGCTACATTGGCGCAGATGTCGTATAAGCGGGACGGACGGGTATCTATAACGAGCGAGTACGTTCAATGACTGACCGGCGGCAACGCCCCCCGCGAGCGGACCGCGAGCTCGCGATGGCCGTGGAAGCGAGCAAAGCGCCCGCCATCTCGCGTGCGGCAGCGGTTTTGCGCTTGCTGGGGAAAAGCGATACGCCGCTCGGCGTGCAATCCATCGCACGGGAGCTCGGCCTGGTACCGAGCACCTGCCTCTACGTGCTCAGAGCACTGGTCGCCGAGGAGTTTGTCTCCTTTGATCCCGATACAAAACGGTATTCTCTGGAGGCGGGCGTTCTCACGCTCGCGCGGCACTGGCTCAGACGCAACCGGTTCAACGATCTGGCCCAGCCCGTGCTGGATCGCATCGGCCAAGCCTTCGATGTGACGATGCTCGGAGTGCATATCGTCGGCCTCGACCATATCATCGTCGTGGCCGTCTCCCAGTCGGGGCAGGACATTCAGCTCAGTGCGCAAATCGGCAGTCGCTTTCCGGCGCTTATCAGCGCGACGGGCCGGTGTATTGCGGCATTCGGAGATCACTCCGAAGCCGAGCTGGAAGCCCGGTTCAGGACGCTTCGCTGGGATGAGCCGCCGACATTTGATGAATGGAAAGCACAGATCGCCCAGACACGCGTCCAAGGGTTTGCCGTCGACGCAGGCAACTACATATCCGGAGTGACATTGGTCGCGGCCCCCGTCTGGAAGACGCGCGCGAAGCTGAGCCATGCACTTGTCGCCATCGGCATCGGCAGCGCCCTGAGACGAACCGGGCTTCCCGCACTCCAGGACGCCCTCCTGTCCGCTGCGCAGACATTGTCGAACCAACTCTGTGGCGAAGTATAAGAGGGATATAATTAGACAATCCGAGGAGCAGGCAAGGGTTCTCTAATCGAGAGAACGGAAATGGTGCTTGGACTGCACCCCATGACTGAGACACGGCAATTGGGAGACAGGCTTGCCGGTGCGGGGTTGCGCCTCACACCGTCATTTCGAGTAGCTTGTCGCCTTTCGCCTGGCCTTCGAAATAGCCGAGGCCGTAATCGCCCTTGATCGTCGTGCGCTGCATCCGGCGCGCGTAGCGTGGATCGTGGCCGCTCACTGCATGCAGCATCCGGATGTTGTCCCAGATGAGCATGTCGGTCGGCTTCCATTGGTGAAAGTAGGACTTCACCTTCGCGCAGACTTCCTGGCAGACGGCCTCGAGCAGCGCATCGCCTTCCGGATCCTCGTGGTCCTTGATGCCCTGCGCCATCCAGGGCGAGACATGCAGCACCTTCTCGCCGGTCTTGCGCGTCCACACGGCGGGATGGACGGCGCGCGGCAGGGTCTTGGCGCGTTCGGCGAGGTAATCGGCGCCGGAGCTTTCGCCAAGCACGCGGAAGCCCTTCGGCAATCCGAAGCGCATATGGCCGTAATGCAGATCGAGCGAATAGATGATGCCGAGCCCTTCGATCTTCGCCCGGAGTTCGGGCGAAAAATCCTTGTAAAGCGCGATGCCGTCCGCGAAGCCGGTCATGCCGCCCTCGGGCGCAATGTCGACGGCGCGCAAGATGCCGGCGTAATTCAATTCGTTGTTGTAGCAATGGTCGAAATGCCAGGGCAGCCAGCAGGTCAGCGTCTTGCCGCCGATCTCGACGAGCGCGCAATCGTCCGGCTTGTAGGTCATGTCGATGACGCCGGGCATGGCGTCCTTGTCGACGCGCGGAACGGTCGGTACCGGATGGTCCTTGAGGGGGCCGAAAATGTCGCTCAGCGCCACCTGCATCCGGCTGGAGGGCTCGACCTCCTCGAACACAATCATGCCGCGGTCGTAGAAGAGATCGTTGATCTGTTGGCGGACGCCCGAATCCTTCGTGTGCGCCTCTGTCATGCCGGTGACGCGGACGCCGAACGAAAGATCGTCCCTGAGCGGCCTTACCTTGATCGGATCCATGCTTGCCTCCCTCTCGCGCCGGCGGGGCGGTTCGCTGCCCGACACCGGGATTCGTGTTACTTTGTAATACGAAGCATCACTATATGATGCGATAGGGCTTTCGTACTCGAGGCTCGGCCGCGTTGGCGATCAGGGATTCTACGTAGAACCAAACGATCGTTGGAATGTGCAAGCGCTGGAAAATCGGGCCCGAATTCGTGTATTCGTTGACAGAGTTCCGAAGTGACCAAAGTCTAAGTATAAACTCTGATATGATTGATCGTGCGATAAATGTCGCCATGCTCGGCGTGGGGGTTCTGGCCTTGATGCCGGCGCTTCCCATACGTGACGCATTAAAGTGAAGGATTTACGGTGACGGCGGCAACGTTCCCCTTGCGCTGTGCAGGCGAACATTCCGGCTTTGTCGCAAGACGTCAATTCGGCAAGTCTTGCCTCAGTCGGCTGCATCAAGAGTGGGCGACCAGGGCACTGTTTTCGCCCGGTCGATCGCAAGCGAAGCGAAGGACGCGTCCTTCGCTTCGCCCGAAACCGCTTTATTGCGCAGCCGGCGCATAGCCTAGCAGCGATTTGACCTCCAAATATTCGTGGAAGCCGAACTCGCCCCATTCGCGCCCGTTGCCGCTCTTCTTGTAGCCGCCGAACGCCGCATGAAAGTCGAACCCGTCGTTGATCGATACCCACCCCGCCCGGATTTGGCGGGCGACCGCACGAGCCTTTTCGAGATCCACGCCCGCGACATTTCCGGCGAGGCCGAATTCGGAATCGTTGGCGATCGCGACCGCATTGTCGACGCCGCTATAGCCGAGAATCGTGAGCACCGGCCCGAAGATTTCCTCGCGGGCGATGGTCATTTCGTTGGTGACATTGGCGAAGACGGTGGGCTTCACGTAAAAACCCTTTTCCAGCCCTTCCGGACGGCCGGTACCGCCTGCGACCAGAGTGGCGCCTTCCTCGATGCCCTTGCGGATGTAGCCCTGGATCGACTCGAACTGGGCCTTGGACACCACCGGCCCCATTGCGACATTGCCTTTGGGATCGCCTACGGACACTTGGGACGCAGCCTCGCGGGCGACCGCGATGGCCTCGTTCATGCGGGCGCTGGGCACGAGCATGCGCGAGGTTGCGCTGCAGGTCTGGCCGGAATTGACCATCATGCCCGCAACGCCTTTGCCGACATTTTCGGCGAAAGCCGAATCGTCAAGAACGATGTTCGCGCTCTTGCCGCCGAGTTCCTGGCACACGCGCTTGACGGTGGGCGCGGCGTTTTTCGCAACTTCAATGCCGGCCGATTCCGAGCCAGTGATCGAAATCATATCGATACCGGGATGGCAGGACATCGCTTTGCCTACAACGGAGCCCTTGCCCTGGATCAGATTGAACACACCTGCCGGAACGCCCGCGGCGTCAAATATCTCAGCGAGGATGTAAGCCGAGAAATGCGACTCTTGTGACGGCTTGAGCACCATGGTGCAGCCGGTCGCCAGCGCCGGGAAAACTTTGACGGTCACCTGGTTTACGGGCCAGTTCCACGGCGTGATCATGCCGCAGACGCCGATCGGTTCCTTTACGATCAGGGTCGCGCCGCGCAGCTCTTCGAACTTGAAGGACTTCAGCACTTCGATGGCCGTATTCAGATGGCCGAGCCCGAGCCCGACGTGGAAGCCATTGGCGAGCGAGGCCGGCGCACCCATCTCTTCGGTGATCGCCGCACCGAGATCGCTGGCGCGCTTCTGAAATTCCACAGCGACGCGTTCAAGAACTGCGACCCGCTCCTCGCGGCTGGTCCGCGACCAGCTGGCGAAGGCCTTGCGGGCGGCCTTCACCGCCTTGTCGACATCGGCCTCCGAACCGAGCGCGATCTTGCCGGAAACCTGCTCGGTCGCGGGATTCACGGTTTCCACCGTCTTCAGCTCGACCGGAGCGACCCATTGGCCATCGATGTAGAATTTCAGATATTCTCGCATAGTTGGGCAATCCCTCTCTTGAAGCGCCTCCCCAAACAGCGAGGCCGGGGCAGGTCCGCCTGTTACTACGCTCGCGTCGCGCTCACAAAAGCGCGGCGCGAGCTTGAGAAAGTGACGTACTCCGTCAGGTTACTGCGTGCCTTCGGCGTACCACGTCCGGAATTCTTCGTAGTTCGGCGTGTCCTTGTTCTCATTGCCGCCATGGTTGGCCACCGGATCGATCGGCACGTGAATCACGGTCGGCCTGCCGCTGGCGAAAGCCTTCGTGATGGCAGGACCAAGGTCTTCGCCTTTCTCGACATACATGCCGACACAGCCAAGACCTTCGGCGATCTTGTCGAAGCGCACGGATTTGCTCCAGTGGACGCCCGGCTCGTTGGTCTTGCCGTGGCCGAAAGTGCGCTTGTAGACGCCGACCTCGAGGCCCCACTGATTGTCGACGCCCACCACCGTGACGATCGGCAGGTTGAAGCGCGCCGCGGTTTCGAGTTCGCCGATGTGGAAGAGGAAGGCAGAATCGCTGGTTGTGAACAGAACCGGGCGTTTGCCGCCATCGGCGATCGAGGCGCCGATCGCGTAAGGAAGACCCGTGCCCAAATGGCCGAAATTCTGGTTCCAGATCACATCGTGCGGTTTGCACTGCAGATAGGTCCAGGTGAATATCACCGTGCCGCCGCCGTCGCGCACATGGATGCCGTTCTCCGGGAAGGCTTTGGTCGCTTCGACCACCCAACGCGCGGTGTGCATCGGGCCGTTCAGATTGGGCGCGCTTTCGGCCAGCTCGGCGATCCGCTTCTTTTCGGTTTCGACCCACCTAGACAGATCGGGCGAGGGCTTGCGCGGGGAATCCTTCAGCGCTTCGGTGATCTGCGGCACGACGGTGCGCAGATCGCCCACAAGCGGCACGTCGTAGGAACGGTTCACGCCGATCGCAGCCGCATCGAGCTCCACATAGATCCATTTGCGGTTTTCGTTGTTGACTTTCCAATGGTGGCCCTTGCCGTAATGCATGGGCTCGCCGAGTTCGGTGCCGATGGCGACGACCACATCCGATTGCCGTACCACCTCGTTGCCGACGGGGGAAAACAGGTATGGGAAGGTGCGGTCCTCAAGCCCTTCGATGAAGGCGGTGCCGCCCGAGGTCTGTATCACAGGGCACTGCATGAGATCGGCCAGCGCCTTCACCTTCTGGCCGGCGCGCGTACATTGCACGGCGTGGCCGACCAACAGGATCGGGTTCTTCGCGGTTTTGATCAGCTCGACGGCCTTAGCCACCATGTTCGGGTCCGCGCCCGGCTTAACCAGACGATACGCCTCCGGCGGCAGCGGCTCGGGCACGTCCAATTCCTGCTGGATCACGTGCGAGGGATATTCGATATAGACTGGGCCCGGCGTACCCGACTGGGCGATGCGCAGCGCGTGGCGGATGATCTCGTCGGTCTGGTCCGCATATTCGATGCTGGTGCTGTACTTCACCGAATTCTCGAACAGCGGCTCCTGCCTGACGAACTGGATGCGGCCGCGGCGCACGCGCCGCTCGGTCACCCGCGCACGCTGGCCGCCGAGGAAGATCACCGGCGAGTTCTCGACCTTGGCGCACATCATCGCGCCGGCGGCATTGGCGATGCCGGGGCCTAGTGTTGCGATGCACAGGGCTGGCGTTCCCGTCATGCGTGAGTAGGCTTCGGCCATGAAGCCGGCGGCGAGCTCGTGGTGCGGCGCGATCACCTTCCAGCCGCGCTTCTCGGCTTCGACGAACAGGTGGACGAAATTCGGATCGGGGATGCCGAAGATTGTCTTGATGCCCTCAGCTTCGAACAGTTGCAGGATGCGTTCATAAACACGTACGGGCATGATCAAACCTCCCCGGGTTTCCGCGCAGAATTTTTTCAACGTCTAGCAAAAGCAATTGCCCGACTTCGCAATATGCTGTCAATCAGCATCCCATGCGAAGCCCGACGGCCTTACCGGCCATCCGCAGGTCGGCAGGTAAAGATAATACCGGCCCATACGGCTTGTATACGGGGAGCGACGCCGTCGCCATTGCGACATTGCATAGTCTGCCGCGCGCGAGTCCCGAGGCAGCATGCCCGCGCTGCAGGGTCTATTTCTTGAGCAGGCGTGGCGCCCCCGTGCCCATGTATTTGGCGAGGTTGTAGTGCAGGTTCGTCACCTTGCGCTCCTGCCACGGGTTGGGGAGGCTGCCCTTGAAGCCGCGCGAATGGTAGCCGCGCTGGACTTCCACCATGTTCGAGATGTCCTGTGCGATCACCAGCGGCCATTTGTCGAGATCCTGCTCGACATAGGTCCACTCGGTCTTGGGCTCCTCGCCTTCCGGGAACCGGTCGAGCGCCACCGCCTCGTAGATGCACTTGTCCGGATCGCTGCCGTAGGGCCGGCAGCGATAGTAGAGCGAGAAGGTCGGCCCCGGGATCAGGTTCATGTTCGGGAAGATCGACAGGGCAAGGCCAGCGGCAGCATATTGCGCATCGGTGATTTCCGGCCAGATCACGCCGCGCGCCGCGTCTTCCGCCTTGGCCTTGGCCAGCCAGTATTTGTGGACCTCGGCGGCGGGCGTTCCTTCCGGCAGTTCCTCCGGCAGGCGCTGGGCGGTGCGGACCAGCGTTTCCGAGGTGCTGGCGCCGATGGTGTCCCAATATTCCTGCTGCATGCGGGCGATGGTGATGCGCGGATCGTCGTTGCCGGCGGCGCGATGTACGCTGGTGTCGACCGCCTTGCCTTCCTCGCGGTGCTGCTTGCTGTCGAAGCCGGTCTGGCCGTGCAGGCCGAACGTTTTCGAAAAGGAATAGAAATCCCCATATTTCAGCAGCTGCGGGTGGGTGCCCTGGACGTGGTAAGGTTCAAGGAAGGCCTCCAGCGCCACTTTCCAGTTGCAGTCAAAAATGCCCCAGAAGCGGAAGCGGTAGCGCATCTTGTCGAACTGGAAAGGATCGAGCAGCGTCGAGATCGGCTCGAGATAGTCGCTCAGCGGGCCGGCCTCGGGATCCATATTGATCCACAGCCAGCCGCCCCAGCTGCCCACCTTTACCGGGGTGAGGCTGGTGCAGGTCTCGGTGAGGGCGCCGCCCCAGTCCTCGCGGTCGGGGATGTAGCTGGCCTTGCCGTCGAGTCCGAAGGTCCAGGCGTGATAGTTGCAGCCAAACTTGGCCTGCTTGCCGCAGGCGCTGTGCGCGCCCTTGGCCTGCTTTACCACCACGGGGCCGCCGCCGGTGTTGTCGCCGACCAGCCGCCGGCCGCGATGCGGGCAGACATTGTGGTAGGCTTTGATCGCGTCCGGGCCGTCGCCCTCGGCGGTGCGGACGATGAGGATCGAATCGCCGCAGATGTTGTAGGTGATGTAGCTGCCCACCTCGGGGATCTCTTCCACCCGGCCGGCCTGCTGCCACACCTTGGCCCACAGCTTGTCCGCCTCGGCCTCGGCATATTCGCGGCTGATGAAGGCCTCGACCGGAAAAACCAGCGGTTCGGACAATTCGGGCGAGACGATCTTTTCAGACTTGTTCACGGCTTCCTCCTGCTCTCCTCGTGCGTTGCGGCCGGCACGAAACTATGCCGATGCCGCCAGCCCGCCTTGATCGGGCGCAAACCCCGATACCGCCTCCCGGCAGGGCCGGGCCCTTCCGGGAGGCGGATCGGATCTGCTCGCTGTCAGGCTCCGACGGTGTCCTTGGTGAGCACGATGCCCTCAAGGTCGCCCTTGTCGCGCCACTTGGCCAGCATGTCCTCGAAGGCGTAGTAGCCTTCGCCCCAGGGTTCGCCGAAGACCCAGCGCTTCTTGGTGGTGTCACCCTCGTTGTTGAAGTAGCTGGGGGTGCATTCCGAGGTCCACACCGAGTTGTCGACCCCCACCTCGCGCAGGCGCTTGAGGTAGGCGTCCTGGGCTTCCTGGCTCGGCTCGATGCGCGCCGCGCCGCGCAGCAGCGCCTGGCTGGCGATATAACCGATGTGGAAGCCCTGATCGCAGAAGGTCTTCGAGTTGCTGGCGTTGGCGCCGGCCTGGGTGAAGCCGGTGAAGAACATGTTGGGGAACTTGTGCGCCATCATGCCCTGGAAGGTCCTGAAGCCTTCCCGCCAGTAGTCATAGATCGACAGACCGCCCTCGCCCTCGATCTTGTCGATGCCCCAGCGGCGATCGAGGTCGTTGGTCACCTCGTAGCCGGAAGCGAGGATCAGGCAGTCGATCTCGTATTCGACACCCTTGTGCACGAAGCCCTTCTCGGTGAGCCGCTCCACGCCCCGGGTTTCCGCCACGTCGATCAGCTTGACGTGCGGCAGGTTGAAGGTCGGGTAGTACTCGTCGTTCGAGGCCGGGCGCTTGCACAGATAGCGGTAGTAAGGCTTCAATGCCTCGCGGGTTTCCGGATCCTTGACGATGTCGCAACGGGCGCGCAGGCGCTCCATCACGCGGTAGTCGACGATCTCGCGACGGGCGGCGGCTTCCGCCGGGGTGAGGTTGGGCCAGCCCTCGGCTTCCAGCTCGGCGTTCACGTTGCGGCTGATCTCGGTCCAGATGTCCTCGATCAGATCAGGCTCGTGGGGAGCAAGGCCCTCCATCGCGGCATGGTGGAAGTTCTTGATGCGCTCCTGCTGCCAGCCGGGCTTCTGGTTCCAGTACCACTCGGGATCGGTCTTGCGGTTGTCGCGCCGGTCGACCGTGGAGGGGGTGCGCTGGATCACATAGACCTGCTTCGCATACCGGCCGAGGTAGGGCACCACCTGCACCGCAGTCGCGCCGGTGCCGATGATCGCCACCTTCTTGTCGGCGAGCTTGGTCAGCTCGGGGTTGCGCCATTCGCCACCGGTATAGTCGAAATCCCAGCGGGCGGTGTGGAACATGTGGCCCTTGAAATCGTCGAGCCCGGGGATGCCGGGCAGCTTCGGCTTGTTGAGCGGGCCCATCGCCAGCACCACGAACCGCGCCTTGATGTCGTCGCCGCGGTTGGTGCCGACATGCCAGCGGTTGATCGCGGGATTCCACTTCAGGCTCTTGATCAGCGTGTGGAACAGCGCGTTCGAATAGAGATCGAAATGCTTGGCGATGATCTTGCAGTGGTCGTAAATCTCGTAGCCGAAGGTGAACTTCTGCGACGGCATATACTTGGTTTCTTCGAGCAGCGGCATGTAGACCAGCGCGTCGTTGTCGCACTGCAGGCCGGGATAGCGGTTCCAGTACCAGGTGCCGCCGAAACCGCCGCCATGGTCGACGTTGTAGAAATTGGTGATACCGGCCTGCTTCAGCTGGTGCGCCACCATCATGCCGCAATAGCCGGCGCCGAGGATGACAACGTCGGTCTCGCCGGTGATCGGATCGCGCGGGGTGACCGGGGTGTAGGGGTCGTGCTCGTACATATCGGCCCACTTGCCGCTGGCCGGGATGTACTGCTCGTTGTGCTCTTTCAGGACACGCCGGTCACGCTCGGCGAGGTACTTGGCGTGAAGTTCCTCTTTCCGTTCGGGAGTGACTTCCGGGCAAACGGTCGCATTATAGATGGCCATCCCATCCCCCATGGGCTGGCCGCGATTGGCAGAATTGCTAATCAACGGTGTTGTATCATTTGATACGGGATGATGAGTCGCCGGAAGGGTTTCGGAAGGCGCAGGCACCCGTGTCGTCTCACGTTTCATTTCCAACCCCATTATGTGGCAAAGTTCATATGGTTATATTCAACGGTGTTGTCTATTACTAATGATAATCGAGCTGCATATCAGTGGTCATTGACCTAGATCAAAACTCCCTGTCCCCGTGACGTTTCTCCCGGGATGTGATCGGGTTTGAATTTGAATCTGGCCCGATTGGTGGTTTTTCCGCCCTGAGGGTGACGCTATGGTCGGCACCTCGGAAGACTGATACATCCAGCCCGCCCGCATCGAGACCCCTGTCCCAAATGATGGGCTAAACCGGCGGGGCGGAAGGATTAACGAGTTCCAGGAAGACACAGCAGGGAGACGGACAGGATGTCGCTGCAAACCGGGCGTTACACGGCCGCGAAGCCGCCCAGCATCGCCGAGGGGTGGAGCCTCGAGCGGCTTACCCCACCCAGCCGTCTTTTCGGCGCCAACGGCCTGCGCACCGGCCCGGACGGCCGCATCTATGTCGCGCAGGTGTCTGGCAGTCAGATCAGCGCGATTGATGTCGGGACCGGTCAGATCGAAACCATCAGCGCGATGGGCGGCGACATCGTCGCGCCCGACGACCTGGTCTTCGACCCGCAGGGCAACCTCTATGCCACCGAAATTACGGAAGGACGGGTCAGTGTGCGCGCGCCCAATGGCAAGACTCGGGTGCTGTACGGCGACATGCCTGTCGCGAACCCCATCACCTTCTACCAGGGCCGGCTGTTCGCAGGCGAATGCCGGCCCGGCGCGCGCATCATGGAACTTGACCTGAATGGTGGAGCGCCGCGGGTGCTGGTGGAGGATGTGCCGATGGCCAATGCCATGGAGGTAGGGCCGGACGGCAAGCTCTACTTCCCGGTGATGGGAACCAACGAGATCTGGCGGGTCAATCTCGACGGGGGCACGCCGGAAAAGGTGGCAGGCGACCTTGGCGTGCCGGACGCGGTCAAGTTCGATGCGCAAGGCTATATCGTCTCGACCCAAGTCGGGAGCGGCCAGGTGCTGCGGATCGATCCGCGCACCGGCGAGCGCAGCGTGCTGGCCGACATTGCTCCGGGGCTGGACAACCTCACCTTTGTCGGCGACCGGCTGTTCGTCTCAAGTATCTCCGGGCAGATCAACGAGATCCTTGGGGCCGGCAAGATCCGGCCGCTGGTCTCCGACGGCCTGAACTGGCCGCTGGGCCTCGCGATGGGCGAGGACGGCGTGCTCCTCGTGGCTGATGGGGCCTTTCTCTATACCCTCCTCCCGGGCAGTAAACTGCAAGTCGCGGGCATGCTTTTCAGCCCGGGCACTCCGGGATACATCCGCGGCGTGGCGGCGTCCGGGCCGGGCGAGGTGGTCGTCACCACCGCAAATGGCGGGGTTGCGCGCTATCGGCCCGCGAACCACGAGAGCGAGATGCTCGCCAGCGGATTCGAGCAGCTCTACGGCGTGGCGGTCGCGCCTGGCGGAGCGATCGTGGTCGCAGAACGCGGCGCGGGGCGGGTGCTGTCCATCAAGTCCGGCGAAGTCGAGGTACTGGCGACCGGCCTGCGCAATCCCTCGGGCGTGGCGATCGGTCCGGACGGCTCGTGCCTGGTCTCCGAAGAGGGAGCGGGACGGGTGGTCAAGCTGTCCGGCGGGCGCGCCGAAACCGTGCTGGACGGCCTGCAGCGGCCGCAGGGCATCCTGCTGCGCAACGGGCTGCTCTATGTCGTCGATGTAGGCGCCCAGGAGCTGGTCGAATATAAACTGGCAAGCGGGGCCCGCCGCACCATCGCCGCCGGCCTCCCGGTCGGTGCTCCCTCTGGGGTCACTCCCAAGGTCCTCCGCGGGATTGGCACCCTCTCGGGGCCGATGGGCCCGTTCGCGGGCATTGCCGCCGGCCCGGACGGCACGCTCTACCTTTCGGCCGACGCGGAAGGCAGTGTGATGGCGCTTCACCCGGCATGATGCGCACCAGCACTGTCAGCCTTGGCTCTACAGTAGAAAATCCGCCCCGATAATGTGTGTGCGCTAAGAGGAGGAATGTCATGAGCAACACTCAAGACGAGAATATCGAGATCGTGAGGACGATGTCTGCGAACGGGATCCTCGGTCGATGGGACATCGTCAGGCAATACGTCTCCGACGATCTGGTTATGCATGTGCCTCCCGGTCTCCCCTTTGGCGGGGATTATTGCGGCTGGGACGGCTATCTGCGGATGTTCAAGGAACTCGGCGCGTTTTTTACCGATCTCAAAGCTGCCGAAGCCCAATTGGCGAGCTGTGGCAACAAAGTTATCGTCATGAGTAGTTTATCGGGGCGCATCGCGAAGAACGGAAAGCCGATATCATTCCCGATCACGGCAATTTGGGAAGTGAAGGACGGCAAGATAGTCGACATCGTGCCATTTTATTATGACACAAAGGCAATTTGTGACCTTGCGGCGCAGTAAGACAAGCGCGCCGACGACGAGTGCCCACATGAGTGACAAAAGAAACCATCTCCTCGCAGAGGTTGCCATTCCAACAGCGAAGGATGGCGCGGTTCGCCATAGAGCGATGTCGTAAGCTGCCATCCGCGGCACTCCTTCAAACAATCGTTTTCGACTTGTATTGACCACGCTTTTTCAGCGGTTCGTTGCGTCAATCGTATGGGCAACATCTTCCTTGCTCATTGGCTGTCGGTTACGCACGCGTAATATTGCTGCTTTTTAGGGTAGGCTGGATATCCCGGGATGGGCCAAAATCATTTCCACGAAACCGATCGAGCTCCGCTAAAGTGGACCCTGTTGGCAGGACCACAATAGCCGGGCTGTTAGTTGGAAACGCGGCCGTTCCTTTCTTTTACCATCATCAAGCTGCAATTTCTGCTGTTACGGCTGTGGGCATGTGGACAACGCT
>JBAVOL010000069.1:0-31750 GCA_049692035.1 Rhizomicrobium sp.
GTCGTCCGTGAAGAATTCACAAGCTATTGAATTTGAAGCGATATTGGTTTTTTTGAAGGGATCGCATTTGCCGGAAATTAAGGGTTGGGATGGCGATTTCTTGCAAATTGGATTTGTGATTCTCTAGCCGCAACGGATCGGTTTGGAGGTCTGGCATGCGGCCACGGGAGCGGCGCGAGAGCGGGAAACAGGACCTGTTTCGCTCGCGTCTGGATCAGATCATCGACATGAAACACGCGCTGGTGAAGCTGGCGCAGACGATCGACTGGCGGTTCCTCGAAGAACGTTTTGGTGCGGTCTACAGCGATGGTCCCGGGAGCCCGCCGTTACCGACGCGGCTGATGGCGGGACTGGCGATTCTCAAATACACGCACGACTTGTCCGACGAGGTGCTGTGCGAGCGTTGGGTGGAGAACCCGTATTATCAATATCTGTGCGGTGAGGAGTTCTTCCAGCACCAGCTCGTCTTCGACCGCTCGTCCTTGACGCGCTGGCGCCAACGCATGGGCGAAGAAAAACTTCAGGCGCTGATCCAGGAGAGTTTGTCGGTTGCCACCCGAGCCGGCGCGCTCAAGCCGTCGGAATTGTCACGGGTGATCGTCGACACAACGGTACAACCCAAGAACGTGATGTTCCCCACCGACGCGAAGCTGCTCAACCGGGCGCGCGAGATTGTGGTGCGGCTGGCCAAAAAGCACGGCGTGGAATTGCGTCAGTCTTATACGCGGGTTGGCAAGTTCGCTCTGATTGCGCATCAGCGCTACGCCCATGCCAAGCAGTTCAAGCGCGCCAACAAGTCTTTGAAGAAGCTGCGGACCTATCTGGGCCGCGTCATCCGCGACGTCGCCCGCAGAATCGAAGGCAATGAAGAGTTGCAGGCTGTCTTTGCCCGGACGTTGTCGCTGGCCCGCACGGTGCGCGACCAAAAGCAGCGCCAGCGCGGATACAAGGTCTACTCGTTGCACGCGCCGGAGGTGGAGTGCATCGGTAAAGGCAAGGCGCACAAGCCTTACGAGTTCGGTGTGAAGGTCTCCGTCGCCACCACCCTGTCGCACGCCAAAGGCGGCCAGTTCGTCACCCATGCGAAGGCGCTGCCCGGAAAACCCTATGACGGACACACGTTGGCCACCGTCATTCCCGAGATGGAGGCGCTTATCGGCAACACGATTGAACGTCTCATTGCCGACAAGGGATATCGCGGCCACAACGCGCCGCCCGATTACAAGCTCAGGGTCTTCACCTCAGGCCAGAAGCGCCGCATGACGCCGAAAATCAAACGCGAGATGCGGCGCCGGTCAGCCGTCGAACCCGTCATCGGACACATCAAATCCGAGCATCGGATGGAGCGAAATTACCTCGCCCACCGCGCCGGCGATGCCGCCAACGCCGTCCTCGCCGCCGCCGGCTACAACTTCAGCCTCCTGCTCAAATGGCTCAGGCTTTTGTTGTTCGCAATCCTCGCCGTCTTCAATGACCCGCTCATCACTCAATCGCTGTAAAAACCGCAAAGTTCACGGGCGACGGATTCGCTGCGTGAAATTCGTGAATCCGTCGCAGCTGCCGCAAAGTGCCTCGATGATTTCATGGCAGCGTTGCGGCTTCGCGCCTTATGCCACGCGAAACACCTCGCCTAAAACACGATCGCGGATCTGAGTCCCACAATCGTTGCGTCTGGAATCGGCCGCAAGGGGCCGCCCGTCGCCTGATGTGGCAATGGCACATTGCCGTCCGGGTGAATCACGAATTGAAAATCGGGTGCCAGTGTCCACCATTGCGTAACCTGGAAGTGATGCGTGATTTCGACCACCGCTTCGTGGTCGCGCACCGGTTTGCCGATGCCGTCGAGCGCGCGGTAATCGCGATCGAGCGCACGCGCCTGTCCGCCGATACCCGCCAACGCGAACGCAATACCGGTCACATCGTCCGGGCGGTCCGGGAAGAGCGCTTTATAGGCCAGGCCGGCATCGCAATAGAGCGCGATTTCGTTGCGGTCGTCCGGTGCCCATGACCCGCGCAAGAACGCGGAGAGGCCGTGATCCTGGGTGTCGGGCACATGCCAGATTACCTGGTCGACGATGAAGTAAGCGCCGTAGTCGTGGTGCCGGATCGCGGCAATGCCGGAACTTGTGGGTGCTGCCAAGGATTGACCGGATGCGTCCCAGCGCTGGTCGGCGAAATCGCCGGAATGAAACCACGCGCCCAGCTTGTAGCTCGAGGCCAAATCGCCCGCGCTTGAATTGAAACTCGATTTGTAATTGGCCTCGGAGATGATGAATGCGCCGTCATGCAGGCGAAAGGCGGTGCCGCTCGGATCGCGCAGCTGGGGATCGCCGGTTCCTGGCCCTGCGGGATTGCCATCCACGATCGCCGCCATCACTGAAAATTTCCCGCTTGTCGCCACGTTGACGCGTAGGCCCGGCGTGGCGAGCGGGTAGGCGGCGCCGCCGCTGGGCAGTGCCTGGGACATGATTGCTGGCCAGCCGAACGTCGCGTTGATGAAATTCGATGCGCCGTCGCTGACAAAGAATTCGTCGTCCACCGCGATTTGTCCCGCCCGGACCGAGAGGTTGCCGTCGTTCAGAAGCTGCTCGACCCAGACATCGAACAATCGCGTCGACCTGTCAGCTTCGATGGTGCTGGCCACGAGAAGATTGTTGCCGAGATCGTTGGCGGAAAGACCGCGTCCATGGATTTGATAGGCATTCGCGTGCAAGGTTGCGCCCGTCCAGCCGAGAACTTTTTCGAGATCGACGGTGGCCAGGATTTCGAAGCGGCCCTCATAAACTGCACCGGTGCGCACGCCGCCCGAACTGTTGCCCAAAACCTCGTCGATGGTGTCGGCGGCGAGAAGAAAGCCCGATTGGGCTAACCCATCGCGCAACCCGCCCCAGCCGCCGCTCAGCGAATCACGCTGCCAGATTTCGTCGAAGAACCCTAGGATCGTTTCATCAACCGGTCCTGCGCCTTGGGACGTCGCATCCTGTGCGGCGGCCGGCATGCTCGCACACGCCAGATGCAGAGCAAGCCCCAGCCCGGTGAGACGGCAGATCGTCGTGACGGTCATGGCCGTGCCGCCTCTCTACGGTGTCGACAGCACGGTTGCGTTCAGCCGGTGGGATTTTCGAGGCTGAACATCTGCGCCTCGTCGTCATAGGCGAAGAGCTCCGCGTAGCGTCCCCAGTTGATGACGCGATCGAGCGTCTCTTCGGCGTAGGAATCGCTCAGGTAATCTTCGAGCTCTTCCTCGAAGCGCACGCGCGGCGCGCGGTGGCCTGGCCTTTCGTCGAGGACGCGTTTGATATGCGCGGCCAGCGGCACTGAGGCGAGGAGCTGCTGGGCGAAGAGTTTCTTGCGCGCTTCGGTATCGGCTTCCGCAAAAGCGCGCGCCGCGGGCGCAAGCAAAATGTCGCCCGCCGTGAGTTCGGCGAAGCCGAGCTGGTGCACCACTTCGATGATGGGGAAGAGTTCCTCGTCGCCCATCTGGAGTTCCTGCGAGATGACCGGCAAATCGGCCTTTCCGTTGAACGGAGCACGCGACACAGTTTCGAGGAGGCCCGCAATTTCGTTGGTAGAAACGTCGGGCAGGGGGCTGCCGAGCTGATAGCCCACTGGCTTTCCTTTTGCGCCGCCGCCCGGGCGCGACGTCATCCGTGCGTAGATGTCGTCGACCATTTGCCGGAACGCAGGGTCGAGCCGATTGCGCGGATGCGGGAACGGGATCTGGATTTCGGCCGCAATGCGTCCCGGGTTCGACGAGAACACGAGAATGCGATCGCTCATGAAGACCGCTTCCTCGATGTTGTGGGTGACGAGAAGGATCGACTGGATCGGCAGCCTGTGTTCCATCCACAGATCGAGAAGGTCGGTGCGCAGCGTTTCGGCGGTGAGAACGTCAAGCGCCGAGAACGGCTCGTCCATCAGCAGGATGGTCGGCTCGACAACGAGCGCGCGCGCGAAGCCGACGCGCTGGCGCATGCCGCCGGAAATCTCGCGCGGATAGGCGGATTCAAATCCGTCGAGGCCGATGAGGTCGATCGCCGCCAGCGCCCGCGTACGGCTTTCCTTCGGCGGCACGGACAATGCCTCGAGCCCCGCTTCCACATTCTCCAGAACCGTCAGCCAGGGAAAAAGCGCGAAAGTCTGGAACACCATCGCAGCACCTTCGACCGGCGCCGTCACCTTCGCACCGCGATAGATCACATCGCCGCCGCTCGGGCGCAGGAGACCGGCGATGATGCGCAGCAGCGTGGACTTGCCGGAACCGGATCGACCGAGAAGGCCTACGATTTCGCCTTTGCGCAAGGTCAGGTTGACATCGTCGAGGACCTGGACGCCGGGGCCGCCGCCGCGCGCGAAATTGCGCGAAACACGGTTGACGGTGAGGATTGCTTCGCTCGAAGGCAGGGTGACGGTCTTGTTCATGGTTCCTCCTCAGTCGAGGCGCAGACGGTTTTCCGCGTAGCGGTACAGTGGCCGCCACAGCAGGCGATTGAACAGGGTGACGAAGAGCGACATGACGGCGATGCCGAGCACGATCCGCGGATAGTCGCCGCTTGCCGTCATCTGCGCGATATAGGCGCCCAGGCCATGTGCAGTGAGCGTCACGTGGCCCCATTTCACGACCTCCGCCACGATGCTCGCATTCCACGCGCCGCCGGCCGCCGTGACCGCGCCAGTGACGAAATACGGGAAGATGCCGGGCAGCATCACCTGCCGCCACCATTGTACCCCCCGGATATGGAAATTGTCGGCTGCCTCCCGGAAATCGCTTGGATAGGCCGTCGTGCCCGCGATGACGTTGAACAGAATGTACCATTGTGTGCCCAGGATGATGAGCGGACTCAACCAGATGTCGGGATTGGCATGGAAATACACGATCGTCACGACGAAGACGGGAAAGAGCAAATTGGCAGGGAACGCGGCCAGGAACTGGGCCAGCGGCTGGATTTTCTCGGCGAGAGCGGGCCGCAGTCCGATCATCACGCCAAGCGGCACCCAGATGAGCGATGCAATTACGATCAACACCACCACGCGGGTCAAGGTGTAGAGGCCCAGCGTGAAAACGGTCGCGACATCGGACCAATGCACCTCGGTGCCGACAAAGCTGATGACGCGCCATACCGCGTAGGCGGCGAGCGCGAACACCAGCGCGTACCACAGCAAGTCCAGGGCGCGCGATGCGGGCCTGCGTTCGTCGGGGTCTATGGGCTTGGGGGCGCGCACCGGCAGCTTCATGCGCAGCAGGGTGTGAAACAGCCGTCCCGTCGGCGCACCGATGGCTCGGATCATCCGCGTGCGGTGGAGGAGCTGCAAAAACCACGATTCCGGCGTCGTCTGCGCGCCAGTCTGTTCGAAGCGGAACTTGTCCGCCCAGGCTACCAGCGGCCGGAACATCAGCTGGTCGTAGAGCATGATTACGATCGTCATCGCCAGAATGACCCATCCGATCGCCGCCATATTCTCCTGTGCAATCGCTTCGGCGAGATAGGAACCAATGCCGGGCAGGACGATCGTCTTGTCGCCCACGGTAATCGCTTCAGAGGCGACGACGAAGAACCAGCCGCCCGACATGCTCATCATCATGTTCCAGACGAGACCGGGCATCGCAAACGGAACTTCCAGCCGCCAGAACCGGAGCCAGCTGCTGAAATGAAAGCTGTTCGTCGCTTCCTCCAGATCGCGCGGCACGGTGCGCAACGATTGGTAGAAGCTGAAGGTCATGTTCCAGGCCTGGCTTGTGAAGATCGCGAAGACCGCCGCGGCCTCGGCGCCGGCGACACGCCCCGGAAAGAGCGACATGAAGAATACGATGGTGAACGAGATGTAGCCCAGCACCGGCACGGATTGCAGAATGTCCAGCAGCGGAATGAGAACGAGTTCTGCGCGGCGGCTCTTGGCGGCCAAGGTGCCGTAGAGGAAGGTAAATACCAGCGAAGCGACGAGGGCTGCCAGCATGCGCAATGTCGTGCGCAACGCGTAGCCGGGCAGATTGGCGGGATCGAGTGAAATGGCGGTCTGGTTGAGCACCGTGATGGGCGCGAGCGTTTGATGGGCGCCGATCCCGGCGAGGGCAAGCAGACCGAAGACGAGCGGAAAGGCGATCAGATCCCAGCGGTTGGGGATGAATTCACGGGCCGTGAGTTCCGTTTGTCGAAATATCGCGACATCTTTCATAGCCCGATCCCCCAGTCGCGGCGAAATACCATAGCGACCGCGCCCCGGCGCAGATGCGCCTGCTGCTCATGCAATGTTTCGTTTTAGAGAGGCCTGCCGACGACAGGTCAATTACCCATAGACGGAACGGTCATGCCATTGCGCCCAAAACGGATCAAGCCCGATCCAGGTTTTGAGCGGAGTTGTTGGCGATTTTTCCGTCGGCGAAGTGCATATACGGTCGGGCGCGAAAACTTATGTCAGTTTTGTTTCGGCCCGGACCTCTTACTGGGGTGACCGCGGCATGCGCGCTGCGGTATCTGGCTTGCTTGCCCGATCGATGACGCCGGGCGTGGCCATCAGCGTGCGCGCGATCACGGTCACTTCCTGAATGAGTTCGGGATTTTGGGGGTCTTCGGTTTCCCTGAACTGGCCGGACGCCAAAGCCTCGTATTGGCCGTTGAGAAACAGCCGCGCCTCGATCGAATAGACGCGATTGGACCCAACCAGCCGTTCCATCATGGCGCGGGAAAAGCCGTAGGTCCGCACAGAGCCGGCGGCGTCCGCTCCCGGCACGAAGGACCACTCGACCCGATTGGGCCGTGGCGCCCCTGCCGGCGCGGCAGCGGCAAAACGCCAAGGGCCGGCTTGGGCGCCCGACATGGTCTGGGCCAGGAAATTCGGCAACTCGTCGCCCCGAAAGCCTTCCAGATTCTGGCGCGCTTGCACATAAATCGTCACAGGCGGGCCCGCCGCATCGGGCGGTGCGGCCATTGCGACGGCGCCGGCAAAGTACCAGGCAAAGCCGGCCACGAGGCAGGCGTTGCGGAGAGCGGTACGCAGGAAACCGTCGCTGCCGTGCCGCATTCCGCGCTGCCTTGCCTCTCACTGTATCTGCCCAACAATTAAGGCAATCCCCCGTGACTGTCATTAGCGGCAATCACTGCATATGGTCACGCCGATGCTGCGTATCACGCAATTGCGTTGGAAGATCAGAGAGCGGCTCGAATCTTTAGTGCGACCGGTTCGAGTGTCTTGGGATCGGCCATCGCCCGGCCGTGCAATTTGAGTTCGAGACCGACCTCGCGGGGAAGCACATGAAAGTGGAGATGGGGGACGCTTTGTCCGGCGGCGGCACCATTGAGCTGCACCAGCATGATACCGGGACTGGCGAATGCCTTCTTGATGGCCTTGGCGATTTTTTGCGTCGTCACCATCACTGCCGCGGCGCCCTCGGGCGACAGCTCGAGGATGGATTCCGCCGGTTCTTTCGGGATTACGAGGGTGTGGCCCTCGACCGACGGCATGATGTCGAGGAAGGCGAGCGTCAGCGCATCTTCATAGACGGTCACTTTCGGCAGTTCGCCGCGCAGAATGCGCGCGAAGACGTTGTTCGGATCGTAGGCCAATTCATAGTCTCCTGATGAATTTTCGCGGCTGGACGCCTGGTCCAAACCGGGCCGCGATATCAGCATTCGTCCGCCCGAATTTGCAACAGGCGCTCTTTCGAATGCAATGCGCGTTAGTCCATCTTCCGGAACGGCGCCAATTCCGTCAGTTGGTCGATCTGTTCGGCGACAGCTTCGCGTTCGCGCGCGAGATAGTCGGCGACGGCACGGCGCAATCCTGCGTGGGCGATGAAATGGGCGCTGTAGGTCGGCACCGGCAGATAGCCGCGCAGGAGCTTGTGCTCGCCCTGCGCGCCGGCTTCGACGCGACGGAGCTTGCGGGCGATGGCGAAATCGATCGCCTGATAATAGCAGGTCTCGAAATGCAGAAACGGGACATACTCGATGGCGCCCCAATTGCGGCCATAAAGCACCCCTTCACCGAAGAAGTTGAGCGCGCCGGCGACCGGGCGTGAGCCGCTGCGTGCCATCACCAGCAATATCTGGTCGGCCATGCCGGCGCCGATGCGGCTGAAGAATTCGCGGGTGAGATAGGGGCGGCCCCATTTGCGGTTTCCCGTATCCATATAGAACGCAAAGAACCGATCCCAGGCGGATTCGGTGAGATCGCTGCCCGTGAGCCAATCGAATTCGATTCCGGCTTCGCGCACTGCGGCGCGCTCTTTACGCAAATTCTTGCGCTTGGACGAGGACAGATCGGCGAGGAATGCGTCGAAGCTCGGATAGCCCCGATTTTCCCAGTGGAATTGCTGATCGTTACGCTGCAGATAGCCGGCCGCGCCGGCCGCGTTCCACTCGTCTTCGGTCATGAACGTGATGTGGAGCGACGATGCGTGGAGTTCGTCCACGGCGGATGCGGCCGCCGCCAGCAACATCGTCCGTGTCCGGCCTTTATCGGCGTCCGCGGCGGTGAGAAAGCGCGGACCGGTTACCGGTGTGAACGGCACCGATGCTTGAAGCTTGGGATAATATTCGCCGCCCGCGCGCGCGAAGGCGTCCGCCCAGCCGTGGTCGAAGACATATTCGCCCTGCGAATGGCTCTTCAGATAGAGCGGCAACAATCCGTCGATCCGGCCCTCTTGTTCGATCACGAGATGGCACGGCCGCCAGCCGGTTCTGGCTGTGGCCGAGCCCGATTCCTCGACCGCCGCGAAGAATTCGTAACGGGTGAAGGGATGCGGATCGCTTCGCCCCGATGGGTTGGCGCAGGCATTCCACGCCGTCCTCCCGACCGAGGCCGCGGGGCCCGCCAGTCGCGCTGTCTGGTTTGCCATGTTCACGCGAGTTCGAACACCGCTTCGAGTTCGAACACCGCCTCGACCTCGACGGCGACATTACGGGGCAGGGACCCGGCGCCGACCGCCGCGCGTGCATGGCGTCCGGCATCGCCGAACACTTCCACGAACAGGTCCGAGGCGCCATTCGCCACTTCCGGATGTTGGGTGAAGCCCGGGACCGCGTTGATGAAGACGCTCACCTTCACGCAGTGCTTGATGCGGTCGAGATCGCCGTCGGCGGCGGCCTTGGCCTGGGCCAGCACATTGATGGCGCAAAGCCGCGCCGCTGCCTTGCCGTCTTCCAGCGTCAACTCGGCGCCGATGGTGCCCACATATTTGAGGCCGCCGTCGGATGCAACGGTCACCTGGCCGGAAATGAAGGCGAGATTGCCGCTCACCACGAAAGGCACGTAGCTTGCCACCGGCGCAGGCGGAGCCGGCAGCACAATGTTCAATTTCTTCAACCGCGATTCGACTTTTCCGGTCATGCGAAACTCCTTGTTTCTCTCGCGAGAGCCTAATCTGAGGCCGGCAGCGAAGCGAGGGGCTCCCCCGCCGCGATGCGAACGGCTATAGAGAGGCATGATAAAAAGGCTCGATGCCGACGACCCATGCCCCGTGCGTGACGGCTACGCGATGCCGGCGGAATGGGCGACCCACGCGCGCACCTGGATGTGCTGGCCGTGCCGGACGGAGATATGGGGCGGGCCGGAGGGCCTGCTGCGGGCCAAGCAGGCCTATGCGCGCGTGGCACGTGCGGTGTCCTCCTTCGAGCCCGTGACGGTCGCGGTGCGTCCCCAGGATGGGGCCGAAGTCAAACTCGCCTGTGCGGGCAAGGTGTCGGTCTTCGAAGTGGCGCTCGACGATTCCTGGGCGCGCGACATGGGGCCGACCTTTCTGCTGGGGCCGCACGGGGCGCGTGCGGGTGTCGCATGGCGCTTCAATGCCTGGGGCAACAAATACCATCCGTATACAGATGACGCGGCGCTGGCCGGGAGGATCATGGCGCAAGCCGGCGTGCGCGCGTATCGCGCGCCGCTGGTCTGCGAAGGCGGTGCAATTCACGTCGACGGCGAAGGCACGCTGATCACGACCGAGCAGTGCCTCCTTAATCCCAACCGCAATCCGCATCTCGACCGGCAGCAGGTGGAGGAACGCCTGGCACTGTTCACCGGCGCGCGCCGCGTGATCTGGCTGGGCGAGGGTTTCTCGGATGAGGAAACCGACGGCCATGTCGACAACATCGCCTGTTTCGCAGCGCCGGGCCGCGTGATCGTCGGCGTGCCGGCCTCGCGCACCCATCCCGATTACGAGCCGGTGTGCGAAGCGATCCGCCGGCTCGGCGAGGCGCGTGACGCCGAAGGACGGCGCCTCGATGTGGTCGAGATCCTCCAACCGCGCAAGAAGCGCACCGATGCGCGCGGGCGGGCGCTCGCCGCAAGCTATGTCAATTTCTACTTCGCCAATGGCGGCGTGGTGATGCCGTCCTTCGATGATCCGAACGACGAAAAAGCGCGCGAGACGATCGCGGAATGCTTTCCGGGCCGCGACATTCTTCAGATCGACGCGCTCGACATCGTGGAGGGCGGCGGTGGCATCCATTGCATCACGCAGCAGGAGCCCGCTTCGCCATGAGGAATATCACGCTCGCCGCAACCCAATTTGCATGTTCATGGGACGCGGCTGCCAATATCGCGAAGGCCAGAGAACTCGTGCGCGCGAGCGCGGCCAAGGGCGCCAATGTCGTTCTCCTTCAGGAATTGTTCGAGACCCCGTATTTCTGCCAGGACCAATTGGCGGAGTATTTCGCGCTGGCCAGGCCTTTCGCGGGCCATCCCCTCATCGCCGAAATGGCGGGGCTGGCCAAGGAACTCGGCGTCGTTCTTCCCGTCAGCTTCTTCGAGCGCGCAGGTCCTGCCTATTTCAATTCGCTGGCGATGGTCGATGCCGACGGCAGCGTGCTGGGCCTCTACCGCAAATCCCATATTCCCGACGGCCCCGGTTATCAGGAGAAATACTATTTCACGCCGGGCGACACGGGCTTCAAAGCGTGGCGTACGAAGGCCGGCGTGCTCGGCTGCGGTATTTGCTGGGACCAATGGTTTCCGGAAAGCGCACGCGCCATGGCGCTATTGGGCGCGGAGGTTCTGCTGTATCCGACGGCCATCGGCAGTGAGCCGCCGCCGGCGCCGCCGGTCGACAGCCGCGATCATTGGCGGCGGGTCATGCAGGGTCATGCCGGCGCCAACTGCGTTCCGCTCGTCGCTTCGAACCGCATCGGCGTGGAACGCGGGCGTCACAGCGAGATGACCTTCTACGGCTCGTCCTTCATCGCCGGACCTACGGGTGAGATCGTGTCCGAGCTGGGACGTGAAGGCGAAGGCTGCGTGACCGCGGATTTCGATCTCGACGCGATCGAGCAGGCGCGCGCGTCGTGGGGCCTGTTCCGCGACCGCCGGCCCGACCTTTACGGCGTCCTGCAAAGCCATGACGGCCGGTACCCATGAACCGGGCTTATGCCGTCGCCGGGGCGCTCTTCTTCGCGGGGTTCAGTATCGGAGCTGGACCGATCGCGATCCGTCTTGCATCCAACCGCGCCGTCTATGATGTATCGCTGGCGCACACGTCGGGTGGCGACGTGATCGCGGCCCATGGGCGCATGGCGATCGAATTCCGTGATACCTGCGATGGCTGGTCGACGACGCAAAGGCTGATCGCCGACATGACGGCATCGGACGGGATGACGAACCGTACCGACTTCTTCGTCTCCGCGTGGGAAAGCAAGGACGGGCGCACCATGCGCTTCGATATCGGCGACACGCACAATGGCACGACAAAGGGCCGGCAGCGAGGGGCGGCCACGCTGGAAGCCGGCGGCGCTGGAAGCGCCCAGCTCGCCGCCGGCAAGCCGGCACAATTTGCGCTGCCGAAAGGCACACAGTTTCCAACGGAACAGACGCTCGCCATCCTCCATGTGGCGCTACGCGGCGGGAAGACGTTCAAGCACATTGTGTTTCAGGGCGGCGGTCCGTCGAACCTCAATTTCTCGACAGCGGCGATCGGCAAAGCGTTGGCGCCCGCGCTCCTTGCTGCCGATGCCAGGGCCGACCGCAACGGCTTGTTGAGGAACGTCGCGGCGTGGCCGACCCTGATCAGTTTCTATCCGCTCGCGGCGCAGGCGGAATCTCCCGATTACGAAGTCGCGACGGAACTCTATGCCAACGGCGTCAGCGGCTCGATGTCGCTGATCTATCCCACCTATACGCTGCGCGCGACGCTTTCGCGGCTCGAGGCACTGGCGCCGCATTGTTGATGCTTTTGAGAGCGCGGGCGGCTCGCCCGCATCTGCGCACGTCTCACCGGCCGTGCACGCGGGACGCGCGCGGTCCCACACGATAATGATAGCGATACAGCTCGCGGAACCCCAATTGCGCGTAGAGGGGCAACGCCTTGTGGTTGTCGGCGATCACGCTGAGCCACGCCGTGTGGGCGTGGTGGCGCGCCCCCCAGCCCATCAATCCGCCGACCAGTTTGCGCGCCGCACCCCGCCGTCTCGCTTCCGGCACCGTGACGATGTCGAACAGGCCGAGCCGGCCGCGTTCGACGACGCCGAGGCCGAAAGCGATTGCGTGCTCGCCGTCATGCACCGTCGCATAGGCGGTGGCGAGCGGTGCGATGCGGTCAAGAATGGCGCGATGCGCGTAGCGCTGTTCGGCATCGAGGTGATGCGCGTTTGCATATCCGGCTTCCCAGGCCGGTGTGCATTGGGCGCTGATCGTCACCGACGGATAGGTTTGCGCAGCGCACGAGAGCGCGGTTGTCATCACCATCGTTTCGTCGACGAAAGCGTAGCCGCGATCGGCCAGAATGGAATCGGGCTCGGCACCGGCCAAGGGCGTCAGGCGGAAAATCGTGGGATGGCCGAATGACGCGTAGAAACGTTCGGTCGCCTCGCATGCCGGCCGGAAGGCGCCGCGCGCCGCCAATGCGCATGCGGAATTGGCGCGCTTGGTGTAGCCGCGCGCCTCGCGCAGTACCCAGCCGTCGCTCACGAGCGTTCGCAAGGACGGCCACGCATTCATCAGATGTTCTTCGCTTTGCCGGACGGCGTCGTGATGGGCGGTCATGCGTTTCTCCCGATGCAAAAAACCCGCCGATTGCTCGACGGGGTGTCATTCGTGAACGGAGGCGTTGCGGTCAGTCCCGCGCGCGCAATCGTCCCACCCCGAGGCGGAGGCGGTGGCGTCGCAATCTGAGGGACGAAGCGTGGGTCATGGGCGCTCCCTACGGGAAGGGGGACGCTGCGTCAACATCAAGTTGCGGCGATCCGCGGCACGCGGCATCTGGATTGCCGCCGAAGCAATCGCCCCAGTGGCGATCCTGCTGCAGGAACAGACGCCCTTATTTTTTCTTCAATTGATATGTCCCCATCAGCGTCGCTTCGGCCAAGATATGACTGTGCATGGCTTTTTCGATATCGGCTTTGTGGGGTTTGCCGGAAAGGTGCAGGACCGTATCGAGGGCGTAAAGCTTGTGGAAATAGCGATGCCGGCCGATCGGTGGCATCGGGCCGCCATAGCCTTTGCGCTTCCAGTCGTTGAGTCCTTCGCCTGTTCCCGCCGGAAGCGTTTTCACGGCCTCGGCAAGTCCCGTTGCAGAAGGCGGAATATTATAGAGCACCCAATGCACCCAAACCATTCTTGGCGCCGCCGGGTCGGGGGCGTCGGGATCATCGACGATCAGGGCGAGGCTTTTGGTTCCGGACGGTACACCCGACCACGACAGCGGCGGCGAGATATCTTCACCTTCGCCGGTATAGCGGGTTGGGATTTCACCACCCGGAGCAAACGCGCCGGATTCGATCTTGAACGTCATGCTTTCATCTCCCAAGGTCGATGGAACGAAAGTACCACGGCGAATTGTAGCAAATCCTCCCGATCATGTGGCGTTCTGCGGCGGGCTGCGTCGAAAGGCGCATGGGTTCTCCTCGCAAGACATTCGCAAATTGCTGTTTCTCTATTTCTTCTTCGCCGGGCGGTCGCGGCCTTTGCCGACGGCGCCGGCGCCGAACTTGCCGCGGACGCGGTCGACGGCGTGTTCCGCCGCGGCGCGCTTGGCGCCGTCCTTGTCGACGAGATCGACGGGATCGCATTCGCTTGCCGCGCACAAATTGCCGATGCCGACACCCAACAGGCGAAAAGCAGTGCCATCGGCCTCGCGCGCCAGCGCCTGCCGGGCAACACGGAAAATACGGTCGGCCAGCTGGGTCGGCGCGGCGAGAGAAACGCTGCGGGTGCGAATCCTGAAATTCGCGGATTTGAGCTTGAGCACGATGGTGCGCCCGCCGAGTTCGCTTGCCTTGGCGCGTGCGGACACGCGTTCCGCTTGCCGCCAAAGGATGCGCTCGAGTTCGACCGGGTTTGCGATGTCGTTGGCGAACGTCGTTTCCGAGGAAATGCTCTTCATCTCGCCGGACGGATCGACGGCGCGGGTATCATCGGCACGGGCGAGACGATGGAGCCACAATCCGGTGCTGCCGTAACGTCGGGCGAGGGTGCGAGGTTCGGCATCCTGCAATTGCGCGATATGCGTGATGCCGTCTTTGGCGAGCTTGGATACGAGCGCCTTGCCGACGCCGCGGATGAACCCCACCGGCTTGTCGCGCAAAAAGCCGAGTGCTTCGGCGCGCCCGATCACGGCGAAGCCGCGCGGCTTGTCGAGTTCGGAGGCGAGCTTGGCGAGAAACTTGTTGTAGCTGAGGCCGATCGACGCCGTGATGCCGATCTCGGTTTCGATGCGTCGTTCCAGCCGTGCCATGGTCTTGGCTGCAATCATGCCGTGCAAAAGTTCCGTGCCGCCAAGGTCGAGATAGGCTTCGTCCAGCGACAGTGGTTCGACGAGGGGCGTCAGTTCGCGCATCAGGCGCCGCACTTCGCGCGCTACTTGCGCATATTTCGCCATGTTGGGACGGATGACGACCGCCTGCGGGCAAAGCTTGCGCGCCTCGAACATCGGCATCGCCGATCGGACGCCGCTGATACGCGCGATGTAACATGCCGTCGACACGACGCCGCGCACGCCGCCGCCAATGATCACCGGCTTGTCGAGCAGGGACGGGTCGTCGCGCTTTTCGACCGCGGCGTAAAACGCGTCGCAATCGATATGGGCGATTGTCAGCGTATCGAGTTCGCGATGCCGCAGGATATGGCGTCCGCCGCAGGCCCTGCAGCGGTGCTGGCTGTCGCCGGCATCGGCCAGGCAGTCGCGGCAGAACGCGCTCATCCGCCTTGGCCCGCGGCGATTTCGTCCTCGCGCCACAGCCATGCGGCGCCGCGCACGCCGCTCGAATCGCCGTGCAGGTTTTTCAGCACGCGGATGGGGCCTTCCGGCGTGAACGCGTAATGCGCGATCCGCTCCGGCAATTCGCGGTAGAGCGCGGCGATGTTGGAAAGGCCGCCGCCCAGCACGATGGCGTCGGGGTCGAGGATGTTGACGATTCCGGCAATCGCACGCGCAAAGCGGTCGGTGAAGCGTTCCATCACGGCGCGCGCATCGGGGTCGCCTTGTTCCGCCGCGTCGGCGATTTCCGTGCCGGCCGCTATGCGTCCCGTCCGTTCGGTGAATTGCTTTGCGAGCGCCGGGCCGCAGCACCAGGTCTCGATGCAGCCCCGCTTGCCGCAATAGCAGTCGGGTCCGGGCAGTTCGTCGGGCGATGGCGACGGGAGCGGATTGTGGCCCCATTCGCCGGCGATTCCATGGGCGCCGGCGAGCACGCGGCCCGCAACGCAGACCCCGCCGCCGATTCCGGTGCCTGCGATGATGCCGAACACGACCGCAGCATCGCGTCCGGCGCCGTCCGTGGCTTCGGAGAGTGCAAAGCAATTGGCGTCATTGGCGACCCGCACCGGCCGGCCGAGCGCGGCGCCCAGATCCTTGTCGAGCGGATGGCCGATGAGATGTGTCGAATTGGCGTTCTTGACCAGTCCCGATTTGGCGCTGATCGCGCCGGGGATCGCGACGCCCACCGAGCCGCGCCGCATCAGGCACGATTCCGCCGCCGCAACAAGATCGCGCATTGCGCGGATCGTCGCGTCGTAGTCGCTGCGCGGCGTCGGCATGCGTTCGCGCCAGAGCACGCCGCCTCCTCTTTCGAGTGCAATAATTTCAATCTTCGTGCCGCCGAGGTCGATGCCAATGCGCATCTATTCGTTTCCTTGGGCGAGTTGTGTGCGGATGAACGCACCGGCTTGCTCCCAATTGTCGGCGCGCAGATGCGCGTGCGGCGAAAGCGGCTGGAGTGGATTCAGCCTTTCGTCGCCGATCAGATGGATGCGAAAGATGTCGGGTGAGGCGTCGGCCACGGAGGCAAGATGCTGGGGTATGTCGTCGACGAAGAAGACGGGCCGTCCGCTGCGCCGCGCCAGCGCTTCGACGGCCGGCCCTTTGGGTCCGCTATTGATGAGCAGCGGCCGGGCCAGCCCGTGCGCCGCCAGATTGCGCAGGCGCGGCGTCGCCTGCGACGCCGTCACGTTGGACAACACGACAATGTCGAGAAGCGGCGTCAACGCTGCAATCGTTTCCCGGGCTCCGGCGACGGGCTCCAGCCAGTCGAGGTCGGCGCGGAATTCGTCGACCAGGACGGTCACTTCGATGTCGAGGAGCGCTGAATTGTCGTCACGCCGGCGGACATTGCCATGCAGTCGGTAGCTCACGAGGTCGAGATAGCAGCCGCGTGCCGCGAGGAACTTGTCGAAGCCATCAGCGAAGCGCAGAAGCACCTCATCTGCATCGACGATCAGAAGCGCGCGCGCGGACGCCAGCGGCACCATTGCCGGATCGGTGTAGAAGGTGGCCATGGCAGTCATCCTCCCGGCAAGGCCCGGCGCGCCAGATAAAGCAGGCGCGGATCGGCTGCGAGCGTCTCGCAAAAACCCGTCACACGCGAATCCTCGGCCAGGATGAAATCCATCACGGCGGCGAGAATCTCCGGGTCGCCCGCCCGGAGCCGCAAATCATCAGGAAAAATGCCGGAAACGGCGACGAATCGTCCCAATTCGTCGGGTGATTGGGCGAGGAAGGACAGGGCCTTGAGGGCCAGGGTTTCGGCTTCTTCTGGTTTCAAGACCTGCTGCCTTTGTCAACGGAGCGTTAAGACATCCAACCTAATACTACAGGTGCAGATACCGCTTCAGCCGATAATTCTTGCCGGTCATGATATAGGCCGATCGCGGGATTCGGGATGCCGGGGTGTTGGAGAGTCAAGCGATGGACGCGGTGGCGAAGACGGTTCTGATCGTCGAGGACAATGAGCTCAACATGAAGCTCTTCCACGATCTCCTCGACGCGCATGGTTACAATATTCTCCAGACCAAGGACGGGATGGAAGCGCTTGATATCGCGCGCGAGCATCACCCGGATCTGATCCTGATGGACATTCAGTTGCCGGAAGTGTCGGGTCTGGAAGTCACCAAATGGCTGAAAGAAGACGACTCGCTGAAATCGATCCCCGTTGTCGCGGTCACGGCCTTTGCCATGAAGGGCGACGAGGAGGTGATTCGGCAGGGAGGCTGCGAAGCCTATATTTCCAAGCCGATATCCGTGACGAGCTTTCTCGATACTGTGCGCCGCTTCATCGGCTAGCTCCCAATGACCGCGCGGGTTCTTGTCGTCGACGACATTCTGTCCAACGTCAAGTTGCTCGAAGCCAAACTGACGGCCGAGTATTTCGAAGTCGTGACGGCCTTCAACGGCGTGGACGCTCTTGCAAAAATCGAAGAACGCGATCCGGATATCGTGCTTCTCGACGTGATGATGCCCGGAATGGACGGCTTCGAAGTCTGCCGGCGAATCAAGGCAAATCCCAAGGTCGCGCATATCCCCGTCGTCATGGTGACGGCGCTGGACCAGCCATCCGACCGGGTTGCCGGGCTTGAAGCCGGTGCAGACGATTTTCTCACCAAGCCGGTCGACGATGCCGCCCTGTTTGCCCGTGTGCGCAGTCTGGTGCGGCTCAAGATGCTGACCGATGAACTGCGCATGCGCGAGGCGACCGGTCAGAGCATGGGTCTCGTCGATCCGGCCGAGACCTTGAACGACCCTGCGCCTGCCGGGCGCATCCTTATCATCGAGGACCGCCCAGAATCCGTCGTCTGGTTCCTGGCGGCGCTGCAGCCTGCAAACGAAGTGACCGCGGCTGACAGTTTCGAGGAAGCGATAGTCCGCGCGCGCGGCGGGGATTACGATCTGATCGTCGTGAGCCTCGGCCTGCGCAGCTTCGACGGACTGCGATTGTGCTCCCAGCTTCGCTCGCTGCCCGAGGCGCGCAACGTGCCGATCCTGGTTCTGGTCAGCGACGGCGACCGCCGCAAGCTCACCCAGGCGCTCGAGATGGGCGTTAACGACTACCTGACGCGCCCCGTCGACAGGAACGAGTTGATCGCGCGTGTGCGTACCCAATTGCGCAAGAAGCGTTATCAGGACCGGCTGCGCCACAATGTGCAATTGAGCCTGGAGATGGCGATCACCGATCAGCTGACGGGGCTGCACAACCGGCGCTACATGAGCCGCCACTTGGACAATTTGATCGCAAACGCGCATAAATCGGGCAAGCCGATCGTCTTCCTGATCTTCGACATCGATCACTTCAAGGCCGTCAACGATACCTATGGTCATGACACTGGCGATGAGGTGTTGCGCGAATTCGCCGGCCGTATCGCCGCCAATGTGCGCGGCATCGATCTTGCCTGCCGCTATGGCGGAGAGGAATTCGTCGTCGTGATGCCGGACACCGACGTAAAATTTGCCTGCGATGTGGCCGAACGCCTGCGCAAGAGCGTCGAGACGACGCCCTTCGCAATCAGCCGCGCGCCCCATAAGCTCAACGTCACCATCAGCATCGGTGTTGCCGGGTCGAAGGGTGATGGGGATTCTGCGGCCGCATTGCTCCACCGCGCCGACCAGGCGCTCTACCGCGCGAAAAAAAGCGGCCGCAACCGCGTCGTTGCCGAAGCGGCATAGAGCACCGCGACGTCTCAAAGCAGGCAGCCGAGGCCCGTCGCCCATAAAGCCGCCAGGACCGCGTAAGTAAACGCATCCATTTGTCCGGGGGTCACCTGCCAGCCGAGAACGTTGCGGACGAGGGTCAGAAGCCATGCGCCTTCTTCGACACTGCTGGGGTCGCGCCACTGCCCGCTGCGCAGCTTGGATTCGATATTATTAAGAACGCAGGCGTTCTTGTTGAAACGCCACTGGAGTGCCACGGCCGGCAGAAATGCGAGATAGAAAATCTGCAGGGACCGCCACGGCAACAACCATCCGAGCACGATATAAATCATCACCGCGAAGTGCAGATAGAAACAGAAATTGCCGAGCAGATCGCGCTTCCGTGGCGCTTTCGGCAGCGCCTCCGCGATCGTCGTTTTGGGCTCGTGCGATGCGCTCACGCGATGCGTGCCTCGAGATAGCTGTCGGAGCTTGTGGTTTTCCGCCCCGCATTCTGCGTCAGAAATCCCGATATTGCTCCCCGATCGTCGATGCCCATTGCGGGGCTCCCCGATTTCCGACAGCCGCTGGCTTGGCCGCTGGGCGACCGTGGCTTGAAAGGGACGATAGCGTTTTGCCCCGGCAGGCGGAAGCCGGGGACGCGCCATCGACGTTACGGGCGTTTGGAACCCGATTCCGCAGGCGGACGTTTACATCGTATCCGCGCCGGCCTTGTCGATTATCTGCGCAATCGTCTCGGCATCGTGGGCGCCGGAAATCATATATTTGTTGGCAAAGATGAAGGTGGGCACGCCGGAAACGCCCATGCGGTTGGCCTGTGCGTCTTCCTGCTCCACCAGTTCGCGATCGGCATCCTGCGCCAGCAGATTCTCGACAAGTTCGCCATCCATGCCGGCATCGCGCGCAATTGCGGCCAGCACGGCGGAAACGCCGATATCGCGGCCCTCCTCGAAATAGGCGCGGAACAGGCGCTCGACGATCTCGGCTTGCTTTCCTGAAGACGCCGCCCAGTGGATCAGGCGATGGGAGTCAATCGTATTGGGCCGCCGCTCGATGCGGTCGAAGGCAAATGCGATATGCTCGGCTTCGCCAGCTGACAGGACGGCATCGACGATGGAGGCAATGCGCGGATTGTCGCCGAATTTGGCCTTCATATAGGCCTTGTGGTCGATGCCCTTGCGCGGAACGTCTGGGTCGAGCAGATAGGCGCGCCAGCGTACGTCGAAGGCGAATTGGGGCCGGCTGGCGAGGGCCCGCTGAAGCCGGCGCTTACCAATGAAACACCACGGGCAAACCGTGTCGGAGATGACGTCTATTTGCATCGAGCGAGGATAAGGCATTTGCGCCGCGTTGTGAAATGCGCGGGATCGCCTATTGATCGGATCATTACCGCCGGAAGAAACGATGATGGCGTTCGCTCTCAAGGGTGGACGACGGGCAACCGCTCTGAAACAGTGGCGTTGACAAGGCATAACGGCATTATTCGGGAGGAACTGGGTATGGGGCCGTTGCAGGGCATTCGCGTCGACCGCAAGGGCGGGCGCGCTGCGTGGCGTCGTGCAGCCGGCACCGCCACCGCGCTTCAGCCGCACGGAGCCGGTCGTGCGGGGACCTGCGCAGAATGCCCATGCCGAAACCGCGCTGTCTGCCTAGGGGGCTCACATGCGGAGATCGCCGCCCTGCAAGCCGCCGGTGCGATTTGAGGGGGAAACGAATGAGCACGTTGCCGGGAACGACCGGCCGTAGGCGCATCTATCTCATGCGTCACGGGCATGTCGATTATTTTGCGCCCGAGATCGTGCAGACGGGCAATGCGCGTGACGTAGTGCTCACGGCGCAGGGCCGCATGGAAGCCAGTGCCGCCGGCCGTGCGCTTGCCAATGTCGCGCTCGACCGCGCAATCTGTTCAGGCCTACCGCGCACGCGCGAGACTGCGCAGATTGTCTTGGCGGGCCGGGCGGATGCGCCTGTACTCGAGATCGAGCCTGAGCTTGTCGAAATTCATGGTGGGCGGCCGCAGTTCACGAGCCGTGCCGAGCTGGTCGCGACCATGTCGTTCCATTTCGCGCGCGCTGCGGATGACGGCGCAACCATGCTCGCAGGCGGCGAAGCGTTTGCACTCGCGCAAGCGCGCGCGGTCGCGGCAATTCAAAGGGTTCTGCGCGAGCCGGACTGGAAACAAATTCTGATCGTCGCGCATGAAGGCATCAACCGTCTTGTGTTGAGCTGGGTAGCGGGCGCCGGCCTTGCCGCGACCAAGGCATTCGAGCAGGACACCGGCTGCATCAACGTGATTGATTTCGACATGGTGCCGTCGGAAGGCGGCGCGCCCGGTCCCGAGATCGCCCGCGCCCTGATCAAGGCGGTGAATCTCACGCCGTACAATTACTTGAAACATGGCATGAATCTGACCAGTGTCGAAGCCATCTTCGCCCGCGATGGCGACAGCGGCGCACGAGAATAGAAGCGGCGCTTATTGTTCGTTGCGAATGCATAACCTTGCCGGTTCTGACCGGTCGCCATTTTCGCTACCGAACGCGGCGAAAAAAATGGAGATTGCACGCGACACATTGGAGCGGATTTCGTCCGGACCCGGATTGGGCTCGACGTTCCACAATTTGCGCAGATGAATGCCGGATATGCACAGATCGAAGAAATAATGGGCCATCAGGACGGTGTCGCATTTACGCAGATGTCCCGCTTCAATCGCCTGCATGAAATGTTCGCCCAAGCGAATTCGTCCCTGCTTCACGCCTGTGTTGTAGAAAGCCAGTCCGAGTTCCGGAAAGCGGCCGCACTCGGCCATCACGAGACGGTAGGTCGCGATCGACTCGTCCTGCAGCAGAAACTGGAGAATCCGCTCGCCGAAATTCTGCAGGGTCGAGCGAAAATCTCCGTCTTCGACTTCGGCATCATAAAGGAGTGCTTGGAGCTGTTCGCATTTGTTGGCAATCACGGCGGTAAACAGCTCATCCTTGGATGAAAAATAATTATAGAGCGTCGCCTTCGATCCTCCCACGCGTGCGGCAATCGTCGACATTGAAGTCGCCGCATAGCCGTCCGCTAGAAAAGCAGCATGGGCGATGCTCAGGATTACCGCCCGGCGATCATCCCGTCCCGGTTTTGTGACAGTCACCGCCTCCATGACCGTACCGTACAGTTCCTTGTTGACTCAACCAAAGTATAGCGGCATATAGCTCCAATATCAAGATGACCGTACGGTACGGTTATCTTAAGGTGTAGGGCATAGGATGGGGTGTGTTGAGACGCCAGACGGTCGCTTATGCGGGAACATAAGGGGTAGCCGCTTGCGAAATCTCTGCATCGGTATGCTCGTGGCGGTCCTGACGATCATTGTCGCCACTGCTTGCGCACCCGACCTTGGGACGCCGCCTTCGGTCCTGCCTGCAAGCAGCTATGCTACTGTACGGAGCTATGCGGCTCCCTCAACTGAATGGCCAGCCGACCAATGGTGGAAGGCTTATGGCGATGCGCAGCTCGATGGCTTGATTGTTGAAGCGCTTGCCGGCTCCCCGGATTTGAAGGTCGCCGAAGCGCGCCTGCGCGAAGCGGATGCGGCTGTCCAACAAGCCGGCGCCAGTCTGTGGCCAACTCTCACTGCGAATGGTGCAGTCCAGCCGGTTCGGGAAAGCCTCAACCAAGGATTTCCCGACGTGTTCAAATCTTACCTGCCGCATGGCTGGCATTCACAGGGCACCGTCACCGCCAATCTCGATTATCAGATCGATTTCTTTGGCAAGAACCGTGCAGCCCTGGCCGCAGCGACTTCCGACGCGCAAGCCGCGGAGATCGACATCGCACAGGCGCGGATCACGTTGTCGACTGCGGTCGCCAGCGCCTATGCCGATCTGATGCGCCTCTGCGCCGACCGCGCCGCCGCGCTGGAAGCGCTGCATGTGCGCAAGCAAAGCGCCGCGCTGGTCGCGGACCGCGTCAAACAATCGCTGGAGAATGTCGGTCAACTCAGCGAGGCCAATGCGCGCGTGGCTTCTGCCGAAGCCGATGTCGATGTCGTTGACGGACAGATCGCCCATACGCGCAATCAAATCGCCGCGTTGCTCGGCAGGGGGCCCGACCGTGGCCTGGATATCGCGTTGCCGCAAGACGAAAGGTTGAAAGCGTTCGGCTTGCCGCCTTCTCTGGCAGCCGATCTCGTCGGGCGTCGTCCCGATATCGTGGCCGCAAGGCTGCGCACCGAAGCTGCCGCCGCGCGCATCGAGGTCGCTCACGCCGATTTTTATCCCAACGTCGATCTCAGCGGTTATTATGGTGTGCAATCGCTCGACATCAAAAGCCTGTTGACGAAGGATTCGATGATTGGACAGTTCGGCCCCGCATTGCATTTGCCCATTTTCGACGGCGGCAAGATCGAAAGCGGCTATCGCAACGCACGCGCCGAATATGACGAAGCCGTTGCCAATTATGACATGACGCTGACGCATGCGTTCCAGGACGTGGCCGACGCAGTGGCTGACAGCCGCGAGCTCTCGCAGGAATTGGCGCATTCGCGGGAGGCGCTCACGGAAAGCGAAAATGCCTATCGCATTGCCACATTGCGCTATCGCGGTGGACTATCGCGTTACCTCGACGTGTTAACGGCGGAAGACACGCTCGTCACCTTGAAGCGCCGCGTTGCCGATCTCGAAGCCGAAACATTCTCCCAGGACGTCGAGCTCGTGCGCGCTTTGGGCGGCGGATTTGCCGAACATGTTCGATCTTGATTTGCTGCATTTGTCAGGAGTTTTTTATGGCCGAAGTTCGGGTTGCCGTTGTTCCTCCCCGCCCGTGGCAGGCGTGGATCGAACGCCTGCGCGCGTGGCACATACCGCAGGGACTTTCAGCCAGCCAATTGCGCAGCTTTTGGCGGCGGCGCTTGTTCGCCGTTCTGGGAGGAATGATCGCGGTCGTCGCGATTGCTTCGGTGTCGTGGTGGTATGTCGTGTCGCTGGGCAGCGTGTCGACCGACGACGCGTATGTCGATGCGTCCGTGGCGGATATCACGCCGCTCATCAACGGTCCGGTGCGTGACGTTGCCGTGCACGACACGCAAAACGTGAAGCGGGGCGATGTGCTTGTGGTCATCGATCCCTCCGACGAACAGATTGCGGTCGCGCAAGCCGAAGCCAATTACTCTCAGGCATTGCGTCACGTGCGGCAGGATTTCGCCAATGCCGCGGCTGCGGCCGCCCAGGTGGATGCGAGGGAAGCCGATCTGAGGCGGGCACAACTGGACGACCGCAGACGTGTGGCCCTGGCGTCGACCGGGGCGGTATCCGGCGACGAGTTGACGACGGCCAAGAATGCGCTGGAAACGGCGAAAGCCAATCTCGATGGGGCAAAGGGCCAATTGGCCGCGCAGCTGGCGCTCATTCAAGGCAAGACCGTCGAAAACAATCCCGAGGTGCTGGCGGCGAAGGCCGCGCTAGATGCGGCTCGACTCGCCCTGTCGCGCACCGTGATCCGCGCCCCCGTCGACGGCATCGTCGCGCAGAACCAGGTCCAGATTGGCCAGCGCGTGGAGGTCGGCACCACCTTGATGACGATAGTTCCGGTGTCGCAAGTTTATGTCGACGCGAATTTCAAAGAGGGACAGCTGACAAAGGTGCGCATCGGGCAACCGGTCACGCTGACTTCGGATCTGTACGGCTCGGATGTTGCGTTTCATGGCCATGTCGCCGGTGTCGGCGGCGGCACGGGCGCGGCGTTTGCCGTCATTCCGGCCCAGAATGCCACCGGAAACTGGATCAAGGTTGTGCAGCGTCTGCCGGTGCGCGTCGCGCTCGATCCCCAGGAGCTGGCGCATCATCCGCTGCGGGTCGGTCTGTCGATGACGGCGCGTATCGACGTTTCTCGCTGAGCGTACGAAGATCGACACGCCGGAACCAACCATGACGACAAATTCGGGCAGTTCCGTGGCGGCCCATGAAGACGATCCCGCCGTCGTCATAAGGGGGCCGATGCTTGTCGTGGCAATTGGTGTGTTGGCGCTCGCCAATTTCATGGCCGTGCTCGACATGACCATTGTCAATGTCGCGGTGCCTCATATCGCGGGCAGCCTCGCCGCCTCGCCCAGCGAAGGAACGTGGTCGATCACGTCCTATTCCGTTGCCGAGGCGATCATGGTCCCGTTGACAGGATGGCTGGCACAGCGTTTCGGCGCCGTGCGCGTGTTTGTTCTCTCGGCATTGGGTTTCGGCTTGTTCTCGGCGCTGTGCGGTCTTTCGACTTCGCTCGGCATGCTGGTCGTGTTCCGGGTCTCGCAAGGTCTATGCGGCGGTCCGCTGATGCCGATGTCGCAGACATTGCTGCTCCGCATTTCGCCCAAGCGCCATGTGAATATGGCGCTCGGGCTATGGACCATGACGAGCGTTCTGGGACCTACGGTGGGACCGATCCTCGGCGGGACTATCACCGATGGCGCGGGCTGGCCATGGGCATTTTATATCAACGTGCCAATTGCGATTGTCTGCGGCGTCTTCGCTTGGAGATTGCTGGCGTCGCGCGACACCCCCATCACCAAGGTACCGGTCGACTATATAGGCTTCATCTTGCTCGTGGTGTGGATCGGCGCGCTGCAGTTCGTGCTCGACAACGGCCACGACATGGACTGGTTTGGTTCGCCATTCATCGTGACGCTTGTTGTCGTGGCGATCGTGGGCTTCCTCGCGTTCTTGATCTGGGAATTCACGGACGCGCATCCCGTCGTGGATATGCGCGTCTATCGCAATCGCGGGTTCGGGCTTGCCTCGGTGGCGATGGCTTTCACGTTCGGCAGCTTCTTCTCGACCATCGTCCTCGTTCCTCTCTGGTTGCAGTCGAACATGGGGTATACGGCAACTTGGGCCGGCTATATGGTTGCTTTTAACGGCCTCTTCGCAGTCGTGATGGCTCCGATAGCAGCCCTGTTGATGTCCAGAGTCGATCCGCGCCTGCTGATGTCCTACGGCCTCACCATCGTCGCAGGGATGACGCTTTACCGCGCGGGCTTCGCCACGAACATGACCTTTGACCAATTGCTGCCGCCACAGATTGCTCTTGGCCTCGGCATGCCGTTCTTTTTCGTTCCTCTGTTCTCGGTGTCGCTTCAGATGGTTCCCCCATCGCAGACGGCGACGGCCGCCGGCCTCGTGAATTTTATACGGTCGATGTCGGCCGCGTTTGCAACGGCTATTGTCACGAGCCTATGGACCGACGAGGCATCGCGGGACCGCGCTCAGATCGTCGGCCAGATCAATCATCCCGCCGACATTCTGGCGAAACTGGGAGGCAACGCAGGGCATATGGGGGCTGCGCGGCAGATGCTCGACAACATCGTCGACAACCAGAGCGTCATGGTCGCAACAAATCACATGTTTCTGTATATCGGATTGATCGTCGCTTGCGTTGCTATGGGTGTGTGGCTGTTGCCCAAGCCTCTGAATCCGGCTCGCGTCCCGGTTAGCCATTGACCGTCGGGCGAACGCCTCACACCGCCAGCTCGCACCAGACAGGAACGTGATCCGACGGCTTCTCCCGGCCGCGCACATGCTTGTCGATTCCACAGCCCTTGAGGCGATCGGCGGCCTGCGGCGACAACAGAATATGGTCGATGCGGATACCGTGGTCCTTCGACCAGGCGCCCGCCTGATAGTCCCAGAACGTATATTGATGCGTCTCGGAGTGGCAGGCGCGGAATGCGTCCGTATAGCCCAGATATTCGATGCTTCTCAGGCTTGCACGCGACTGAGGCTGGAACAGCGCATCGCCTTCCCATGCTTTCGGATCGTGGCAATCGATTTCCGTGGGGATAACGTTGAAGTCGCCCATCAGCGCGACCGGTTCTTCGAGGGCGAGCAGACCTTTCGCATGTTTGGCGAGGCGCTCCATCCAGGCGAGCTTGTACTGGAATTTCTCGGTGCCGATCGGGTTGCCGTTCGGCGCATAGATCGAGGCGACGCGCACTGTGCCGTGCTCGCCCGTCACGACCGCTTCGATGTAACGGGCATGATCGTCGCCGTCGCCGCCGGGGAGCCGCGGGGTGACGTCCTCCATCGGCCGCTTGGACAGAATGGCGACGCCATTATAGGTCTTCTGTCCGTGTACGGCGCAATTATAGCCGAGGTCTTCGAATGCCTGGGCGGGAAAGGTTTCGTCGGTCGTCTTGATTTCCTGCAGGCAGACGATGTCGGGTTCGGCTTCCTTCAGCCATTGGACCGCCGCTTCGAGCCGGGCCTTGACCGAATTGACGTTCCAGGTGGCGAGTTTCATCGGGTGTGGTTCAGACGGCGAACGAGGTGCCGCAGCCGCACGAGGACGTGGCGTTGGGGTTGTTGACCTTAAACGCTGCGCCGATCAGATCGTCGACGAAATCGATTTCGGCGCCTTTCAAAAAATCGAGCGACACGGGATCGATAAGGACCGTCGCGCCGTCGCGCGCGATCACCAGGTCGTCGTCCATGCGGGTGTCGTCAAGGGTAAAATTATATTGAAAGCCCGAGCAGCCGCCACCGGTGACGCTGAGGCGCAACATGACCGGCGCCGATTCGGACTTCAGAATCTCCGCGATTCGTCTTGCGGCGCGGACGGAGACGGTAACGGGGCTGACCAAGTCGGTACTCATCGCATTCCCATGCTGGCAGGATAGGCCTATGTAGTCCTCGAAAGGGGTGGAGAAAAGACCGTGGACAGGCGCGCATCCCCGCCGGGCCGGCTGATCGGCCCCTTTTTCGAGCCGCCGGCCGGCCGTGCGGCCTGGGCAACCGATCCTGCCGCAAGCCGCGGCCGCTTTTGCGAAGAACCCGAAAGTCCGACGCGGACCTGCTATCAACGCGACCGTGACCGGATCATCCATTCCACCGCATTTCGCCGGCTGAAACACAAGACCCAGGTGTTTGTGCAGCATGAAGGGGATTATTTTCGTACCCGGCTCACGCACTCGCTGGAAGTGGCGCAAATCGCCCGCTCGGTGGCGCGCGTGCTCGCGCTCGATGAAGATCTGGCCGAGGCGGTCGCTCTTGCCCATGATCTTGGCCATACGCCGTTCGGCCATGCCGGCGAGGAAGCGCTGAATGCGGCGACGGTGTCTTTCGGCGGCTTCGATCACAATGCCCATGCGTTGAAGCTCGTGACGGCGCTGGAACACCGCTATGCCGATTTCGATGGCCTCAATCTGACGTGGGAAACGCTGGAAGGGCTGGTGAAGCACAATGGCCCCTTGGCCGAGGGGGGCAAGCCGTTGCCGGGGCCGATCGCCTCCTTTGACCAGCGTTGGCCACTCGATCTGTCCGGTTGGCCGGGGCTTGAAGCCCAGGTCGCGGCCATCGCCGACGACATCGCCTATGTCAATCACGACATCGACGACGGCCTGCGTGCCGCCCTGTTCACGGTCGACGAATTGGCCGCCGCGCCCCTTGTGGGAATTTATGTGGTGGAGATTGTCGAGCGATACGGGACGCTTGAAACCGGCCGCCTGATCGGCGAGATCGTGCGGCGGCTAATGAGCGCGATGATCGGAGATCTGGTCGGAGAAACGCGCCGGCGCCTTGCCGGCGCCGCACCTGCGTCGGCCACCGCGATCCGGGCGCATTGCGGTCCGCTGGCAGCTTTTTCAGACACCATGGTGGATGAAGTAGCGGCGCTGAAAGATTTTTTGTTCGTCCGCATGTACCGCCACCCCCGGGTCGTGCAATCCATGCAAGCGGCACAGCGTGTGGTGGCCGACCTGTTCGGTGCATTCATGGGCAACCCGGCGCTTTTGCCGGCGGATTGGGGGCGATTATGCCTTGGGACCGGCGAAACGGCGACCGTTTCGGTCGTCCGGGACTACATCGCCGGCATGACGGATCGGTTTGCCCTTCAGGAGCATGGGCGAATCTTCCACACGGAAATCGTGTTTTGAGAAAGGGCCGTCGTGATTCGGCGTCTTGGGAATGCTAGTCTAAGAAAGTTCCAGATTCGGTGAGCAGCCATGGCCAATTTCGAACGCTATGAGCCTCGGGCCGACAAGGGCCGGGCGTTTGACGGCGGAGAGAGCGAGGATCAGGACGAAGAGGGCTCGCGCCTTCCGCTCCTGCTTGTCATCGGCCTGTTGGTCGTCGCGGCCTTTGCAGGGGTGGTATGGCTTGCCTACACGCAAGGCGTGCAGCGCGGCCAAGCCGACGCGCCGCGCCTGCTCGTTGCAGCGAACGGTCCCGTGAAAGTTGCTCCAGCCAATCCTGGAGGCGTCGAAACGCCTTTCAAGGGGCTCAAGATTTATCAGCAACCCGCCCCGGCCGACGACGAGGATGCCGATTCGGCACCGCAGCCCCCGACGCCGAAGGCTGCCATACGACAGAAAATCGCCGAAACGCCGCCCCCGCCGGCGGCCGAAACGATGGCCGCGCCATCGGAGGAATATTTGGGTGGAATGAAGCCGGTTGCGGCGCCCGCCGCCGCACCTGTACAGCAACACAAGGCGGTCAGGCCGCCCCGAGCGTTGGTTTCGGCGCAAAAGGGCGAATCTGTGCCGGCTTTGAAGTCGACGGCAGAGATCACCAAGCCGGCGCCGGCAAAAGTGCCGGCAACTGCTCCTTCATCGGGCGGCAGGGCGGTCATGTTGCAAATCGGCGCCTATAAATCGGAGGACGAGGCGAACGCCGCTTGGCGTTCCTTCGAGCACAAACATCCGATCGTTGGCGGCTACCAGCCGGAGATACGGAAAGTCGATCTCGCCGACAAAGGGGTTTGGTATCGGTTGCGTCTGGGTAGTTTCGACGACAAGGACGCGGCGGTCGCTTTCTGCGACAAGCTGAAGGCCGATGGTGGCACTTGTTTCCTTGCGAAATAGCGCCCGGTGCAGGGATAAGAACAGAACAGGCGGGGTGATATGCGCACGCGCGCGATATATGGCTGCGCCGGAACGGAGCTTACCAGCGAAGAGCGGTTTTTTTTCGGCGACACGCAGCCCTGGGGCTTCATCTTGTTCGCGCGCAACATCGCCGATCGCCATCAGGTGCACCGGCTGGTGGACTCTCTGCGCGCCACCGTCAACGACGCTAGGGCGCCGGTGTTGATCGATCAGGAAGGCGGCCGCGTGGCGCGGCTCCGACCGCCGCAATGGAAGGCGCGACCGCCCGCGGCGCGTTTCGGCGCGCTGCACGAGGTTGTGGCCGAGGCGGCGCATGAAGCCATCTATCTCCATGCGCGCCTGATCGCGCACGATCTGGTGGAAATGGGAATCAATGTGGATTGCGCACCGGTTCTCGACGTGCCGGTGGAAGGCGCTGACCACATCATCGGCGACCGCGCCTTTTCGCGCGATCCCGCCACAGTGGTCGATCTCGGCCGCTCCATGATCGACGGCATGATCGACGGCGGCGTCTTGCCGGTCATGAAACATATTCCCGGCCATGGCCGCGCCACTGCAGACACCCATCTCGCATTGCCGCATGTCGAAACGGAACGCCAGGAACTGAGCATGAGCGATTTCGTCACGTTTCGCGGGCTTTCCGATTGTCCGATGGCGATGACCGCCCATGTGGTCTACGACGCGATCGATCCGAAGCGGCCGGCGACGACAAGCCCGCGCGTGGTGCGCGAAGTGATACGGGGCGAGATGGGTTTTAACGGGCTTTTGATGTCGGACGATCTGTCGATGAAAGCGCTTTCCGGACCGTTGGCAAAGCGCGCCAAAGCGGCCCAATTCGCGGGCTGCGATGTCGTACTTCATTGCAATGGCGATTTGGCAGAAATGAAAGAAGTGGCGTCGGAAGTGAAGCCGCTGGAAAAAATTCATCTGAAGCGTGCGGCGGTGGCGCTCGCCCGGATCGTGACGCCGCAGGCATTCGATATCGCGGCAGGAGAAGCGCGCCTGGCCGAGCTTCTGAAAGCAGTTGCATGACCGGGATCGTCGATACGTTCGAAGAAATGGAAGCGCACGCGGCATCGCCGGAGGACTCGCTGGTCGTCACGGTCGACGGCTTCGAAGGTCCGCTCGATCTGCTCCTGGCGCTCGCCCGCACGCAGAAGGTCGACATTGCCAAGATTTCGGTGCTCAAGCTCGCCGAGCAATATCTCGAATTCATCGAGCGGGCGCGCCGCGTCAATCTGGAACTGGCTGCCGATTATCTGGTGATGGCGGCATGGCTCGCCTATCTCAAATCCCGCCTGATCCTGCCGCAGCCGCCGTCGCAGGACGGCGAGACTTCGGCCGACGAGATGGCGGCGCGGCTGCGCTGGCGCCTGCAGCGTCTCGCTGCCATGCGCGAAGCGGCGGCGCGGCTGATGGCGCGCGACCGGCTCGGCCGCGAGGTGTTCGTGCGTGGAGCGCCGGAACCGGTGAAACTGGTCAAGCTCGCGACCCACACCGACACGCTCTATGACCTTCTCACCGCCTATGCGACCCAACGTCTGAAGCGGATTGGCGCCAGGGTGTACCGGCCTGTCCACATGCCCGTGCTGTTAATCGAGGAGGCAAGGGAGCGAATCGAGCGTATGCTGGGGCGGATCGGCAATTGGAACGCTCTGACGAGTCTTTTGCCTTTGGACTGGCAGGGCGGGGCGCGCCGCCGTTCCGCGTTGGCGAGTACGCTGCTGGCCTGCCTCGAATTGACGCGTGACGGACGGCTCGAGATGCGCCAGTTGAAGCCGTTCGAGGATGTGTATGTAAAGGATCGGGTTGAGCCGTCCCAATTGGAGACCGTGTCATGAATCGCGTCATCCGTCTGGCTGAGGTGTCTGCGGAAGCGGTGTTGGCGCCCGACATCGAGCAGGAGCATTTGCCCGTCATGGAAGGGGCCGGCCTCAATCCCGAACATCTGCGGATGATGGAAGCGATTTTGTTCGCCGCATCCGAACCGCTGAGCGAAAAAGCACTGGCAACATCTCTGCCGCAAGGCGCGGATGTTTCTGCGCTGCTCGGCGAGCTTCAAC
>JBAVOL010000070.1:0-1765 GCA_049692035.1 Rhizomicrobium sp.
AGCGGCAATGTTCCCCAACCGCTCAAATGAGCTTCAGCTGATCATGCGGCTGCTGTTTGGGTTTGCGCCCCGGCGCGCGCCGCGCGATGGGGCGGCGGAGAATGCGTTCCAATCCTGCGATGAAGTCGGCGGTGCCGAGAGGCCTGCCGGTCCGCTCTGCCGATCTGAGCACGGCAAATCCGGCATCGTCGGCCTGGTCGGCGATCAGCGCCGCGAAGTCCGTCACGCGATCGAGCACCGGTCTGACGTTAGCGGTGAGGCAAAAACTTGCCGAATTGACGTCCTGCGACAAAGCGGGAATGTTCGCCTGCACGGCGCAAGGGGAACGTTGCCGCTGTCACCGTATTCCGAAGGACACGTCGATAGCTTTTAGCTAGGATAGCGCAATGAAATATCCCACAACAATGAGCGCTGCTGTAAGGTTCTGGCATCCTTCAGCGTCGGTTAAGGAGATCGAAGATGCGTTTGGTCAGGCAGCATCGGTTTCCCACGAGGTTGGCCAACTTCGTACGCACGGCGACAAGGCACCGCACCGAGAGACGTACTGCAACTTTGATTTGGTGCCGAGCAAATCGGTAGATGCAGGTGACCTGATCTCCACATGCCTCGGTATTTTGAAGCGAAGACATTCGGCGATTGTTACCCTTCTGGCTAGTGGAGGTACGATGATACTCGCCGTGAAACTCGTGGATCGCAGCTTTGTCCAATTGTATCTTGAACAATCTCAGATTGCTGCGCTGGCGTCGGCGGGTGTTGGATTGGTCTTTGAGTGAGCGACCGGTATGAGCGCGTCGCGCCGGCACTCCGCTTCGTTCAATCTCCTGACGGTTCTCGACACGGACGACGGATGCCAAAGCTTGCCTTCGCGCGAGGGGACGCGGCGAAGAATAGAATAGAATAAGGTGACAGCGGCAACGTTCCCCAACCGCTCAAATGAGCTTCAGCTGATCGGGGGAAGATCGGGGTCAGTGTGCGAACTGGTTCGATACCCGGGCGTTCGATCCCGATTCCGGCCGCGTCGAGCAGATTTATGCCGGGCCATCGCAAGGCGTGGCGAATTTCTCCTACTAAAATAGAAAATAGGGTGACAGTGACAACGTTCCCCAACCGCTCAAATGAGCTTCAGCTGATCGCCCGACGCCATGGCTGGCAACCGAATGCAAATTCGACTAGAATGCTTGGTATGAGGATTGGCGGGTGGAAATTGTATATTGGGGACGGTTGCACTTTATCTTCGCCAGCTTGAAGCACGGCTTCGTGACATCCCGCTGCGCGAAATCTGGGCGAGTGGAGTAAATATTGCCGCGGAGCGCCTTCGTTCCGGCGAGGCGGATCGCGCCGTGGGCGTCGGTCTTTCGACCGCGCTCAACCTTCTCGCCATCTGGCTGCTCGCACTGAGCTTGGTGCCGATCGCGCGCGACGCTGTCTCGCAGGATGTTCACGCGACGCTGTTCGGAACCACCGACGCCGAGCGCGCGCCGCCGTCGGTGCCGCAATTGCAATCTCCCGCTCCGTCGGCGGTGCAGGCGCCCACGATCCAGATTGAGGCCGATTCGCCGTCCGTCGCCGCGGCATCGACCGCCGCTATGGCGCAGATGCTCGCGCCGCGCCCCGATCCTCAACATATCAATGCAATTGAATAAGGTGACAGCGGCAACGTTCCCCAACCGCTCAAATGAGCTTCAGCTGATCGTGCGGCTGCTGTTTGGGTTTGCGCCCCGGCGCGCGCCGCGCGATGGGGCGGCGGAGAATGCGTTCCAATCCT
>JBAVOL010000071.1:0-7672 GCA_049692035.1 Rhizomicrobium sp.
TACGGCGAGCATGTGAACCGTTTCATATCGACGCTTGGCGTGGTCAGCCCGCATCTTTACGGCAAGGTCACCGAGCAGGACGTGCTCGACCAGTTCACACTGGGCGACAGCAGCGCGCTCGGCAACGCCAAGCGCACGCTGGGCGAAGGCGAGACGGCGCGCCAGGCGATGGCTGACCTGTTCCGCGGCATGTTCGAGAAAGCGACCAACTCCGATCTTAGCGGGATTTCGGATTCGGAGTTGCTCGATTGTTTCTCCTACACCGTTTTCCCCAATCTGTTCCTGTTTCCGGGCATTTCGCTGCCGATGGTCTACCGGTTCCGCCCGGACCCGCACGATCATCGCAAGAGCTTCTATGAGGTGCTGTTCCTGCGCCCGGTTCCGAAAGATGGCAAGCGTCCCGAGCCGGCCGAGCCGATCCATCTCGACGACCATCAGTCGTTCACCGAAGCCGAGGGCATGGACCCTGGTTTCGGGGCGATCTTGGATCAGGATACTGACAATTTGTTCCTCCAGCAGGAGGGGCTGGAGGCCAGCGCCAAGCGCGGGCTGACGCTCGGCAATTATCAGGAAATCCGCGTCCGGCATTTTGAAAAGGCGGTCGACAAATATCTTGCGATGGAGCCGAAGAAGCCCGATTGGAAGCGCTTGCAACCGCGCTGAGAGCATCGGCGCTGTGTCAGCGAAGCGCAGGTGAATGGGCGCCCCGTGCTGATAGCGATGGGGCGTAGCCAGGCTGGTGGCGATTGCGGCTTGCGCGCGTCGGTCAGCGGCAAAAGGGCAAAAGAAAGGGTAAGAGACTGTGACAGGCTCGTTTACGCGGGTGCTGAAGGTTTCGGAACTGCTTCCGGGCGAGAAGAAGGCCGTCGAAATCGGCGGCAAATCCATTCTCATCTGCCATTCCAACGACCGCTTTTTTGCGATTTCCAACATTTGCTCGCATGCCGACGAGAAGCTCGAATGCGGACGCATGTCGAAGACGTGGATCGCATGCCCAATTCATGGCGCGCGATTTGAGCTCGCGACCGGGCGCGCGATGAACCCGCCTGCCGTCAGGCCGATCGCCACATACGAGGTTCGCGTCGTCGACGATTGGATTGAAGTTCTCGTGTAGCGCTGTGGGGCGATTGCCCCCGACGTCTTTCGCCGTTTCGTGCAATAGCTGACATATTTCGACCGCAATCGACGGGGGTCAGCGGACTCGCCAGGGCAGCGCGACGCAAACGGCGCGTGGCCTGTCCCAAGCGAGCTGTTCGAGGAGATTCTGCGGCTGATCGGAGGGCTGCGACCACGACCGACAGCGCCCCGCCCCGCTTCTACATCACATTAGTGTCGACGTCTTGCGGGCAGCCTTCTTAAGCACTTTACGGCAGCTTATTTCCTAGGTAGAGACGTGCCCCTAGTGCCCCGCTTCCGAAATTCGTGATCCGTCGCGGTACGCTCTGACACGAACTTCGGAAGCAAAGGGGCACTAGCAACTTTATGAATCTAGTGCCGCTTTTCGATTTGAAGTTCCTAAACGAGCTTGCTGCCAGCGGCGTAGGAACTTCAAATCGGCGGCACGAGCCCGTAATTGGAGATATCGCGGTGTCAGACATTGATCTTGTCGATTTAGGCCAGCGCCCGCCCCTCGGGGTCGTGCCGAAGAGAATGCACGCCTTCGCGGTTCGTCAGAGCCGGTTCGGCCAGCCGCGCGAGGCGTGGAAGCGCGAGGTGTTGCCGACGCCGTCGATCAAAGACGACGAAGTCCTGATCTATGTGATGGCCACGGGCATCAATTTCAACAACGTCTGGGCTGCCCTTGGCACGCCGGTCGACGTAATTGCCGAACGGCAAAAAGCCCTCGGCGAGAAAGAGGAATTCCACGCCGGCGGCAGCGATTGCTCCGGCATCGTCTGGGCAACCGGCAAGAACGTCAAGAACGTCAAGGTCGGTGACGCGGTCGTTGTCCACAGCGGCTGGTGGGCGCCGGATGATCCGTGGGTTCTGTCCGGCAAGGACCCGATGTTGGCTGAGAGCACCCGCATCTGGGGCTACCAGACCAATTACGGCAGCTATTGTCAGTTCGCGCGCGCACAGGGACACCAGTGCATCCCGAAGCCCAAGAACCTGACGTGGGAGGCGGCAGGCTGCTATCTGCTTTGCGCCTCGACTGCCTACCGCATGCTGATGGGCTGGTCGCCGAACGTCGTGGAAAAGGGCGACGTCGTCCTGGTCTGGGGCGCCGCCGGGGGGCTCGGCAGCATGGCGCTCCAGATCACACGCGAGATGGGCGGTAAACCGATCGCAGTGGTCTCCGAAGACAGCCGCAAGCAGTTCTGCCTCGACCACGGCGCCATCGGCGTCATCAACCGCAAGAACTTCACCCACTGGGGCGTGATGCCCCACACATCGAGCCCGGAATACAACGATTGGCTCAAGGGTGCCCGCGCCTTCGGCAAGGCGATCTGGGACGTCGCGGGCAAGGGCGTCAGCCCGCGCATCGTGTTCGAGCACCCGGGCGAAGCGACGCTGCCGACGTCGCTGTTCGTTGCCTCGACCGGCGGCATGGTGGTGATTTGCGCCGGCACGAGTGGCTACACGATTACCGGCGATCTGCGTTATCATTGGATGCGCCAGAAGCGTTTGCAGGGCAGCCACCTGTCGAACGACGAGCAAGCTGCGGCGGTCACCAAGCTTGTGGCCGCGGGCAAGATTGACCCCTGCCTGGCGTCGCGCCTCTTCCAGTTTGACGAGCTCCCGGAAGCGCACCAGCTCATGCACGAGAACAAGGCACCCTCCGGAAACATGGGCGTTCTCGTGAACGCGACCAAGGCCGGCGAGGGCGTTGGTATCTGAGACTAGCCGCGGATGACCCATAACTCCATGTCACCTAGGCATTGAAAATACCTATGCCGCGCCGTGTGGGGGCAAGTGGCTTCAGATAGTTTCCTTGGTGAGCACCATTATCTCATGGCCCCCAGAGCGCGCCGCCTTGAGGCCTGGAACAGGCTTGCGCGTAATGTCGATGGTGCCGCGCTGGATGTCATTGCGATAGAGATCGGCCTCGGCCAAGCCATCGCTGCAGCATCGGAACTTATGCAAGGCAAAGTGCGCGGTCGTATTGTGGTCGATGTCAATCCATAGTTTGGGAAGGAAATTTGGATGTCCGCTGATTCTCCTGAGCCGGGAGAGGTGCAACTCGATCTGAGCGACGTTACCCCCCGGGTGGGTCAGCCTGTCGGCGGCGGTCAGATCATTCCGCCTTGCTCGGAGACCGACATCCGCCGCTGGGTTCAGGCGCTGGACTACCCGAACCCGATCCATTGGCACGACGAGTTCGCGCGCAATTCGAAATTCGGAGGCCTTGTTGCACCGCAATCCTTCGCGGTGTGCATGGATTACGGCCATGGCGTGATGCCGGCCTGCGTCGGCCGCATCCCTGGCAGCCACCTGATTTTCGGCGGCGAGGAATGGTGGTTCTACGGCAACCACATCCGGCCTAGCGACCGGCTGTACCAGGAGCGGGCCTTTCACAGCTACAAGGTGTCCGACACCAAGTTTGCCGGCCCGACACTATTCTCGAACGGCGACACAGTGCATCGCAATCAGCATGGATCGCTAATCGCCAAGGAGCGCTCGACCTCGATCCGCTACGTTGCCGCGGAAGCGACTCGGCGCGGAATATACAATACGCAACAGAATGGACCACGCCGGTGGTCTGAGGATGAGCTGGCTGAAGTCTACAAGCTCCGCCACGAGTGGATACTGTCCAACCGTAACGGCAAGACACCCCATTACGAAGAGGTCAAGGTCGGGGATAAACTGCCGCGCCGAGTGATCGGTCCGCACAGCTTGGTATCCTTCGCCACCGAATACCGGGCCTTCATGATGAACCCGTGGGGCAATTTCCGCTGGGTGAAGCCGGAAGGTGTTGAAAATCCGTGGATCGGTCACGAGGATGCCGGCTTCACAGCGGGCTTCGTCGCTGACTATGAGGGCGCCCAGATCGACCCGCGGCAACGGGACGGTCTGTTCACTGGCCCGTCCAGCGGTCACGTCAACGTGGACCGCGCCGGCAAGATCGGCATGTTCCGCGCTTATGGCTATGGCGCAACCATGGGCGCCTGGTTTCATGACTATGTGGCCTATTGGGCCGGCCATAACGGCTTCATCTGGCACTCCAAGTCCCAATTCCGCGGCCCCGCATTCGAGGGCGACGTCACCTATGTCGATGGCGAAGTGATCGAGAAGCTGGATCAATCGCCCTACGGCATGCCGGTGGTGAAGGTGAAGGTGCGGATAACCAACCAGGACGGCGGCGTGCTGGTCGATGCGACGGCCGAGGTGGAGCTCCCATACTGATCTACATTCAGCCGGAAGGGAGCTAAGCAGCGATGCGCATTGATATACAATCGCGGACCCCGGCTTTGCCCTCGATCGTCAAAGGCATTCCGTTGAGCGAAGAGGAGGGCCTCGGGGCGCTGACGATTGCCGGCTATGCGCGCGAGGTGACCACGCGTTTCGCCGAGCGCGAGGCGCTGGCGATGCGCCTGCCCGACGGCAGCAGGATATCATGGACCTATGCCGAGCTGTGGGACCGCTCGGTGGAGGTGGCCAAAGCCCTGATCGCCGCTGGCGTGGGCAAGGACAGCCGTGTCGGCATTTTGATGACGAACCGGCCAGAATATATCGCATCGCTGTTCGGCATCGCGCTGGCCGGCGGCGTGACGGTGTCGCTCAGCACTTTCTCCACGCCGATCGAGCTCGACTATCTGCTGCGGGCGTCGTGCGTATCCCTGCTGTTGTATGATCGCCAGGTCCTCAAGAAGGACTTCGGCGCAATGCTGGGTGAACTGGAACCTGCCATCCTGACCACAGCACCTGGCACGCTCAATTCGACAAAGTTTCCCTTCCTGCGCCGTTTGGTCGTGCTCGACAGCGTTACGTCTGGCGCGACGGGTGCCGCGCCGGACGGCGCCTCGGTCGAGACATGGGCCGGATTCCTTGGCGGCGGCGATGCCGTTTCCATGGAAATGGTCGAGCTGCGCGCGGCGACGGCCAATCCCGCCGATGCGGGCGTGCTCTTTTTTTCCTCGGGTACAACCAACCTGCCCAAGGGTATTTTCCATGCGCAGCGGGCGCTGGCGATCCAGTGGTGGCGCTGGCCGCGGATCCAGGACGTCGACCCGGTCAATTTCCCGGTGCGCTGCTGGACCGGCAACGGCTTCTTCTGGTCCGGCAATCTCTCCATGGTGCTGGGCAACGCACTGACCAGCGGCGGCACGGTCGTGTTGCAGCCCCTGTTCCAGGCCGACGAAGCGCTCGATCTTATGGAAAAAGAGCGCGTCTCCTTTCCGATCGGACGGCCCCACCAATGGGCGCGGCTCGAGGCGTCGGACAAATGGGCGACGGCCGACCTCAGCAGCCTCCACTACATCACCTATGGCACGACCTTGATGAGCCACCCGACGGTCAGCACCGACTGGAAAATGTGCCCTGCCTATGGGACGACAGAAACGCTGACCATCAACACGGCCGTCGAGGCCAACACGGCCGAAGAGGATTATCGCGGCAGCTATGGCAGGCCGCTGCCCGGCAATATCCTCAAAATATTCGATCCCGATACCGGTGAGATCGTACCGCGCGGGCAGCGCGGCGAGATCGCGATCAAGGGCCCGACTCTCATGATGGGCTATCTCGGTAAGACGATCGAGGACACGTTCGACGGCGAAGGCTATTTTTGCACCGGCGACGGCGGCTATGTTGACGAGGCGGGCTACCTTTTCTGGGAGGGACGGCTCACGGAGATGATCAAGACCGGCGGCGCCAATGTTTCGCCGATCGAGATCGATGCCATCATCGCGACCTTTCCGGGCGTCAAGATCACCCAGACGGTTGGCGTGCCCCATCCGACATTGAGCGAGATGGTCGTTTCCTGCATCGTGCCGCAGGATGACGCGACAATCGACGCCGAGGCACTTTTGGGTTTCCTCAAGGAGCGCCTTGCGAGCTTCAAGGTGCCGCGCGAAATCCTGCTCTTCCGCGAGGAGGAACTTGCCGTGACCGGCAGCGGCAAGGTCAAGTTCAAGATATTGCGCGACATCGCAGCCAAACGTCTGGCCGCGCGGACCGCCACGTAAGGCCGGGCAAAAACACAGACCGGGGGGCCGACGTCGCACGCCGCAGGATCCAGTGGCGCCATTATCGGACGCACATTGACCCGTCGCGGCTGGCTTTTATCGACGAGATATGGACCAAGCGGCGAGAACGGCCTCGCCAAGTGTAACCCCATCAAGCAGCAAACGATTCGTGAGCCTGCCTCTTCTTCTCTCTCAGACAAAACCCAATGCCGTTGCGATCCACCGCGCAAACAGACACATGCGTCGGGATCGTGCATGGTAATGTAGGTCTGTTGACCGATATGCTAAGTGGCATTGGGCCATAGGTCCATGTGCTATTGATGAACGACAGGAAGGAGATTTTTGTGACTGCCACCACTGCTGAGAGCGAAGTCACGATTGACGTCAGCGATGTCGATCCGCGGGTCGGCCAGCCGGTTGTTTTCGCCGAGCTGTGGGACCCCTGCAACGCAACGGATATCCGTCGCTGGGTTCAGGCAATGGACTATCCCAACCCGATTCACTGGAACGAGGAGTTCGCCCGCGACTCCAAGTTCGGCGGGATCATTGCGCCGCAGTCCTTCACGGTCTGCATGGACTATGGTCATGGCGCTCCGCCGTCGTGCGTCGGTAAGATTCCGGGCAGCCACCTGATCTTCGGCGGCGAGGAATGGTGGTTCTATGGAACGCCCATTCGTCCGGGCGACAAGCTTTGGCAGGATCGTCGCTTCGACGGCTACAAGATCACCGACACCAAATTTGCCGGTCCCACCATGTTCTCGCGCGGCGACACCGTGCACCGCAACCAGCATGGCTCGCTCGTCGCCAAGGAACGCGCGACAGCGATCCGCTACCTCGTCTCCGAGGCCCTCAAGCGCGGCATGTATGACAAGGAGAAGCGCTCGCCGAAGAAATGGACGGCCGTCGAATTAGACGAAGTGGCCCGTCTGCGCCACGCGTGGATTCTCTCCAACCGCGAAGGCATTTCACCGCGTTATGAGGCAGTGAAGGTCGGCGACAAGCTGCCGCGCCGTGTTATAGGCCCGCACAGCCTCGTGACCTTCGCCAACGAATGCCGCGCATTCCGCCAGAATGTCTGGGGCACTTGGCGCTGGGTCATTCCCGAAGGCATTGCCGATCCGTGGACGACGCAGGACGCCGGTTTTGCAGGCGCGATGACTTATGACGAGGCGGCGGCAAAGATCGACCCACGCAAGCGCGACGGTCTGTATCACGGCCCGTCGAGCGGGCACATCAACTCCGAGAAGGCCGAGAAGATCGGCATGGGCGGCGCCTATGGCTATGGCGCGACCATGGGCGCGTGGTTCCATGACGCTATCGCTTATTGGGCAGGGCATGACGGCTATGTCTGGCACTCGGCGACGCAGTTCCGCAGCCCCGCCTTCGAAGGCGACGTGACCTATATCGATGGCGAGGTCACCGACAAGATCGACATGTCGCCCTATGGGATGCCCGTGGTGCGGGTGAAGGTGACGATGACCACCCAAGAAGGCGACATCATCCTCACCGGCAAGGCCGAAGTGCAGATCCCCTACTGATACGCGCCGGCA
>JBAVOL010000072.1:0-39215 GCA_049692035.1 Rhizomicrobium sp.
CACGACGTTCCTGCACTCTCTGCTGGCACAGGACCCGGCCAATCGCGTGCCATTGTCGTGGCAGACGGTCTATCCCTATCCGCTGGCGCAGGACTTGCGGCGCGACAGGCGCGCAGCGCGCGTCGAGCGGCAGTTCCGCATGTTCAAGCGTTTGTCGCCGGGCGTCGCTTCGTTGCATCCGCTCACCGCAGACACGCCGCAGGAATGCACCGAGATCACGGCGCATGTGTTTCAGAGTTTGCGCTTCGACACCACGCATTTCGTGCCATTTTATCAACAATGGCTGATCGAGGCGGGGCATCTGGAGGCGTTCCGCTTTCACAAGCGATTCCTGCAACATCTGCAACATCGGCTGGACGAAGGGCAGTGGGTGCTCAAATCCCCGGATCATGTATTCACGCTCGAAGAGATCAAGCAGGTGTACCCCGATGCGCGGTTCGTGTTCGTGCACCGCGATCCGCTGAGGGTCCTGCCTTCGGTGGCCAAGCTCACCGAGCTCTTGCGCGCGCCGTTCACACGAAAGCTTGACCGTCATCAAATCGGCCGGCAGGTCAGCGAACGCTGGATAGAGGGCGCGGCCCTGATCGCCGCAAACTCCGGGACCGGGGGCAAGATTTTTCACGTTCACTACAGATCGTTAGTCGCGCAACCGGTCGAGACGGTGATCGCGCTTTACAGCCATTTCGGGCTGCCATTCAACACGGCCGCGCGACAGTCTATCGAGAAATTTGTTCGCAACGTGCCGCGCGGCGGCTATGGTGTCAACAGGTACGGTTTTGAGGAATGGGGTCTTGATGCCGCCGTCCTGCGGGAGCGATTCCGGCCTTACATGGCGGCGTTCGGGATCGAAAGCGAATGCAAGAATCGCGCGGACGCGCCGACTTCGGGACTTTGACACCCGTATGAAACTCCTTGGCGCACTCGTGTTCGTGGCGGGCCTCGCCATTCTCGTCTATTTGGTCGTGTATTTTGGTATGGCGCCGATTGCGTCTGCGTGGGAGGCTCTCGGCTTCGGCGGACTGGCGATTGTCGTCGCCGCACATTTGCCGGTCGCGGCGTTTCTCGGGCTTGCGTGGTGGTCGCTTGGGCGCGGGCTTGTAGGGGCCGCGCCAGAGAAGTTCATTTGGGCACGGCTGGTGCGCGATGGGGCGGCAGAGGTTCTGCCGTTCTCGCAGGTTGGCGGTTATATGTTCGGCGCGCGCGCGCTGATGGTTTCCGGAGTGTCGGGATTTTTCGCGGCAATTTCCACGGTAGCCGATCTCGTGTTGGAGATGGTGGCGAAGTTGCCCTATCTGCTCATCGGACTTGCACTGCTCGCATTCGTAAAACCGCAGAGCGGTTATTTCGCACCGATCCTCATTGGTGTCGCAATCAGTGTCGGGTTGCTGTTTTTTGCGGCGATCTTCCGCAATCGTAGCCGCAGCGCACTCGAATGGCTCGCGATGCGGATGGCACAACGCTGGCCCGTATTGCATCTGGGCGATGCGGAAGAGACGCGCGCGACGATCTCCGGCGTGCTGGCGAAAGATGGACGCAGCGCGGCGGGGTTCGCATTGCATTTCATTGCGTGGGCGCTGGGCGCATTGGAGGCATTGATCGCGTTTCATCTTATGGGTGCAAAGATCACTCTTGCGGAAGCGACCATTATCGACAGCCTGTTTACCGGCCTGCGCACTTTCGCGTTCTTTGTTCCGGGCGCCGTCGGCGTGCAGGAAGTGGCCTACGTCGCGCTATGCGCGCTATTCGGGATTTCGCCCGGCTTCGCGCTGGCGTTCTCGCTGGTGCGCCGCGCGCGCGATTTTCTGATCGGCGTGCCGTGCCTGTTCATCTGGCAGATAGTCGAGGGTCGCCGTGTGCTGTTTTCGCGGACGACCGTGGCGGCGACCGACGACTAGCGGAAGGTCGCTTTCTCCTCGCCGAAGGATGGGGCAAGCGCAGCAGGCCGATGAATTTGCGCTCAGCTCCGAGCAGTCGATGCGCTCCGTGGGTGGCTCCGCGCCTTGGCCCATTGCTATGACGGTGCAGATGGAGAAAATCAACCGCCAAACTCTGGGCATGACTGGATGAAAATTGGCAGCAACGTCACGGGCGAACAATGGCAGCGCCAATCCGCGTAGGGATATTGAACGACATGTCGGCGGGGCCGCCCGGACCGACCGACGTCGAGCGATGGCTGCGCCTCGCCGCCGACGAACTCATCGGCAATGGACGCGTCGACCGCGACATTGAATTTGTCCACGCCTGGGGGCTCGGCCTGCCGTCTGGCACGGCCGCTGCCCTGGAGCGTGCCTATGCAGCGCTCGTGGACCAGGACGTGCTCCTCATCGTCGGGCCGGCGATCGGCGACAACGCGCTCGTCGCCACGCCGCTGGCCGAGCGTCACAAAGTGCCGACCATCAACTGGGCCGGAACAGAACGCGCACGGAGCGAGTACATGTTCCACCTGCAGGTCGGCTCGCATGAGGACGAATCGATCATGCTGGCCCGCCATATGGCGTCGCTCGGCGTCGCACGGACCGGCATCGTGCACGACCGCTCCCCCATCGGCCGCCGACATCTGCAGTTCTTCCAGGCGGAGGCGGAAGTCATCGGGCTCCGCGTCGCCGCGACGGCTGCTGTGGCGCCCCTCACGGAGAACGCCGCCGCCGAATTTAGCCAAATGCTCGACGCAAATGTGGACGCACTTGTTTATCTGGGCCTCGGCCTCTCGGCCCCCGCTTTGACGCAAGCCGTAACGGCCTGCGGCTGGGCCGGCCCATGTGCCATGAACACCGCCGGGCTGCGCGGCTACGCGCCCGAATTCGGGCGCATCATCGACGGCTGGGTCTATGTCGACATGCATTCCGACCGCAACACAACCCTCGCCGCGCTGCGCCAGCGCCTGGCCGTGCCGGCTGCCGGCAGCCTTGCTGCCGCCAAGGGTTACGACCTCGGCCGCCTCGTCGCCGAAGGATTGGCGCGAGCGCCGGAGCGCACGCGCGGAGGGGTAAAGGACGGCCTCGAACAGGTGAAATGGCTGCCGGCCGCCGAAGGCCACGAGGGAACGCTGCTTGGCTTCGGCCATCACGACCGCGGCGCCCTGCACGGTCGTTATCTCGTGCTGCGCCGGTGGCACGACGGTCAATCAGTCGAGTGCCATCCAGAATAGCATGGGTTTCTCTCACAAAGGCTCGCAGCCGAAAAATTCTGGTCGGTTCTTCGCTTCGAAGGTCAGCCTCATGAAACAAACATTCCCAATAATCCGGGATTTTCGCACATGCCAGAACATGCACGCTCGCTCTCGCATGGGCCTGACGGCGTCGGCCGGACCGGCACCGTGGATGAGGGCGTCGCTGCAATTCTGTTCACGGGTCTGTTCCCGTATATAACAGGCAAGGTATTGGCGATTGATGGCGGATTGCATCTTCGGTGATCATGCATGTTAGACAACTATTGAACGCGGGGAGACGCAGTTGGACCAAAGTGACATCCTTCTGACCGATCAGGTTGCCGTCGTCACGGGCGGCGGTGGCGGCATTGGCAGGGCCATCGCGCTGGCCTATGCATCGATGGGGGCCGACGTCGTCATCGGCGACATCATCCCGGAACGCTGCGAAGAGGCCGCCGCGCGCGTCCGTGAATTGGGACGCCGCGCATTGGCCGTGCCGACCGACGTCATGGACACCGATCAGATTCGCGCGCTTGTCGATAGTGCGGCCAAGCAGTTCGGACGACTCGACATACTGGTGAACAATGCGGGCGGCGTGCGTGGCCAGCCATTCCTCGAACAGTCGGAACGGTCGTGGCGGCGTCACATCGATCTCAATCTCGTGAGCATGCTGGCGGCGACCGCGGCGGCCGTTCCCGTCATGATCGCCGGCGGACATGGCGGTTCGATCGTGAATATCACCAGCATCGAGGGTTCGCGCGCGGCGCCCAACTTTGCCGTATACGCCGCTTGCAAGGCCGGAATGAACAATTTCACCCGCACCCTCGCCCTCGAGCTTGCCGAGCACGGCATTCGCGTCAATGCCATCGCACCGGACTATACTGAAACGCCGGGTCTTCGCGGCAATCTCACAGGCCCCGTGGATCCGGCCAAATGGGTGCAGCCGACGCCGCGACAGAAAGATGCGATCGCGCGGCGCATTCCGTTGGGCCGCGTCGGCATGGACGTCGAGTGCGGCAACGCCGCCGTGTTTCTGTCGTCCAGAATGAGCAGCTATGTCACCGGCACCATTCTACGGGTCGACGGTGGAACCTGGGCGTCCAGCGGCTGGGTGCGCAATCAAGCCGGACGCTGGGTCCTTGTCGATGAAGCGCCCGGCTAGACACTGCGGCTGCCGCCCGCCGGATACGAAACTGAACCAGGAGAGACGAACTTGAAAATCAACGTCACCTTGCCGTTCGACAGAACCGATGCCCCTGACGAATTCCTGCGGCAGGAAGCGGTCTACGAAGTCGGCGCCGTGCTCGAGCGCGCCGGTTTCCACGGTGGCTGCGTCACGGATCACCCCTGCCCGACAGGCCGCTGGCTCGATTCCGGCGGGCATCACGCGCAGGATCCCTTCGTGATGCTGAGTCTCGTGGCCGCAGTCACCAAGACGCTCCGGCTGCAGACGGGCATTCTCGTCCTGCCCTATCGCAATCCGTTCATCACGGCACGCGCTGTGGCAACGCTCGATGTCTTCTCCGGGGGACGTGTGACCCTGGGCTTCGGCGCAGGCTATCTCAAAGCCGAATACAAGGCGCTTGGCGTCAATTTCGATCGCCGCAACGAACTGATGGACGAATACATCCTGGCGCTGAAGGCCGCCTGGGGCAACGATGAATTCACCTTCGAAGGGAGCGGCTATCAAGCATTGGGAAACCGCATTCTGCCGCGTCCTTTGCAACAGCCGCATCCGCCACTCCTGATCGGCGGAAATTCCAGGCGGGCCATCCGCCGTGCCGTCGAGCTCGGAGACGCGTGGAACCCGTTTTTTACGTCCGGACCCGCGCTCTCGACGACTGCACGGACAGCAACAATGAGCGATGAAACCGATCTTGCCGAAGGCATCCGGTACATGCGCGAGCATTCGGAAAAGATCGGACGGGAAAAGCCGCCCGAGGTTGTCCTTGGCAGTCTCACGCATCCTGGAGAGGAGTGGAACCCCGAAGCGCTGCTGCAAAAGATCGGCGAGTTCCAGGACCTTGGCGTGCGCGGGGCGGCAGCGCACATTGACGGCAGGACGCGTGCCGAGTGGTGCGACAACGCCGAACGCTTCGGTTCGGAGGTCCTAGCCAAGCTCGGTTGAGCCGAACTTATCAGAGTCCTTTTGAAAATTTGTTCAATGAGCGATGCGCCGGAAGGATGCGAAACGGAACCGCCGCCTGCGCTGCGATCAAAGCTACTGGATAACGACAACGGGATACGGGGGATACGGTGACACCAACTATATTCCCGAGAGGGCAGAGAATAATTTCGACAGATCGTTCACCCTTAACCCTTCTGTTTCGCACACATCAGGTACCTTGTCCCACGCCCATACGCGACAACCAGAGAAATACAGTTCGCGTCACCGTAAACACGACGCCGCTGTGGTTATCGCGTGCGTCCTCGTGGAAGGCGGAACGGATGAGGTCGAGATCCCCGCGGTCGATGCCCCAGCAATAGCGCATGAGGGCATCATGAATCTGCTGTCTGGCAAGAAGGTTCCGGTAACCGGAGTTGTCCGAAAGGCCTTCACAGGTCATCGAAACTGTCCTTGAGGCTGTTGCTGGATAGCTTGTTGAACGGTCAGTGTTTCGCGGCGAGGGCCGCCACTTCGTTGATGTAGCGCTCGATCGCCGCCATCGTGCTGAACACGCCTTCCAGCCGGCCGGCGACCCCGGTCGCGAATTCGGTGACGCCCGCCTCGCGCATGGCCGGGACATGCGCAAACATTTTCTCCAGATCGAACCAGCTGCCATCGTCGGTCATGAATCTTGGCAAATGCGCGCGAACTACCAGGTCTGCCGGGTCGCGGCCGGCCTTGACGAAGGCATCGCGATAGATCCGCGATCCCTCGCGCAGCTTGTCCAGCGATCCGCTGTCATCCGGGCCGGTCTCCCAGCCGTCGCACAACTCCGCCACCAGCGCGGCGTTCTTCTCGTTCGCCTTGATGCCGAGGATGATGGGAATGCGCTTCTGGACCGGCTGCGGCATCTGATACAGCCCCTCGAAGGAAACGGTCTCGGATTTGAATGTCGCCGGCTGGTTTTCCCACAGCGCGCGGCAGGCGGCGATGTTGTCCCGCAGGATCTGGCGCCGCTTGCCGTAGTCTACGTTGAGCGAAGCATATTCGTCGCGGCTCCAGCCTGTGCCGAAGCACGGCTCGCAGCGCCCGCCCGACAGGATGTCGATGGTCGTCAGCTGCTTGGCGAGCAGCACCGCCGGGCGCAGCGGCGCCAGCATGATGCAATTGGACAATCTGATCTTCGAAGTCACCGCGGCGATGGCGCCATGAAGAACCGACGGTTCGAGATAGGGCTTGCGACCCGCATCGCCATACGCAAGTCCGCCGGCATAGGGATAGTTCGTCAGGTCACTACCCAGCGAGACGTGCTCGCCCATCGCCACGCCGTACAGGCCGGCCGTTTCGACCACCCTGGCGATCTCAACGGGCCGCGTCGTATCGTCCTCATGGCCGATATACAGGGTGATCTTCAGCATGGAACCTCTTTCACCATGTGGTCGTGCCGGTCGTTCTGGCGAGCCGGCTGACGGGCGCTGTCCGCCATGATAACTATGCCCGCCGAAGGGCAGAGGCTTGACCCAATCGGACAATCGCCAGGCCGCGCCCACCGCCATCCGTCAGCTTGACGGCCCGAAAATTCACCGTTTGAAAAACCGGTTTAGTTTCCGATTTTCAAACGGCGTTCCACTACAACATATTGAAAAGATTGGTAAGCCCGGATGGGATCGAACCATCGACCCTCTGATTAAAGGGATACGGTGACACCAACTATATTCCCTTCAGGACAGAGAATAATTTCGACGGATCGTTCACCCTTAACCCTTCTGTTTCGCACACATCAGGTACCTTGTCCCACGCCCATACGCGACAACCAGCGAAATACAGTTCGCGTCACCGTAAACATAGGTTCACCTCGATCACCGCGAACTCGCCACAAGAACAGCGCGGGACGGTCGACGGGCGCGGATGCCGAGGCTGTTGCAGTGAAAATGGATGTCTTGATTTTTATCAAGGAATTCCTGAACAAGATTGTACATAAAGTTTAATCGTAAGAAGCTTCGGAGTTTCCATCATGGACGAGAGCTTTTTCTCGCTGCAAGCGAAAAGGTTGCTGCTGGCCGCCCTCGGAGGGCTTGTCGGCGGAATGATAGTTGCGGGCGATTCGGCGATTGCTCAGCCGATCGAGGTAATCACGGTCACGGCGCCATACGTGTTGCACCACCAGCCAGCTGGGCGCTCGTACACTGGCGTGCCGATCGAAGTTATATCGCTCACCCGTCGAGTGGGCTATTCGGATCTTGACCTGACCACGGTGTCGGGCGTGACCGAGCTTAAGAGGCGCATCAACGACACCGCCAAAGACGCCTGCAAGCAGCTTGATACCCTGTATCCGGAGGCCCTGTATCCGCCCCTCACGCCAAAAGTGGACTGCGTCGAGACGGCGGTTGACGGTGCTATGGCGCAGGCAAACGTGGCCATCGCAGCCGCCCATAAATGAGCGTATTGAAGTTCGGGGTCACAGTCAGATCGTGTGCGCAATGGGCCTGCCAACCCACATTGCGCGAACCGCCGAAATCCCTCCTGCGCGCGTGTGCGCGTCGGAGGGCAAACTCCGCTGCTGACGCAGCGTAGATTGGCGCGCCAGTTTTCATGTCGGAGCGCGGGCGTCTCACCTGCATTTGCTCGCGCCCCCTTACTCCTTGCTTTCTGTTCGCACCTGACCCCGATCTTCTTCGATAAGGCGGCGGACGCCATTCGCTCCGCATCGTCGTGCCTCCACTCACGTTGTGAATGGTTACGTTGCCGACATCCGGCGGCAAGAGCAAACCACAGTCAAATCCTGACTCAGGCGGCGGCTTCCCTTTACATAGTGGAGAAATGCCGCGCCAATTGCTTTCTTAAGTTCTGCTATCGTGCGGCGTGCGATGGGCATTTTCGCGAGGTGTGACGGGTAATGGGCGTGGCAGGCAAGGAAAGCTATCAACTCGCCTCATATCGGCGCTGCGCCGAACGCATTTCCGTTGCATGGCCGGCTTTTCTCGCAGCCCATGCGGATCGCCTGAGGCATGGCAACGAAGCGGAAAAGGTCGCCGAAGCCATCATCGAGGATTTGCTGACACAGGTGCTCGATTGGGACAAGGGCGACCTGATGTACCAAGTCGGCTATGCCGACATCGTGGTCAGCCGCAATCTTGTGAAATATCTTATCATAGAGGTGAAGCGGCCGGGCACGCTGCTTCCCGGACGAAAAGCGCTTGATGACGCCGTTGCGCAAGCCCGGCGGTACGCTGGCGAACAGAAGGTTCGGTGTGTTGCCGCGACCGATGGCCGCTTTCTTTATGCAGCGGATGTGAGCGGGGGCGGACTAGCCGATCGCGTTCTTGTCGATTTGACAATGCCGGAGCCGCCGCTTGGCTTGTGGTGGCTCAGTGTTCATGGCGTCTATCGGGCATGCGATGAACCCGCGATCTATGCTCAGATTCAGCCGGCCGCTCCAAATGCCACAGTGGTTGCACCGGCCACGGAAGTTTTGCTTCATCCGAAATATAAGTTGCCCGCCCGATGTTTCGCATACGTCAAGGATGCGAGCAAACCAGCAACCTGGAAATTGCCGTACCTTCTGGAAGGCGGCGGCACGGATCACAAGCGCCTGCCAAAAGCGATCCAGGCAATTCTCAGCAATTATCGCGGCGCCAAGGTGCGCGACATTCCAGAGGCCGATATTCCTGGGGTCCTTCTGAGATTGGCGAAGACAGCAACGGCCGTAGGCTTGATGCCGCCGCGCGCGATCGCTCCGGCACAAGTATATCAACAACTCGCGAACGTCATCGATCAGCTTGGCCTTCGGGATCAGGTTGTGGCCGGGCCGCAATAGTGCGTTCGACACGCCAGCGAGCGAAGCCCCATGCCGTCCGGGGCTTTTCGTTGTCGTGGCAACTGCTCAGTCTTCCCGGCCGTATTTGAACAGCCTCTCGAACTCGGCGTTATCGCCGATCAACAACATCGCCTTTTTGGGGAGTTTCCCTTCGTCGGCTTCGTTGAACTCGGGAAAGGCTGACCGGTACTTTTCGTCCGGCAATCGAAGCCACAGCGTCGAAACTCGCGGGTGATGCGACTGACAGACGAGCAGCATCTCTGAGGGACCGCCTGCCGCCTTGAAAATGGTTTCGAAGCGGTTCTGGATCGTAGTCTCAAGGGCAGGTCTGCTCTCTAGATGGCAGCTGTACCAGGGCATTGCTGTTTTTTCCTCACTAGTGATGCACAAGCGTTACGACGATGCCAAGGAGGCCGACTACGACGGCGACGATCGCGCTCAATGCTGCAATCCACGAAGCGCGTTCGGCGCTAGCGGCCACCTTCGCTTGGTCAGCAAGGTAGGCTTCACGGTTTTTCCGTTCCGCCGCATCATGCTCAGCTAGCCACTCTACCATTCCCAGATTCCAGGAGGGTGGCAACATGGCATTTGCCATCATGTAACGCACCTGGTCGGGACCTAGCTCTTCAAGCCGTCGAAGCATCTGTGCACGTTGTTCGTCTAACATATTCAAACCTTACCACGAATTCGCCGCATGAGGGCGTCTGGCGCTTTTGCTTTTCAATCGTCAAGCAGCATCAAAAAAACGTCCAGGACTCGCGATCGTCACTGCAACCGTCCATCGGGGCTTGGAACGGCCCCGGCCACGGTCCACCTCATTTCGCTGTCCGGCTTCTGCTCCAAGGTAATCGTCAAACCGATCTTCGCTGTGAGAATATCGCGGAGTCGAAGGAGCACACTCCATGCCTCGCGTTCCTGCTGTTCTGACTGCGCGGAGGACTGGCGTAGCAGATCATCCAGTTCGACCATTTTGGGGGCGAATACCCGCATCTGGTCTCGCGTCAACCCTACGGTGCCGACATTGCCGCTCACTTCGGAAGGCAACGTTGCCATCAGCGCGAGGCGATATTCCTTGTAAGCCTCGGATGCCGCGATTGTGGCGTTGTGGCGTGCATCCATTTCGACCAGGTCGTTGAAGAGGTCGGCATTTTTCAAGCCTAGTAACATTACCATCTCATCGGTTGTGAAATGGACGCGATCTGGGCTGTTCACGATTGGAAGTACGGCCCGCCAGCTGAGTCCTGTGCCTTTTGGCATACGAGCCGCCGCGTCTTGAAGATGAAGATTGAGCTGGCGCAGGTGCGAGTATATGCCAATGACCTTGAAAATCAGCGCGTGCCCTAGCGCCTTCTGTTTTTCGGCTGCGTCCCGAATTCGTTCTTTCCGGGCCTCGCGGAGGGCGATCACTTGAATGCCGAACGCGATCAATCCGCCGACAATTGCTCCCGCGATAGCTGCCCAAAATTCATTCATAGCAGCCTCCAATTCCGAGCGTCGTTATTTGAAGATGCAGGCGAAATTGCATCAGGTCTCGACTGGCAGAACGCAGCTTCGGCCATGGCGCGATGCTCCGACCAGAAGAACTCGACGCCAGGCCACCGGCTCACCTCGATCACGGCCGGCTCGCCGCACGCACAGCGCGGCACTGTCGACCGCGGCGGGTGCCAGCTTTCGCGCATATGCGCCTGGTCGGCATGACGCTGTTCGATTTTGGAGTGGTCGCCCATCGGAGCGCCTCATGGCTTCGGCTTACTAAGCGTTCAACAATAATCTGACTTCAACTCCACCGCTGTTTGATTTTATCCGCCTCATTCGCAGTCATGGCGGGTCGGGGGAGGTCCTGATCCTCGACTTGGTCGCGCATTTTAATCTGGATTGTTCGCGCCGTGCCGCGTGCTCGATCCAGTTTCTCTATCTCTTTTGCATAAAGCTCTTCCAAACTGTGGTACGCAGTGATCTGATCACAAAGATTCGCGATGTGCCGCTTCATCTCCGTGAATTTGTAACCAGTTCTGGCCGCAATAATCGTGCAAACCCCGCCTACGCTGCCGCCCGCGATTATCCCGGCTACTGTCAAAATCCCGAGCACAATGTCCTTGTCCATAACTAATCCTCCGCTTCATCGATCTTGCTGCAGTCGCCCATAGCGCGATCAGTGGTGCGTAAATTGCTCGTATGCGACATAAGCCGAGACGATAGCGCCGAAGGCCGAAAGGAACGCCGCGACGGCTGCGAGTCTTGTCGCGGTTGCCGAACTCTTTGCGGCAGCAATTTGCTCGAGCGCTAGCTTTTCGGCGTGGGCCATCTGCTTGGCGGCAAGAGCTTCGTCGAATTTCTTGCGCTGAACCTGCCGGCGCTCTCAGCGTCGAACAGCGAATCCTCATGTTCGCGGCGCACTCGGTCTCGCTCGGCATCGTGCGATCGCTGCCGCCGGGCAAGCTCTGCCTTCGCGGCCCCGCGCTCGGGAGGGCTTGCATACTCGCTGATAGCGAGCATTTCGAGCCGAGCATCCGACAAATCGCTGTAATCGGGATCATCCATATCGTTGTCGCCAGTTTTGCGGACACAGTACGGACAAATTCGAGGCTGAAATATTATTTCAATAATGCAATGAGTTAAGTTGCTGTATTTATTTAGTATTTGGTGAGCCCGGATGGGATCGAACCATCGACCCTCTGATTAAAAGTCAGATGCTCTACCCCTGAGCTACGGGCTCTGCCAAAGGCGGCGGACCATAGGGGGAGAGGCTTTGGCGGTCAACACCAGGTATCCAGGATCGTTCCAGGCACGGGAAGTCCGCAAAGATGACGAATTGGAGCGTGTCGGTCACGTCCGCGGACGTCCCCGGCGCGTCATCGGAGGCTGTGGCCCCCAGCGCCCTGCTTCGGTCGCCGCGTCGAACGAACAGGGCCGTGCGCTTGCCGATGGGACACAAAATTTGCACCTTCACCGGCTATATTGCTCAACGTATGGTAGTGATGTCTGCCAAACTTGGGAACAGCGGGAGGAAAGCATGATTCGATTTTTGTATGCAGCGGTGATTGCGGGAGCCGCCTTTGTCGCGACGGCGTCGGGAGTTCAGGCCGCCGATCGGGATTTTTGCCGCGAATATACCGATGCGGCGCTGGTACAGGTGCGCGCCGCGCTCAGCATGCCGCGCTGTGCGGAACGATTTGATCCGGGACCGCGCTGGTCCACCGATCGCGCCGTCCACTTCAAATGGTGCCGCGGCGTGTCGAGAGATGCAGCCAATGACGAGCGTGAGGCGCGCAAGGATTTCATCGAACGCTGCCGCCGCTGGTAACTGCCGCATCGCGAAACATACAGCAGGCACTCCCGTTCGGGAGTGCCTGCTTTTTTGGCTTTGCGTCACTCGGGCGCGCGCCTGCGCCTACACCGGCAAATCCTTTTCGCCTTCGCGGCGATAGGCCGTGAGAATCCGTTCGGCGAATTCGCGGGCGCGTCCGGCGCCGATCGCCGTCCGCAATCCCTTCATCAGGTCCTGATAGAAAGTCAGATTGTGCCAGGTAAGCAGCATCGAGGCGATGATCTCGTTTGCCTTGACGACATGATGCAGATAGGCACGCGAATAATCGCGGCAGGCGGGACAACGGCATTGGGCGTCGAGAGGCGCCGCGTCTTCGGCATGGACGGCATTGCGCAGATTCAGCGCGCCTGCCCACGTAAAGGCCTGGCCATTGCGGCCCGAGCGCGTCGGCAACACGCAGTCGAACATGTCCACACCGCGCAGCACCGCACCGACAATGTCGTCGGGCTTGCCGACGCCCATCAGATAGCGCGGCCTGTCTTGCGGCAGTGAAGGCACCGTCGCCTCGAGCGTGTCGAACATGGCCGATTGTTCTTCGCCCACAGCGAGCCCACCGATCGCGTAGCCATCGAAGCCGATGGCCACCAGTTCGCTCGCCGAGCGCACGCGCAAATGCGGAAACACCCCGCCCTGGACGATGCCGAAGCACGCCTGTCCCGGCCGGCCACCGAAGGCGGTCTTCGAGCGCAATGCCCAGCGCATGGACAGCGCCAGCGACTTCTCGATCTCGGCTTCGCTCGCCGGCCAGGCCGGACATTCGTCGAGCACCATCTGGATGTCGGAGCCGAGCAGGCCCTGAATCTCCATCGCCCGTTCCGGCGAAAGGAATTCTTCGTGGCCGTCGATATGCGAACGGAACCGCACGCCCTCTTCCGTGATCTTGCGCAGCTTCGCGAGCGACATCACCTGGTAGCCGCCGGAATCGGTGAGGATCGGCCGTTCCCACGCCATGAAGCGATGCAGCCCGCCCAGACGCGCGATGCGCTCCGCACCGGGGCGCAGCATCAGATGGTAGGTGTTGGACAGCACGATATCGGCGCCGGTTTCGCGCACCGATTGCGGCAACATCGCCTTGACGGTTGCGGCGGTTCCCACCGGCATGAAAGCGGGCGTGCGGATGGTGCCACGCGGCAGCGAAATTTCGCCGGTGCGTGCCGCGCCGTCCTCCCCCGTCAGTACGAAACGAAACGCGCTCATGCGGCCGGCCGGAACAACAGACAGGCATCGCCATAGGAATAGAAGCGATAGTGCTCGGCAATCGCCTGGGCATAAGCGCGTTTCATCGTGTCCAGCCCCATGAACGCGGCAACGAGCATGAAGAGCGTCGAGCGCGGCAGATGAAAATTGGTAAGCAGAATCTCGGCGGTCTTGAAGCGATAGCCCGGCGTGATGAAGATGTCGGTCTCGCCGGTGAAGGCCGCGATGGTGCCGTCCGCGTCCGCCGCGGTTTCGAGCGTGCGCAACGACGTCGACCCCACGGCGACGATACGGCCGCCCGCAGCGCGCGTTGCGTTGAGGCGCAATGCAGTGTTCGCATCCAACTCCGCCCATTCCGCATGCATGCGATGGGCCTGCGTATCGGGCGCGCTGACCGGCAGGAAGGTGCCGGCGCCGACATGCAGCGTGACGGTTTCGCGCGTCACGCCGCGCTGCGCCAGGCGCGCGAGCAAGTCCGCGGTGAAATGCAGGCCCGCGGTCGGGGCAGCGACCGAACCCGAGCGATCGGCGAACAACGTCTGATAATCCTGCGCGTCGCGCGCATCCGCCTTGCGCTTGCCCACGATGTAGGGTGGAAGCGGCATTTCGCCCTGGGTTGCGATTGCCGCGTCGAGCACAGCGCCGGAATTCACGAACTCCAATTCGATTTCGCCACCCTCGCCGCGCGCGACGATATTTGTTTCGAGCGAACGGCCAAGATGCAAGCGATCCCCTGCCAGAAGCTTCCGCGCCGGCCGCGCGAACGCGGCAAAGCGCGCCGGTCCCAAACGCTTGTGCAACAGCACTTCGACCTGCGGCCCGTCGCCCTCCTGGCCCGCGCGGGGCGCGCGCCTGCCGCGGAGGCGCGCACGCACCACCCTGGTGTCGTTGACCACCAGCGCATCGCCCGCCGCGAGATAATCCGGCAGATCGCGCACATGCGCGTGCTCGATCTCTCCATTCTCGCGTATGACCAGCATGCGCGCCGCATCGCGGGGGCTCGCGGGGCGCAGCGCTATCAGCTCATCAGGCAGATCGAAATCGAACTGAGCGACATCCATGGGCAACACAATAGCGTGGCTGTCGCGATTCTGCGATTACGCCGCTCGCCCCACGCTCTCGAGCACCGCCTCGATGATCAAATCCTGGGTCGCTTCGTCGAGATAGGGATGCATCGGCAGGCTGATCACCTTCTTGCCGATCGCGGTGCTGACGGGCACCGGCGCGGAAGGGTAGTCGCGATAGCCGCGCTGCGCGCTCATCGGAATGGGATAATAGATTGCAGTCGGTATCCCCTTGGCCTTCAGATCGGCGCCAAGCCCGTCGCGGTCGGGCACCTGGATCGTGTATTGCGCCCAGGTCGATTGGGCGCCCTCGATGATTCGCGGCACCCGAATGCGGTTCGACTGTCCGAGCGCTTGCGAATAGCGCCGCGCAATCGTTTCGCGCAGTGCGATTTCCTCGGGAAACACCTTGAGCTTTTCGAGCAGGATTGCGGCCTGGATCGTGTCGAGCCGCGAATTGACTCCGATGCGGACGTTTTCATACCGGTCGGCGCCCTGGCCATGGTTGCGCAGCGAGCGCAGAAGCTCGATCGTCGCATCGTCATCGGTGAAGCTGGCGCCACCGTCGCCATAGCAACCCAGCGGTTTTGCCGGAAAAAAGCTCGTCGCTGCCGCGTCGCCGATAGCGCCCGCGCGACGCGCGCCCAGAGCTGCGCCGAACCCTTGCGCCGCGTCACACAGCATCAGAAGTTTTTCGCGCGCGACGATCGGCTCAAGCCGCGTATAGTCGGCCGCTTGTCCAAACAGATCGACCGGCATGACGACGCGTGGAATGAGCTTGCCCGCGTGACGCACCATGGCAATGGCGGCTTCCAGGCTTGCGGGATTCATGTTGTAGGTGTCTTCGAACACATCGACGAACACCGGCGTCGCACCGACGAGCGCGACAACTTCCGCCGAAGCGGCAAAAGTAAACGCCGGCACGAACACCGCGTCGCCCGGTCCGACATTCCAGGCGCGCAACACCAGCATCAGCGCATCGGTGCCGTTGGCGCAGGCCAGCGCATGCTTGCGGCCCGCAAATTCCGCGAGCTTTTCCTCGAGCTCGCGCACCTGCGGCCCCATGATCCATTGCCCGCCTTCGACGGCGGCCTCGATCGCCCGCGTCAGCGAAGCGCCAAGACGCCTGCGCTGCGCCTGAAGATCGATGAACGGGATGGAAGTCATAGGACGGGATGCTCCACGCAAAAATACATCTCGGTTCTAGTCGAAAGACCGGACCCGCTCAACGCGCCCACGAAACACCAAATGTTGCGGAATGCGTCACTTTCCCGCGTCGGCCTCGATCCGCATGCGGACGATCCTGTCGGGTTCGCCGCTGATAGCGCCGTTGTTGTGCTCGCCGCCCTTCTTGATGGCGTCGACATGCTCCATGCCTTCGACCACCTGGCCCCAGACCGTGTACTGACGATCAAGCCAGGGCGCTTCGTCGAAGCAGATGAAGAACTGGCTGTTGGCGCTATGGGGATCGCTGCTGCGCGCCATCGACACCGTGCCGCGCACATGCGGTTGCGCGCCGAATTCGGCTTTGAGATCGGGAAGATCGGAGCCACCGCTGCCGGTGCCCGTCGGATCGCCCGTCTGCGCCATGAAGCCGGGAATGACGCGATGAAAGACGATTCCGTCGTAAAATCCGCGGCCGGCCAGTTCCTTGATCCGCTCGACGTGGTTCGGTGCGAGATCGGGCCGCAGCGCAATCAGGACATCGCCGTCCTTGAGCGTCATCACAAGGGTATTTTCGGAATTGCGGGACATCAGGTTACCTTTTTCTTTTCGGCATAGCGCTTGACGATGAGGTCGGCAATATAAGGGGTTGTAAACGGTGCCACAGGTCCGCCCAGCATGGCAATTTCCTTGACGAGACGCGAGGCGATCGCCTGGTGGCGCGGGTCGGCCATCAGGAAAACCGTCTCGATCTCGGAATTGAGCCGCTGATTCATCGCCACCATCTGGAATTCATATTCGAAGTCCGACACGGCCCTGAGCCCGCGCACGATGACGGATGCGCCGACCTTCTCGGCGAATTGCATCAGCAGGGAATCGAAGGTCTCAACCGCGATGGTCGCGCGCCCTTCGGCGAGCGGCGTCGCCTCGTGCCTGACCATGTCTACGCGTTCTTCAAGCGAAAAAAGCGGCGACTTGGACGGATTTGTCGCCACGCCGATCACCAGATGATCGACGAGCTTGACCGCCCGCTTGATGATATCGAGATGCCCGAGCGTTACGGGATCGAATGTTCCCGGATACAGCCCGATGCGTTCTTTGGACATCACATCCCCCTTTCTCATGCCGCGCCGTCGCCAGATGTCTCCTCGATCCTCTCGACCGAGACAACGCGCTCGCCACCCTCCACACGGAACACGGTAACGCCGCCCGAGCCGCGGCGTTGTACGCTGACGCTGGAAGCGGGCACACGGATGGTCTGTCCGGAATCGCTGATCAGCATTAAATCATCGGTTTCCTCGACCGGAAAAGCGGCCACGATCGCCGTATTCTTCCGGCCCATATCCATCGCCACGATTCCCGAACCGCCGCGGCCGGTCACGCGATATTCGTAGGAACTCGTCCGCTTGCCGAAGCCGTTCTCCGACAGGGCAAGCACGAATTGCTCGTTGGCACCGAGACCGGCATAGCGCTCCGGCGACAGCGTCGCCTCTTCGCCGGCATCCTCCTCGTCCAAATTGTCTTCGGGCGATGCTTCGCTTTCCTCACCCAATGCGGCACGGCGCGCCGCGCTCGACTGCTTCAGATAGGCGTGCGCTTCCGCCGTCGTCGCATCGGAATGGCGCAGCAGCGACAAACTCACGACTTCGTCGCCGGCGGCAAGCTTGATGCCGCGCACGCCCGTCGAGTCCCGCCCCTTGAACACCCGCACATCCCCGATCGCGAAACGGATACATTTTCCCAGCCGCGTGGTCAGGAGAATGTCGTCGCGTTCGGTACAGGTCTGGACGCCGACAATGCCGTCCTGCACCGCCAGCTTCATCGCGATCTTGCCGTTGCGGTTGATGCTGGCAAAATCGGAAAGCTCGTTGCGCCGCACGTCACCGGACTTCGTCGCGAAGACGACGTACAGCTTTTCCCATTCCGCTTCGTTTTCGGGAAGCGGCAATATCGTCGTGATGCGCTCGCCCGCCTGCAACGGCAGCAGATTCACCATCGCCTTGCCGCGGCCCTGGATGTGCGCCTCGGGCAAACGCCAGACCTTGAGCTTGTAGGCCATGCCGGTCGAGGAAAAGAAAACCAGCGGCGCATGCGTCGAGGCGACGAAAATATGTGTGACGAAATCTTCCTCGCGCGTCGCCATGCCGGAGCGGCCTTTGCCGCCGCGGCCCTGCACCCGATATTCGGCGAGCGGCGTGCGCTTGATATAGCCTGCATGGGTGACGGTGACGGCCACGTCCTCGCGCTCGATCAGGTCCTCGTCTTCGACCTCGATCTCGGCCTCGACGAGTTCGGTCAGGCGTGGCGTGGCGAACTCGGCCTTCACGTCTTCGAGTTCTTTTCTGGCAATGGCGAGCACCCGCGCACGGCTGCGCAGGATATCGAGATAATCCTGGATCGCCACGCCGAGCTTTTTGACTTCGTCGCCGATCTCGTCGCGGCCGAGCGCCGTCAGCCGCTGCAGGCGCAAATCGAGAATGGCCTTGGCCTGCTCCTCGCTGAGGCGGATCGTACCATCGGCCGCAATCGCATGGCGCGGATCGGCGATCAGCGCGACAAGCGGCCCGACATCCTTCGCCGGCCAGTCGCGCGCCATCAATTGGTCGCGCGCCGTCGCTACGTCGGGCGCGGCACGAATGAGCGCGATCACTTCGTCGATATTGGCGACGGCGACCGCCAATCCCACCAGGATATGACCGCGATCGCGCGCCTTGGCGAGTTCGAAGCGCGTGCGTCGCGTAATCACCTCTTCGCGGAACGCGACGAAGACGCCGATCATATCCTTCAGGCTCATCACCTGCGGCCGGCCGGCGTTCAGGGCCAGCATATTGACGCCGAAGCTCGTCTGCAGCTGGGAGTAGCGGTAGAGTTGGTTGAGGACGACGTCGGACGAGGCGTCTCGCTTGAGCTCGATGACCACGCGCATGCCGTGGCGGTCGCTTTCGTCGCGCAGATCGGAAATGCCTTCTACGCGCTTGTCGCGCACCAGTTCGGCGATGCGCTCGATCATCGTTGCCTTGTTCACCTGATAGGGAATCTCGGTGACGATGATCGCCTCGCGGTCCTTGCGCAGTTCCTCGATGTGGCACCTGGCCCGCATGAGGACCGAACCGCGGCCGCGGGCGAGCGCTGCGCGCGCTGCCTGCTTGCCGATGATCATGGCGCCGGTCGGAAAATCCGGCCCCGGAACGATTTCCGTCAGTGCGTCGAGGCTGATCGAAGGGTCCTCTATATAGGCGAGGCAGGCATCGATCACTTCCCCCAGATTGTGGGGCGGAACATTGGTGGCCATGCCGACAGCGATGCCGCTCGAGCCGTTGACCAGCAAATTGGGAAAGCGCGCCGGGAAAACGACCGGCTCGCGCTCGGAAGCATCGTAATTGTCCCGCCACTCGACCGTATCCTTGTCGAGGTCTTCGGTCAGCGCGTGCGCGATCTTGGCGCGGCGCACCTCCGTGTAGCGCATCTGCGCGGGAGAATCGCCGTCGACCGACCCGAAATTGCCCTGCCCGTCGACCAGCGGCGCGCGCATCGAAAAGCTCTGCGCCATACGCACCAGCGCGTCATAAACGGCCTGATCGCCATGCGGATGATATTTGCCGATGACATCGCCGACGACGCGCGCGGATTTGCGGTACGGTTTGTTCCAGTCGTAGCCGCTTTCGTACATCGAATAGAGAATGCGCCGATGCACGGGCTTGAGCCCGTCGCGCGCATCAGGGATCGCACGCGCGACGATCACGCTCATCGCATAGTCGAGATAGGAGCGGCGGAGCTCGTCCTCGATGGCGATGGGGCTTACGCTGGAGCCGCCCTCCGGCGGCCCGCCGTCAGCCTTCGAATCGCTCAAATCGTGCTCCTCACAATGCTCGCCCGGGCCTATGGGAGGGGCCCGAATTCACGCGAACACCTAGCATTTTGCCGCGCGTTTCCGCCAGCAAAACCATGCAATCCAGGGAAGGTTTATGGCAGTTTGGCGCGCGCCGCTCGCAACCCCTTTGCGAAGGTCCCGCCTCCACCGATACGCCCATTTCAGAACGGGATTTCGTCGTCCATATCGCCGCGGTCGAAACTGGCCGGAGCCTCGCTGGAACCGCTGCGGGACGTCGATGCGCCGCCGCCTTCGCTGCGCGAATCGAGCATGACCAGCTCACCGCGGAAGCGATTGAGCACGATCTCGGTCGAATATTTCTCGGCGCCGTCCTTGTCGGTCCATTTGCGCGTCTGAAGCTGGCCCTCCAGATAGATTTTGGAGCCCTTGCGCAGATATTGCTCGGCCACCTTGGCGAGGTTCTCGTTGAAAATCACGACCCGGTGCCACTCCGTCTTCTCCTTGCGCTCGCCACTCGCCTTGTCGCGCCAGGATTCCGATGTCGCCACCGACAAATTCACCACAGGTTCGCCCGAGGTCATCCGGCGCACTTCGGGATCGCGCCCCAGATTGCCGACCAAAATCACCTTGTTGACGCTGCCTGCCATTGTTTGTCCTTCCCGCGTTTCGACGCCCGCACCCTAACGGCCACTCTCGCTGACCGCCATGTCGGGACGCCTAATGTTCCTCTTATGTTCTGTCATCCTGGCAGTCAATCCCCAGCATATTGGGCGGCTCAGAGCGCCGCGGAGAACAGCACCGTCAATTGGCGCGCGCCGAAGACGCTCAAATGGTGCTCGTCGCGATAAAGCGGGATGCCGTCGCGCGCGACCTCGCAACTCCCGCTGCGACAGAGGACCTTATGGGGATAGACCACGCTGACGCCATCGTCCCGCCGCAGCCGCGCCAAGGTCGCCAGCACGAATTTCTGCCGGTCGAGATAGGCGTCGGCACTGGGGGGAAAAATTCTCGCCTTGGCTGCGAGTTTCTGGCGCGCGAGGACGGCAGGCACAGGCCAGCCGATTTCCGGGACTGAGGCGACGATCACGACCTTCTTTCCAGCAAGCGCCTTCACGGTCCGCTCAAGGCCGCGCGCAAACACGGCGTGGTTGCCGGCATCGGCCATATCGTCCCGGCCGCCATCGATCAGGACCACGTGCCCCTCGGGCTCATAGCCATAAGTCGTGCCTTCCGCGTATTTCGCCCAACGCGCTTCGAGGATGACCTCGCGGATGTCGGGCCGCGCCGCCAACGCCATCACGCTCGCATTGAACGCCCGGCACTCGGGCTGCGGCGTCGTCACATCGAGAAGCGGAGGACAGGAACGCCCGCCTGCGAACAACCCCGTGCGGCCCTCGCGCGCCGCAACCTCCGCCACAGCCGGCAACACGGCATCTGCATGGGAATCGCCCCATAGCAGGAAGCTCGGCGTCCCGCCCAGAAAACCGATGCGACACAGCCGTCCCGCGCGCACATCGTCAGCGTCAAGGCCGAAACAGGTGTCGATCCTCGCTTCGTGATCGTTTTCTTCGGCGAGGATCGCACGCAGATCGGGCCGCAGCCGTCCGGGCAGGCCGTTGCTCATGACCACGAGCAAGGCAAGCGCGGCGCAAAGGCCCATTGCCGCCGCGCCGCCGGCAAAAAGTCGTGGCCGCGCAATGTGCATCCTCGTCCCGCGAAACGGCTGCTCGATCACGGCCCAGGAGAGAATGGCCAACCCGAATGAGAGTGCGATGAGCAAAGCGGTCTGCGCCGGCGGCGGATCGCGGAAATCGAGATAGCGTGCAAAAACGATTAGCGGCCAATGCCAAAGATACAGCGAATAGGATATGCGGCCGACAAAGACCATCGGGCGGGTGCCGAGAATTGTTGCCGCCGCCATTGCCCCCCCGGATGTGCCATAGATGACGAGCCCCGCGCCCAGACAGGGTATGAGGGCCGCCGGCCCCGGAAACGCCGTATCCGCCGAAAAAGCGAATATCGCGAACGCGATTGCCCCGACGCCGCAAACGGCCAGGATTTCCCGCACCGTCCGGCTTGCGATACCAGGCACGGCACCCAGCGCAAGAAGCGCGCCCAGCATCAACTCCCAAGCACGGCCCGGCAACAGATAGAACGTGGCCGAGGGGGCATGACCGACGCCCCACACGCTGAACGCGAACGATGCCGCGAAGATCGCGCCCACCGTCGCGATGATGCGCCGGCGCGAACCGCGCCCCACCGCCAGCAATATTGCCGGGAACAGCAGATAGAATTGCTCCTCGACGGCGATCGACCACAGATGCAGCAGCGGCTTTTCTTCGGCGATCACGTCGAAATAGCCGGTCTCGCGCCAGAATTCGAAATTCGAACCGAATGCGGCCGTGGCGAGCAGGCTTTTGCCGTAACGCACGAAATCGACGGGAAACAGGATGAACGCCGCGGCAATGGTGACGACGGTCAGCATCGCAAACAATGCCGGAAAGATGCGCCGCACCCGGCGCTCGTAGAAGTGCGTAATCGAAAAGCGCCTTGCGGCCCGCTCCGCCTGGATAAGTTGCGTGATCAAATAACCCGATATGACGAAGAACACGTCGACGCCAACGAAGCCGCCGCGAAATGCGCGCACATGAAAATGGAACAGCAGCACCGGCAGGATCGCGAGCGCGCGCAGCCCATCGATCTCCGGCCGGTACGCCAACCCGCCGTTGCGTGGCGTGAGACGGGATGATTGCGGCTGCATCTATTCGACCACGACCTGCTGGCGGATCTGCCAGCGTGCAGCGGACGCATAAGGCTTGAGGCTCAACCGGCCCATATTCTGTTCAAGCACGGCGTCATTGCGGCCCGCCATCTTCCGATGCCATTGCCGTTCGAAGCCGATGGCCGAACCGCGCAGCAACGCCATGCCCATGCGGGCCGACCCCGTCGCCAACCCGGAAATTCCCATCACCTCCAATGCCATAAAATGCCTTCCTCGATCGCCGCTATGGCGAATACACCGGACATCGCCTGCCGGCCAGCTTTTCCGGATCGCACGAAATTTCCGGCTTATCCGGCGTTGGCTTCATTATTCTTAACAGCCGATTCACCAAGAATTGTCAGGAAGTGGGAGAATGTCAAAACCCCCGTGACACTCCAGAATCGGCATTTCGTCTGGAAAATGAATTATTAATTTAGCGATTTCTTAGGCGCGCACCTCCACACTCCCGTGACGGTTTTGTCGGATGCTCGACGATGGTTGCCACGCTCCTGCGCTTTGCCCGCACATCGAAGGGCAACGTCTCGATTATATTCGCGATTTCATTGGTACCACTCGTCTACCTGACGGGAATGGGCATCGACTACAGTTCCGCAGCGCTACGCGAAGAACAACTCAACGCGATCGCTGACGCCGCCTCGCTTGCAGCCGTTACACCATCCCTGATGGAATCAAGCGACTCGGCATCGATCACCGCGGCAACCAACGCATTCAATGCGCAGGCAAGCGCGATCACCGGGATCACATACAATTCCGCCAATTTGACGGTCACGGTTGCCGACACCATCACCAATCGTACGGTGACGGTAACCTACACGGCCGCCTCTCAGAACTTTTTCCCGACCGTATTGGGCCAGTCGACTATCGCACTGAAAGGAACATCGCAAGCAGTCGGCGCCTACGCCCCGAATATCAATTTCTACCTGTTGCTCGACAATTCGCCGTCGATGGCGCTTCCGGCCACATCGAGCGGCATCAACACCATGGTGACCAACACACAATACCAGTGCGACTCCGCCCCGGCCGGCGGCTCGACTTGCGGCTGCGCGTTCGCCTGCCACGAATCGCATCCGTCGTCGGAGACTTACTGCAATTCCACAAAATGTACCCTCTCCGGAACCGGCAATCCCGGCGGCGAGGACAATTACGCATTGGCAAGAGCCCTCGGCCTCACATTGCGTATCGACAATCTGGCGACCGCGACCGCAAATTTGATGAGCACGGCGCAATCGACCGAAACCGCGAATAGCGCCGTCTATCAAATGGCGATCTATACGTTCAATTCGGGGTTCAACACCGTCGGCGCGATGACCAAAAACATGACAACGGCGGCGTCGGAAGCCAGCACGATCACGGTCGAGGAGGTCTATTCGAACAACTACCTCACCTCGTCCACCGACAACAGCGACGAAGACACCAATTTCGACGGGGCGATGAGTTCGATCGATGGGATCATGCCCAATCCCGGCAACGGCACGAATGCCACTGGCGACACCCCCGAGGAAGTGCTGTTCATCGTCACCGACGGCGTGATCGATGAAGCCGTCTCCAGCGAACCGGCGATCAGTTCCTCTTATGGTGCTTATTGCTGCTCCAAACGCCAGCAATCGACGGTCAATCCGCTGAATTCCTCAGGAAGCGAACCGGACACGGACTGGTGCACGACGATCAAGAATCGCGGCATCCGCATCGCCGTGCTTTATACGACCTATTACGCGCTGGGGACGTCGAACGGCTGGTTCAATACTTATGTCGCTCCGCTCATACCTCCGGCCACTACGCAGGACAATATCGGCGCGCGGCTTGAGAGCTGCGCGTCGCCCGGCCTCTATGCCGCAGTCACCACCGATGGCGACATCTCGGCGGCATTGAGCCAGTTGTTCCAGCAGGTGGTCGCTACCTCGCATCTGACCAAATAGGTGCGGGATGGAACGTACGGCCCGTCTCACTGAGGATTCCGATCATATCGACGTCCCCCTTCCGTCGCGCACTTCGTGCGCGCCACCTTCCCCCATAAAGGGGGAAGGAAGAAAAAGTTGCACTTCGTGCGCGCCACCGGCGGGCGACGCTGGCGCTGCCGCCCCCACGAAGGGGGAAGGAAAAAGAAGTGGCGAGCGTCCGCTAACGCAATCCTGTCCAACCTTCCCCCCTTGTGGGGAAAGGTGCCGAACATGCTCGCATGGGAGGCGGAAGGGGGGGCTACGCGGATTCATCCGTTGCCGGTCGGCTGCAACCGCCGTCGAGTTCGCGATCGTCGCCCCACCCTTCCTGGCGCTGCTCTACGCGATACTGCAAACGGCTCTCATATTCTTTGCCCAGCAGGTGCTGCAAACGGCGACGACGCAAGCCGCCCGCTTGATCATGACGGGACAGGCGCAGTCAGCGAACATGACGCAGGCCCAATTCCAACAGGCCGTCTGTACGAACGCGGCCGGATTGTTCAATTGCTCCGGACTCTATGTCGCCGTCCAGACATTTTCGTCGTTTTCGTCGGCAACGATGCTGAACCCGATCGCGAAGGGCAAGTTCAGCAGTACGGGACTGCCCTACAGCCCCGGCGTCATCGGCGATGTCGAAGTCGTCCAGGTCTTTTACCAATGGCCGGTCTGGCCCGGTCCGCTCGGGTTTAGCCTGGCGAACACGAGCAGCAACACGAATGTTCTCGTGGGTACTGCCGCGTTTCGCAACGAACCATAGGGGGAAAGCAGGTCATGACGCCTCGAAACCTCACCAGCTTCCTCGGTTCGGCGCTCCGGCGGTTTGGCCGCGCGCAGCACGGCATCGCGGCGGTCGAGTTCGCGCTCATTCTGCCTTTCATGGCATTGATGTATCTGGGCGGCTTCGAGGTCACGCAGGAAATCGCCATCAAGCGCCAAGTCGCGCTCACTGCCAGCACCGTCGCCACCATCGTCACGCAATATTCGAGCATAAGCCAAAGCGCGACGATGCCTGGAATTCTCGCTGCGGCCTCGTCCGTGTTGACGCCCTATTCGTCATCGCATGCGGTGGTGACCGTCTCGTGCATCACCGTCAACAGCAGCAAGCAGGCGACGGTGACGTGGAGCCAGGCCCTCAACGGCACGGCCCGCACCGTCGGCCAGGTCATCACTCTGCCGGCCGCGCTCGATGTTGCGAATTCGACCCTGATCCTGGGCGAGACGAGCTATTCCTACACGCCGCTCATCGACTTCATGCACATCGGAACGACCACGCTCTATTCCTCTGTCTATATGCTGCCCCGCCAGCCCGGCACGATCACCCTGGCCTCATAAAATCTCTCGACGGCGACGCTCCTCGCTGGACAGTTTGTCCGACCCGGACGAAATTTTGTTCTCTTTTCGTTCCTATATCAAATGGATACCCTCGACGGTTGCTTGCCGCGGAACTGCCCGATCACACAAGCTTCCGTGTTTCGCCGAGGTGTGCGACTAAAGACCATGCTGAAAAACATCTCCATCCGCGGCGCCCGCGAACACAATCTGAAAAACGTCGACGTCGAAATTCCACGCGATAGTTTGACCGTCATCACCGGCCTGTCGGGGTCGGGCAAATCGTCGCTCGCCTTCGACACGATCTATGCCGAAGGCCAGCGGCGCTATGTCGAAAGCCTTTCGGCTTATGCAAGGCAGTTCCTCGAACTGATGCAGAAGCCCGATGTCGACCACATCGAGGGCCTCTCGCCCGCCATTTCGATCGAGCAGAAGACGACCTCGCGCAACCCGCGCTCGACGGTCGGCACCGTCACGGAGATATACGACTACCTCCGGCTGCTCTTTGCACGGGTCGGCGTGCCCTATTCGCCGGCGACGGGCCTGCCCATCGAGAGCCAGACCGTCAGCCAGATGGCCGATCGCATCCTGGCGCTTGCCGAAGGCACGCGGCTGTTCCTGCTGGCGCCCATCGTGCGCGGCCGCAAGGGCGAATATCGCAAGGAATTCGCCGAACTGCAGAAAAAGGGCTTCCAGCGCGTCAAGGTGGACGGGAAGTTCTACGAACTCGGCGAAGTCCCCGCGCTCGACAAGAAGCTCAAGCACGATGTCGAAGTCGTCGTCGACCGCATCGTGGTGAAACCCGATATCGGCAACCGCCTGCCCGACTCGATCGAGACGGCGCTCAATCTGGCCGACGGCCTCGTCATCGCCGAATTTGCCGATATTAAAGAAAACGGTGAGCCGAAGCAGCTTCTCATGTCGTCGAAATTCGCCTGTCCGGTATCGGGTTTCACCATCCCCGAGATCGAGCCCCGGTTGTTCTCGTTCAACAATCCGCACGGCGCCTGCCCCGCTTGCGACGGGCTCGGCACGCAGCTCTATTTCGATCCCGCCCTGATCGTACCGGACGAAAGCCTCACCTTGCGCAAGGGCGCGATCGCGCCCTGGTCGAAATCCTCCTCGCCCTATTATCTGCAAACGCTCGAGGCGATCGCGCGCCATTACAAATTCCCGCTCACCGAGCCCTGGGAGGATCTGCCCAAGCGCGCCAGGGACATCATCCTCTACGGCTCGGGCGAGGAGGAGATCAAATTCATCTATGACGACGGCATGCGCCGCTACGAAACCAAAAAGACCTTCGAAGGCGTCATCCCCAATTTGCAACGCCGCTTCAAGGAAACGGATTCAGCGTGGGTGCGCGAAGAACTCGAACGGTTCCAGGACACGAGCCCCTGCGAGGTTTGCCAGGGCTATCGCCTCAAACCCGAAGCGTTGGCGGTCAAGATTGCCGGCCGGCATGTCGGCGAGGTCTGTGCGCTGTCCATCCGCCATGCCGACGCATGGTTCCGCGATCTCGACAAGGACCTGACGAAGCAGCAGAAGGAAATCGCTGCGCGCATCCTCAAGGAAATCCGCGCCCGCCTCAAATTTCTCAACAATGTGGGTCTCGATTATCTGTCGCTGTCGCGCGGCTCGGGCACGCTGTCGGGCGGCGAGAGCCAGCGCATCCGGCTCGCCTCGCAGATCGGTTCGGGCCTGACGGGTGTGCTCTACGTGCTCGACGAACCGTCCATCGGATTGCATCAGCGCGACAATGCCAAGCTGCTGGAGTCGCTCAAGGGTCTGCGCGATCTCGGCAATACGGTGATCGTGGTCGAGCATGACGAGGAAGCGATCCGCACCGCCGACCATGTCATCGACATGGGGCTGGGCGCCGGCATTCATGGCGGCGAGATCATCGCGGAAGGCACGGTCGACGACATCATGCGCTCGCCCAGGAGCCTGACCGGGAAATATCTGGTGGGGCTCGAGCAAATTCCTGTGCCCGCGCAACGCCGTAAAGCCGCACACAATCGCTGGATAAAGGTCGCGGGGGCGCGCGGCAACAATCTCAAGAATGTCAGCGCCGCAATTCCCATCGGCACCTTCACCTGCATTACCGGGGTCTCGGGCGGCGGCAAGTCGACGCTAGTGATCGAAACGCTTTACAAGGCCGCAGCCCGCCGGCTCAACGGGGCGCGCGAACACCCCGCACCGCACGAGCGCATCGACGGCCTCGAATATCTCGACAAGGTGATCGACATCGATCAATCGCCGATCGGCCGCACGCCACGCTCGAACCCTGCGACCTATACGGGCGCCTTCACGCCGATCCGCGACTGGTATGCGGAATTGCCGGAATCGAAGGCGCGCGGCTATGCGGCAGGGCGCTTCTCCTTCAACGTCAAGGGCGGTCGCTGCGAAGCGTGCCAGGGCGACGGCGTCATCCAGATCGAAATGCACTTCCTGCCCGACGTCTATGTCCAATGCGACGTCTGCAAGGGCAAGCGTTATAACCGCGAAACGCTCGACGTGAAATTCCGCGGGTTTTCGATCGCCGACGTGCTCGACATGACGGTCGAAGCCGGCGCGGATCTGTTCAAGGCGGTGCCTGCAATCCGCGAGAAGCTCGATACGCTGACGCGTGTGGGGCTTGGCTATATCAGCATCGGCCAGCAGGCGACGACGCTCTCGGGCGGCGAGGCGCAACGGGTGAAATTGTCGAAAGAACTGTCGCGCCGCGCCACCGGCCGCACGCTCTATTTCCTCGATGAACCGACGACCGGCCTGCACTTCCACGATGTGGCAAAGCTCCTCGAAGTGCTGCACGAGCTGGTCGATAGCGGCAACACGGTGGTGGTGATCGAGCACAATCTCGAAGTGATCAAGACCGCCGACTGGATCGTCGATCTCGGGCCCGAAGGGGGCGATGGCGGCGGCGAGATCGTGGCGACCGGCACGCCCGAGGACGTGGCCAGGGTCGCGCGCTCCTATACGGGCCAATATCTCAAGACGCTGCTCAAAACGCGTCAGGCGGAAAAGCCGGCACGCAAGACGAAAGCGGCGGAGTAAGGGATATCAACTCGCATTCCCCAAATGAGCTGCAGAATGGCTCACGAATCTCGTGGACGGCGTGGGATCACTTGGCTAAGCGTATGGTTCGGTAGGGCTTGGGGGCCTTGGGAAATGACTTCACGGATTTGGGTTGGCGCCTTTGTAGCGCTATGCGCCGCTGCTGTTTACGCTTCCGCAGTCATGGTCTCCAGGGCAGAGCCTTCGACCTCGACCGACAGCGGGGAAGCGGCAAATGGAGGAATGACGGCACCCTCGGAAGGCAGCAATCGCGGCGCAATCGTATACGCGAACGTCTGCGCTGCATGTCATGACCGCGGGGTGGGACACGCGCCGCCGGGATTCATGCTACGCATCATGACGCCGGAAACGATCTATCGTGTGTTGACGGCCGGCCCGATGCGCGTGCAAGCCCAAGATGTGCCCGACAGCGACAAGAAAGCGGTCGCTGAATATCTCGCGGGCACGAAGCTCGGCGAGAACGTCAAACGCACACCTCCTAAATGTGCAGGCGAGGCGGCTGTCTTCCAATTCGGCGAGCCACCCGCCTTCCCGACCTGGGGCATCTCCTACAGCAACACGCGATACATTCCCAAAGTGGTTTCAGGCATCACGAGCGAAAACGTATCGCAGCTGAAGCTGAAATGGGCATTCGGCGTGCCGGGCGTCACGCGTATGCGCTCTCTTCCGGGATTCGCTGGCGGGGCCATTTATGTCGGCACCGATGATGGTACTGTCTATGCGCTGGATGCTCGAAGCGGATGCGAACGCTGGGAATTCCAGGCAGCAGCGGAGGTGCGCACAGGGATCGTGATAAGCCCGTGGAATGCGGGCGACCGGCAAGCACGACCGCTCGCCTATTTCGGCGATCTCGTGGGCAATGTCTACGCAGTTGATGCGGTTACCGGCGCGCTTGCCTGGAGCGATCATGTTGACGAGCATCCCTCCGCCACGATCACTGGCTCGCCGGTACTCTATAAGGATCGCCTGTATGTCCCTGTGTCTTCGCTGGAAGAAGGGATGACGGATCCCCGATACGAATGCTGCACCTTTCGTGGCTCCATCATTGCCTATGATGCGCGTAGCGGGAAGCGGCTCTGGCAAACCTTCATGATGGGACCACCCGCCTTGCAGGGCACCAATGTCCACGGCATCAATCAATATGGTCCCTCGGGCGCCGCCATCTGGAACACGCCCGCAATCGATGAAGAACGCCGTCTCCTCTATTTCGGGACAGGCGACAACTATTCCTCACCCGCCAACGCGATCAGCGACTCGCTCGTGGCGGTGGACACCAACGTTGGCGGGATCACATGGTCCTATCAAACCGTTCCCAATGATGCCTGGAATGAGGAATGTCTTACCCTGGACCCGGCCAATTGCCCGAAGGAAAAAGGCCCTGACGTCGATATCGCGGCGTCCGTCATTCTTGCCACGATGAAGAGCGGAAAACAGCTGATCGTGGTGGGCCAGAAATCGGGATGGGTCTACGCCATTGATCCGCACACCCACAATCTCGTCTGGAAGACCAGGGTCGGACGCGGCGGCCTTTTGGGCGGCATCTATTTTGGAATGGCGACGGCGGGTAACACGCTTTTCGTTCCCATCAGCGATGCACCTGATGGGGCCGCTCATGACGAGCCCGCCCGGCCCGGTCTTTATGCGCTCGATTTGCGTGACGGCAGCTATCTCTGGAAGGCGCCCAATACCGAAACCAGCTGCGCGGGCCGGCGTCGCGGCTGCGACCCGGGCCTCGCCGCCGCGATCACCGTCGCAGGCGATCTCGTGCTGACTGGCGGCAGCGATGGCTGGCTGCGTTTCTACGACACCACGACAGGACAAATCCTCTGGCGCTATGACACGACCCAGAGCGTACTGACCACAAGCGGCCGCGAGGCGGCCGGCGGTTCGATGGGCGGCGGCACCTCACCGCTGGCCTATCACGGCATGCTGATCGCCGTCTCCGGCTACGGATTTTTTGGGCACATGCCCGGCAATATAATGCTCGTATTTGGCGTGAACTAGCCTGCCGGGCACGACGAACTTAAAGGGGAAGCCGTCTGCCAATCGCCGGCGACGCTAGAACAGAAAAAGTTTTGTCATCTGCGCGCGGCTGTCAAACGCTCCATCAAGCGATAGCGCCTGTGGTCTTGAGGCTCTCGATGCGTCCCAATCCATACCCAGTTCCATCAAGGCAATTTCGGATCATTCGGGCGTGTGGAATCCCGCCTGCGCCGCCATTGCCGTAGCCTGCAGTTCCAGCTGCGGGGCCGGGAATTCGGCATTGTGGGCATGATCGGGGATTTCTTGCACCTGACCGTTAGACGCTGCAGCGGCATCGGCGACGTCCGAATGGGTTGACGCGTGCACGGGCTCGCCTGCCCCGTCATCGACAAGCGCATTATGGATCGGGGGCTCGGCCTCTGTCGACGCATTCTGCACCTCGACCGGATGCGCCGCGGTTTCGGACTCGGCGAGCGTCACGGCTTCGCCGGGCGGCTCAACGGTCTTCGTATTCTCGCCGTCGCCCATAAAGGGGCTACGCGCGACGGTTCGCAGCGGAGCGTCATAGGGGAGCGCGTCATGCGGATCGGAGCCGAAATGGGCATCAGGCGGCGGCGCCATCCATTCGACATCTGTTGCAGGCACGGATGCCGCCGCTGCGGTGCCGTCCGCTTCGAGCGTTGCAATCTCCATCGGCTGCGGTGCTGCCGTCCGAGCTTCAGCCTCCGGCACAACCTCGTGAGCGTAACCGCCTGGCTGGGGTTCGTCGTGCACTGCCTCTATTTGGGCAGAGGCCATGGCCGGTTGATGCAGTTGATGTTGATGCAGTTGATAGACAGCCTCATCCGCAGGCTCGTTCTCCTGCGCCACGGCTTCGGCCATTTCGGCATAGGCAGAAGCCGACGCACCGGCAAGAAGCGCGTGCAGCACGACCAGGGCGCCGGCAAGTATGCCGGCAAAGCTTGCCGCGTTTGCCGCCGCGATAGAATATCCGTGGGGTTCCAGCGCCAAACCGCCGAACGTCGTCTCGCAGGCAACAAACAAGACGCAAGCCGGCACGGCGACGATGAAGAGCGTAACCGCAATCCGCCAGAAATTACCCCGCGACAAGGCTCGCGCCCGCGAGAGCGTGGTGCGCTCTTCCACCGCCGCAACCGCATCCAGCAGAAACCCGAAGCGAACCGCAAAGAACAGGAACGACAGAGCCGCTGCAACAGCCGCAGCGGAATTCAGCCATGTCTGGAATGACACGCCCAACCAGACGAGCCCAATGCCATGCACGCTCGCGTAATTTGTGCCCCGGCTGACGGCGATACCGGCGGCGGTCGCGAAAACCAGCAGCGTCATCACGGTCAGCGCGTAATAGCGCGTCAGTGCGAAAAACAGCCGCAACTCGCGAGCTCCGATGACCAAATGGGCGGCAACCCGCTCTTCGCGCAGCGCGAACGCTTGCCGCGTCAAGGAAACGGCGATTGTTCCGCCGAAAAGCGCCGTCGCGACCACCAGGAGCGCAAAGTAGAACAACGCGTATTGGCCCAGAATTCCGTCCCCCGATGGCACGGCGGCCGCCATCGCCATATCCATGCGCTGGATGAGCCAGGCTGTTGCCAGCGCGTAAAACAACGCCGGCAGCCATGTGAGGCCGATAAGCGTGAATGGCTGGCCGAACAACAAGCCGTACGCCTGCGCCACACAGTGCCGCACCGAAATCTTCGCCATAATGCCCCGCCGTCTCGCTGCGACCTGAACGCCCGATCATGCGGGCATTGCATGAAACTGTCACGACGCTTTGTGAGCCCGCCACGCGAATTTGGTAAACGACCCGCGGCAAAAGCTCGCTTCCACGCAACCGGTCTGGGCGCGCACCGCCCGTCAGGCGGCAGGAGGCGATGCCGTCAATTCGCGGTATGACAACGCCGAGGCCGAAAGGCTTAAACCCAGGCTGAACGGCGCCAAAATCAGCCCCAGACCCGTCAGGGCCGGCGTGTGGCGCTGGATGATTCCCATCACCGCAGCGAAATATTGTTGCATGGCCTGGGGGTCATGGCTGCCATTCACCGGCACGGCCGCCGCAAGATCGGCTCCCATCAGCACCCATGCACCGACAAACTCCAGAAGGAAAATCGGCGCGCCGACTGCCAGCAGCACGGCGATGATGCGCCAGAAATTGCCGCGTGTCAGAGCCCAGCCGCGGGCGATATCGATCCGATTTTCGCAGACCGTAACAGGCGTGACCAGAAAGCTCAGTCGGACAATCAGATAGACGATCCAGGGACCGCCGACGAAGACGAGAAGCAAGACGACCACTGCCATCGGCCCGGCGCCGCCCTGCGCGCTCGCGATCGTGGCCGCCGCCAGAAGGCAGGCAACGTAAACCAGGGCAGGAACGTATACGACCAGCAGGCGCGCCCCAAACACGCGAAACTCCGGCTGACCGAGCACAAAATAGAACGTCGCCGGGCCTTGGCGAAGACCGAGTACCTGACGCGTGACGCCAACATAGATGATCGCGGTGAAGAGCAATGTCAGAAGCGAAACCGCAAGGCTTTCGATCGCGACGGTGCCGGTCGCCACGCTGTCGGCCGGGCCGCTGTTGGTGGCGATCTCGGGCAGAATACTGAGCAGCGTCGATGCCACCAGCGGCGCCCAGATCAGGCCGATGATCGTGCCGAGATGCGCGAACGTAAAGCCGTAGGCGCCAAGGACTGTCTTGCCGACGGGAAGCTTATTCATGGAAGGAAGAATCCGTTAGCTGGTCACGGCCGGAAGCGGCGAATCCGCGGGCGGAGTGGACACTGCCAAGGCCGCCGGCACAAGGGCGCGATAAGCTGCCGCAGCCGCACCGGATGAAAGTCCCAGCGCCAGCGGCTGGACGAGAAACCATGCGCCATAGACATAAGGCAGCCAGGCAAGCAGCCGATGCATCTGGCCGGCGGCGATGCGGACATTGCCGCCAAACTGGCTCGCGGCCGGGATGAATTCCGTTGCCGGACTATAGGCGGCAACCCCGACGAATGCCATCTGGATCGCCAGATAGAGAAGCCACGTAGGAACGGTGACGAAAACGAGCACGCAGAAGATACGCCAGAAATTGCCGTGAGTGAGAGTCCAGCAGCGGATCAGATCGATTCTTTTTTCGCCCACGGTGACGGCCACGAGGAAGAAGGACAGGCGCACGGACAGGTAGACGAGTCCGGCAAGCAGGCCGAACAGGAGCCCCGATTTCGTCCAGGCCGCCACGAGCGGCACCGACACGCCCTGCACGACACCGAGCGCATTGCCGCCAAACGTCAACCCGGCAGCGAGAGCGACCCACACCACCAGGAAGGCGATTTCGATCGTCAGGACAATCAGGAAAAATGCGACAAAAGCACCAAACAGGCGCAGCTCCGCCAAACCCAGACCGAAATGCACGAAAGCGCCCTTGCTGCGCAGGCCGAACGCCTGGCGCATGACGGGCACGGCAACAATCGCCTGCAGAAACAATACGGCAATGCGATAGAGGTAGAGATAGCCCGCGCCGCCATAGACCGCAAAACGATTGCCGTCGGCCAACGCGGTCAACACGCTGTCGAGGTAACGCGAGACCGCGAAATATTCGCCAACAAACAACAGCGTCAGCGGCAGCCAGATGAGGCCGATGATGGTAGCGAGGTTTTCGAACGCGAAGCCGTAGGCCGAGCCGATCGTCCGCCAGACCGGGATATTCCTCACGCAGATCCTTTCGTGCCCGACATCCCGCTCCCGGATGACGTCACGCCGAGATAGGCGTTCGCAATCATGCCGTTACCGAGCCCCTGATAGATGACCGTTTCAATCGCCTGGATGATGAGAAAGACCGGCCAGGCCGCGACCATCTGTTTGGACATGGAGATGAAGAACGTAGCGTAGGCATTCCCGATTTCCTCCGGCGTCATGTGTTGACCGAAATGCGACGCGAAATCCGGCGGAAAAGCGATGAACGGACCGATCAGCGCCTGCGAGACGATACCCAGTCCGATCGCGGCCGGTACGAAGACCGCCAAAAACACCGCAACCATGCGCCAGAAATTGCCGCCACCCAGTTCCCACGAACGGCCGAGGCCGATCCGCTCTTCCGCCACGACGACGGCCGGCAATAAAAATGTCAAACGAACGCTGGCGTAGATGCACCACAGCACCGCAGCAATCACAGCGACCGCGGCGATTGCGTTCCCGCCATGCGGGACGAATTTGACGGCAGCGAATGAAGCCGCGGCCGCGGCAGCCGCAGTCAACGCGAAGATCAGAAGAAGGACCAGAAAGGCAAGAAACATCGCACCGATCATCCGCCAGACGGGCGCGTCGAGCGAAAAAAAGAAGAACGAGTTTCCCTCGTGCCGGCCCAGAGCCTTTTGCTGAAGTCCGACCATTACCATCGCGTGAATGACGATCGAGGCAAGCCAGATCACGCCCGCAACGCGCGCGATAGCGAAGAACAAAGGCGGGCCGATTTCACCGTGCATGATGTCCCCGAGCAAACCGGGCGCAAGTCCGAAGACCGCGCCCGCAGCGATTGCGGCCAGAATGACATAGGGAAACCAGATGATGCCCAGCACCGAAAGGATATTGCCGAATGCGAAACCGTAGGCGCCCGAAATGGTCTTTGCGACCGGTATCCTGTCCATATTACCCCTCCACCCTGTTCGAGAAGTCTATGCTTGCACTGTCTTGCCGACAATCGCGTGACGCAGGGCGACACCATTATGACTAATGAGGAAGCCATGCGACCGGGACGATGGTGACAGTCTGTCACCTCCTCGCTAAGGTCCGAGAAAACATAAAGGAAACACGGCGTGGCTATCGCGGAATATGCTGATTATGACGGCCTGGGCCTCGCGGAACTGGTGCGGACCAAGGCGGTCACGCCACTCGAGCTGGTCGAGGAGGCGATCGCGCGGGCGGAAAGGCTCGATCCCAAACTGAATTTCGTGGTCTTCCGGGATTACGATCGGGCGCGCGCGACCGCCCAGGGCCAGGTGCCCGAAGGCCCGTTCTGCGGCGTGCCGTTCTTCCTCAAAGACATATTCGGCTTCGCGCAAGGCATGCCGACCCGGCAGGGCGCGCGCTTTATTCCACCGATCCCGTGGCCCCACGATTCGGTCCTTGTGGCGCGCTACAAGGCCGCAGGTCTTGTCATTTTGGGCAAGACCAACGTGCCGGAGTTCGGCCTCGTGCCGACCACGGAATCCAGGCTCTACGGGCCGGCGCACAACCCGTGGAATCTCGAACATTCGACGGGCGGATCGTCCGGCGGATCGGCAGCGGCGGTTGCCGCCCGCATCGTCCCTCTTGCGCACGCCAATGATGGCGGCGGCTCGATCCGCATTCCGGCCTCGTGCTGCGGCCTCGTCGGACTGAAGCCGACGCGCGCGCGCATGACCTACGCACCAGATTTCGGCGACGTGATCGACGGTCTCGCCAACGACCATGTGGTCTCGCGCAGCGTGCGCGATAGCGCGGCCGCGCTCGATGCCACGGCCGGCGGCATCGCAGGCGATCCGTATTGGGCGCCGGCCGCGCCGCCCTCCTATCTCGACGCAATGAACGCCGGGCCGAAGCGGCTGAGAATAGCGTTTTCGACGAAGAAGCTCGACAGCCGGCCCCTGCATTCCGATTGCGTGGCGGCGGTCGAAGCGGCGGCAAAACTTTGCGCGAGCCTCGGCCATATCGTCGAAGAAGCCACGCCCGATTTGAACCAGACGGCACTGGCGCCGGCATTCATGGCATTCTGGGCGGCCAATCTCGCTGCGGGCATCGATTACGTGGCGCAATTGACCGGCCAGACACTTTCGGATGAGCTCTTCGAAGGTTTGAGCTGGGGACTGTACGAAGCAGGCAAGCGCATCGGCGCAAGCGAGTATCTGCGCGCCAAGAAGGCGATGCAGGCCGCCACGCGCAGCGCCGCAAAATTTCATGAGACCTACGACGTCTGGCTCAGTTCCACGCTCGGTTCGCCGCCCGTGAAACTCGGCGTGTTCGATATGGACGAGCGCGATCCGGTGAAAGCGTTCGCGCCGATCATCGATTACGTGCCGTTCACCGCGATGCAAAACGTCACCGGACAGCCCGCCATCAACCTGCCGCTCCATTGGAACGCCGCGGGGCTTCCGGTCGGCATACACGTCGTCGGCCGCTATGGCGACGAAACCACCCTGCTCCAGCTTGCCGGCCAATTGGAAAAGGCCGCACCCTGGTCCGCACGCAAACCGCCGATTTTGGGATAAGATGACAGGGCTTGTGCATATCGTTGGCGGCGGCCTCGCAGGCAGCGAAGCGGCATGGGCGATCGCGGCACGGGGGGTGCGCGTCGTGCTGCACGAGATGCGGCCTGTCCGCGGCACCGAAGCACATTCGACCGACGGCCTGGCCGAACTCGTCTGCTCCAATTCGTTCCGCTCCGATGATCAGGAGAACAACGCGGTCGGCCTGTTGCACGAGGAAATGCGCCGCGCGGGCTCGCTCGTCATGCGCATGGCCGACGCGCACAAGCTTCCCGCCGGCGGCGCGCTCGCCGTCGATCGTCGTGGCTTTTCCGCGGGCATCACCGAAGCGCTCGCAAACCATCCCCTGGTCGAAATCCGCCGCGAGGAAATCGACCTGCTCCCGCCGCAAGACTGGGCTTCGACCATCATCGCCACCGGCCCGCTCACATCGGCCAGCCTCGCCGATGCGATCCGCGGCCTCACGGGCGAGGATGCGCTCGCTTTCTTCGATGCCATCGCGCCGATCGTCTATCGCGATTCCATCGACACGGACATCGCCTGGTTTCAATCGCGCTACGACAAGAAGGGCCCGGGCGGCGACGGCGCCGATTACCTCAATTGTCCGCTCGACGAGGACCAGTACGGCGCCTTTATCGCAGCGCTTCTTGCGGGCGAGAAGACGGAATTCAAGGAATGGGAAAAATCGACGCCCTATTTCGAGGGCTGTCTGCCCATCGAAGTGATGGCGGCGCGCGGGCCTGACACGTTGCGTTTCGGACCGATGAAGCCGGTGGGCTTGCGCGATCCGCGCAACGACAAACGTCCTTACGCCGTCGTACAGCTTCGCCAGGACAACGCGCTGGGTACGCTGTGGAACATGGTAGGGTTCCAGACCAAGCTCAAGCATGGCGAGCAGACGCGCATCTTCAAGATGATTCCGGGATTGCAGAATGCGCGCTTCGCGCGGCTGGGCGGGCTGCACCGCAACACCTTCATCAATTCGCCGCGTCTTCTCGATGGTCAATTGCGCCTGAAGGCGCGCCCCGCTTTGCGTTATGCGGGACAGATCACCGGCGTCGAAGGCTATGTCGAAAGCGCTGCGATCGGGCTTTTGGCCGGGCGCTTTGCGGCCGCCGAACAATTGGACGAGGACTGCACGCCGCCGCCGCCCACCACCGCACTGGGCGCGCTTCTCGCGCATATCTCGGGCGGCGCGGACGCGACGACGTTCCAGCCGATGAATGTGAATTTCGGATTGTTTCCGGAATTGCCGCCGTCCGAACGCGCCCGCGGCCGCGACCGCAAGAAAGCGCTGGCGCAGCGCGCGCTGGCCGACGTCGATGCGTGGCTCGGGATTGCGCGCGCGGCGGCGGAGTGAAAGAGATTCAACAGGAAGGGCAGACTCAATTACGGTGACAGTGCAGTTTATTGACATTGCCTTCCGCTGCGTCCACGATAGAACTACGCAATAAAATGCGCTGTCACCATAATCCTCACGTTGAGGCTGGGCATATCGTCCTGCGGCAAACCCGTCCCAGGGCCTTCAGTTCTTACTCTGACCCCGATCTTACGGAATCAACCACGCAGGCTCTCACGAATCGCGTGTTTGGGCCGGACCCCTGCTTCTAACAGCAAGGAATTAACATCGTGAATCAAAAATCGCTTTCTTCGCTCGCGTTTTGGATCGTAACTGCCATCGCTCTGCTTGTCCTCTTCAATGTGTATCCTCAATTCACCGCTCGAATTCCGACGGTGATTCTAATAGTTCCTGCCATTGCATTACTCGTGTTTGGTTTTTACAGAGCTTCGCGAAAGGGAACGCTCTCTTGGAACAAACCATTTTATCATGAGCTATCTGCGAAACGCTGCATCATCCTCTCGGCCATATTTTTTGTTGCCTCGCTTTTGTGGCTGTTCGTCAGCCTGAGCTTTGTCGGGCATAGCACTGACGAGTTGCTTATAGTTGTAGTTGCACCCGTGCTTACCCTTACTATCATCGCTTCGATTGCGCTGGCTTTGGGACTCTACTTCGTCAATGGAATAAGGTGACAGCGGCAACGTTCCCCAACCGCTCAAATGAGCTTCAGCTGATCGTGCGGATAATAAGGTGACAGCGGCAACGTTCCCCAACCGCTCAAATGAGCTTCAGCTGATCGTGCGGCTGCTGTTTGGGTTTGCGCCCCGGCGCGCGCCGCGCGATGGGGCGGCGGAGAATGCGTTCCAATCCT
>JBAVOL010000073.1:0-57500 GCA_049692035.1 Rhizomicrobium sp.
GTCGTCCGCTCAGGTTTTGAGGAGATGAAAGCCTCGCCCTGGGAGAAGGACGACGCGATCGGCGAAGGCATACCCATCCATAATTATCTCGTGCCCAAGGAATTCACCCACGACAAGGGCAAACTCACCGGCGTCGTCTTCGAAAAAGTCAAAGTCCGGCACGACGCGAAGGGCCGGCGCGACCTGGTGCCCACCGGTGAAGCGCCTGTGGTGATGGAATGCGACGATGTGCTGGTCGCCGTCGGCCAGGAGAACGCCTTTCCCTGGATCGAACGGAACATCGACCTCGAATTCGACCGCTGGGATATGCCCAAGGTCGATACCGCCACGATGCAGTCGACCAACCCCAAAGTGTTCTTTGGCGGCGACGCGGCCTTCGGTCCCAAGAACATCATCTGGGCCGTCGCCCATGGCCATCAAGCGGCGATCTCCATCGACCTGCTCTGCAACGGTCAGGATGTGACGAAACGCCCGCCGCCGCTCGTCAACCTGGTCAGCCAGAAGATGGGCATCCACGAATGGAGCTACGACAACGACGTCTCGCTCGATCTGCGCTACAAGGTTCCGCACGCGCCCAAAGAACTCGCGCTCCAGAGCGTCGGCCTCGAAGTCGAACTCGGCTTTACACCTGAGCTTGGCTTTCACGAGGCCCAACGCTGCCTCAATTGCGACGTCGAAACCGTGTTCGAGCGCAATCTGTGCATCGAATGCGACGCCTGCGTCGATATCTGTCCGATGGATTGCATTACCTTCACGCCGAATGGCGACGAAGAAGACCTGCGCAGCCACCTGACCGCGCCCTCACCCAACATTGCGCAGGACCTCTACGTCTCGGACGAACTCAAGACCGGCCGCATCATGGTAAAGGATGAAGACGTGTGCCTGCATTGTGGTCTCTGTGCCGAGCGCTGCCCGACGGGCGCGTGGGACATGAAGAAATTTTATCTCGATATTGCACAGGCCGGATCATGCCAAAGCCGTTAGAGGCAACGAACGATTTCGTCGTCAAATTCGCCAATGTAAACGGCTCGGGCTCCGCGAGCGCCAACGAACTGTTCGCCAAATGCATATTGCGCATGGGCGTACCGGTTGCTTCGCGCAACATCTTCCCGTCCAACATCCAGGGCTTGCCGACATGGTACGAAGTGCGCGTGTCGGGCGAGAACTGGCTCGGCCGGCGCGGCGGCGTCGATTTGATGGTCGCGATGAACCCCCAGACCTGGGACAAGGATGTACTCTCCATCGAAGCGGGCGGATATCTGCTCTGCGATTCGACGAGACCGCTGCCGCCTTCGAAATTCCGCGAAGACGTGAACACGATTCCGGTGCCGCTGACCAACATCTGCAACCGGACCTACAGCGACCCGCGCCAACGCCAATTGTTCAAGAACATCCTCTATGTCGGCGTGCTGGCCTCGCTTCTGGGCATTGCGCCGGATGTCGTGGAAGCGGCAATCTCGGCGCAGTTCGAAGGCAAGGAACGGTTGATCGCGCCCAACGTGAACGCGTTTCGCCTGGGCTTCGGCTATGCGGGCGAACATCTGGCGGGGGCCTGCGCGCTCAAGGTCGAGAAGAGTGACAGCGTCGGAAATCGCATCTTCATCGGCGGCAATGACGCCGCCGCGCTGGGCTGTGTTTATGGCGGGGCGACCGTCGCCGCCTGGTATCCGATCACACCATCGACCTCCGTCGCCGAATCGTTCGCCAAGCATTGCCGCAAATATCGCCTCGATGCCGAATCGCAGCAGAACAAATTCGCCATCGTCCAGGCGGAAGACGAAATCGCGGCCATCGGCATGGTGATCGGGGCGGGATGGAACGGCGCGCGCGCCTTCACCGCCACATCGGGCCCCGGCATTTCGCTGATGCAGGAATTTTTCGGGCTTGCCTATTTCGCCGAAATTCCCGCCGTCATCTTCGACATCCAGCGCGGCGGCCCCTCGACCGGAATGCCAACGCGCACGCAGCAAGCCGACATTCTGGCTGTCGCCTATGCGAGCCATGGCGACACCAAGCATGTGCTGCTCCTGCCGAAGGATCCCAGGGAAGCTTTCGAATTCGCCGCGCAGGCTTTCGATCTCGCCGAGCGGCTGCAGACGCCCGTCTTCGTGATGATGGATCTCGACATCGGCATGAATGATTGGCTGTGCGAGCCGCTCCAATGGGACGATTCGCGCCGCTACGACCGCGGCAAGATCATGACCGCCGAAGACCTCGACGCAGGCAAAATATTTGGCCGCTATCTCGACGTCGACGGCGACGCTATTCCTTACCGTACGCTGCCCGGCACGCATGCGACCAAGGGCGCCTATTTCACCCGCGGCTCCTCGCGCGACCGCTTCGCCAAATACAGCGAGGAAGGCTCCGTCTACGTCGACAACATGCAACGTCTTCTGCGCAAGCTCGAAACCGCAAAGACGCTGGTGCCGAACCCGCTGCGCCGCAATGCGGAACAACCGACGCGCTACGGCGCGATCTATTACGGCTCGACAAGTGCGGCCATGGACGAAGCGCTTGTGGCGCTCGCCAAGACCGGCCTGCATCTCGACACGCTGCGCATCCGGGCTTTCCCGTTTGCCGAAGAAACGGTCGATTTCATCCAGGCCCACGACCAGGTTTTCGTCATCGAGCAGAACCGCGACGCCCAGCTGCAAAAGCTGCTCGTCAACGAATGCGCCATCGACCCGGCGCGCTTCATCTCGATCCTGCACTACGACGGCACGCCGATCACGGCGCGCTTCATCGCCCAAGCAATCGCCGAACGCATGAATGTGCGTTCGCGCAAAGAGGCCGCCGAATGACCTACATCGCCAAACCGAAGCTGCGTCACCCCGGCCTGCCGACCAACAAATTGGGCTACACACATCGCGACTATGAGGGGGCGATCTCGACGCTGTGCGCAGGATGCGGTCACGATTCGATCAGCGCCGCCTTGATCCAGGCCTGCTACGAACTCGACATCCAGCCGCACCGCGTGGCGAAGCTGTCGGGCATCGGCTGCTCGTCGAAGACGCCCGACTATTTTCTCGGCAACAGCCACGGCTTTAACAGCGTGCATGGCCGCATGCCGTCGGTTCTGACCGGCGCCAATCTCGCCAATCGCGACCTCATCTATCTGGGCGTGTCAGGCGACGGCGATTCCGCCTCCATTGGCCTTGGCCAATTCGCCCATTGCGTGCGCCGTGGCGTCAACATGACCTATATTTGCGAAAATAACGGCGTTTACGGACTGACCAAGGGCCAGTTTTCCGCCACCGCCGACAAGGGCTCCAAGAACAAAACAGGCGCGCGCAACACCGATTCGCCGATTGATCTCGTCAGCCTGGCATTGATCCTGGGCGTCACTTTCGTCGCCCGCAGCTTCTCCGGCGACCGCAAACAACTCGTGCCGCTGATCAAAGCCGCGATCGCCCATCAGGGCTCCGCCTTCATCGACATCATCAGCCCCTGCATCCAGTTCAACAACCATTTGGGCTCAACCAAGAGCTTCGATTTCGTGCGCGAGCACAATGACGCGGTCAACCGCACCGACCTCATCGAACCCCGCGCCGAGATCAAGGTCGATTATGCGCCCGGCAGCGTCGAAATCGTCGAGCAGCATGACGGCTCGAAGCTCAAGCTCACCAAGCTCCACGCCGATTACGATCCGCGCGACCGCGTGGGCGCGATGACGTTCCTGCAACAGCACCATCAAGCCGGAGAGATCGTGACTGGATTGCTCTATGTCGATCCCGAACCCGAGGATTTGCACGCCAGCCTCAACACGGTGGCAACACCGTTGAACGGGCTCGGCGAAAAAGAACTGTGTCCGGGATCGGCGATTCTGGCGGAGATCAACGCGTCATATCGGTAGAACGCGAATATCCGACGACCTGCGGGTTGCTCTTGGTCGGCGCGTTCCGAGAACCGAACCAGGCGCAATACGGTCACCATAAAAATACATCGAAAGTTCCTATTGCAGCTGTGCAGTCGATCGCGCTGTGTCGCAGCGTTTTCGCATGTTGCCTACGTCTGCGCCCCCGGCGCCGGCGTCCAGATCACGTCGTCGATTCGGCGCGAGCCCGTCGCCAGCATGACGAGGCGGTCGAAGCCGAGCGCGACACCGCTGGCTTGAGGCATCTGCGCCAGTGCTGCGAGGAAATCCTCGTCGATTGGATAGCGCTCACCATAAATGCGCGCCTTCTCCGCCATCTCGTCTTCGAAGCGCCGGTGCTGTTCGAGCGGATCGGTTAATTCGCCGAAGCCGTTGGCAAGTTCGACGCCGCAGACATAGAGTTCGAAACGTTCTGCAACGCGCGGATCGTGGGCCGCCGCACGCGCGAGCGCCGCTTCGCAGCGCGGATATTCGTACAGAACCGTCGGCTGGCCGATCCCGAGTTTCGGTTCGATCGCAGCGACAAGCACTTTGCTGAAAATGTCGGCCCAATTGTCGTTGCCGGCAACGGCATATCCGCTGTCCGTGGCGGCACGGGCCAGCGCCTCGCGTGATCCTTGGCCCTCCGCCGACAGCGTCGCCAGGAGATCGATGTTCGCGTAGCGCGCGAACGCATCGGGCACCGTCAATCGCTCGGCATCGGCGAACGGATCGCAATCGCGCCCGCGCCAGGAAAATGACTTGATGCCGGTCGTTTGCGCCGCGAGCCCCATAATTTTCAGGCAATCGGCAATGATCGCTTCGTAAGGCTCGCCGGCGCGATACCATTCGAGCATGGTGAATTCCGGTGCGTGCAACGCCCCGCGCTCGCGATTGCGGAAGACGCGCGCAAAATCGAAGATGCGCCGCTCGCCGGCGGCCAACAGTTTCTTGGCGGCGAATTCCGGCGAAGTATGCAGATAGAACGGCCGGTTTGCCCCGCCCGTCTCGACCCAAACGGTCGCGAACGCGTGCAGATGGGCCTCGTTGCCGGGCGAGGTCTGCAACGCCCCACATTCGACCTCGATGAAGTCCTGGGCCTCGAAATAGCCCCGCAGGGCCTGCTTGATCCGCCCCCGCGCCAGCAAGCCCGCGCGCCGGTCGGCATGGACATGAGGCGCCCACCAGGGCGAGGCGTTCGGCATTTCAAACTCCCGTTGGGGCCCCTTGGCCAGGGCGCGTGCGGCTGCTATGACCCTCGCCCGCCGATAGACCGAGGTGTGCCCAATGGTTTCCGTTATGGCCAGCAACGTCCGCAAGGGCAATGTCATCGAGATGAATGGCAAGCTCTATGTGGTCCTGACTGCCGAGAATATTCATCCGGGCAAAGGTACGCCCGTCACCCAGCTCGAAATGCGGCGCATCAGCGACGGGGTCAAGGTCAATGAGCGCTACAAGACCACCGATTCGCTCGAGAAGGCGTTCATCGACGAGCGCACCTATAATTATCTCTATCACGATGGCGACCATTACATCTTCATGGACCCAGAGAATTTCGAGCAGATTTCCGTGCCCGAAAGCGTGATGGGCAACATGGCGCCTTATCTGCAGGAAAACATGGAAGTGCGGCTGGCGACCTATAACGGCCTTCCGATCACCGTTGAATTGCCGGCGCGGGTGACGCTGGAGGTCGTCGAGACCGAGCCTGTGGTGAAGGGACAGACGGCATCAGGGTCGTTCAAGCCGGCCAAGCTGTCCAACGGCGTGCGCACCATGGTGCCCACCCATATCGTTCCCGGCACGCGCGTCGTGGTTCTGACCGAAGACGGCTCCTATGTCGAGCGCGCCAAGGACTGAGTTGCCGCCCGTGTTCGCCTATTCCATGAACAACGTCGCCGGGTGTTCTAGCAGCGCCTTGATCTTTTGGATGAACTCGGCCGCTTCGTAACCGTCGACGACGCGATGATCGAAGGACGACGACAGATTCATCATCTTACGCACGACGATCTGGCCGCCGCGCACAACGGGGCGTTCGACGACGGCATTGGGACCTAGAATCGCGACTTCCGGGTGGTTGATTATTGGCGTCGTGACGATGCCGCCCAGTGCACCGAGACTCGTGATGGTGATGGTGGAACCGGAAAGCTCATCGAGCGAAGCCTTGCCGTCACGCGCCAGCGCTGCCAGACGGGCGATCTCGGCTGCGCAGTGCCAGAGATCGCGTGCTTCGGCGTGACGCATGACCGGCACGATCAGCCCGTTCGCCGTCTGCGTCGCGATGCCGATATGGACCGCCGCGAAGCGATGGACGATGCCGGAATCGTCGTCGAAGTGCGCATTGATCTGCGGATACGCTGGCAATTGTTTGACCAGCGCGCGCATCAGGAACGGCAGCAGCGTAAGCTTGGGCTGGTCGGCGCGTTTCGTTGCGTTGAGATGCACACGCAATTCTTCCAGCGCAGTCATATCGATTTCTTCGACATAGGCGAAGTGCGGAATGCGGCGCTTGGACTCCTGCATCTTCTCGGCGATTCTGCGCCTGAGCCCGATAACCTGGATTGTTTCGACGCCGTCGCGTGCGACGTCGGTGTGGCGCGCGGCCCCGCCCGCAACGAGATAGGCATCGAGATCGGCATGGCCGATGCGGCCGCCGGGGCCGCTGCCGGGCACCGATTGCAGCTTGATGCCGAGCGCCTCGGCGCGCGCGCGCACGGCAGGCGAAGCGAGCGGTTTCGTTTCTGCGGCGTGCAAAGACGAAGCGACAGGTGGAGCAGATTTGACTGCTCCCTCTCCCTGACCGGCAGGAAGCGGGGGGGCTGATACCGGACTCGCCGGTACCGCGACTGCACCGCTTTCGTCCACATTCCCCGTGCCTTCAACCTCCAACTCAACGAGTGGTGCGCCGACCACCGCCATGTCGCCGGGATTGCCGCTGAGCGACATAACCGTTCCCGACACCGGGGACGTCATTTCAACAGTTGCCTTGTCGGTCATGACGTCAACGAGGCGCTGGTCTTCGTGGACGTGATCGCCCACCGCGACATGCCAGGCGACGATTTCGGCTTCGGCGGTGCCTTCGCCGACATCGGGCAGTTTGAAGACGTAGCGGCCCATCTTCAGCCCTCCATCGCGCGGCGCATCGCAGCGGCGACACGCTCGGGTCCCGGGAAATACTGCCATTCGAAGGCATGCGGATAGGGCGTATCCCATCCTGTCACACGCAGGATTGGCGCCTCGAGATGATAGAAGCAATTCTCCTGCACCAGCGCGCAAAGCTCCGCACCGAAGCCGCTGGTGCGCGTCGCCTCATGCACGATGATGCAGCGCCCGGTCTTTTCGACAGAGGCAATAATTGTTTCGATGTCGACCGGAACGAGCGTGCGCAGATCGATCACTTCGGCGTCGATGCCGCTGTCCGCAGCAGCAGCCAGTGCCACATGCACCATCGTACCGTAGGCCAGCACGCTCACATCGGCGCCTTCGCGCACGACCGCCGCCTTGCCGAGTGGAACGGTGTAGTGACCCTCGGGCACTTCGCTCGCCGCATGCTTGGCCCAGGGCAAGACGGGGCGGTCGTAGTGGCCATCGAAGGGGCCGTTATAGATGCGTTTCGGCTCGAGAAAGATCACAGGATCGTCATCCTCGATCGCGGCGATCAGGAGCCCCTTGGCGTCGAAAGGCGTCGATGGAACCACGGTGGTGATGCCCGCGACATGGGTGAACAATGCTTCCGGACTCTGGCTGTGCGTCTGACCGCCGAAAATGCCGCCGCCATAGGGCGTGCGCAAGGTGATCGGCGCAGTGAAATCACCGGCCGAGCGATAACGCAATCGCGCCGCTTCGGAAACGATCTGGTCGAAAGCAGGATAGATGTAATCGGCAAATTGAATTTCGATGCAGGGCCTCAGGCCGTAGGCGCCCATACCGATCGCGACGCCGACGATTCCCCCCTCGCCGATCGGCGTATCGAAGCAACGCGTGACGCCATATTTCTTCTGCAACCCTTCAGTCGCGCGAAACACCCCGCCAAAATAACCGACATCCTCGCCGAAGACGAGGACGTTCGGATCACGGCTCAGCGCAACGTCCATCGCCGAATTGAGCGCCTGGATCATGTTCATCGTCGCCATGGTCAGACACCCATTTCCTGGCGCTGCCGGCGCAGATGCCACGGCATTTCCTTGTACACGTCCTCGAACATCGTCTTGACGTTGGGCAACTGCCCGGAACCCAGCGTGCCGAAGCTTTCGGCCTCCTTGTTGGCAGCACGCACCGTTTCGACGACTTCCGATTGCAACGCCTCGTGCCTGCTTTCGGACCATTCGCCCAGCCCGATCAGATGCGACTTCAATCGCGCAATCGGATCACCGAACGGCCAGGCTTTAGCCTCTTCGGACGGACGGTAACGGTTCGGATCGTCGCTCGTCGAATGCGCTTCGACACGGTAGGTGTAAAGTTCGATCAGCGTAGCGCCAAGATTGGCCCGCGCCCGATCGGCTGCCCATTGTGTCGCGGCAAAGATTGCCAGAAAGTCATTGCCGTCCACGCGCAGGCTGGGGAGCCCGTAACCGATGCCGCGCGATGCAAAGGTCGCCTGCTCGCCTCCGGCGATTCCCTGGAAGCTCGAAATCGCCCATTGATTGTTGACAACGTTGAGGATCACGGGCGCGCGGTAAACCGAGGCGAAATTGAGCGCGTATTGGAAATCGCTTTCGGCCGTCGTGCCCTCGCCGATCCATGTCGCGGCGATTCGATCGTCGCCTTTATAGGCAGACGCCATCGCCCAGCCCACCGCCTGGCTGAATTGCGTGCCGAGATTGCCCGAAATCGAAAAAAAGCCGTGGCTCTTGCTCGAATACAGAACCGGCAATTGCCGGCCTTTCAATGGATCGCGCACGTTCGAATAGACTTGGCACATCATGTCGACGAGCGGGTAATCGCGGGCGATCAACAGGCCCTGCTGGCGATAGCTCGGAAAACACATGTCGTTGCCATCCAGCGCCAAGGCCGCCCCGACGGCAACCGCCTCTTCACCAGTCGACTTCATGTAGAACGACGTCTTGCCCTGGCGTTGCGCGCGATACATGCGCTCGTCATAGGCGCGCGTCAGCATCATCAGGCGCAAGCCATGGCGCAGCGTATCCGGAGCGAGTCGCGGATTCCACGGTCCGACCGCATTTCCGTCCATCTCCAACACCCGGATAAGCGTATAGGCGAGATCGGTGATTTCGCGCGGGGCTACGGCGATATCGGGGCGCCGAACGCTGCCGGCTGCGGGCACGATGACGCCGCTGAAATCGGGTGCGTTGCCGGGCCGGTGCGCCGGCTCGGGAATATGCAGGCTGAGCTTCTGCTTGTTTTTCATGGGCCAAGACCTGGCGGTTGGCGAAGACGGGGCCGAAAGGCCGCCCGCCGCCGCTGATATCTGCCCGCTGCCGCACCCGTCAAGGAATCAACGCCGCACAACCGCCGAGGGCAGGAATGACCGGCGACCCGCACTCATCCCAGGGCGCCGGAGAGGCCGGCATAGACCCCGAAACCGGCCGTGACGGCCATCACGCCGCCGACGACAAATGCATAAGCGCCCTTGAGCCGATAGGGCTCCGGCAACGCCCTCACGGCCAGGGCAAACAGAAAGCCGAGGACGATCGGCAGCAACAGCGCATTCAAGACCTGCACGCCGACGCTGAGGGCCACCAGATTGGTGCCGGACGCGACCAGGATCCCGGCGCACACAAGGCACAGCGTGAAGATACCGTAGAACCATGGCGCTTCGAGCGGATGGTCGGTGAGCGAGCGGCGAAAGCCTGCAACCTCGCCGACGCCCCACGCCGCTGTGAGCGACACGACAATGGTCGCAACCATGGCGGCACCGCACAGGCCCACCGCAAAGACGGCACGTCCGAGATTCGGACCGAGAAACGGCGTCAACGCGCCGGAAATCTGCTGCACCGTGTCGAGCGGCGCGTTCGGATTTGCACGGCCGATTGTCGCCGCGGTCGCCATCAGAACACCGATCATGACGAGTTGGGTGATAATGGCACCGGTACCGGTTTCCCAACGCAGCATCTTAAGGTGTTCGGGGCGCAGATTTTTCTCGATAACCGCAGACTGCTGGTAGAAGACCATCCAGGGCATGATCACCGCGCCGATATTCGCGGTTGCGAGGTAGAGATAGGCGCGATTGCCTAAAGGCATATGGACAAGCCCGTCGAGCACCGCGCGACTCTCGGGATGGGCGCGCCAGGCGATATAGACGAAAACGAGCTCGAAGGAGCCAAACACGATCGCCGTGCGTTCGACCGAACGATAGGACGCGGTCCAGACGACCGTGATGAGGCCGCCGATGACGGCGACCATGGTCGCCCACGCCGGCACGCCGAACAGCAGTCCCACGCCGGCAAGCCCGCTTAATTCGGAGACCAGCGCCCCCAGGCAGGCGACGGCAAGGGTGCTCACGGACAACCAGGCCCAGCCGCGCCCGAAACGCTGGAGAATGAGTTCGCCATGGCCGCGACCGGTGACCACGCCGAGCCGGACCGTCAATTCCTGCACCACATAGAGGATCGGCATCAGGATGAATTGCAGCAGAAGCAGGCGATAGCCCCACTGCGCCCCACTCTGCGCCGCCGTGATAATGCTGCCGGCATCGGTGTCGGCCAGCATGACGACGATACCGGTACCGGTGACGGCGAGCAGACGGCGAAACGGCGGTTTGGCGAGAGACGACGACAAGAACGACACAGAATTCCTCTTCGCCGATGCCAGTATAAATCGGCGATGGTCGGCTGTCAGATGCGGGCCGGCAGAATACGCTATTGCGACGCGGTTGAAAGTACGGACTAGCCCGTAGGTTAAGCCATGCTGCCGGGCTTTACGTCGCACCACGCCCGTGAAATCGGCCAAGGCGCGAACTACCGGCCCTTGATCGGATAAGGCTGCTCGCAAAAGAGTTTGTTGGAGCCGGGCCGAAATGGGTGCCCTTTAGCCAGCCAGAACCGTGCCGCCGGCGCTTGCGACGACCTCGTCGGCCTGACCGCGAAGGGCATGCGCGAGATGTCAGAATACTCCCAATGGTGGCGTTCCGTGCCTGGTCATTTCGTGACGCGGCAATTTTTACTTTGATCTGAACTCCCTTGAGGAGTTTGGTGAACAGATCGACAGTTTCATCAGTTTGCCGGGCAACGGCGAAACGCGTAAGTTGCGGCTGAGTGAGCCCGCGTTATTCCCAAATGAATCGGAAACCGCCCAATCTGGAAGAAATCGCCGACCGCACCCTGGGCCATTACAACGGGCGCGCCGAAGCGTTCTGGGAAGGGACGCGCGGGCATGACGTCAGTCAAAACATCGCAGCATTGCTGCAACACATCACGGACACCCCTCCTTTCACAGTGCTGGATTTCGGCTGCGGGCCGGGCCGTGACCTGAAAGCCTTTGCCGAACTCGGCCATGTCGCGATCGGTTTGGAGGGCGCCTCGCGCTTTGCCGCGATGGCGCGATCGCACAGCGGCTGCGAAGTATGGCAGCAGGATTTTCTCAAGCTCGATCTGCCGGACAGCTATTTTGACGGCATATTCGCCAATGCCACGCTTTTTCACGTCCCCAGCCAGGAATTGCCGCGCGTGCTGCAAGAATTGCGTGCATGCCTGAAGCCGGGCGGAGTGCTGTTCAGTTCGATCCCGCGCGGGAACAACGAAGAAGGCTGGAAAGAAGGACGTTACGGCGTGTTTCACGATCCCGAGTCATGGCGGCGCTATGGGACCGCGGCGGGATTTGTCGAACTCACGCATTATTATCGCCCCGCCGGCCTCCCGCGCGAACAGCAGCCCTGGCTGGCGAGCGTCTGGCGCCGGTAAGAACGAAGCGTTGTGATCTGCCGTATCGACGTGTCGATCAAAGATTGTCCAGCCTAACGCCGCGCCAGCGAGCGTAAGAACCCCTGGTAATCCTCTTGCAGTTCCATATCCACGGCCGGAGCGACCTTCATCAACAGATTGGCGATGAAGGGCTGATCGTTCCGGGGGTCTTCAAGCGCTTCGCGCACGAGTGGCAGATTGTCTTCGATATGGTGCAGGAAAGCGACCTCTTTCTCTGCGATCACGGTCCAGCGTTCGCGGGTCCATTTCGCCAACGGGTACATGATTTCATGGACGAAATTGGATTTGCGCGCCTTTTCGAAGAAGCGCAGACCCGTGCTCCAATCTTCTTTCGCACGCAATGGCGGCGGGGGTCTATCGCCGGTCAGCCATTTCTTGCCTGCCTGACCAACGAAATCTTCCAGTGTTTGGGGGATTTCGATGGGGGAACGAAAATGCGTCAAGGCGAAGGAGCCCGGAAATTCCTTGCCCATGCTTTCCACCAAAGCGGCTTCCACCTTGTCGACCGCCGCCTTATCGCTTTTCAACGCCGCCGTCATGCAGAACGCGAAAATCGCGTCATTGCCCACATTGTGGACGCCGCCATTCTTCAGGTCTTCGGCAGATAGCTTGGGCGTAATCCCATCGGCCGGCATCTCGACCATCCCCGCTCTATGGGCGCTAATGAAATTCGTGATCTCCAACCAGCCCGGAAAACTGGCGATGAAAGCATCTGGGTCGACATACACGATCGACAAATTGATCGGCTCCTTGCGCTTTTTCAGTTCCACCATATCCGTCATGAATCATCCCTCGATGGGTCGGTATTGCTCGCTGAGAAATCCTGGCGCCGGACATTGCCGCCTAGGCGCAGTTTTCCCACAACAGGATCGTCGCAATTCAGACAAATCTCCGCAGTCTACCCTCGGCAGGCAAGAATCAGGCCGCGCCGCCGCCCGAACGGCCTCCCTTGCCAGCCGACGCCCGCCGGGGCAGCGTTGCGGCATAGCCATTCGGAAAGTCTCGCCCCATGAAAACGCGCATCACCGAGTTGTTCGGCATCGCCCATCCCATCATTCAGGGCGGCATGCATTATGTCGGATTTGCGGAAATGGCGTCCGCCGTTTCCAACGCCGGCGGGCTTGGGATCATCACCGGCCTCACCCAGCGCACACCCGATTTGCTGGCGAAGGAAATCGCGCGCTGCCGGGAAATGACCGACAAGCCGTTCGGCGTGAACCTCACATTCCTGCCGTCGGTCACGCCGCCCGACTATCCAGGCTATGTCCGCGCCATCATCGAAGGCGGCGTCAAAATCGTCGAAACGGCTGGCAACAATCCGCAGCAATGGTTGCCGGTGCTGAAGGAACACGGAGTCAAAGTCATCCATAAATGCACGTCGGTGCGGCATTCGCTGAAGGCGGAAGCGATCGGTTGCGATGCGGTGAGCGTCGACGGCTTCGAATGCGGCGGACATCCCGGCGAAGACGACGTCCCCAACATGATCCTGCTGCCGCGCGCGGCCGATGAGTTGAAAATCCCGTTTGTCGCCTCGGGCGGCATGGCGGATGGCCGTTCGCTCGTTGCAGCACTTGCCATGGGCGCCGACGGCATGAACATGGGCACCAGGTTCATCGCCACCAAGGAAGCGCCCGTCCATGAAAACGTGAAGAAGGCCCTCGTCGCGGCCACGGAATTGGACACGCGGCTGATCATGCGCCCCTTGCGCAATACCGAGCGTGTGCTGGACAACCCGGCCGTCGAACGCCTGCTCGCCAAGGAACGCACATTGGGCGCGGCCATCAAGTTCGAAGACATCATTGGCGAAGTGGCCGGCGTCTATCCCAAAGTCATGACAGAGGGTGATATCGAAGCCGGCGCGTGGTCGTGCGGGATGGTTGTCGGTCTCATTCACGACATCCCGAGCTGCAAGGAGCTGATCGACCGGATCATGGCGCAAGCCGAAACCATCATTCGCCAGAGGCTTGAAAAGCTGCTTTAGCCGCGGCAGCGCCTTGTTGCGATGACCGCCATGGTCAGCGGCCAGCGCGCGGCGGTGGCGACGCCTTCGCCATGATTTGCCCTGCAGCCCGGAAAAAAGAAATCCAGTAGATGACCAGCGGCAGCGGAACGCCGATATCGTAGGCGACGTCGAGGCCGGGTACCGGCTCGACCGGGACAGCAACTGCGCTCGCCACCAAGGTCGCACCGAGCCGGTAGCTCAACAACGTCAGTATCCGCTTCAACGGATTGTCGTTGGGCAGCCTTGAGATGACCACAACGAGCACGGCGAACAGCGCGGCTATTGCGCCAACAAACACGAGAAAATCGCGAACGATGTGGGCAAGCACGGATACGATCGCCATTCGCGAGCTTCAGTCCTTGGGATAGCCGACGGTCTGGGCGAAGGTCACGAATTGTTCCTTCGGCAACCGCAAGAGCCGGGCAAGCTCCGGATAATCGACCGCGCCCCGAAACACCGTGCCGAGCCCCTCCGAAGCACAGTAGAGATAAACGTTCTGGCCGATAAAACCCGCATCGACTGAAGCATAGAGACGGCGATCTTCGGGCGGGACGTCCGTCATCCGTTCGCCATGCGCGACATAGACGAGATTGAGAGGCGCCGTCGCCACGAAATCCTGCAGTCCCGTGGCAGCGCGGATGTCGTCCTTCATATAAGGCAACAGCGCATGCGCCTTGGGCTCGTACATCCAAACGCCATTCGTCATGGCCAAATAGATATCCATGACCATCACATGACGCCAGTAAGGCGCGGTGCGGTCGCCGCTCGGGCGGTTGATACCGAACGCTGCCCACAGCAAATCCGACAGGGTTTGCGCCGAAAGTGGGCGCTCCGAATATTCGCGGGTGGAGCGCCGGAGCCTGAGCGCAGCTGTGATGGACATTCCACCCTCGCTCCGGGCTGGCGGCAGTACCGACGGCCCCTGCTCTTGCGCGACAGAAGTGCCCGACGCCGCACCAACCGCTGCGCTGGCAAGCATTCCGGCATTGACTTGACGTCGTGTCATTGCAAGTACTCCTTTTTGATCGGTGCGATTCATGTGCGCGCCGCAGCATTCAGAATTGCGCATCGCACCAGCGCCTCGAACATGGGCAATTTGTAGGCGTTCTTGGCCATGGGCGTGGCGCCATCCACATGAGCACATCCACATATATTGTATTTTCGCATTCGCGCGGCTGACACGGCCATGATTTGCGTCAAGAATATGCGGCACGGCGGCGCCAACACTGCGAGGCCGTCTGCGACCACCCGACCAGCAGCGATGGGTTGAGGCCCGTAGGCGAGCCAGGAGCATCAACTTGCACGATATCGATGATGCATCCCACCCGGATTACTGATATTTGAATGGATTTGACTGGTGACAGATTGTCGGCCGCGTTTCTCTCGTCCATACGCTGGCGGGGCGGGATGGTTTCAGCCGACCCGATTCGGTAACCAGAGGAACGGAAGAAGCAAGACAGCGGATCACGTGGCTTGACGGCTGGTAATCCTCTTGTGGGTATCAACTGCGGCAACCTGATCCCCGACGTAACTCCGTGCAAGACAATGTTCCAATCCCGCAGATGGCATGCCGGCTATAAGGAAAGTTTCGCATTGTGTACATGACGCCATTTGTCAATTTCGGTACATCCCATCTAACGGCGCTCGGCCTCATCTTGGCGGCGGCTCTGCTGCTCATCGCGTTCGCCAAGGGAAATATTCTCGGCGACAAGACGATTCGCTGGTCACTCGCCGCCCTGCTCGTCGTAAATTGGAGTATGTGGATGCTCCTGTTGTACGAACGGGGCTGGCTCGACATCGGCAACGAAATTCCGCTCAACCTCTGCGACTGGGCGACCGCGGTTACGTTTCTCGCGCTGGTCAATCCCGTTCAGAAGCTCTACGAACTTGCGTATTTCTGGGCGACCTGTGGAACGGTTCAGGCGCTTATCACTCCGGATTGCGCTTACGATTTTCCGAATGTGCAATTTATTCTGTTTTTCATTTATCATGGCGGGATCATCGTCGGCGTTGCATTTCTTACTTTTGGCGTTGCGATGCGTCCATATCCGATCTCGCTCGTGCGGGTAGCTGGTTGGAGCCTGTTCTATGCCATGGTAGCCGGCGCTGCCGATTGGCTTCTCGGCACGAATTACGGCTTTCTGCGCGCCAAGCCCGCAAACGCGTCCTTGCTCGATTATATGTCACCTTGGCCGTGGTATCTGCCGGAGCTTTTAATCGCAGGGGTTCTGTTCATGTTGCTGTGGTATGCTCCCTTCGCGCTTGTCGATTTTTTGTATGACCGCAAACTTCGTGGAAACAGCAGCGTGTGATACCTGCGGCAGCACAGCGACGTCGTTCAGCTCAGGCAGGATCGTGGGAACATCCTTCCTGATGGCGAGAAGCAGGGCGGCATCCGTATTCGGAACTCGGATATTGCGCCAGGACCGGGTATACAGCTGTCTCGATCGTTGATCTTCGTCATATCACGGCTCAAGACGACCGGATAATGATTGCGAAACGGTGCCGGGGCCAGGAGTTGCGAGCAATGATGAAAAGGGTCAAATCGGGGTTTTGTGCAACAGCCGTGGTCGCGAGTGGTTTTTAGGCCGGTGCCGGCACACGTGCTCAGTCCGGAGGCAGCGTTAAAGTTGGCGTCCTAACGTGTAATGTGTCGAGCGGTGCGCGGTGTTGCTGGCATGACGAAGGGATGGGACATTCAAGGTCTTCTGGATGACCTCGCGGATCGCGGCAGGATGCCCGCGCTCATGGCCGTCCGCAAAGGCGCTCTCGAGACACTCTCCGGCGAAGATTTGGCACACCACGTCCGAGCGCTCGCCGGCGGGCTTCTTCAGATAGGCATCGTTTCGGGCGAGCCTGTCGCGCTGATTGGACCAAACGGTTTCGAGTGGGTCATCGCGCGGCTCGCGTTGGAGGCCGCCGGCGCGCTGCCTGTCGCAATCGATGACCTCGGCTCAACTACCGACTTTCAAACGATCCTCACCCAATGCAAGGCCGAGCATGTGATTTGCAGTACTTCGCACGCAGAGGCTTTGCGTAAACTGGATGCCAAGTTGAATATTGTCGTATTTGGCGCCGGGCAAAATCCGCATGGCGTGCAAAGCCTGCAATCGCTGCTTGGCCCCCCCATTCGTGCGTTGCCGAGCAGACAGGCTGGTTCTCCGGCCATGCTTGCTTACACTTCCGGCACAACCGGAACACCGAAGGGCATTGTTCTCACACATGCCAACGTCGCCACGAATGTCGAGGCATTGGCGGCGTCTCGCCTTGTCGGCACAACCGATCGGGTTCTCCTGCCTTTGCCGCTGCATCATGTCTATCCCTTCGTTGTTGGGATTCTCACGGCGCTCTCCTGCCGGGCGACGGTCGTGTTTCCGGAATCGACCACCGGGCCGGACATTCTTGCCGCGATCAAGCTTGCAGATGTCTCGACGATCGTCGGAGTGCCGCGTCTCTATAGCGCAATCTGTTCCGGTTTGATTGCCCGCGTCGCAGCAGCCGGATTCGCGCGACGAATGCTATTTCGTTTTCTGGTTCGCGCTTCGATCTGGTTGCATCGGCTATTCGGGATGAACGCAGGACGCATCTTGTTTCCGGGTTTGCGCAGCCGCTTTGGCAAGGACTTACGCCTGTTGGTGTCGGGTGGGGCACGGTTGGAGCCGGAAACGCTCGAACTTCTTGTTGCGCTCGGCTTCGACGTTAGGAGCGGCTATGGTCTTGCCGAAACGGCTTCCATCTTCACTGCCAATCTCCCGGCTCATACGCGGTTGGGGAGCGAAGGTCAGCCGATTACAGGCAGCGTTCGGATTTCCGCTCCCGACAAATCGGGAATTGGCGAAATCGAGATCAACGGGCCGCAGATATTTTCACGCTATCTCGACAATCCCGAGGCGACGCGCGCCGTATTCACAGCGGATGGGTGGTTTCGCACCGGCGACCTCGGCTACATCGATCGTGACGGCTTTCTGTTTGTCACGGGGCGCGCAAAAGACACGCTTGTGCTGGGCGGCGGAAAGAAGGTGAATCCGGAAGACCTCGAACGGATCTACGGCGCGAGCCCTTACATTCGCGAGATCGCGATTTTCGAGCACCACGGCGGCTTGGCGGCCCTCGTGGTGCCTTCGCTGGAAGCGACGCGCGCCGGCGGCGCCATGCATATCGACACGGCGATTCGTATCGAGCTGGCGAGTTGCGCGCGTGCGCTTCCGTCTTACCAAAGACTTGCCGGGTTCGCGATTACGCGCGAAGCCCTGCCCCGCACGAGGCTGGGCAAGTATCGGCGCTTCCTTCTGCCGCAAATTTACGAGAATGTTCAACGCCCCTTGCCGCGCGAGGGAGCGGTCCAGCTTTCCGTCGAAGACCAGGCGCTTCTCATGCAGCCGATCGCGCGCCAGGTCTACGAAATCCTCCAAGAGCGCTACCCAAATAAGCGGTTGGAACTGGAGGCAAGCCCGCTTCTCGACCTCGGCATCGATTCGCTGGAATGGATTTCTTTCGGCCTGGAGCTCGAGGATCGCCTGAATCTGCGCATGACGGAGGCAGACATCGCCAGCGTCGTGACGGTCCGCGATCTGCTCGTAATGGCCACGAACGCCTCCAGAGTACCGTCCGCGCTTCCCACCGATACCCGCGATTGGACTGCTCCCACCGGCCTGACGTTGAAATTGCTCGGAGCTGTTTTCTACGCGTCGAACCGGGTCGTGATGCGGGCTCTCTTCCACTTTCAGGTTCGAGGAGTGCAGCATCTTCCAGCGCGCGGAAATTTCATCCTCGTGGCAAATCATGCAAGCTATCTCGACCCGCCGGCGCTGGCGGCGGCGCTAACCTATGCCTTGGTGCGAAGATGCTACTGGGCCGGCGATCCCGTGATTCTGTTCTCCAAGCGCTGGAAATGGCCATTCATGCGTGCAATGCACTGTTATCCCGTCAATGAACATGAACCTGTGCACGCCCTGGCGGTGAGCGCGGCGATCCTTGAGCGCGGAGACAATGTCGTTTGGTTTCCGGAAGGCTGGCGGTCGCCGGATGGAAAGCTCCAGCCCTTTCTTCCCGGAATCGGCCACTTGCTGGCACGGATACCGACCCCCGTGGTGCCAGCCTTCATCGACGGCACCTTCGAAGCCCTTCCGCGCGATCGCAGCTTTCCTAAACTTCGCCCCATTCGGGTTCTGATCGGTAAGCCGATTCAACCGGCGGATTGGCAATCGCTTAAGGCCGGCGAAAAGGAATTGCCGCAAGAAATCGCGAACTTGCTCCACCGGACGGTCGAAATGCTCGGCAGCCAGATAACAGGCTTGCGCCCGCGCACCTGAGCGGAGGATCGGCGACCCAATCTTGCGGTTTACCGCGGCTTGCGAGGCTCGGAGATGGCGGCCAACGATCCTGCACCCGCGATCAGAAGGGCTATTAGGCTGGCAAGTCCCACGCGCTGACTTCCGCTTGCCGATGTCATGACTGCCACGAGGAGGGGGCCGACAAACGCAGTCGCCTTTCCCGAGAGCGCAAACAACCCGAAGAATTCGTTTTCCCGTCCTTTCGGCGCGAGTCGCGCCATCAACGAGCGGCTTGCGGCCTGGGCAGGACCTACGAAGATTCCAAGCCCCGTCCCGGCGATCCAGAACCAAAATCGATCGGTGACCAGAACAGCCGTTGCAGCGCTGATGATCAGGCCGGTCAATGCCAACAGAATTGTTCGGCGCGACCCCATCCAGTCGTCCACCCAGGCAAAGCCGAGTGCGCCCAGACCCGCCGCAACGTTGAGCAAGATTCCGAACCTGGTGACCTCCGCCAGACTCATTTTGAAGGTGCCGGCGGCGTAAATTCCGCCGACCGCAAAAATCGCGACCAGCGCGTCCGAATAGAGCATATTTGCCAAGAGAAACCATGCGATGTCTGGTTTCGCCGAGAGCCCGGCAAGCGTTGTTTTCAGTGTCGTGAATCCTTGTCGGACCGCCGCCCCGCTGCTCAAACCGGAACGCGACCGGTCCGGCGTCCAAACAAAGCGCGGCCACGCGAAGACGACGAACCACGCCCCGACAAAGGGACCAATAATACGAATATGCTCCGCGCGGCCCCGATCTAGGGGCAACCACGCGAATGTGTTCTGAATTAAAAAAAAGAATACAAGGACGAGCGCGCCCAACCCGCCCGCATAGCCGAGCGCCCAAGCCCAGCCCGACCACCGTCCCGTTCGGTCCTTCGGCGCGAGATCGGGAAGCATTGCGTTATTGAACACGACACCCGTTGCATAGCTGACGTTTCCCACGACGATTAGGACGATTGCCAGGGCAAGGAACGCGCGGCCTGGGTGGACAAACCAGAACATACTCGACGCGAACGCACAGATCGCTGTCGAAACCAGAAGCCATGGCTTATTGCGCCCGCTCGCATCCGCTACAGCGCCCAGGATCGGGCTCGATGTGGCGATGACGACACCGGATATGGCAGCCGCATAGCTCCACAGAGTTTGGCCCAAGGTTGGGTCACCCACGACAAATCGCGCGAAATAAACGGGAAAAACGAAAGTGAGCATCAATGTCGTGAAAGGCGAGCCGGCCCAATCGTAAAGCGCCCATGCCGCCAACGCCGGCCATCGGCCATTGCGGAGCCTTGATCGCTCATCCGGAGCCGCGCTATCGAGCCGTTGCGTCATCGCCCGCCGAAATGGGACACCAGCTATTTGCTGCTATGGCGCCAATTCGTGCAAGCCGGTTATCTTTCTCGCGTGATCGGTCAAACCTGCGCAGGCCAACTTCCTGTTGACCGATATCAGATTTCGGGTCCCGGCCCGCTGATAGACTGCAGAAAATTCGTTTGAGGCGTGCCAAAGTGCTGGCCTCGCCTTGGGAGTGCGATAGGAGATTTGATGCTGCGGGCGACGGCAGAGACAGCGGAAATGCAGTGAAGATCGATTCTCGCGACTTGGCCTATGGGCTTTTGAGCGGCGGGGGGGTGCTGGCGCTGCTGGTCTATGGCCGGCCGTTCCTGATGCCCCTTGCTTTCGCCCTACTCTTGTGGGCCGTGTTGAATGCGCTGGTCGACTTCTTGCGGCGCTTTCGTTTTCCTGCATGGCTTGCTTGGCCGACAGCATTCGCACTCATTGGCGCTGGCCTTTATTTTGTGGTGCTGGTGCTCGCCAACGAGACCGTGGCGATGGCGCAGCAGTGGCCCGCCTATATCGCCAAGTTGCAGCACCTCTGGTCAGTGCATGTGACGTACACGCATCTTCTTCCGGCGCTCAACGCAGAGACATTGCTCAGGGACGCCAACGTACAGTCGATGCTGGCCAGGATTGCCGCCTCTATTGGCACCATGCTGCTCAATCTGGTGCTCGTCATAATTTATGTTGGGTTTCTTTTGGCGGAGCAGCGTTATTTGCCTGACAAACTGGCGCGGTTCCGCAATAGTGCTGCCGAAACCGGAAGCGAGCGGGTGACGCGTGCGATTGGGCGCCAAATCCAATCCTATTTAGGCGTCTGCACCTTCCTGAGCGTCTTGATGGGGGCCGTATGTTATGCGGTGCTCATCTTTTTTGGTGTGGATTTTGCCGGTCTCTGGGCCCTGATGATGTTTCTGCTTACCTATATCCCAACCGTCGGAGCGGCTGGCGTGGCGTTGCCCGCCCTTATGGCTCTGGCTCAGTTCGGCGCACCGGGACCGGCCCTCGCGATCTTTCTAGTGCTGGTCGTCACACACTTCATCCTCACCAACATCGTGGAAACCATTCTGCTTGGGCGCAGTCTCGATCTCAGCCCCTTCGCCATCATCATTTCACTGACATTCTGGGGCATGATTTGGGGAGTGGGTGGGCTATTCCTGGCCGTGCCGCTGACAGGTGCGATCGCGATCGCTTCGCGCCACGTCGAAGGAATGGAATGGATAGGAAACCTGATTGCCCGACAGCGCTCCACGGTGCGCCGCTGAGGCGCAATATCGAGTCGGTTGGCCGATTGAATCAAATCCGTCTGGTGCGAGATCAAAGGAAACGCGTGTTGGTGCGATACGTTAGCGGCTTCGCATCGACGTCTCCGATAGCTCCTGCGAGCATTGCGAACGCAGGAGCCTAAACGATGCCGCAGCCTGTCTTGGCCCCCCTTATTCGGTCATGTGCGGATACATACGCGTTGCGATAACGACAAGTGCGACGAAGACGATGCCGAGAACCGCAAGATCATGCGCGATTCCGTAGAGGCTCGCACCGCCGAAAAGCATCATGGCCCGTAACCCATCGACTTCGTACGTCAGCGGGTTGAACGAGGCGATTGTCTTTAGCCATTGCGGCATGAGGTCGATCGGGTAAATCGCGTTGCTGGCGAAAAAGATCGGCATGGTGAGAACCTGTCCGATGCCCATGAAACGTTCGCGCGTCTTTACGATGCAGGCGATAATCAGGGAAAACGTAGAGAAGAGTGCGGAGCCTGCCACGATGAACAACGCGACGACGGCGATGTGGGCTGGCGAAAAGCTCAGCATTACCCCCATCATCGCAGCACAAAGATAAACTACCAAAGCCTGCGACAGCCCGCGGATGCCGGACGACAGCGCCTTGCCGAACACCAAAGCGCTGCGCGGTGCCGGACTGACCATGTAACGCTGCAAGACCCCGAGATCGCGCTCCCAAATGGCGGATATGCCGTAGAATATGGCGACGAACAGAACACTTTGCGCCAATATGCCGGGCGCCAGAAAATCGAGATAGGTCCCTGCGCCGGACGACATGCCGCGCACCCGCGCCATCACCTTTCCGAACAGGAGCAGCCATAACAGCGGCTGGATCGCGCGGCTGAAGAGTTCCCAGGGATCGTGGCGAAGCTTTTGCGCTTCCGCCGCAGCCACCGCGAGCACCTGCGTTCCATAGCCTGCAGCGGCGTCGAAAGCGCGACTATGTATGCTGGCTAACACTGCGTCGTCCCTCCCGCACCGTGCGATAGCTCCCTTCCGGCTCAATCCCCTCACCGGTTAGCGATGTGAACACGTCGTCCAGCGTCGCATTCGCGCCGACGCGCGATTTCAACTCGGCGGACGTTCCCAACGCATGCAGGCGGCCCTCGTGCAGTACCGCGATGCGGTCGCATAACGCGTCGGCTTCATCCATGTAATGCGTCGTCAAAATGATGGCGGCGCCCAGATCCCGGCGCAATGCCTGCACGTGGTTCCACACGGCATGGCGGCCCGCAGGGTCGAGGCCGACAGTGGGCTCGTCCATGAACACGATCGAGGGCTCATGGAGCATGCTCTGAGCGATCTCCAGCCGCCGTATCATTCCGCCCGAATAATTGCGCACGAGCCGGTTGCTGACCGCGCTGAGCCCCATCATCGACAACGCCCGCTCAATCGCCCTGGCGCGCTCCGCGCCCGGTATCAGATAGAGACGCGACGACAGAAGCAGATTCTCGTAGCCCGTCAATTCGCCGTCGGCCGACAGCAATTGGGGCACATAACCGATGCGCTTGCGGACCTCTCCTGGTTTTTTGACGATGTCGAATCCCGCCACGGTTGCGCGCCCCGACGAAGGCGGAAGCATGGTAGTCAGCATCTTGACCAGCGTGCTTTTGCCGGCTCCGTTGGGCCCGATCAGGCCGAAAATCTCCCCGGCGCCGATAGCGAGGGAAACCGCCTCGATCGCGACAAGGTCGCCGAATTTGCGGGTCAGGTCGAAAGTTTCGACCACTGCCTGGGCTGTTCGCGCACTGGGTTGTGGCATGAGCGGACCGGACGGCTCCAATTTCGGCATGTTACCGCCTATCCTTTCCTTTGCGCGGATTATGATCAAGCGCGGCGGCCGCGCAGCCATGGCCCTCAGCAAGTCCGATATCGGCGGTTCCCGAGTCGAGCAGCCAGCAATTGCGTGACGGGGCGTATGAAGCTTGCGAGGCACAACGTCCGGTAAAGCCCAAGGATTGCATGACTCGACCCGATATCGGGCTTCATCAAATCTAATGATACTCCATAAGCGCCTGGAGCTTTTCAGTTATGATTTTCGTCAAACCTTGCACGGCCAAACAGTTGTATCTTTCATCTGAAGGGTGATCTGGAGCGCGACGGAGTGCCTTGGTCTACATCCGCCGCACCGAAGTCAGCTTCGCTCCATATGGAGGCGTAGATCGATGCGCCGTGACTTATTCTTTTTGAGAGAGCGCCGTTGGCAGGTTCTGCTCAGGGCCGCCATCGGTCTATGGGTATTCTTCTCGCCCTCGGTAGTGCCGCTGATAGCAGTCGATGCAGCGGCAGGCGGGGTCCACGACCTCGCCATCTGGAACGACTGGACCGCCGGTTTGGCAGTTCTGATCGTCATCGCCGTCTTTGCGATGGTGTTCAAGACATGCGAGGCTTGGGGCAACGGCGCATTGGGTTTCTGGCTCATGGCCTCGCCCTTCGCGCTCGGCTTCGACGCGTCGGCGTCTCTCACCTGGAATTCCGTCGTCTGTGGAGCGCTTCTGGCGACCTCGGCGAGCGTTACGCTGTGCAGGGATTACGGTCTCGCAGCCAAGCTCACGGATGCGGCAGCGGCGCTATTCTTGCCGACTTCAGCGATCGTCAAAACTTTGGCTGCGAAGATTGGCTCGGTATCTCACGTTCGATAAGATCTTTTCCCTCTGCAACAGTTGAGCAATCAACCGAACCTTGGAGCGCGACGCGGATCGAACGCCCGATCACATAATCGACTCGCGTTGCGCAATTCGTCCAGAATCGCGGCATTCGCTCAAGAACCGAGCCCAAGATCGCGATCCAGCAACGGGTCCGGCTGGATAGCCGCCAACGACACGTCCTTGACGCTCCATTCGCGCTCGTACTCATGGACATGAACGTCGCTTGCACCCGTCTTGCTCAAGACGGCGACCGCACGCTTTTGGGCTTCCTCCGTCGGTGTGCTGACCCACAGAATAAGGCCGCCCATTCTCAACTGGTCCCGGATGCGCGCGGCATGATCGTCTGCGATCGCGGTCGCGAGAAGCGCGCCGAGGCCGGCCCCACCGGCACCGAACACGATCGCCGCCGCGATGGCGAGAGCCAGGGCGCCGCCTGATGCCGCTACGGCCAAGGCGCCGGCGAAGCCACCGATAAAGAGCGGTGCGCCCACCGCCACAGCCTGGCCCTCGGCGCGGGAGTGCCGGGAGACGAAGGCTCCTCTCGCAACGTCGCCGCTGTCTTCGACATCCTTGAGCGTGCGATAGAAGCGGTCGATCTTTTCCTTCGCTTTTTCTTCCGTGGCGAGCACCGATATGGCGGCTCTGTTGAATCCGGAGACTTCGAGTTCGTCCACCGCGGCTTCGAGGGAGGCGGGATCGTGGAAAACGCCGACCACCTCCGTTACCGATGACGTTCCCCTGGATGGTAAGGGCGATTGGCTGCCGTCTGCTGGATTTGCCATTGCATAGTCCTCCTTTTGTGGTGTTTGTGCCGTCCATGGATGGCGCGCGCGCATGTCGGCGAGCCATCGCTCGAAATCCTGCCTGACGGCCGAGGTCTCCGCAGTGAGGCGCACGATGACATGCTTATGCCCCGACGCGCGAAGCTCCGCCTCGAACGCGTCGAGCGTCAATTCGGCGGGCGCCAGATCATCCTCTTGGGAAACGTGCAGCGGACCCAGCACGCGCTCGACAGCAGCAGCGAGGATCCAGTAACCGCTTTCAACGCGCGGTTCGATCGTCAAGGTCGCCACCGAGGTGACCAAATCATATTCTTCGCCGTCATTGATATCGTAAGCGGCGCGGTCGAAATCCTCCTCGATCACATAATCTTTGCCGCAAGTCGTGTTGAGCTCCGGCTGGCCAAGCGCGGCCGTCGTCTCGGCCCGCAACAAGCGGACGACTTCCGAAGCCGGCAATGCCAGAATGAAGGTCTTCATCGCGCGCGCCTTCCTTTTCCATGATGTGCGATGCGCACAAGCTCGCACCGCTTCACGACCCTTAAGAAAATGCTAAGCGAAAGGTCGGATGGCGGCGTTGAGGAAGATCAATTCGCGGATCCGGCTGTCGCAGAACCATGAAATAGAGAGTTCGGCACGCGTCTTGCCCGGAATTCAAGGCTTCAGCTTGGCCGCCAGATAGGCAACCGCCTTATTGAGCGTCAACAACTGGCTGTAATCCGGCTCCGGCACGTTGATGCCCGTCTTCTTGTGGAGTGCAGCGATGAAATTCAAAAAATCGAGCGAATCGATGTCGAGGACATCGCGAAAATCTGCGTCGGGATCGATCGATCCGGCATCGGTCTCGGGCGCCACATTGCCCAGCTCGGCGATAATCAGGGCGCGGATTTCGTTCATGTTCATAGTTTTGATGGCTCCTGCAACAGCGCGTCGATGGTCCTGAGAAAGCGTCCGCCCGCATGACCGTCGCTCACGCGATGGTCGGCAGACAGCGTCGCCACCATCATGTCGCGCGGCACCACGTGATCGCCGACAACCGCCGGCTTGCGCATGACCCGGCCCAACCCCACGATGGCGACTTGCGGCGGATAGATGACGCCATAGAGGCTCTCGACGCCACGCTCGCCCAGGCTCGAGACCGTCAGCGTGCCGTCGGACATTTCCGAGCTGCGCAGTCGTCCTTCGCGCGCCCGCGCGCCGAGATCGCGCAGCTTGTCCATCAGCTGATCGGGCGTGAGCTTGTCGCAATCGTGGATCGCAGGCGCCGCGAGGCCACCGCCACGGATCGCAATCGCCACGCCCAGATGGATTTGCGCGCCCGGCTGAAAGCCGGTCGCGGGATCGAAGGTACCGTTGAATGCGGGATATTTCTTTGCGGCGGCCGCCACCGCCTTGAGCGTGACGACTGCCGGCAGCAAGCGTTCTTCGGGAACGCGCGCGGCATTTTTCTCGGCCAGCCATGCGAGCGCCCGCGACATGTCGATTTCAGTGGCGAGATAGTAATGCGGAATCTCGCGCTTGGAGCGCGCCATCGCCGCGGCGATGGCCTGGCGCATCTTGGCAAGGTCGAGGCCGCGATGCGCCGGCGCGCCTATCGCCTGCTCGACATCGTGCAGAACGATCGCGCCATCGGGACCGCTGCCTTTGAGCGAGGCAAGCGCAACACCGCGTTCCGCCGCGAGCGTTCGTGCGGCCGGCGAGGCGCGGATGCCGGCTTCCGTCGGCGGCGGCGCAGCTTTGGGCTGGGCGGCGGCCGGCGGCACCGCAGGCGCAGCCTGGCGCGGCTTCACGGGACGCGCTTCCTCCGCTATGCCCTCGATCTCGGCGAGCGGCGTGCCCACGGGCACTTTCGTTCCGAGTGTCACGAGCGGCTTTCCCATCGTGCCGTCGACGAATATTTCGACTTCGATGGCGCCCTTGTCGGTTTCCACAATGGCCACGATATCGCCGCGCTTGACCCTCTCGCCCGGGTGCTTCAGCCACTCGACAAGGGTGCCCGCCTCCATGTCGGCGCCCAGGGACGGCATGCGGAACTCGTACATCGTTCAGCCCAACGCGCCATGCACGGCGGCTACGATCGCGGGCGCTTGCGGAAGCGCAGCCTCTTCGAGATGACGCGCGTAGGGAATAGGAACCTCCGCGGAGCAGACCCGCGCCACCGGCGCATCGAGGCTCCAGAGTGCGTTCTCCATGATCCGTGCGCTGATTTCGGCGGAGATGCTTCCCGAACGCCAGCCTTCGTCGACGATCACGGCACGGCGTGTCTTTCGAACTGATGCAAGGATGGTTTCGTCGTCAAGCGGGCGCAACGTGCGCAAATCGATCACCTCGCACTCGATGCCCTGCGCGGAGAGCTCGCCCGCCGCTGCCAGAGCCTTGGGCAACGAGCCGCCATAGGTGAGGATGCTTACGTCCTTGCCGGCCCGGCGAATGGCGGCCTTGTCGATCGGCACGGCGCCTGCGTCTGCGGCCAGTTCGCCGCTCACATTGTAAAGCATCACGTGCTCGAAGATGAGAACAGGATCGGGGTCTTCCAGTGCGGTCCACAGCATGCCACGCGCATCTTCGAGGGTCGCGGGCGTCAGTACCTTCAGGCCGGGCACATGGGCATAGAGATTTTCGAGGCTGTGGGAGTGCTGGGCGGCGAGCTGGCGCCCGGCGCCCGTCGCCATCCGAATGACTATAGGCACGCCGAACTGTCCGCCGGACATGTGCCGGATGGTAGCCGCATTGTTGACGATCTGGTCGAAGGCAAGCATCGAGAAGTTCACCGTCATGATCTCGACGATGGGCCGCATTCCGTTCATTGCCGCGCCGATGCCGAGGCCCGTGAAACCCGATTCAGAAAGCGGCGCGTCGCGGATGCGCTCGGGCCCGAATTCCTCGAGCAGGCCCATGCTCACACCGTAGCAGCCGCCGTAACGGCCTACATCCTCGCCCATCAGGAAAACGCGGGGGTCGCGCTTGAGCGCGTCGCGTATGCCGGCGCGAGCTGCCTCACGATAGGTGGTCTTGGCGGCGGATGCGGCGCTCATGTCTTGGCTCCCGCATAATAGACGTCGTCCGTCAGGCTTGCGGCCGGCTCCCAATGCCCCGCTTCCGCAAATGCGACGGCGCGGTCAATTTCCGCGGCAATATCGCGCTCGAGCGCCGCCGGATCGTCCGGGTGCAACATGCCGGCAGCTTTCATCCACGCGGTCAGGTGATCGATGGGATCGCGCTTCTTCCACTCCTCGACTTCCGCCTTCGTGCGATAGAGTTGCGGATCGAACATGGAATGGGCGCGAAAGCGATAGGTATGGCACTCAAGAAAATACGGACCGCCGCCGTCGCGAACCCTGGCGACAGCCCGCATGGCCGCCGCATTGACCGCAACCACATCCATCCCGTCAACGACCTCGGATTCGATTCGGTAGGCTTGCGCCTTGTGATGGATATCGGGCTCCGATTCCGAAAGCTCCAGCCGCGTTCCCATTGCATAGAGGTTGTTTTCGCAGATGAAGAGAACGGGAAGCTTCCACAACGCTGCGAGATTCATGGTCTCGTGGAATTCGCCCTCTGCCACGGCGCCCTCGCCGAAGAAGCAACAGGTCACCTTGCGTTCGCCGCGCATCTTGTCCGCCAGCGCAATTCCGGCGGAGAGCGGCAGCCCGCCGCCGACAATGGCATAGCCGCCGTAGAAACGATGGGCCGCACTGAACAGATGCATCGAACCGCCGCGGCCGTGGCTGCAACCTTCGTGCTTGCCGTACATCTCGGCCATGATGAGGTTGGCGGGCACGCCCCGCAGCAGCGCATGGCCGTGCTCGCGATAGGTCGCAACCACTGCGTCTTCCGGCGAGAGCGCGGCAAGCACGCCCGTGGACACTGCCTCTTCGCCGATCGCCAGATGGAGGAATCCGCGAATCTTCTCGCTTTGGTAAAGCTCGTCGCATTTCTCTTCGAAGCGTCGAACCCTCAGCATTTGACGCAGGAGCTCAAGCAGGCTCTCGCGGGAAAGATGCAGCTTTGGCGCGGGCTTGTTCATTTTTCGTCGCTTTCGAGCGTTGAGATGTCGCCTTCGGGCAAACCCAGTTCGCGCGCTTTCAGAAGACGCCGCATAATCTTGCCGCTGCGCGTCTTGGGCAGGTTGGGCCGGAAAGCGATTTCCTTCGGCGCAATGGCAGCCCCGAGTCTTTTGCGGGCCAGCGCGTGAATCGCTTTGCGCAGATCGTCGGATTCTTCGTAGCCGGGCTTCAGCGCGACGAAAGCCTTGACGATCGTGCCGGCGACCGGATCGGGAATGCCGATCACTGCGGCTTCCGAGACGGCCGGATGCTCCAAAAGCGCGCTTTCCACCTCGAACGGACCGATGAGATGGCCAGCCGATTTGATGACATCGTCGGAGCGGCCGACGAACCAGAAATAACCGTCGTCGTCGCGCATGGCGAGATCGCCCGTCAAATACCAGTCTCCGGCGAAGTTCTTCCGGTAGCGTTCCTCCTCGTGAAGATAGCCGCGGAACATCGACGGCCAGCCCTTTTTCAACGCCAGCTCTCCGCTCTTCATCGGCTGGGTCACCGGCTGCATGGTGCCGTCCGCGGCGCGCTCGACGATAGCGGCTTCGATGCCCGGCAGCGGCCGGCCCATCGAGCCGGGCTTGATGTCCTGGCTCGCGAAATTGGCGATCATGATGCCACCGGTTTCCGTCTGCCACCAATTGTCGTGAAACGGCTTGCCGTAATGCTCCTCGCTCCAGACCACCGCTTCGGGATTGAGCGGCTCGCCGACGCTGGCGAGGAAGCGGACATTGTCGAAGGTTCCGGGCGGAACGATCTCGGGACCCGCGCGCATGAGCATGCGGATGGCGGTCGGGGCCGTATACCACACGGTGACGTTCTGTTCACGCAGTATCCTGTACCAGCGCTCGGCATCGAATTCCGCCTCATCGACGATCATGGTGATGCCGTTGGTAAGCGGCGAGATGATCCCGTAGGACGTTCCCGTCACCCAACCCGGATCCGCCGTGCACCAGAAGACGTCGTGGGGATGAAAGTCGAGCGCATATTGGCCGGTCATGTGATGCGCGACGACAGCTTCATGCACATGGATGGCGCCCTTGGGCCGGCCGGTGGTCCCGCTCGTGAAATGAAGGAGCGCGACGTCCTCGGGCTTGGTGGGGACGATGTCGAACTCCTTCGGTGCAGCGCTCATTTCGGCGTTCAAGCTGAATGTTCCCGGTGGCAGAGCGCCTTCGTCCGCGTCGATCAGAAAGACATGGCTGAGACCCGGAACTTGCGCGCGCCATGGCGCGATCTTCCTGTCGTAAAGGCGTCTGGTCGTGACGATCGCGCGGCCTTCGCCGCGCTCGACCCGCGTGCGCACCGGCTCCGGACCGAAGGCGGAGAACAGCGGCGAAAAGACGCTTCCGTTCTTCAGCGTGCCGAACGCGGCGATGTAAAGCTCGGGCACGCGGCCCTGCAGCGAAAAGACCGTATCACCTTTGCCGAGCCCAAAGCGTTTGAGCACATTGGCGAAGCGATTGCTGGCGGCGGCAAGATCGCCATAGGTAAAATCCTTGACGCCTCCATCCTTGCCGAGCCAGCGCAGCGCCAGCTTGTCGCCTTTGCCCTTCGCAAGATGGCGGTCGATCGCTTCATAGGCGATATTGAGGCCACCTCCGGGCAAGCCGTCGAGCTCCGCCCGCGCGGCCTGCCAGGAAAACTCCCGAAAGACGCGCTGATAATCCTGCAGAATGGGTGCGCCGGGGCCAGAGGGTAGAGGCTTGTGAATTGTGGTCCAATGCATGGCCGCGCATCCATGTTTGCCTGGGAATTATCTCGACCTGCCCACCGGATTCATTGACATCGATCACTTTTGTCGCGGAGCGGACGCTGCAGCAACAGGGGGCCGCTTTGTCTTTGTCGCTCCATCCTGTCATGCACGGATCTGTGCGCGCCACAACGGGGCCTGATCAGCGGGCACCATCGGTATCCTGTGGTCTGCAAGTGCGCGGCGGGCCGCCGCGAGCGAGCCATTCGTGTCGATGCTCCGGCAGGCATCTTCGATCACGACCACATCGAACCCATCGCGCTGCGCGTCTTCGGCCGACCAGCGCACGCAAAAATCGAAGGCGAGCCCGGCAATGAAGACCCGCGTGAAACCCCGTTGCCGGAGATACCCAGCAAGACCGGTTGGCGTCACATGATCGTTCTCGTAGAACGCCGAATAGGAGTCGATTTGGCGATCGAAGCCCTTGCGTAAAATAAGTTCCGCCTGCGGCACATCCAGATGCTTGCTGAACGCGGCGCCTTCGCTGCCTTGTACGCAGTGATCCGGCCACAGCGTCTGCGGTCCGTACGCGGCCTCGAACGTCTCGAATGCCTTGCGGCCAAAATGACCGGACGCGAACGAGAGATGGTCTTTGGGATGCCAGTCCTGCGTCAGCACAATATGGGAGAATTCCTCCGCCAGCCGATTGAGGGTCGGCACCACTTCGTCTCCGCCCGGCACGGCGAGCGCACCGCCGGCCAGAAAATCGTTCTGGATGTCGACGATCAGCAAGACATCCAGTTCAGGCATCGAACCATGTCCCCGTTTTAGCTGTGCCGCTTCAATTCGGCGTCGACCTCGGCGGCAAGCCTGGTAAGCGCATCCGAAACCTGCACCGGATAATGGGCAGGCATTTCGAGCGCCCGCAACGCAGGCGGCAGGCGCTCCATCTGCCTGGCTGCGTAATCGCGAATTCGCGCAAGCGACGGCTGCTCCGTGCAGCGCCGCCCGCCTTCCATTACCTTGACGAGAAGCGCCTCGCCGTCCTGGCGCTCGCCATCGACGCCGATCACGTCGCCGGCCATCTTGCCGCCCTCCTCGTGCCGCCAGACCTGCTTGCGGCCAGGCCATGTCGCCTTGCCGGCCGAATGTTTCCGGCGCGCTCGGCCCGCATATTCCTGCAGCTTGTAGGCACAATCCAGTGCTGGCGCATCGGACGACACCGTGAGCGCCGTCCCGACACCGAAGCCGTCGATCGGCGCCTTCACTGCAATGAGCTTTGCGATCTCATACTCGTCGAGGCCGCCGCTTGCAAAGATCGTCACGTCGCGGAGACCGCCTTCATCAAGAATGCGGCGGACGCTGCGGGACAGCGCGGCCAGATCTCCGCTGTCGATCCGCACGGCCTTGACCGAAACGCCCCGTTCCTTTAGCCGCGGAGCCAGCGCCACGATTTTGCGTGCCGCGGCATGGCAATCATAAGTATCGATCAGAAGCGTGAGATTGTCGGGCCGCGCCAGCGCGAAATTCTCGAACGCCTCGGCTTCGCTGTCATGCGCCTCGATATAGGAATGCGCCATCGTTCCGAAGGTAGGAATCCCGAACTCCTTCTCGGCGAGCACCGTTGCGGTGCCGGCGAACCCCGCAATGTAGCTCGCTCGTGCGGCCATCAGGCCCGCATCGCTGCCGTGCGCGCGTCGCAATCCGAAATCAACCAATTGCTTGCCGGGTGCGGAGAAAACGAGCCGGGTTGCTTTCGAGGCGATCAGCGTTTGGTAATGGAGGATGTTGATCAGCCGCGTTTCCACGAGTTGCGCCTCGGGCAATGGCGCAGTGATCCGCAAGATCGGTTCGTCCCCGAACACGATCGTGCCTTCCGGCACGGCATGAACGTCGCCGCGGAAGCGCATTGCCGAGAGGTAGTCGATCAGGTTCTCGCGAAATCGGCCGGTTGATCTGAGCCAGTCGAGGTCCTCTGTGGAAAGTCTCAAGCCTTCGAGGAACGCGATTGCCTGCTCAAGCCCGGCTGCCACCAGAAAGCCGCGGTTAGCCGGCATCTTGCGCACAAAGAACTCGAAAACGGCGACATCCGTCAGGCCATGGTCGAGATAGGCCTGCAGCATGTTGAGTTGGTAGAAGTCTGTGAGCAGGGGACTGACGGCCACCGGCGCAGAGCGGCGGCCTTCTGTGCCGATATCGCCTCTGGTCTCCATGCTCCTCTGCTCAATCATGCTCGCTTCCAGGCCTGTGCGAACGTCGTCGCTCTTCCGTTTCAATCTGCAGCACGCGGTGAGACCGTCTTGGGCAAGCACCAGTCCAAATCGCCCAAAGCTCACAAGCCGTCATTGACCGAACGCAACGACTTCGGCACGATCATGCCGAATCCTATCAGCGCAGGTGAATATCCCAAAGTGTAATTCCCTCAGATACCGGAGGCTGAGGCTTGGTGGCAGGCCACAAACGGAGTGCGAAATGACGATCAGGCTTCGAATTGTCAAGGACAACAAAGCCATTTTGGAAGGTCACTACGAAGTGGCCGGCGCGGAAAGCTTCGGGCAAGCTTGCGCCGATATGTTCTCTCAGTTGCGGTCGAAAGAACTCGTCGAAACAACGAGCGTGGGTGCGATGATGGATAGGCTCGATCTGGGCGTTCTCGACATTCTCGATGGCGCCACCCTCTCAATCACCAAGGTCTGACGAGCTCGAAGCGCCACGATGGAGGCCCCGCTCAAGATATTTGTCCTGGATGCGACGCAGACATTTGGCGCCGGAATCGCGCGTGCCGGCTCCTTTACGCTGGCAAGACACGAAGAACGCATTTTCGAAGATGGCGAATGCAAAGGCCGTCCGCTCGAAACCGTTGCCGGCTGTGATGTTTATGTCGTGCAGAGCCTGCACGCCGGTCCCAATGCAAGTGCCGACGACAAGCTGAACCGCCTGCTCTTTTTCGTCGGCGCCCTTAAAGACGCAGGTGCGGCCAGGGTCACGGCGGTGACACCCTATCTCTGCTATGCGCGCAAGGACCGCCGGACAAAATGGCAGGATCCGCTGACATTGCGTTATGTCGCTGCGCTATTCGAAGCCGTGGGCACGGATGCCGTCGTCACCATGGATGTACATAACGACGCTGCATTCGAGAACTCATTTCGCCGCCGCACCGTCGCGCTGACTGCCGTTCCGCTGTTCGTTGAATATGCGAAGACGCTGGGTGAAGAACGACTATGCGTGATCTCGCCCGATGCTGGCGGTGCGAAGCGGGCCCAGCTTTTCCGCGAAGCATTGGAAAGCGCCTGTGGCCGCGAGGTCGGCCGGGGCTATGTGGAAAAGCGGCGTAGCGCCGGCACGGTTTCCGGCGGTCTGCTCGTCGGAGATGTCACGGATTCGACCGTGCTGATCATCGACGATCTCGTTGCGACAGGCGGGACATTGCAGCGTGCTGCACGAGCCGCCCGCGCCGGGGGGGCGCGCCGCGTGATCGCACTTGCGACGCACGGCCTTTTCATGACAGGCGCCAGCGAAATCCTGGCCGACGCGGCGATCGACCGCATCGGGATCACCGATATCGTTCCACCGTTTCGTTTGGCGGCCAGCCCCGTCCTGCAGAAGATTGACGTGTTGGACGCTGCCGGCTTGTTCGCGCAAGCCATCCAGCGCCTCCACCAGAACCTGCGACTGGACGATCTGCTCGCCTATTGAGAAACACGTTCAATGCCGCGGCTTCCCGTCTCGCGATTTCGAGATAGTTGAGCGCCAGCGGTCGCCACTTCGCCGGCGTCCTCGGCGAGGGATACAGAAGATGCGCGATCGTAAGATTCGCCCGAAGCGCCGCACGGTAACAACGATAGAAAGTCAGCAATTCCGGCGTTACCCCATCGGACAGCACTCGCGACAGGCGTCGCAAAATCCCGTTGCCTATTTCGGGGGCGCCAAGGCGTTCACACTCGATCGCGAGGCAAGACACTTCATCAAAGGGATCAACCGCGCGGAATTCGGCATTGAACTCCAGGCAGTCGATGATCGAAAGAGGCCTGCCTAGCCAGACATGTTCCGGGCGCAAATCGCCATGGCCCTCGACAACCTTCTGTTGTCGCAGCCGCTGCACAAGCAAATGGCCAGATTGCGCCAGGAAGCGCCGTTGCGCACGATCGACCGCCAGGACAGTGGCAATCGGCATCGACAATCTGGGGTCGAGCAGCACCGCCCTGTTCGACCGGAGCAACCGGTACCACATTCCCAGATATTTTTCAGGAGGCGCGAATACCGGCCGCGCATGGCGGTAAAAGCGGCCAAGCACGTTTTCCAACGCGTGAAGGCGCCCCATATCCACGCAATGTGCTGCGATCTCAGCATCGAGCATCAACCGCCCGTCGACTCTGCGCATGACGACCAGCCAGTCGACGACCCTGCCCTTGCCGTCAAGGCTCAAGCCCTGAGAAGTTTCGCATAACGGTGTTACGGCAAGATAGAGTTCCGGCGCCAGACGGCGATTAAGCTTGAGTTCGGCCCGGCACGCCGCCTCACGTTTGTCCAGCGAAGAAAAGTCGAGATAGGGCAGTCGAAGGGGCTTCTTCAGCTTATAGGCCCGGTTTCCCGCAAGGAACACCCAGGACATATGCGTTTCGACCGTGATGACGGTACCCGCCGCATGGAGATAGGCGTCCGCGCTTCGAAGGAATGCCACCTTCTCTGCCAGCGGCGGCGCGAGAAGGCAGTCATCCGCCGCGTTCTTTGCCACTTTCGTCGCCGGCATCGGCAGGCGCCTCCGGGACGATCGCCGGCACAAGGGCTTGGAATCCGGAATTAGGGCGCTCCATCCTTGGAAGTCCTTCGTTCATAATCATCTGCCGGTGGTGTTCGCAAGACAATGGCCGGCTTTCCAGCGCGTCGTTGACGCGCATCAGTTTCTCCCCGGCGGTCCTGGATTATCTTTTTTTGGAGGGAGGACGCCATGCAGCTTATGTCGAGCGCCTTTCACGACGGCGAAATGGTTCCCCGGCGCTACATCCAGCCGGACCGGCGTGCCCTCGCCAAGTATGTCCCGCACCGCAACGGGCTGCTCGCGCGTTCCATCAAAAATCTGCCGCTCAACGCGCGCCCCTCGTCCACGGCGGTGATATCGCCTGCGCAAGATCACATGCACGCGGTGAACAAGCTCGCAGGCCTTTATGTCCGGTGAGAAGCCGCAGCATCCGCCAATCCGTATTGCCTTCGTGGGCGACGTGATGCTTGGCCGACTGGTTTCGCGCGAACTTCAGCGGCGTCCGCCGGAGAGCTTCTGGAGTGACGTCGGCCCATTGCTTCGGTCCTGCGAGGCGACTATCGCCAATCTCGAATGCGCGATCACGCGACACAAGCAACAATGGAAGCGAACACGAAAGGTCTTTCATTTCGGCGCGGATCCGGCCGCCGTCGACGTGCTGAAGGCAGGAAATATTCGCGCCGTCAGCCTCGCCAACAACCATGTGCTCGATTTTGAGGCCGCGGGTCTTATCGAAATGCTTCAACTGCTGGACGCTGCCTGCATTGCGCATGCGGGCGCAGGTGTCGATGAAACGGCAGCGCGGCAGCCAGCCCTATTCGCGGCGGGACCGCTGAAGATTGCACTGTTCGCCTGCGTCGATCATGAGCAATCCTTCGCCGCCAGCCCACAACTTCCCGGTACTGCCTATGTCGATCCCGAAGCATCCGAGTGCACCCCATTTCCAGATGCAGCTCAGATTTCCGAAACTCGCGAAAAAGGGACGGACCTCGTTGTCCTGTCTACCCATTTCGGTCCCAACATGGTGTTTCAGCCGTCGCGGGCGATCGCGACTTACCGGCGGGCGGCGGCGGATCGCGGCATCGACATCATTTACGGCCATTCGGCGCACCTTTTCCAGGGTATCGAGCGATATGGGCGCTCGCTGATCCTGCATGATACCGGCGACTTCCTCGACGACTACGCCATCGATCCGGAGTTGCACAATGATTGGTCGTTCGTATTCATAATCGAGGCTGATACGACCGGGCTCAGGGAACTGACGCTTGTTCCCGTTGTTCTCGAATTCGCGTGCGTTCGCCTTGCCACCGAACGCGAGGCCGAGGCCCTGTTCGGCCGTATGACAAAGCTATCGTCCGCCTTCAGAACGCATCTCGTGCAGAGCACGAGCGGGCTCGCACTCACACTTGATCTGTGCCCTGCGCCGCCGGCAAAGCCCTAACCGGGGTCAACGATTATTCGCTGGCGGTTTTCAAAAAATTCCCGGCTCGTATCCCCAACCCGTCAGCATAGAGCAGAAGAAGACTCATTGGATGAGGGAGATCGATTGCGACCAAAAGAGAGAGCGAGAGGCATCGCCCCTCGCTTCTCTCACCTTGACCGATCAGCCGATCGTCAACCGGTCGTCGACGGCGCTGACGCCGGGAGCGGACCAGGCGGCGTTCTCGGCGGTCATGCGCTCATGCCAGTCATGCACTCGGCCTTGTAAAGTAATCTTGCCGCCATCCACGACCGACACCTGAATTCCTTGTGCCTCGACGTCGGCATTGCGGCGAAGTGCTTCTTCGATCTTGCGCTTGACATCCGCAGGCTGGACGCGCGGCTTGATCACGATGTTGTTGACCACTCCGGAGACCCCGGACAACCTGCGTATCTCGTCCTCCGCCGCGCGCTTCTGGAATTGCCAGTCCACTTGCCCCGAAAGCGTCACCCAGCCTTCACGAACCGTCAGTTGAATGGCTTCGCGAGGCACGACCGCGCTCCATTGCATGATATCCAAGGCGCGTTTCGCGATATCATCGTCGGCCGTTTTCCTTTCATCGGGATAACGAACCTCGATCTCCTGCGCGATTGCCCGTACGCCCTTCACGCGTCTCGTTGCCGCTTCCGCCGCGAGCTTTTCGGCATAGCTTGAAACATGACCGCTAAGCGTCACGACGCCGCCGTCGACCGCGACTCCTATATGGGCGGCATTGACGCTCGGTTCGAACTCCAGTTCATCGATAACATCCTGTCGTAGTTGCTTGTCGCTCATCTGATTCTCCTTCGTTCCCGATTGACACTTTCACCCCAAAATAAAGATACGCCTTGGGCAGCGGGAGAAATTGATCATTATCAATTCCCCGAACAGGGAGCAGACAAAAAACAGAAAGCGCGAAATGGCGATTGGCTTACGGCTTGGCGCCTGTTCCATTTTCGAATAGAAGCGTATCCTTTGTCTGGCTTCTTTTCCGGCCAGCATCTTTCTTATTCGCAGGTCGACCGCCAAGCGTGAGATACGGCACTTTGCGCGTGAATTTGCGGACAACCGTCTCACCGGTTTCCGTTCCGGCAATCGGGCCCGTCCTTCGATTCGCCTCATTGTGGTGCAGCGGGAATCTCAAGCTCGGCGTTTCACCCCCCTTCGACGGATTGTGTACGCGCGACGAACTGCCTAGAGTAAACTGACGATCAGGCACGTTACCTGGTTGATTTCAATTCTGCCGGTTTAGGGTGGCGCAATGGATGATGACTTTCCCCGGAGATGGATGTGGTCCGAAGCCTGCGATATGCTGGCGCGAGCGGAGCGTTTGCACCAGCAATTCTTCGAACCGCGCCGCGGCGCTACGCGAGTTCCGCAATGGGAACCGCCGGTGGACGTTCTGGAGACCCCCCATGAGGTCCTGGTTTTTGTAGCGCTTCCCGGAGTAAACCTTGATCGTGTAGAAACCGTCATTGAGGGTGCGACGCTTGTCCTGTCCGGCACACGGCAATTGCCCCTGCAACTTCGCACCGCAGTAATCCACCGTCTGGAACTACCGCAGGGCCAGTTCCGTCGCCGCATCGCCCTGCCCAGCGGCCGCTACAGCGCGGTGCGCCGATCCTCCACCGATGGCTGCCTCCTGGTCACATTGCAGAAGGCGGAGTCGAGCCATGATTGAAGCGCGAGATGCAGACGCATCGAACGAAGGCAGTGCGGCGTCAGGCCAGAAGCCTTTGCCGCCCGACGGACTGATCATCGTGCCCGTGCGCAATTTCGTCCTGTTCCCGGGCGCCGTGTTTCCCGTCACCGTCGGGCGCCCGCGTTCGGTCGCCGGCGCTCAACAAGCCGTCCGCGAGCAGCGGCAGATCGGCATTCTCATGCAGCGCGACGCTGCACAGGCAGACCCTTCGCCGATCGATATGCACCGCATAGGTACGGTGGCCAATATAGCGCGCTATGTTACCGCGCCCGACGGCACCACGCATCTGGTGTGTCAGGGCGATCAACGATTCCAGATCGTCGAGTTTCTGGACGGCTGGCCGTTCATGGCTGCGCGGATCATCCACATTCCTGAGCCCCAACCAAAATCGTCCGAAATCGAGGCACGCTTCGTGCTGTTGCGGCAGCAAGCGGTTGAACTGCTGCAATTGCTGCCGCAGGCGCCAGCCGAACTCATGGCGACTGTTCAGTCGATCGAATCGCCGGCTGCACTGGCCGATCTCGCCGCCGCCTATATGGACATCAAGCCGGATGAGAAACAGGAGATTCTCGAAACTATCGATATTGCCGCGCGAATGGAAAAGGTCTCGCGCCTGCTGGCCCATCAAATCGAGGTGCTGCGTCTATCTCGGGAAATCGGAATGCAGACCAAGGCAGCGCTCGACGAACGGCAGCGCGAAGTTCTGCTGCGCGAGCAGATGGCTGCGATCCAGCGTCAGTTGGGCGAAGGGGGTGACCAAGGCAAGACGGCCGAGATCGCCGGACTGACGGACGCCATCGCCAAGGCGCAGATGCCCAAGGAGGTGGACGAGCAGGCGCGCAAAGAACTGAAGCGGCTGGAACGCATGCCGGAGGCAGCTGCGGAATACGGCATGGTGCGCACCTATCTCGACTGGCTGATCGAACTGCCATGGACAATCCCCGAGGAAGCGCCGATCGATATTGCAGAGGCACGTCTCATTCTCGAAGAGGATCACTACGGCCTCGACAAGATCAAACAGCGCATTATCGAATATTTGGCGGTGCGCAAACTGGCACCGCAAGGCAAAGCGCCCATTCTCTGTTTCGTCGGACCGCCCGGCGTCGGCAAGACTTCGCTCGGCCAGTCGATCGCGCGCGCCATGCAACGCAAATTCGTCCGCGTGAGTCTCGGCGGCGTCCACGACGAGGCGGAAATCCGCGGTCACAGGCGAACCTATATCGGTGCCCTGCCCGGCAACATCATCCAGGGCATCCGCAAGGCCGGCGCGCGCAATTGCGTGATGATGCTGGACGAGATCGACAAGCTGGGCGCGGGTATCCAGGGCGATCCGAGCGCCGCGCTGCTGGAAGTGCTCGATCCCGAACAGAACAGCTCTTTCCGCGACAACTATCTGGCCGTGCCGTTCGATTTGAGCCGCGTGGTCTTCATCACGACAGCCAACGTGCTCGACACGGTGCCGGGACCGTTGCGCGACCGCATGGAGATCATCAGTCTTGCGGGTTACACGGCGGGCGAGAAATTCGAAATCGCCAAACGCTACCTCGTCCGTCGACAAATGGAAGCGAACGGGTTGCAGCCCGGCCAGGTCGAACTTGCCGACGATGTGATTCACGAGATCATCGCCCATTACACGCGCGAAGCAGGTGTACGCAATCTGGAGCGGCAGATCGGTAAAACGTTGCGCCACGCGGCGGTCCGCATCGCGGAAGGTGCTGGCGGGCCGGCGCGGATAGGCGTCGGCGATCTGGCCGAAATTCTGGGCGCACCGATCTTCGAAGATGAAATCGCGCTGCGCACCAGCATTCCGGGGGTTGCGACAGGGCTCGCGTGGACGCCGGTAGGCGGCGACATCCTGTTCGTCGAAGCCGCGCGCATTCCGGGGACTGGCAAGCTGATCCTCACCGGGCAACTCGGCGAAGTGATGCGGGAGAGCGCGCAGGCGGCCCTCAGCGTCGTCAAGGGTTCGGCGTCGACGTTGGGCATCGATCCGGCGCGGTTCGAAAAGAGCGACATCCATATACATGTACCGGCGGGTGCCACGCCCAAGGACGGCCCGAGCGCCGGTGTCGCCATGTTCATGGCGCTGGCCTCTCTGATGAGCGGACGCAACGTCCGTCACGACACGGCAATGACAGGTGAAATCAGTTTGCGCGGTCTGGTACTGCCGGTTGGCGGTATCAAGGAAAAGGTCACGGCTGCCGCGCGGGCGGGCATCAAGCGCGTGATGTTGCCGGCGCGCAACCGGCGGGATTACGACGACATTCCAAAGGAAGCGCGCGATCAGCTTGAGTTCATCTGGCTAGAGAATGTCGACGATGCCGTGGCTTCCGGCCTCGATGTTAATCCGGTCTCCCCGACCGTCGCCGCGCAATGATGATCGTCGTTGCTGTGATCCGGCGGTGTTTTCGTCGTTCTACGTGTGTCGCTCTTTGCGCCGAGCACCCGCCTCTACGTGCTTGGAGCATCGGTCGTCGAAGAATTTGTCTCTTTTGATCCCGATATAAAACGGCATTCTCCGGAGGCGGTCGTTCCCACGCTCGCGCTGCGGACAACTACCTCAGGGCCAAACGATATAGCCTCACTTGAGAGTTCGATATTTTAGCTCCTTCAAGCGATTGCGCCAACCGGAAGCGCAGCGGCGTGCAGCGGCGCTTCCATTTTGTGGATGACGGGCAGAACCTCCCTGGCGAATAGTTTCAAACTTTTCTCAGCCTCGTCGTAAGGCATGTCGCCAAATTGCGGGATGATCGTGGCTTCAGAAAAAGAGCATGCTTCTTGGGCAGCCTTAATCTTCCGGATGACTTCGTCCGGCGTGCCGATCATCAGGTTCGACTGATGATATCCGGGAGCTTTCGGCTTGGAATCGGCGTTGCCGGTTACGGCCGAAGCGAGCAAGGCCGTAGCGCTGGCCTCCCTGGCAGCATAGGATTCATACCCCTTGACCCCCTTGAAATTGGAAGCATCCGCAAATCCGTAGTGAACGTTGACATCCAGATTGGCGCGCGTAATCCACTCTTCAGACTTCGCAGCCCCTGCCGCCGTGGGCGTGCAGTACATGAACAGTACGTTCTTTGGCTGGCACGGCGGCAGTCCCTCTTCCTGCCGGATGGTATTCACGAACTGCACGTCCTTGCCGGCCTCCTCGATCGGCTTGTTGCCGACGAACAGTGGCACCAAGCCCTCGCGTGTAAGGAGCTCCAGGGAGTCGCGCGTCGAAGAAGAGCCATAGAAGCGTGAAGCCAGATCGGGGCTCTTGGGCTGTGGCCTGATCGACGTCTCCGGGATCCTGAAGATTTCTCCGTCGTAGAAGAACCGCTCCCGGGTGAACGCCAGCTTCAGGATATCGAGCGTTTCGTTGAAGCGCTGCCTGCTCTCTTCGCGTGGCACTCCAACGGCGTCGAACTCCGACTTCGCAACGCCGCGCCCGAGCCCAATCGTTGTGTAACGCCCGTTCGAGAGAATATCGAGATAAGCGATCTGGTGCGCCAACCGGACGGGATGCCACCAGGGGACGACAACGACCATCGTCCCGAGGCTAACTCGCTGCGTTCGTGCTGCGAAGTACGTCAGCAGCTGTAGCGGATTCGGCGTCATTCCATAAGGCGTACCGCAATGATCCGGCACCCAGATTCCGTCAAAACCCAGAGGCTCCGCCAAATCGCCAAGCGCAAGCATTCCTTCGACGGACACGTAACCGGGCGTAGCGGGAGGACGGCTGAAATCTCCGCTCTGAACACGTTTCCAATCCTTGGAATTGTGTGATGCGAGCCCAAGATTAACCTTCACCGATCGTCCTCTCCCTTGGCGACTGAGCGCCAGTCATGCGCTGCGTACGCCGCCGGAAACGGAGCCGGCGGCGGGACGTGTTCACTTGAGCAGGCGTGGTGCGCCGGTGCCCATGTAGCGGGCCAAGTTGCGGTGGAAGTTGGTGACCTTCCGCTCCTGGTGCGGATTGGGCAGGGGGCCGCGGAAGCCGCGTGATTTCATGCCCTTCTGAACCCATTTCATGTTCGAAAAATCTTGCGCCAGCACCGGGCCCCACTTCTCCGCGGTCGGTTCCGCATAGACCCACTCGGTCTTCGGCTCCTCGCCTGGCGGGAAGCGCTCGATTGCGTAGGCTTCGAAAATGCACTTGTTGGGGTCGTCGCCATAGGGACGTGAACGGTAGCACAGGGCGAAGGTGACCCCCTGCAGGATCGACAGGTTGGGAAAGAGGTGCCAGGCAAGCCCGGCGTCCGACATCTGCTGCGGCGTAATCGTCGGCCAGATCACACCGCGCGCCGCATCGTCGGCCCGGGCTGACGCGAGCCAGTGCTTGATCACCTCGTCCGCCGGGGTTCCTTCGGGCAGCTCGTCGACCAGCCGCTTCGCCGCATTGACCAGCGTTTCCGTGGTGCTGGACTGGTTCACCGTCTCGTAGTTCTCGCGCGCCAGCTCGTAGGTCGAGACACGGGGATCCAGGCCCTTGCCGGCCCGCGTGTTGGAGGTGCCTCCCGTTTTCCTGAGTGCGGGATCGCGCTCGTCGAAACCGCTGACGCCATGCAGGCCGTAGGCTTTGCTATAGGCGTAATATTCGCCGTATTTCAGCAGCTGCGTGTGCGTGCCCGCGACATGGTAGGGCTCCATGAAGGCTTCGAGGGCAGTCTTCCAGTTGCTTGGGTAAATAACCCACTGACGCCACTTAAAGCGCATCTTCTCGAACGCGAAGGGATCGAGAATGCTGGCGGCGGGCTCAAGAAATTCGCGCAGCGACACGCAGTCCGGATCCATGTTGATGAAAATCCAGCCGCCCCAGGTGTCGACTTTGACCGGGGTCAGACTCGTGCGCTCTTCGTTCAGCGCGCCCTTCCAGTCCTGCGGGTCGAGGATGAAGGTGTTCTTGCCTTCCAGGTTGAACGTCCAGCCATGGAAGCCGCAGACGAACCGCTGCTTGCTGCCGCAGACGCGGTTCTCGGTGCTGGGCGTGTCGACGAGCTGGCGGCCGCGATGCGGGCAGACATTGTAATAGGCCCTGATCGTATCGGGCGCGGAGCGGACGATCAGGATCGAATCATCCAGAATGTCATAGGTGATGTAATCGCCGACCTCGGGGATTTCCTCGACACGGCCGGCCATCTGCCACACCTTGGGCCACAGCCTTTCGCTCTCTGCCCTGGCATATTCCGGGGAAAGGAAGGCCTCGACCGGATAGGTCAGCGCTTCCTCCAGATCTTCAACCTTTATATTGGCCGGTATGTTCATGACATCCTCCTACCCTGAATATAGCGCTCTAACGGGTGGGCGCAGACGCGCCCCGGTTGGTTTTCGTATGCTTTAGAAAATAACCGCTCCATTTTGGCATCGCAAATCACCTCTCCAAGGAATTGATTCACGAATTCATCCTCACCCGTATCCTCTCCGATTCGACCTGACTGTTCGACGCCACTTGCTCTGGCGGACAGACCGTCGGAACCGGCGTGTGAGGATCGGATCGGCAAGCGTCCGCAAACTCGCCAACAGGTTACACATACTGCTTCTGGCCTTCCGGGCGAAGGCGCTTGTCGTGCTCCTGCCGGTATTTTTCCCGAATGGCTGGGATATCGATGTCGTCAGGCGTCTGTGTCGGCTCGCAGTTCATATCCAAATATCCAACTCCCCGAGACGGCATCACCCATATGTTACAGCGTGGTCCCTATTGTAATGATAATCATCGACGCTGTTCAATACCGCCCCATGTGGGCTCGGCCATCTGGAATGAAAAAGAATCAATTCGGATAACGTTCGTTACCTCGGATAACACCCACCTGAGTGGTGAAAATCGGGGTGTGCCATCGGTGTAATCGATTGAGACTGCGCGCGTATCTCCTCATGGCCTGGCCGCAACAGCGCTCCACTCGCGAGAGCGCAGATACATTTATGCAGACGGTCATCGTCAGCGCTGCTGCGACCCTTGCACGGACAGGGCGGACCATAGATTTGTGACAACAGGTCGTTCAAGGCCGCGTTGCCGAGCATCGCATCGGCCAAAAATTTCTTGAGCTTGGCGTTCTCGTCCTCCAGCGCCTTCAGCCGCTTGGCTTCGGACACGTGCATGCCGCAATACTTCGCCTTCCAGTTGTACAGCATTGCTTCCGATACCCCATGCCGGCCGGCCGGGTCAGCCGTCTTCGCGCCAGCCTCGGCGCTCCTTCAGCACCGCTGTGAGTCTCGAAGGCCGCCTCTAATCGTTTCAGGAGAAAATTACCCGTGGCAGGTCGGATGGGCCAGCGCTTGCCGAAGTATAGTTTCACGGCTCTCTGCGAATGATGTCATTCTTTGTTTATTCTGTCTTTGAGTACGGCGAGTTCGAGCATCGACTCTACCAGCAGTTTTTTCAGACGGCTGTTTTCGTCCTCGAGGGTCTTGCGTTTTGCGGCGTCCGACGCGGCGTGCCGCTGGTGCGGCGTGTCTTTCGGGGTTCCGGCCTCCTGCTCGCGGGGGAGGAGGCCGCGTAAGAACAATCGCACGCAATAGCGTGTATGCTTGCCGATCGCCGTATCGTCGAGAACGACGCCCCAGGCGGTCATGTTGGCTGGTCCGCCCACGACCAGATAGAGAAAACCCAACGCCGCCTCGTCGGCGTCTTGCATCGAGATGCCGCCCGGTCTTATCCGGCGATGAAACAGGTCCGCGAGGTAAGCGAGTGTGGGCGCGGTGCCTTGCCGGTAAGTATATGCGCTGATCTCCGGCATTCTGGCGGATTCGGCGTTGGTGATCCGTAGCAATCGCAGACCTGCGGGGCTCATGATATTGGCGACGAGGATATGCCCGACCCGCAGCAGAGTCTCCTCCAGATCATCGCTTTCCGCGGCTCGCAATCTTTCGATCGGCACGATCCATTCTTTAATGGCGCGCTCGAGCGCTGCCTTGAAGAGTACCATCTTGTCGCCATAGCGCAGATAAACCGTGCGCTTCGCCATGCCGGCCGCAGCTGTGATCGCGTCGATGCTCGTGCGCTCGAATCCTTTTTCAAGAAACAGATCCAGAGCTTTGTCGAGCAGTTCCTCATTGCTGCGCGTTGGCCGGCCTGGCCGTCGGCGGGCCTTTGTCTCGGGCTGTTTCATGCTGTCAATAAGGTCCTGAAGTTGGAGATGAAAACGGAATGGAGCGGCACTTCCCGTCACCCAAACATGGGCGAGTTTGCCGCCAGCGACAATCAATATAGGGCTCACGATCCACAGAGTTGGACCGCAAGCCAGATTTGCGGTTAGCGGCCATCGCATGTTTATTATTGAAACGAGTCGGGTGACAATATATAAACTGACCAACAACAATCTCGCGGAGGGAACGGGATGGCCATGGCGGTTGGACGGCTTACGGGGCTCGTGGACACGAAGGACCGCCATAACATCCCGCGCGGTGGCTTGCTGCCGGCTCAGATCGAGGCCGCCACCTGCAAAAGCTATCCGGAGCGTCGGAGCACCGACGCAAGTACGGTTCCGCAGTTGTCGCCGGGAACCTGTTTCCGCGGGTCATACCGCTGAAATGACCGCCGAGTTCGAGGCTTATTCTTCAACGATGCGCATTCCGAGAAATTTTGTCTCAGGATAAACAATGTTTATAGGCGAGGAGTGATAACTATGACGCTGATGACGGTTGATCTGAAACCGCACGTCGGAACCGAGATCAAGGCCGATCTGGATACGCTGCTGAGCGGCTCTGTAAGTGCCGAAATTCGCGCTCTGCTGGTGCAACGCGGCGTTCTCATCACCCGCGGAATCGATATGGATGACGACCAGCAACGGGCCTTCACGAAAACCCTGGGCAAGTTGCGGCTGGGTTCGGTCAAGAAGGAAGGCGAAGAGGGTTTGATGAAAGTCACCATGGACAAGAAGGAGAACGCCACTTACGCCGAATTCTTTCCGGGCACATTCTTTTGGCACATGGACGGGACGTATGAGAGGATTCCGCCTTTCGCTACGGTCCTGACCCCGCGCATCCTGGCGCCGAGCGGCGGCCAGACGGAGTTCGCCAACAATTACGCCGCCTTTGACGACTTGCCGGAATCGGAGAAGGCGTTTCTGGAGACACTGCAGGTCGTACACACGATGCAGGCGTCTATGTTGCCGGCGGTTCCGGACGCGACCGATGAGCAGATTGCACTGTGGCGGACCTATCCGGTCGCGACCTATCCGCTTGTGTGGCGACACAAATCAGGGCGGAAATCGCTGGTCTTGAGCACGTCGGCTTCCCATATCGTCGGGATGCATCCAGCCGAGAGCCACGCATTGCTGCAGCGGCTGATGATGTGGGCGACGCAGCCGCAATATGTCTACCAGCATAGCTGGCAAATGAACGATCTTCTGATCTGGGACAACACCGGTACCATGCATCGGGTGCTGCCCTATGATCTGGATTGCGGTCGCCGGCTGCACAGGTTTACGCTCGATGGCGAGGAAGCTGTTTCCGAGGTCTGAGAGCCTCTCGATGAGAGGTTGACGATTGGCGACGCACTGCTCGAGGCCGTCTGTCAGGAGATCAATGCGAAGGCGCAGGCCTATTTCCACAATGGAACCTGACCGACATGCTGATATGGGACAATTGGCGGATGCTCCATTCCGTGACGGGAATGGATCCGAAATATGGACGCCGCATGCAACGCACGACCATCAAGGGCGATTACGGCCTTGGTTATTTCGAGAACGGCGGTACGGGTGATAAGATTCTGGAAATGACTGTCTAGGGATCGAGTTTGAATAGCCTGTCACGATCGACATCTGAAATTCAGAAGGGGAGGAGCATGGCGCGCATCGACATTTCCGGGATCGGCATCGATTACGAGTTCTATGGCGACCCCGTTGCGCCCGTCGCAGTGTTGACGCCGGGCGGACGCTATCCAAAGGATACGCCCGGTGTGCCTGAACTGGCGCGGGCTCTGGTGGCAGGAGGGCGGCGCGTTTTGTTGTGGGATCGTCCGAATTGCGGCGCATCGGACATCTCCTTCGACGGGAAAAGCGAGTCCGATCTCCATGTAACGGTGTTGAACCAGCTTATCCGCAAGCTGGAGCTGGGTCGCGTCGCCTTGGTTGGCGGCTCGGCGGGCTCGCGCATCTCCCTGCTGGCCGCGTCGCGCGATCCCGAGGTCGTGTCACATCTGGCGATCTGGTGGATCAGCGGTGGGCCAATTTCGCTTGCCCAGCTGGCTGCCTATTATTGTGGGGATTCAGCGATGGCGGCCTCGCGAGGCGGGATGGAAGCGGTCGCCGCTCTGCCTGGCTGGGCGGATCAGATCGCACGCAACCCCAGGAACCGTGACATCATCCTCGCGCAGGACCCCGACGCTTTCATCGAGAAGATGCAACAATGGGCGGCGGGCTATGCCTATTCCCATAGTTCGCCCGTTCCCGGCATGACAGCTGAGGAATTCGCGCGCCTGAAAATGCCTGTTCTCGTGTTTCGCAGCGGCAAGAGCGACATCAGCCATACTCGGAGAACGAGCGAATGGGTGCATGAGTTCATTCCCCACTCGCAGCTCATCGAGCCCCCATGGCCGGATCAGGAGTGGAACAACTGCACCATGATCCCGAACGAGCGTGGTCGCGGCCGCTTTGAAAGGTGGCCCATGCTCGCGCCCCATCTTCTCGATTTCCTTCGAGCCTGAGATGACACGCACGTCTTTTCCGAGCATGTCGAACGTGCGCAACGACGTTCGCTTCACCTGAATGACTGTCGTCTTTTGTCTGTGCAGATGGGCCCGAATAGAACCATGCTGCTACGAGGGTCTATTTCCTCACTCCGTGAGGAATTCGTAGCCAAAAGTCGCTCCGCGCAAGGGTTCGACGAGCGCACCCGAATTGGGTTGGCTCAAGGTGAACCCCTTGCATAATAAAAAACGAATGAGGTGCCAATGTCGGATTGCGACGCCAGTGGAACCGGGAAGGGGAACGCGGGCGTCAGGGTCGATTTTGACTGCGTCGTGTTGGTGCGGGCTCGGCTGGATGCGCGTTGGTCAATCGCTTGGTCGCTGATGCCGCCAAAAAGGTGCCGCTGATCGAGGCGGCGTGGAAGCGTCTGAACCGGGAGAAGACAGAAGCCGGGAACAGCACACGAGGAAACGTCCCGGCTTTGACTGACGAGAGATTGAGGAGGAATGGCTCATGGGAAAGATGGATATCACCCCGTTGCAGGACAGGCTGCCCTTCGGCGTGCGGATTCGCGGGGTTATGCGGGAGACCCTCGAGGACCAGGCGGTCCGCGACGAGGTCAACGATGCGTTCCAGAAATTCGGTATGATCGTGTTCGAGGACGTCGAGCCGACCAATGAGATGCAGATCGCGCTCAGCAATGTCTTCGGCCCCATGAAGGAACACCCTGTCGCGCGCGTCACCCGCGTGGATAAGGACAACAAGCCAGGCGTGGTGGAAATCCGCCACAAGGCAAATGAAGGGGGCGTCGTGGAGATCGGCGGCAAGCGCCTTTCGCACTGGCTGCCGTGGCATTTCGACCATTGCTACAACAACGAACTGAACCTTGCGGGCATATTGCGCGCCACGGAAATCGCGCCCGACGGCGGGCTGACCGGCTTTGCCGACGGTATCGCGCTCTACAAGGCCTTTCCCAAGAATCTGCTTGAACGCATCGAGGGCAAGGATGTGATCTACACGCTCAATCTGGTCTACAAGAACAACCGCTTCGGCATGCCGAAGGACTTTGTCGAAGTCATCGAGAAGCCGGCTGCGCGTGCCATCATGGCAGACGTCAAGTCCATGCCACGGGCGCTGCACCCAGCGGTGTGGACACGCAAGACCGGCGAGAAGGTGCTGCATGTGTCGCCTTGGATGGCCGAAGGCATTGCGGGCGAGGAAAATCCTGAAGGCGATGCTTTGCTCGAAGAAGTCTGCCAGACGATCAATGAAATCGCCAAGACGCAGAGCTACTATCACCGCTGGAAGCTCACCGACATGCTGATCTGGGACAACACCCGGATGCTTCACACGGTTACGGGTAACGATCCGAGCTTCGGGCGGACAATGCAGCGTACCACAATCAAGGGCGACTATGGCTTGGGCCGGTTCGAGAACAACGGAACGGGCGGAAAGGTCCTCGAAAACACCTACTAGGCGGCATCGATGCATCGTTCACACTGGCGGAACGATGAAGGGAGCAAGTTTGCCCTGCAGCGACTTACAGTGACAGCCCTTGACGCTCCGTAAGCGTTTGGAGAGTTCCCCCTCTTTTCACAGGGGTCTGTAAGTAAGTTTTTGATTATATTGCATGAATTGGTTGCGGGGATAGGATTTGAACCTATGACCTTCAGGTTATGAGCCTGACGAGCTACCGGGCTGCTCCACCCCGCGACACTTTCGGGCGGGCTCTCAATGCGAGCCCCGGCGAAAGGTGGGCGGATATAGGCCAGGATGGCGGCGCTGTCTACCCCTTCGCAGACCCGATTTTTGCCGGCTTTCGGCCCGCCAGGACGCCCCTTGGGTGGGCCTTGCAATGCGCACGGCGATATCGGCGTCGCGCCGCAGGAGGTCCTGGTTGAGGTTGGAGAGCGAGAGTTCGATGACAATTTTCGGATGGGCCTCACGAAACGCGGTCAGAATAGCCGGCAGCACCTCCACGCCGATGAACTGGCTGGCCGTCAGGCGGACAACGCCTTCGGGCTCCTTGTCGGCACCCGCCGAGGCGCGGATCAGCGCCGCGGCCACCATCGCCTCGGCACAAGAGTCCGTTTGAAAATTGGCTCAATGAGCAATGCGTCTGAAAAGGAGGGTGCCGAGGGCGACATGGATCATGCCCTCGGAAACATCGATGCGGGTTTCGTAGTCGCGCCGTCGGCGGCGACCGAGATCTATGTGGCGTTTGGACCCCGCGCCGGTTTCAGGCACTGCAGGGGCCAAGTCGGCACTGCTCGCTTATAGCGTGCTTGCGTTCGCTGCCGGCGTTGTCGACCTGACGCGCCGGCACACTTCTGGGCCCGCCCGGCATTTCTTGCTTCTTGAAAAACGGGCGAAAATATCGGATTTCAAGATTTCGATTTCATTTTTTCGAAGCGCCGCAACCATGAAGCCCTGTTTCCCGCATTCGCCCAAGGCTCTGTATCTCGCGCTCGCCATCCTCGCCGCGATAACGGCAACGGTCGCCTTCGCGGCGGAGCCTTCGCCGATCGGCCGCTGGCGCACCATCGACGACAAGACGGGGGCCGAAAGCGGGCTTGTCGAGATCACGCAGGCGGGCGATGCGCTTGTCGGAAGAATCGTCAAGATCATTCCCCTCGCCGGCGATCCCGTGGATCCCGTCTGCGCCAGATGCGACGGACCGGAGAAGAATCAGCGCGTTCTCGGCATGACCATTCTCAAGGGCTTCAAGCGCGACGGCGAGAAATGGGGCGGCGGAACGATTCTCGATCCGCGGTCGGGATATATTTACAGATCCGAGCTACGCCTCGCCGACGGCGGCAGGACACTTCTGGTGCGGGGCTATATCGGAATATCGCTGCTGGGACGAACGGTAACGTGGCAACGTGACGAGTGACGGATGTCGAATGACGAACGGCGCATGGGCGCCGCTCGTCATTGCGGCCGGTCTTGCGTCAGCTCTTCTTCGAGTAGAAACGGCAATAGCCATTGGGGCTGATCGTCCCGTCGACGAGGCTGCAGGATGACGGGGGTTTGAAGAACGCACAGGACGAACAGCTCTTGTCGCCGTTCGGCTTATCCTGATAGCCGGCCGCTTTCTGCGCCATTTTGGCCTGCGCCGGCATCGCCGTTCCGATCAGGACCGCGGCACCGCCGGCTGCGACCGCGGCACCGCGCAGCAATTCACGGCGCGAAACGCCCGCCTGACTTTCCGTATTCTCCGACAACGACTTAATCTCATTGGACATTTTTCGGCTCCTTGGACGATCTCAAACGAGGTGGAACTTCGGCCTCCCGCCAGCACGGGAAGCCGTTAGAGAACACATTCCCGCGGCGCAATTTCTATCATGGATCAAAGACATTCGGCGCGAAACGACCAAAAATTCGACTTGGTGAAAGTCGGCCAAGGATTTAATTTCGTAGGATATCGGGTAGCCTGATTCGTCGCCGGGTCGATAGGTCGGTTCTCGCGCTACAGGGGCGCGGATCCTGGATCGGGCCGGGAAATCAGTGGGGGGGCGTATGGCCGAGTGCGGGCATTGGAAACGTATTGTCGCGAAGATCGCGGCGAGTCTTTGGGTGGCAGCGGCGATGTACCTATTTCCAGAAACGGCCAACGCCGTTCCGAGCTATGCGCGCCAGACGGGCCTGGCCTGCGAGGCCTGCCATACGGTCTTTCCGCAATTGACCCCGTTCGGCCGCACCTTCAAGGCGAGCGGCTACACACTCTTCAACACCCTCAAGGTCGAGGACATCAACCGCGAGAAGCAAAGCACGCTGTCGTTGAGCGATCTGCCGCCCGTTTCGATGATGGTCGTTGCGTCCACGAGCGAAGCGGCCAAGGCCAACGATTCCAATTCCAGCAAGAGCTCGACCGATTTTCCGCAGCAGCTCAGCATCTTCTATGCGGGCCACATCTCGGACAATGTCGGTGCCTACATCCAGGTGACCTATGACGACCAGAGCGGCACGATCGGTATGGACAACACCGATATCCGCTTCGCCGACATTGCGAAATTCGACGGGCACAATGTGATCTACGGGCTCAGCCTCAACAACAACCCGACCGTGCAGGACCTGTGGAACAGTACGCCGGCCTGGAGCCAGCCCTTCTTCACTTCGCCGGCGATGCAGAGCCCGGCCGCCGCAGCCCAAATCGAGGGCCCCCTGGCGCAGGAGGTCGCCGGCCTCTCCGCCTACACCTATATCGATCAATCAGTTTACGCCGAGGCGGGTGTCTACCGCTCCGCGCTCCAAGGCGCCTCGGTCGCGCAAAACGGCAGCGCGAACAACAACGTCATCTCCGGTGTTGCGCCCTATTGGCGGCTCGCCTACGAGGACGATTGGGGCAGCAATTCCTGGGAGGTCGGAACTTTCGGGCTTGCGGCCAATCTCGAAAATCCGACTACACCAGGCGGCAACGCCATCAACGTCTCGTTGCAACATGGACCGACCGACCGTTTTCTCGATGTCGGCCTGGACAGCCAATACCAATACATCGATGACGACACGCAACTGACCGTCACCGGATCGTGGATTCACGAGAATCAGAATCTGAACGCCAGTTTCAGCGCGGTTCCGCCGAATGCGGACAATTCGCGCGACCATATCGACACCGCAAGTCTCGTCGGCAGCTATTTCTGGCACCGCAAGCTCGGCGCCACGCTCGGCCTCTTCGGTTTGGCCGGATCGAGAGATTTTACCTATTATAATTCGAGTTCCCCGACCCCTCCGATCAACTCCGCCAACGGCAAACCTGATAGTAGTTGGGGGAACGTCGAGGTCGATTATTTGCCGTGGCTCAACGTCAAACTGGGACTGCAATATACCGCTTTCTTCAAGTTCAACGGCGCGACGACGAATTATGACGGCGCCGGGCGCAATGCCTCGGACAACAACCTGCTCTACGCGTATTTATGGCTTGCCTTCTAGGCATCGCGCAGCGATCGGCGAGGAGAGAAAAGCGATGAAAAGCATCACAGTGATCGTTTCGACATTGAGCCTGTGCCTGGTTGCGCCGCTGGCTTTGGCGGACGACACCGGGGATCAAGCCGCAGCCGAAGCTGCGCGCGTCAAGATCGAAACGGCTTGCCAGACATGTCATGGGCCGATCGGCAACAGCGTTGTGGCCACGTTTCCGCGGCTCAATGGGCAGCAGGCGGATTATATCATCGCGGAACTCAAGCAATTTCACGACCACAGCCGCGATGACCCGCATGCACGGGCCTATATGTGGGGAATGGCGTCGCAGCTCGACGATTCCATCATTGCGGCAATCGCGAAATATTTTGCTAGCCAAAAGCCGACCGAACCCCAGAAGGGTGGCGAGCTCGCCGCACAGGGCGAGAAGATTTTCATGAATGGCGTCGAAACGCGCGATATACCGCCTTGCGCCACCTGTCACGGCGCACACGGCGACGGCAACAGCGTGATTCCTCGAATCGCTGGGCAGCACGCGGATTATTTGAAGAGCCAGTTGGAGGCTTTTCGCACGCTGCTGCGCCCCAGCGACGTCATGCACGCCAACACCAAGGAAATGACCGACAGCGAGATCGAAGCGATCGTTTCCTACCTTGCCAATGATTGACGGAGGTGTTCGCCCGCCAATCCCGGGACGGCGTTACCAATCGCAGCCATAGGCCGTACAGCGGGGCACCGGCGGCGCAGGTTGAGCGCGTGCGTTCGGTGTCGGAGGGGGTGAGGATTGCATCGGCGTCGCGGCATTTGCGAGCCCTGTCAGGCTTTGCGGGCCGGTCGTGAGGAGGGCTTCGGCGTCCCATATCCCCGCGACCCTCGTGCTGGTTTCCCCATCGTGGAAAACCTTGATGGTCACATCGGCGCCCGGCCGTATCGCGCGGTCGGTTGGCGATTGGTCGGCCGAACCGACGATACGGAAATAGCGAAAACCATGGTCGACCGTGATCTGAGCGGCGAGGACCAAAGCCTTCTGAACTGCGTCCGCAGGCGCATCTCCCACAGTCTCTCGGCCGGAAATGACGGCCGTGCGTTCGTCGCGCATGGCAGGAGCCGGACTGGCGCAGGCGGCGAGGCCCGCCAAACCGAAAACACCAAAGGCCACGAGGAATTTCCTGCGCAGACCCAATCTACCGTCCCTCTGCGATTTTGATGGCCGACGCCGGGCCGCTCAAGGCCGCACTGCCATTACATTGCGCGTCGCCCGGGCATCATAGGCAATCATCGGGGACCCCATCAAGGAAAGTCGTGCGCAAGACATCCACTCCCACGCCCGGCGCACTGCAAAGCGTGATCGGGGGCATCCATTATCGAACAATATTCCACCTCCGCGCGACAATCGCGCGCTAGATCATGCCCCTCCACGCGGCCCTATCGGCCCTTACGCGTTCTCATCCACTTCGCTTGGCAGGAAGTGAAGCAGCAGATGATAGCTTTCACCCAGGACCAACCCGAAAACGAGGTGCAGCCCAAGCGTGAACAGTGGGATCGACAACCCCATGCCTGCCGCAAACATCGGCAAACCCGCCGATGGCAGGAAGGCGATCATCATCGCCAGCCAAGCCAGCACACCGAATGTCGCGCCGCGCAGCCAATGCGGCCCCGGAAGATGCGGGCTGAAGACCGCAAACCCCGGACCATAGAGCCCAGCACCGATGACGAAGTGGAGCATCCAGCCGAGCAACAGATCGCCCGACGACCCCGCCGAACGCAGCAGCAAGCCAATCAAGTTGAAATTGGGCATAATTCCCAGCGATTGCTGGACGACAAGTACAATCGAGATGAAGACGGTGGCGACGACACCGGCTTCAAATCCTTTCATGACGTCTCCCATGGCTATCCTCCCAGATAGACGCACGAGATTCTGCGCCTGCGCCGGACAATCTGCAACAGCAACGATCATTTGTTGCAACGCAACAAAATTCAATCAGATATCGCTGCCGCAAATTTTTGCCGCTTGACGGGCGCCGGCCAGTCGCGTATTTCACCGATTAGTTATTTAACTTATAGGTTATATTATGCAGACGGATCGCCTCAGCATCAAATTCGCCGCCCTCGCCGATCCCACGCGGCGCGCTATTCTGGCGCGGCTGGCGCTGGGTGAAGCATCGGTCGGCGAACTCGCCGAGCCGTTCGACATGAGCCTGCCCGGTGTTTCCAAGCACCTCAAAGTGCTGGAGCAGGCGGGCCTGATCACACGCGGGCGCGAGGCGCAGTGGCGTCCCTGCCGCATCGAGGCCGGCGCGTTGAAGGATGTCGACGACTGGCTGGAGCGCTACCGCCGCCTGTGGGAGGAGCGCTTCGACCGATTGGACGTCTATCTGAAGGAATTGCAAAGCAAACCAAAAAAGCGCGCGCGCCGGAAGCGCGTGTGATCTCGCGTTACATTCAGGAGAAAAGGCAATGGTGATGAGAAACACACAGCACGCCACTTTCACGATCGAGCGGACATTCGCCGCGCCGGTGGCGATGGTCTTCGAAGCCTGGGCATCGCGCGACGCCAAGGCGCGCTGGTTTTCGCCACCAGTCGACTGGAAAGACGTCGTGCGCGAGCACAATTTTTACGTCGGCGGATGCGATCGGTCCAAAGGCACCTGGCCCGACGGCCATACGTCCGATTTCAAGGCACAATACTGGGACATCGTGCCCAATGCGCGCATTGTGTACGTCTACGACATGCATATTGACGGCAAAAGGATTTCCGTCTCGCTCGCCACCGTCGAATTCGAAGAAGCCGCCAAAGGCACGAGGATGACCGTCACCGAGCAGGGCGCGTTTCTCGACGGATATGACGATGGCGGCGAGCGCGAACGCGGTACCAATTTTCTGATGGACAAGTTGGTCGCGTCTGTCGACGAAAAAATTGAAAGGCACAAGGACGATGAGCGAACAAACACATAGCCGCGAAATCACCATCACGCGGATATTCGATGCGCCACGCGAGCTGGTGTTCGAGGCCTGGACCAATCCGAAACATCTGGCGGCATGGTGGGGACCCAGCGCCTTCACCAATCCCCTCTGTGAGGCGGATGCGCGGCCCGGCGGCAAATATCATATTGTGATGCGCGCCAACGACGAAGTGGCCGCGATCATGGGGCGCGATCATCCCTGCGGCGGCGAATATATCGAGGTGGTAAGGCCATCGCGGCTGGTGTTCACCAACAACGCGCTCGATGCCGAGGACAATATCGTTCTCGAAGGCCTCACGACCGTTACCTTCGAAGAATTCGGCAGCAAGACAAGAATGACGATGCAGACTCGCGCCGCGGGCCAAGGCGCCCATGTACAGGCCATGCTGGACGGCATGCATCAGGGTTGGAGCGAGAGTTTCGACAAGCTGGAAAGATTTCTCGCGGGATAAACGCAAAAAGCCCCGCCTCCGAAACCGGAAGCGGGGCTTTTTTCGTGTGTGAGGGCGGGGTTTGTTTGGCGCTACGTCCTTTGCAGACCTGGCGGCGACCGACTCTCCCGCGGCTTGGGCCGCAGTACCATAGGCGCTGGGGGCTTTAACGGCCGAGTTCGGAATGGGATCGGGTGGAATTCCCCCGCTATGACCACCAGGTCGGCAAAGGACGGAATACAGAATACAGGTCTCAAAAGAATAAGGGCGCTTTCGATCCCCATCTTCTGTCTCGGTATTCTGCTCGCACAACACTCAAACTGTTTGCATGTACGCACGACAGCTAATTCGTGCGCCTTGCCTGGCCTTGTTTCCAGACATGGAACGGTGCTTTGGCGATCAAGCCAATCGAGCGATTAGGACCAGTAAGCTCAACGCATTGCTGCGCTTACACACCTGGCCTATCGACGTGGTCGTCTTCCACGGCTCTCAAGCGAAACCTGGTTTTGAGGTGAGTTTCCCGCTTAGATGCTTTCAGCGGTTATCTCGTCCGCACATAGCTACCCGGCAATGCGGCTGGCGCCACAACCGGTCCACCAGAGGTGCGTCCATTCCGGTCCTCTCGTACTAGGAACGGGTCCTCTCAAGTTTCGAACACCCACGGCAGATAGGGACCGAACTGTCTCACGACGTTCTAAACCCAGCTCACGTACCACTTTAAATGGCGAACAGCCATACCCTTGGGACCTGCTCCAGCCCCAGGATGTGATGAGCCGACATCGAGGTGCCAAACCGCGCCGTCGATATGGACTC
>JBAVOL010000074.1:0-18596 GCA_049692035.1 Rhizomicrobium sp.
GCCATGTCGGATGGATTGTCGACATCGGGCAAATCCGCCGTCGACCACCCGCCGCCCAATGCCTCGATGAGTCGCACGGAAGCCCGCAGACGACGGGTGTTGATATCGAGCGCTCCCAATTGTGCGCCTAACGCGGCCGTCTGTGCCGTGACGACGTCGAGATAGTTGACGGCGCCGAGTTGATAGCGGGCCAGAGAAAGCTCTTCGGTTCGGTCGGCCGCCTGCACGGCGTCGGACTGGTCCACCGCGGCCTTCGACAAATGATTGAGCAGGGCGAGATTGTCTTCGACATCCTGAAACGCCTGCAGCACTTGCGCGCGATATTGATTCGCCGCCTCGTTCTTTTCGGCCTTGGCGATGTCCAGCTGCGCCTGATGCGCGCCGGCATCGAATAAGGTCATTGCGAGACTGGGACCAAGCGACCAGAAAAGGTTGGGCGCGCTGATGAGATTTGCCCCACCGGTGTTTTGAAAGCCGCCCGACGCATCTAATGTAATCGTGGGATAGAATGCCGCCCGGGCGACACCGATTTCGGCGTTGGCAGCGGCGACCTGCCGCTCGGCCGCGGCGATATCCGGCCGCCGCTGCAGAAGACCGGAAGGAATGCCTGTCGGCACGTTCGGAATTTTCAGGTCGAGGACCGCCGGGGCGATCGAGAATGTCGTGGCGCTCTCACCGACGAGACTTGCGATCGCGTGCTCGTAGAGCGCGCGCTGCGCTTCGGCTTCCGACAATTGCGCGCGTGCGTCCGACAGCTGCGTTTGTGCGCGCCCGACGTCGAGCCCCGAGGCGATGCCGATGCTGTGGCGCTGTTGGGTCATGGTCAGTGCGCGTCCGTAAGCGGCCACCGTCTCGGTCAGGAGGTGCGTCTGCGCGTCGGCATCTCTGAGATTGAAATAGGCACTGGCCAGATTTGTCTCCAGACTCAACCGCACGAATTCCAACAAGGCGGCCTGTGCCTGGGCCTGGGCCTTTCCCGCCGCAACCGTATTGCGGATGCTGCCCCAGATATCGAACTCGTAATCGACCCCCACGCCGACCGTATTGGCGCCATAAAAATCGGGCTGGTTCGAACCGCGCAGCGGACGATTATCGGATTGCCGGTTGCGCGTGAAACTATCGTCCGTGCCGACGAGGGGGTAATAGGCCGACTCGGCTTCGGCGACATAGGCGCGCGCTTCATCGTAGCGCGAGACTGCGGCGGCAAGCGTTGGATTGTCGGAATCGACGCGGCTCTCCAATGCGTCCAGCGTGCTGTCGTCGTAGAGATGCCACCATGCGCCTTTGGACAGTGCGTCCTGCGGCGTTGCCGTCGTCCATGCCCCGGTTTCCTTATAGGCGATCGGCTTGGGCGTGAGCGGCACCTGATAGTCGGGTGCCAACGAGCAGGCGCCCAATTGCAGCGCCACCAACATCACGGTGAGGAGAGCAGGCGAGGGGAGGCGTTTCATTGGGCCGCTGTCGCAACGGATTGTTGGGGCCGCACGAGATCGCCGTCCATGATCGAATCCGGCGGATTGTCGATGACGCGATCATGTGGTCCGAGTCCGCTGCTCACCTCGACACTGGCGCCGAGATCCTGCGCAATCGTAATCGACTTCATCGCGACATGGTCATCAGGCAATACAGTGGCGATCTGCAGTCCGTGCCGGTCGAAAATCAGCGCCGAGGCAGGAACGCTGAGGATATTTTTGGCCTGCGGCAGATGCATGGCGACCTGCGCATAATCGCCGGGCTTGAGCATGCCGTCGGGATTGTCGGCCAGAAGTTCGACGAGCAGTGCGTTGGATTGTTCGCCGATGGCATTGGAGGTCGAGTCCAGCGTCGCCGCGAATGTCCGGCCGGGATATTGGGGCAATGTCAGCGTCGCGGTCAGCCCGGGCTGTATCTCCGCCGAATAGTTTTGCGGAACGCTCACATAGATCCGGATGCGGTGAAGATCGGCAACCGCGAACAGCGGCGCACCGGATGATTCGGCTCCCGCATTGATCAGCGCACCGATGTCGACCGATCGGCTCGTCACCGTGCCGTCGAAGGGCGCGGTAATGCGAGCGAAACTCTTGAGATCGGTCAACCGGTCGAGATCGGCCCTCGCCGCGGCAACAAGCGCAGTCTTTGCCGCAAGGTCGCTGGATTTTTCCTCGGCCTCCTGTTTGGATACGGCGTCGAGCGTCAACAGGCTGCTCCAACGTTTGGCTGTCGATTGCGACAATCGCTGGGCCGCGATTGCGTTCGCCAAATCCGCTCTTGCCTGTTCGATCTGCTGATCCAGCTCGGGCGTATCGATGACGGCGAGAACGTCGCCCTTATGAACCTGGGCGCCGATGTCCTTGTACCAGATGTGCAGATAGCCCGGAACGCGGGCATAGATCGGCGCATTGTAAAATGCCGCGAGCTTGCCGGGCAGGACCAGCGTGCCCGCTCCACTCGAAAGAAAGGGGGTGGCGACGCTGACGGTGGGAACGGCCTGATCGGCGGTCCAATGCGAAACGGACCTGCTCGCATAAAGACGCGTCGTCACTCCGCTGACGACGATCACCAGCGCGGCGCCTCCGGCAATGATGCCGGCGAGCCGCAAGCGCCGCAGGAACTGCGGAGTGAAGCGTGTTCGGTCAATGGGCATAAGCTTCTCCGCTCAACGGGCCGGCCGGACCTTTGGTAGGGACCGGCGATTCCTTGCGTTCGCCATGGACAAGGCTGAACACGACTGGCACGAACACCAGTGTCGCAAATGTCGCAAACAGCAGGCCGCCGATCACTGCCCGGCCCAGCGGCGCGTTCTGTTCTCCGCCTTCGCCCAGACCCAGCGCCATCGGCGCCATCCCGATGATCATTGCGAGCGCGGTCATGATGACCGGCCGGAAGCGCGTGATGCCGGCCTGGAGAGCCGCTTCGATAGCGTCGCCGGTCGCTTCCAGCTGATCGCGCGCAAAACTGACGACCAGAACGCTGTTCGCGGTCGCGACGCCCATGCACATGATGGCGCCGGTGAGTGCCGGCACGCTCAGCGGCGTATTCGTCATGAACAGCATCCAGACAATTCCGGCCAACGCGGCGGGTAGCGCGGTGATGATCACGAACGGATCGGCCCATGACTGAAAATTCACCACGATGAGCAAGTATATCAGCACGACGGCTTCGGCCAAACCGAAGAATAGCCCCGAGAAGGCGGTGTTCATGGTATCGACCTGGCCGCGCAAGGTGACGGTTGCGCCTTTGGGACGGTCCTTGGCAGCCGCGTCGAGGACTTGCTGGATGCTGCCGGCAACCGCTCCGAGATCGCGCCCCTGCGTGGTCGCATAGACGTCGTATGCCGGCTCGATCGCGTAGTGCGAAACGACGGCATCGCTGTTGTCCCGGCGGATGGTGCTCAATGCGCCCAACATCTGCGGGGTCGAAGAATTGGTTCCGGTCACCGGCATGTTTTCCAGATCGGAAAGCGAATCCATCCGGTACTGCGGCGTCTGGGCGACGATGAAATAGGAAACGCCGGTGCGGGGATTGAGCCAGAACGCCGGGGCCACCTGGATGCTGCCGGTCAGGTTGACCACCAGGCTGTTGGTCACGTCGCGTTCGGTCAGGCCCAGTTCGTCGGCGCGCGTCCGGTCGACGTCGACCGCGAATTCCGGATAGCGGGACGATTGCTGCAGCCGGACATCCGCAGTTCCGGGGATTTTCGCGATGCTGCGCATCAACGTGCGCGCATAGGCCTGATTGTCGCTCTTGTTCGGACCCGCCACCATGACGTCGATGGGGGCCGGTGCGCCGAAATTCAGAATTTGGCTGACGATATCGGCGGGCAGGAATGCGAACCCCGAACCGGGAAAGCTGCGCGGCAATACCGCACGCAGTTTCTTGACGTAACCGGCCGTTGCTGCATGCCCCGGGGCCAAAGTGATGAGAATGTCGCCGTCTTCCGGCCCGACGCCGCCGTCGTTGGAATAAGCCCGGTTGATGCCGCTCACCGGCAATCCGATATTGTCGACGATGGAGTCGACCTGATCCGCCGGAATGACAGAGCGTATTCTGGCCTCGATATGATCGAACAGCGCCGCCGTTTCCTCGATGCGGGTTCCGATCGGTGCGCGCACATGCAGGTTGATTTCGCCGGTGTCGACGGACGGGAAAAATATCTCTCCGAGGAAAAAGGCGAGGCCGAACGAGGAAATGACCGCAGCCAGGAAGCCGATGACGAACGTCCGCCGATGCGACAGCGCAAGACTTAAGGCATCCTGATAAACCGTTCGGACCCGCTCGAAGCCTTTCTCGAAATTATGCTGCGCCAAGATAAACGGATTGCGCGTCGTCTTCATGTCGATTTCGGCATCATGGCTGCGCATCACATCGACATTGTGCCTCGTGCCGTGGGCGGCGAGCAGGTAATTCGCCATCACCGGCACCAGCGTGCGCGAAAGAACGAAAGACGAGATCATCGCGAAGACGACCGCCTCCGCCATCGGCGCAAACAGGAAACCCGAAACGCCCGGCAGAAAGAACATCGGCAGAAACGCGATGCAGATGCACAGCAGGGAAATGAAAGCCGGTGTGACGATCTGCTCGGCGCCGTCCAGGATTGCGGCCTGAATCGTCTTGCCGCGCTCGAGGTGGTAATTGATGTTCTCGATGGTGACCGTCGCATCGTCGACAAGAATGCCGACGGCAAGCGCCAATCCGCCGAGCGTCATGATATTCAGCGTTTGACCGAGTGCGGAAAGAATGGCGACGGACGACAGCACGGCGAGCGGAATCGACGTTGCAATGATGACCGTCGAGCGCCAGCTCCCGAGGAATATGAGGATCATCAGGCTGGTGAGCGCCGCCGCGATGACGCCCTCGCGAATCACGCCGGAAATGGCCGCCTTGACGAACACGGATTGGTCGGCCAGCGTGGCGAGGTGCAGGGAAGGCGGAAGCGTTTCTTCGAGTTTCGGCAGGATGGACTTGACGCCGTCGATGATGTCGAGCGTCGACGCCGAACCGCTCTTGAGCACGGTCATCAGCACCCCGCGCTGGCCATCCAGGCGAACTTCGTTGCGCTGGGGCGGAAAGCCGTCGCGCACATGGGCGACGTCGCGTATGTAGATGGTCGTACCCTTTACCGTCTTGATCGGAAGGTCGTTCAATTCGTCGACGGTTTCCGGGCTGTCGTTGAGCTTCACGTTGTATTCGAATTGGCCGATCTTGGTCGTGCCGGCCGGTATGATCTGGTTTTGCGCGGCGATCGCGTCTTCCACGTCTTCGGGCGACAATCCCTTTGCCTGGAGCGCCTGCGGGTCGAGATCGATCTGGATCTGCCGCTCCTTGCCGCCATAGGGCGTCGGAATCGCCGAACCTTGCACGGTCGCCAGAGACGGGCGGATGAAGTTTTGCCCGAGATCGAAAAGCTTCTGCTCCGTGAGCTTCGGACTCGACAGCGCCAGTTGAAGGATCGGCACCGTCGAGGCGTTGTAGTTCAGGATGAGGGGCGGCGTGATGCCGGGCGGCATCTGCTTGAGGACGGTCTGCGACAGCGACGTGACCTGTGCCGTTGCCGTCCTTATGTCGACTCCGGGGCGGAAATAGATTTTCACGATGCCGAGGCCGGTCAGCGACTGGCTCTCGATGTGTTCGATATCGTTGACGGCGGTGGAGAGCTGGCGTTCGTAATAATAGATGACGCGGCCGGCCATATCGTCGGGCGGCAGGCCGCGATAGGTCCACACCACGGCGATGACCGGAATCTTGATGTCCGGAAAAATGTCGGTTGCCGTTCGCGTCGCGGCCAAAACGCCAAAAATCAGAATGAGGATAGCGAGAACGACGGACGTGTACGGCCGGCGCAGCGCCAAGCGGACGATTTCTACCACGCAAAGCTCTCCGTAGCTGTTCCAGCGCGCGTAACGGTCCCGATACCATACGGCTTGAACGTCGGCACAGCCCGGCCAAGGGAGCCGGCGACCGTCCACGAATTCGACTGTTTACCCGTTTTGGCCTGCTTCATACATGAAATTTTATACACTCTCGTCGATGTGATCGCCCCTATTGTTCTGCGTGTGGCCCCCCTTCCGCCGCGCACTTCGTGCGCGCCACCTTCCCCCACGAGGGGGGAAGGCAAAAGAAAAAGTGGTGAGCTGTTTCCTTCTTTTTCTTCCTCCCCCCTCGTGGGGGAAGGTGGCGCGCGTCAGCGCGGCGGAAGGGGGGCGCTGTTAAAGCAAAGCGATCCGATCACGCGAGGGCCGCTTAAGTTGGCGATGTCCACCCCATGGTGATGAAGGTGACGTCAGCTGTTATCTTAGCGCCTATGCGCGACTGCGCGCCATGACATCGACCTATATGCGCAAGCTCAGTCTGAAACCGCTCCGGCGTCACGCGGCGCATCCATTCCGTAATAAATGGCCGCAGCCATCAAATGAAAAAGGGCCCGCGTTGCCGCGGGCCCTTCTCCTGATAACAAATCCGCCTTTTTCAGAACGGATAATAGCGGAAGCTGGTGAAGATCATGTTGTCCTTGGTGTGCGGAGCTAGCATTGCGCTGCCGCCGGCGTCGTCACCCCCAAAGGCTTTGAGTTCGGTATAGGAATATTGCAAGCCGATCTTGAACTTGCCGAAATCGCCGGAATAGGCGGTGTCCCACAGGCCCGCGGTGATCTGCTCGACCTGCTTGACGTTGGCGGTACAGCCATATGTCGACGCGCTACTGGAGTTTGCGGCAAAGCTGTAACAGCCACGATTGTCGACGAGTGGGTTGCCATAGCCATATTTCGACCCAAACGAACTATGATCGTCCTGCTCTTGGCCGCCGAACACATAGATGTCCAAGTCGTGCGTGGCATGCAATGTTGCGCCGACCATTTCCATGTTTTCTTTGAGCGCCTTGGGCTGACCATTGTAGCCATAGGTCGCATCCGGGAGCTGGCCGGCACCATAGCTGCCGATGCCCGAACCAAACATGCCATCGGCCTGGAGGTCGAACCAGCCCGGAATGACCTTGATCAACGCGGCCGCACCAACACCGCCGGCTCCCGTGTCGCGGTTCACCACGGTGGCTACCGACGTCGGCGTGGTGCCGGGGGCAGAGCGGTCATAGAAATCCCGGTAGATGCCGAATGCTTCCAAATGGACATTGTGGTCGAACATATCCGGCTCGACGGCGATCTTGCCGATCACATCCGGAATATGATTGAACGAAAATGTGTTGGCGTTGCTCAATTCGGCGACGCCCGTACTGCCAGTGACCAATCCTACATTGCTGGGGGCGTTGCCGCCGTAACTCGTTTGCGGGTTTTCGACCGACAGGCCCAGCCAGACCTGATCGTCGAAATCCTTGACGATGCGAAGCTGCGGTTGGCGCTTCCAGTCGAAGCCGGGAACGTACTGTGCTTCAATGGTGGGCGGCGCCATTTCAGTGCGCTCGGACATCCCCTTGCCGGTCAGGGTCACCAGCGACCAGCTCTGGCCGTAGAGGAATTCGAGGCCCAGATTGCTCCAGTCCACCGTACCGTACAGGTTACGGATACGCGGCTGGTAGGAATTGCTTTCGCCGGAGTTGGCAGTTTGCGCCGCACCCAGGAAGTCGAACTCGCCGTAATAGGTGAAATGCGTATCGGCATCGAAATTGCCTTCCGCCAGGCCGGAAATGCGGCTCTGACGAGCGGTCATGCGGAATTCGCCCATGTGTCCGGCAGACACCGAACTGCTGAGAGATGTCGGCGAACCGGAGTATCCCGGACCGGAGAACGGAATCTTGGTATAGTTCGAGCCGATATCGGATTCTTCGTTGGCGGAACGGTACACCGATTCCGCCGCCGCGAAGCCGCCGAACGTGACCGTGACGCCCTTGAAGTGGATTTTTTTGTCCTTGGGCGTGGACGCGGATTTGACCGCCGCTTGGGTCTCATAGACCTGGTTCTGCAGCGCTTCGAATTCGGCCGAAGAAACGTTGCCCGACGCCGGCGCGCCGTTGATCTGCGCCTTCAGCGCGTCGATCTCGTCGGCCTGCTGCTCGACGCGCTTCTCGAGAAGGTCGAGCCGGTCGCTGCCGGTCGTGGCGGCCTGATGGTGATGGTGATGCGGCTTTGGCGCATCGGCGGCGGCGACTTCCTGCGCGAAGGCCGGCGCAGCGAGAACCGCGCAGGCAGCCGTACCCAATAGAATTGCTTTAATGTTCATTTTTAATCCCCGCTCGCGAGCGTTTAACTGCCGCACAGGCTGCGGCCCCAGCCCCTCGATGCTCTGATCAAGGTCGTATCGTCGTAAGCTGGATGTGTGTCGGTTGGAAAACAGAATGATGACAGTGATATGACAGCGGCTTGCTGTGTCTTTGATGCATCCTTAATTCATCGAATCGACATTGATGGAATATCGCAAGAAGCGCCCGCGCACAGGATAGAGGCGCCAAATCGATACCAGTCAGGCAGGTCGCAATAGCGCCGGCGCGCCGTTTGAGGGGGTACGCAAGTACAATAGTCAAGCGGTCGGAGAAATCATAAGTCATTGAAAATACGTCGATATCCATGAAAATTAAGACGCTGCTAAATATTTTTCCTCGATCATCTTGCAGCTTATTATAGCATTGCTTATGTTCTCGCAGCTTATTGGATGCTGCAATGCAATCGTTTGATCGCGACCTCCTGATTTTGCTGAACGACGTGGCGCGTCTCATGCGCACCCGCTTCGACCAGCGGGCACGGGCGCAAGGCATGACGCGTGCCCAATGGTTCATCCTGGCGCGTCTGTCGCACCACCCCGGACAGTCGCAGAATGAGTTGGCGGCGGTCTGTGAGGTCGAACCCATTACCGTCGGACGGTTGATCGATCGCCTGGAGGCGCGCGGGCTTGTGGAGCGCCGTCCGGACCCGATGGACCGCCGAATTCGCCGGCTGCATCTGTTGCCCGCCGCACAACCTTTTCTCGATGAAATTGCACGCTATCGCGAGGAACTGGCAAACGAGATACTCAATGGCGTACCGGAGCCTGCGCGCGAACTGCTAGTCAACGCGCTTCTTCAGATCAAAAACAACATAACGGCTGGGATGGCGTGCGCGCCGCAACTCGTGGCCGAAGGATAGGCAATACCATGTCAGCCATGCAGACCGATACCGCATCCGGGTACGCCGGCACGTTTCCGCGGCCCTCGCATCCGGTGCGGGAGTTTATCGAGCGCCTGCGTGCCGATCCGGCGCTGCTGCGCCGCATCCTGATGATCGGCGGCGTCGCCGTCGTCGCGACCGTCTCGCTCGTGCTGTGGCTTATGGGCGGGCGCTACGTCGGCACCGACGATGCCTATGTCCACGCCGGGCAATTGATGGTGTCGACCGACGTATCGGGACTCGTCAAGGAAGTCGACGTGAAAGAAGGCCAGCACGTCAAGGCGGGGCAGGTGCTGTTTCGCATCGATCCCGAACAGTTCCAGATCGCGCTCGACAATGCCAAGGCAAATCTGGACGAGACGCGGCTGACCATCATGTCCATGCGGGACGACTACCAGCGCATGCTGCGCGACATCGCGGCGCAGCAGTCCCAAGTGCGGCTCGACCAGCTGACTTACGATCGTTATGAGGCGCTGCTGCGCGTGAACAGCATTTCGCGAATGACTGTCGACCAGGCGCGGTTCGCCCTCGCCACGGCGCAAAGCACGTTGAGCTCGCTCCAGGAAACCGCCCAGGTTCAGCTTGCCAAACTCGGCGGCAGCCTGACGGTTCCGATCGAGTCGCTGCCGCAATATCAGCAGGCAAAGTCCCAGGTCGACGAACAACAACGTCAGCTCGACCATTCTGTCGTGCGTGCACCATTCGACGGCACGGTGACGGAAGTCGATTCCCTCCAGCCGGGCACGCTTGTCATCTCGGCACTTTCATCCTTGTCGACGACCAGTGCGGTCGGCCTCGTTTCCGACAACAACATCTGGGTCGAGGCGAACATGAAGGAAACCGACATCACCCGTGTGCATCCCGGCGACCCGGTGGATGTCGACATCGATACCTATCCGGGACGGACGTGGCGGGGCTGGGTCGATTCGATCAGTCCGGCGACGGGCTCGGCCTTCTCCGTGCTGCCTTCGGAGAACGCCAGCGGCAATTGGGTGAAGGTTACCCAGCGCTTGACGGTGCGTATCAAGCTCCACCTGAAGCGCAACGATCCGCCGCTCCGCGTCGGCATGAGCACCTATGTGAGCATCGATACGGGTCATCGTCGTTGGTATCGGTTGCTGTTCGGGCACTGAAACCGATGGTTCAGGGCAAATATCGCAAGCGCACGCCATGAGCAGCGCGGCCGAGCCTTTTCACGACGTCTATGAAAGCCCGTTCGAGCTGCGCATCGTGACGGCGTGCGCGATGATCGGCGTGATGATGCAGGCGCTCGATTCGACGATCGCCAATGTCGCGTTGCCCTATATGCAGGGCGGCCTCGGGGCGTCACGCGACCAGGTCACCTGGGTGCTCACATCCTATATTGTCGCGGCCGCAATCATGACGGCGCCGGTGGGCTGGATCGCTTCGCGGTTCGGCCGCAAGAATGTTATCATTGCGAGCCTCGGCGGGTTCACCATTGCATCGATGCTGTGCGGCGCAGCGCAGAATCTGGATCAGATGATTCTGTTTCGCGTCTTGCAAGGTGTGTTCGGCGCAGCGCTGGCGCCTCTTTCGCAATCGATCATGCTGGATCTTTATCCACCGCATAAGCGCGGCCAGACGATGGCGATCTTCAGCCTGGGCGTCATGGTAGCGCCGATTCTCGGACCGACGCTCGGCGGTTATCTTACCGATTTCTACAACTGGCGCTGGGTTTTTTACGTCAACTTTCCTTTGGGCGCCGTTGCCCTGGTCGGCATCGTATTATTCTTTCGCGACACGCATCGCGACGCGACGCTCAAATTCGATTGGCTCGGTTTCTCGATACTCGGCATCGGCGTCGGCGCTCTGCAATTGATGCTGGACCGGGGCACGACGCTGGGCTGGTTCGATTCGCAGGAGGTTATCGTCGAAGCGGTCCTCGCCGGGCTGGGCCTCTACCTGTTCGTCGTCCACCTTGTTCTGTCGAAAGATACGTTCATTCGGCGTGGGATGTTCAGCGACCGGAATTTCGTCTCGAGCCTCGCTGTGATCTTCGTGCTCTCTCTCAGCATTTTTGCCAGCACGGCGCTCTTGCCGCCTTATCTGCAGACTCTCGGCGGCTATTCCGTGCGGCAAACGGGTTTTCTCATGGCGCCACGAGGTGTCGGCAGCGCGATCTCGATGCTGTTGGTCGGACGCTTCGTGATGCGCGTCGACGCGCGTCATATTATGGCGCTGGGCGTCGTAATCATGTTGTGGGCGAATTGGGAAATGTCACGCTGGACCCCAGAAGTGTCAGCTTCATGGCTCATGACGACCACCTTCGTCCAGGGGCTGGGGACCGGCATGTTGTTCGTGCCGATGAATTTGGTGGGCTATGCGACGCTGCCCGCTGTGTACAGAACCGACGCCGCGGCCATTTCCAACCTGATGCGCAACATGGGCAGCGCCATCGGGATATCGATCACCTCGACAATCCTCGCCACGAGTACGCAAACCGTACATGCGCAGCTCGCACAATACGCCAATCCGTTCAACCGCAATCTGGCGCAGAATGCCCCGAGCATGTTGTGGAATCCGCAAATGTCCTTCGGCGCGACTCAACTCAACGCCATCATCGATCGCAACGCTCAACTTATCGCCTATGCCAACGACTTTCTGTTTATATTCTTGATCGGAACGACCGCGTTCGTCGCAGTATACGTGATGCGGAAACCCACTGCTCCGCCTGATCCGCGCGACCTCGAGATCATGGAGTAGGTGCAGCATGAACGAAGCCGCTCGGGTTCGTGCCTGTCATCACGGCGATTTGTGCAATGCTGAAGATCGCAGGCGGGCACCATGACCCGGGCGCTAGGGCTTTCTCACGAGGCTTACGAGAGCAAGTTCGAGTTGCGCATCATAATGCTGTGCTCGATGGCGGGCACGCTGATGCAGGCGCTCGATACGACGATCGCCAATGTCGCCTTGCCCTACATGCAGGGCAGCCTTGGCGCTTCGCGCGACCAGATCACGTGGGTGCTAACCTGCTATATCGTTAGCGCCGCGATCATGACCGCGCCGGTCGGCTGGATTGCATCGCGTTTCGGCCGCAAGAATCTTGCAATTGTAAGCCTCAGCGGATTCACCATCGTCTCGATGATGTGCGGTGCCGCGCAGACGCTGGACCAGATGGTTCTGTTCCGCCTATTGCAGGGCGCATTCGGCGCGGCGCTGGCGCCTTTGTCGCAATCGATCATGCTCGATCTCTATCCCGCGGAAAAGCGCGGCTCGGCCATGGCGATCTGGAGCATGGGCGTTATGGTGGGACCGATTCTCGGCCCGACGTTCGGCGGTTACCTGACCGACACCTACAGCTGGCGCTGGGTCTTTTACATCAATGTGCCGATCGGCATAGCCGCAGTGGCGGGTATTGCGTTGTTCCTGCGCGACACGCATCGCGACGAGACGCTCAAATTCGACTGGTTTGGTTTCGCGATATTGGCCATCGGCATCGGTGCCCTGCAATTGATGCTGGACCGGGGCTCGTCGCAGGACTGGTTCGGTTCGAACGAAATCGTTGTCGAAGCCCTGCTGGCCGGGCTCGGTCTCTATCTGTTCTGTGTCCACATGATCACGTCGAAAGGGACGTTCATTCCGCGCGAGATATTCCGGGATCGAAATTTGGATTCTACTTTGCTCCTGATGTTCGTGCTTGGCTTCGTTTCCGTTGCGAGTACGGCGCTGTTGCCGCCTTATCTGCAGACTCTGGGTGGCTATTCGGTGGAGGAGACAGGGTGGCTGATGGCGCCGCGCGGTGTCGGTATGATGATAACGATGTACTTCGCCGGCCAAATCGCGCTGCGCGGCGATCCGCGCCGCATGATGGCGGCCGGGACGGCGCTCATGCTGTTTTCGATGTGGGAAATGTCGCGTTGGACGCCTGCTGTCCCATCGTTGTGGCTGATGGCGACGACGTTCGTTCAAGGGTTCGGAATGGGTCTGGTGGTTGTACCGATGAGCCTTCTGGGCTTCGCGACGCTGAATCCGATCTACAGAACCGATGGTTCGGCCCTGCTCTCCCTTTTTCGCAATGTGGGTGGCGCAATAGGCATTTCGATCACGACGACGTTCCTGGCGTCGAGTACGCAGATTGTGCATGCACAGCTTGCCGATCATGCCAATCCGTTCAACCGCAACCTGGCTCAAAACGCCCCAAGCATGCTGTGGAACCTGCAGATGCCCTCCGGCTTGAGCCAACTCAACTCCGTCATCGACTGGAACGCCCAGGTGATTGCATATGCCAACGATTTTCTGTTCATGTTCGTGATCTGTCTGCCCGTGCTCGCTCTGATATATCTGATGCGAAAGCCTACGGCACCGCCGGACCCGCGCGATTTGGAAATCCTGGAGTAGGCATCGCATGAATGAAACCGTTCCCGTTCGCGCCTATCACCACGGCGATTTGCGCAATGCCCTGCGCAACGCTGCGCGCACCATTCTGGAAGAGGAGGGTTTGGCCGGGCTTTCGTTGCGTGCCGTCGCGCGGCGCGCCGGCGTGAGCCACGCTGCGCCCTATCGCCATTTTCAGAACCACGAGACGTTGCTGGTTGAACTTGCGGCCGAGGGGTTCGCGGAGCTGCAGTCCGAAATTGCAACGGCGGGCGCCGGGCCCGGACTCGTCACGGATCGTATCCCCGATATCGGCGCTGCCTATATGCGTTTCGTCGCACGGCGACCGGCCCTGGCGCGGCTGATGTTCGGCGCCCAATTGCCGAACAGGGACAGTTTTCCGGAGCTGGCTGCGGCCGCCGATGCGATCAGCGGCGAAATCGGAACGGCGCTCGGCGACACGGCACTCGGCCTGGCAGTGTGGGCCGCGATCCATGGGCTGGCCATGCTGGTCCTCGAAAACGTCATCGACCTCGGACAGCGTCGATCGGGCCTCGACGTCCTGCCATCGCGGGCGGAGATTCTGCTGCGCAGCCTGTTGACGCTCGCCCAGAAATAGCGCTGTCGCGCGACCCGGCAGCGACGCAATTCGGGCGCTGGTCGAACTCAGGTGTGCTGGAGGAGCTTTGCCGCGTCGCGCGCGAAATAGGTCAGGATACCCGAGGCACCGGCGCGCTTGAAGCTCAGCAAACTTTCGAGGATGACGCGGTCGCGCTCGAGCCAACCGCGTTCAATCGCGGCTGTCAGCATCGAATATTCGCCGGAGACCTGGTACGCGAAGGTCGGGACTTGGAACGTCTCCTTTACGCGCCGCAAGATGTCGAGATAGGGCATGCCGGGTTTGACCATCACCATGTCGGCGCCCTCGGCCAGGTCGAGCGCCACTTCGCGCAGCGCCTCGTCGCTATTGGCGGGGTCCATCTGATAGGTGCGCTTGTCGCCGGTGAGGGCCTTGGCGGAGCCGACGGCGTCGCGAAACGGACCATAGAACGCCGACGCATATTTGGCCGCATAGGCCATGATCAGGGCATTCTTGAAACCGCCGGCATCGAGGGCGGTGCGGATGGCACCGACCCTGCCGTCCATCATGTCGGACGGCGCAATAATGTCGCAGCCGGCTTCGGCTTGAACGACGGCTTGGCGGGTCAGGATTTCGACAGACTCGTCGTTGGCGACGTAGCCGTCGATGAGCACGCCGTCATGGCCGTGATTGGTGTAGGGGTCGAGCGCCACGTCGCACAGCACGCCGATTTCGGGTACGGCACGCTTGATCTCACGTACCGCACTGCAGACGAGATTGGCTGGATTGACGGCTTCACGGCCATCGGGCGTTTTGAGGCTCGGATCGGTGAACGGGAACAGGGCCACTACGGAAATCCCGAGCTTGGCCGCTTCCTCTGCCGCCGCAGCCACAAGGTCGACCGACAACCGCTCGACGCCCGGCATGGAGGATACGGGTTCGTGTCGGCGCTGGCCGTCTGTAACGAAGAGGGGCCAGATGAAATCCGAGGGGGTGAGTGTTGACTCGGCGACCAGGCGCCGGCACCAGTCGGTGCGCCGCAGGCGGCGCATCCGGAGTGCGGGGAAGGCGGGCGTCGGAGCCATTTTCGGCATTCCTCTTTCGCTCCTATCGGTCTAACCATTCGGGAGAAACGGAGCAAGCGTCGGGTCGAATACGTGCAGACGATCTCGGGACAGTTTCGCCCCGCGGGTTTGCGAATATTCGCGGTGTACCTGCAATTGGATAGGCGTCGCTCGCAGCAACGGGGGCACAAGACTTCCCGCAATGGGGAGCCTATGCTTAGCCGTTCGAACCCGGCAGGCGACGCGTTGACAGGCGCTTGCGCAGGACAAATTGTCATTACAGGAGGTCGCGTTGCTCGACAAGGTGAGTTCGAAGCATTTCCGGAACGGCGGCTATCATTGTCGCCATAAGGTACGCCTTGTGACGGCGACGAGCCTGTTCGACGGGCACGACGCGGCGATCAATATCATGCGCCGCATTCTTCAGGCTTCAGGCGCGGAAGTGATCCATCTCGGGCACGATCATTCGGTCGAGGAAATCGTGACCGCGGCGATCCAGGAGGACGTCCAGGGTATCGCCGTCAGTTCGTATCAGGGCGGTCACGTCGAATTTTTCAAATATATGATCGACCTGCTGCGCCAACGCGGCAGCGGCCAGATCAAGGTGTTCGGCGGCGGCGGCGGCGTCATCTCCGCAGAAGAAATCGCCGAACTGCACGCCTATGGCGTCGAACGAATCTATGCGCCCCACGACGGCCAGCAAATGGGCCTTCAGGGCATGATCGACGACATACTGGAGTGTTGCGACTTCGACCCGGCGGATCTGGGCGTACCTGACGTCGGCGATCTGGGCGCGCCCGGGTTCCGGAATCTGTCGCGGTTCATTACGGCGCTTGAGCAGGGACGCGTCGACGCCAGTGTGCTCGCCGCAGCAAGCGCAAAGACGCGTCCCCCCATGCCGGTGCTCGGGGTCACCGGGACGGGCGGCTCGGGCAAATCTTCATTGACCGATGAATTGATCCATCGCTTCCGTCTGGACAGGGGCGATTTTCGGATCGCCGTGCTCGCCATCGATCCGTCGCGGCGCAAGAGCGGCGGCGCGTTGCTGGGTGACCGTATCCGCATGAACGCGATCGATGGCGCGCATATCTACATGCGCTCGGTCGCCACCCGCGAATCGGCGAGCGAGATTCCCGATTTTCTGCCGGCGGCAATCGATGCGTGCCGTGTCGCGGGGTTCGACCTGGCGATCGTCGAAACGCCCGGCATCGGCCAGGGCAATTCGGCGATCACCGAACTGGCCGATGTATCGCTTTATGTCATGACTCCCGAATTCGGCGCCGCCAGCCAGCTCGAGAAGATCGAGATGCTCGATTTCGCCGATCTCGTGGCGATCAACAAATTCGACCGCAAGGGCGCCGACGATGCGCTGGGTTATGTGCGCAAGCAGGTGCAGCGCAACCGTGCGGCGTTTGACCAGGCGCCCGAGGCGATGCCGGTGTACGGAACGATCGCAGCTCACTTCCAGGACGACGGCGTCACGTCTCTCTATCTGGGCCTGCGCGATGCGATCGTCAAAGGGGGCTTTGCGCTGCCGGCGAGCCGTTTCGCGGCCGCCAGGACCAAAGTGTCATCGACGCGATCGGCGATCGTGCCGCCGGCGCGCCAGCGCTATCTGGCCGAGATCGCGCAAACGGTGCGCGATTATCACGGCGCGCTCGACGCACAGGTGAAGCTGGCCCGCGAACTGCAGCAACTTCGCGGCGTCAAGGCCATGTTGGGGACGAGCGGTGACGAGGCTGCGTCGCTGGACGCACTGATCGCCGATCGCGAGGAACACATCGACAAACGCGCGCGTAAATTGATCGAGAGCTGGCCGGCGGTTCGCGAAGCCTATTCCGGCGACGAATTCGTGGTGAACATCCGCGACCGCGAAATTCGCACGCGGCAAGTCAGCCTCACCCTCTCGGGAACGCGCATCCCCAAGGTGTCCCTGCCGCGCTATGAAGATCACGGCGAATTGCTGCGCTGGCTGCTGAAGGAGAACCTGCCGGGAACTTTTCCCTATACGGCGGGCGTTTTTGCGTTCAAACGCGAGGGCGAAGATCCCACCCGCATGTTCGCGGGTGAGGGCGACGCGTTCCGGACCAATGCGCGCTTCCACTATCTGTCGAAGGATCAGCCGGCCAAGCGCCTGTCGACCGCTTTCGATTCGGTTACGCTTTACGGCCGCGATCCCGACGAACGCCCCGATATCTACGGCAAGGTGGGCAATTCCGGCGTCTCGATCGCGACGCTCGACGATTTGAAGGTGCTCTATTCGGGTTTCGATCTGTGCGCGCCTTCGACATCGGTTTCGATGACGATCAATGGGCCGGCGCCGATGTTGCTGGCGATGTTCTTCAACACGGCGATCGACCAGCAGATTGACAAGTTCGAAGCCGAGAACGGACGCCCGCCATCGGAGGAGGAACTCCAGAAGATCCAGGATTGGACGGTCGGAACGGTGCGCGGCACCGTGCAGGCCGACATCCTGAAGGAAGATCAGGGGCAGAACACCTGCATCTTCTCTACGGAATTCGCGCTCAAGCTGATGGGCGACATTCAGGAATGGTTCGTCCACCACCGGGTGCGGAATTTCTATTCCGTCTCGATTTCGGGCTATCACATTGCCGAGGCCGGGGCGAACCCGATTTCGCAATTGGCCTTTACCCTCGCCAACGGCTTTACCTATGTGGAGTCGTATCTGGCGCGCGGGATGCATATCGACGATTTCGCGCCCAACCTCTCGTTCTTTTTCTCCAACGGCATGGATCCGGAATATTCGGTGATCGGACGCGTCGCGCGGCGCATCTGGGCCGTTGCCATGCGCTTCAAATATGGCGGCAACGAACGCTCGCAGAAGCTCAAATATCACATTCAGACCTCGGGGCGCTCGCTGCACGCCCAGGAGATCGATTTCAACGACATCCGCACGACACTGCAGGCGCTGATCGCCATCTACGACAATTGCAACAGCCTGCACACCAACGCCTTCGACGAGGCACTCACCACGCCCACGGAAAATTCGGTGCGCCGGGCGGTGGCAATCCAGTTGATCATCAACCGCGAATGGGGGCTGGCGAAGAACGAGAACCCGAACCAGGGCGCTTTCATCCTCGACGAATTGACCGATCTGGTCGAAGAAGCGGTGCTCAAGGAGTTCGAACGGATCGCGGAGCGCGGCGGCGTGCTGGGCGCCATGGAGACCGGCTATCAGCGCGGCAAGATCCAGGAGGAGAGCCTCTATTACGAACGCATGAAGGATGACGGCACCCTGCCGATCATTGGTGTCAACACTTTCCTTAGCCCAAAACCCGACAGCGAAACCCCCGTCGCGCTCCAGCGTTCGACCGACGCGGAAAAACAGGGCCAGATCAAGCGGCTGCGTGCGTTCCAGGACCGTCATGCCGACGAGGCGCCGGCAATGCTCGAACGCCTGCGCCGGGCCGCGATGGCGAACGAGAATTTGTTTGCCGTCCTGATGGATGCAGTGCGGTGTTGCTCGCTCGGCCAGATCAGCCAGGCGCTATTCGAGGTGGGGGGGAAATATCGCCGCAACATGTAGAC